>DVNW01000021.1 GCA_018714105.1 Candidatus Faecicola pullistercoris | reverse complement strand
ACCTCCTGCCATCATTTACAATAATATCATTGCAACATAATGATATCATGAATTAACAATATTGTCAAACGCAATATCAATTATAATATTTATTATACGTTATATCGGTTAAAAATTTGCGATTTTATGACATAAAATTAAACTATCGGATTTTGTTTCGAGCACGAGCGAGAAACAAAGTACGGCAACATAGGCGACTTTAAAATATGCTTTTAAAGCGATAAGGTCGAATAAATAAAAAAGCAAGCCGTGGCTTGCTTTTTTTAATCG
Organism: Candidatus Faecicola pullistercoris; assembly: GCA_018714105.1. Classification (GTDB taxonomy): domain Bacteria; phylum Bacillota; class Clostridia; order Christensenellales; family CAG-917; genus Faecicola; species Faecicola pullistercoris. The sequence continues at coordinate 163,954 of DVNW01000021.1, read as the reverse complement.
GTAACTTCTATGGACTGACGGCCTTGATCAAGCACGGCTACCCAGTAAATAACGGTGCTTCCTTTTTCTACTTCGGGAAGCTGGCCGTTAAGGCCGCTGCTTTGAGCCACAAAACTTATTGATACGCCGTGAGCGGCCTCGTAGCCCAAAGTTAAATCCTTATACTTATTATCCGAGCCTATACTCTGTATACCCGTAACTTCCTGCCAATTTACGTTTGCCCAGTCGTAATCGGGGTGCTCTACCGAATAGTTCGTAATGGCGTTAGCCAAATTTTTAGCGTCCATCAAGCTGGCCGTATCCTGACTTTCGCCTACCTTGTTTATTACGGTGGGCACAATAATGGCGGCAAGTATTGCCATTATGGCAATTACGATAATAAGCTCTATTAAACTGAAACCTTTTTTGGAAGTATATCTTTTCATAAACACCCCTTACGATAACTAACCTTATTATATTGTACCGCCTGCGCCAAAAAAAAGCAAGAGTTTTGAAGGTTTTTATAGTTTTTACAATTAAGGCATAAAAAAAGGCCCGCTAATGCGGGCCTTCTGAATAAACCAAACTATTAAACTTAAGCTCCTGCTCCTGCGCCGCCTGCGCCGCCTGCGCCGCCTTCTACTGCTTCTGTGCCGCCGCTATTCCAACTATACACAACTTTTCCGGTAGAAATCGTTATGGTTGCCTTATATTCAGTGCTTCCTACAGTATTTGTAATAGTGATAGTAGTAGGATTAGTATCAGGAGTCAGTGCAATTCTAGAATCACCAGAAGAAGTGGTTACTAACGAAATAGCACCGTTTGCATCATCTTTTAAATAAACTAATTCTTTAGCAGGTGTAGTAGCCTGTAACTCAACTATTTCCTGCTGAATTGCGGTGGCAATATTGCTAACTTCTGTTTGAGCGGCAGACTCATTAGCTTCCTGAACTTTGTTGATAACGGTAGGAACGATAATTGCGGCAAGAATTGCCATAATGGCTATAACTATAATCAATTCGATTAAGCTGAAGCCTTTTTTGTTTAACTTTTTCTTTAACATTTTTTTATCCTCCTTAAATGTCAAATAATTTATTTACAGTAGTCAACTGTTTCAAGGTTAGGGCGGCTAGATAGAGTATATCAGCCTGTAATACTCCGTAAGAGCGGTGGTCCCCTCCGCAAGCAGAACTTTTAAGCTGTCCGCCAGGAAAGGTATGCCGTTTTCACGGGCGTACTGTTTGATTTCGTCGGTGCTTTTGCCTTCGGTAATCATGCGCTTGATGTGGTTATCCAGCTCGACGATTTCGTATATAGCGGTACGGCCTTTAAAACCGGTGTTGCCGCAACGCGGGCAACCGACGGGCTCGTACACGTATTTGATACTGCTGTCCTGCAACAGGTCGGACTCCTCGGGTTTGATTTTACGTTTGCGTTTGCAGTCGGGGCAGAGCTTACGCACAAGCCTTTGCGCCACAACGCAGTTTACCGAAGCGGCAACCATATATGCGGGCACGCCTATATCTATAAGACGCACGATAGACGCGATAGAGTCGTTGGTGTGCAACGTGGACAGAACCAAGTGGCCCGTAATAGCCGCGCGGATAGCGATTTCGGCCGTTTCCTCGTCACGGATTTCACCTATCATGACGATATCGGGGTCCTGCCTCAGAATGCTTCTGAGGCCCGAAGCGAACGTAAGGCCCGCTTTGGCGTTGGTCTGCACCTGATTTACGCCGAAAATCTGTTTTTCGACAGGGTCCTCAACCGTAGTAATGTTTACGTTGGGCTGGTTAAGTTCGGCCAGTACGGCGTAAAGCGTGGTTGATTTACCGCTACCGGTAGGACCTGTAACCAGGATTATGCCGTTTGGCGCGTGTATTATCTTTTCAAATTGCTTTAAGTGCTCGGGCTTCATGCCGAGTTCGCTTAATCTTATGCTTTTGGCCTCGCCTGTGGCCAGAAGACGCATATTGACCTTTTCGCCGTATATCGTGGGCAAGGTGCTTACACGAAGGTCTACCGTAAGGTCGTCGGTTACAAAGTCGAAACGGCCGTCCTGCGGGATACGTTTTTCGGCGATGTTTATGCCGGAAAGTATCTTTACGCGGGATACTATTGCCGAGTGCGACGCTATGTCAAGGCGCATTACCTCCACAAGTTCGCCGTCGATACGCATACGCACGAGAACCTGTTCCTCGAAAGGCTCGATATGTATATCCGACGCGCGCCTTACGTAGGCTTGCTGTACCAGACTGTTTATCAGCTTAACTACGGGCGTGTTGTCAACACGGCTTTCTATTTCGGTCATCTTGGCCTGCGTGGCCGCGGATACCGTGTTTATGGTTTTCTGAACGGCTTCGTCCGATACGAAGAATGCGCCGGCGTTAGTGTAGTATTTGTCGATTGCCGTAAGTATGTTACGCTTAGGGCAAAGCGCGATTTCCACCTCTTTTTTGGACACCATCTTGACGTCCTCGGTGGCCGACATGTCGTGCGGGTCGCTTGTTGCAATTACTATTTTGCTGGTGCCCTTCATTTCCACCGGCATTATGGTGTACTTTTTGACGAGCTGTTCGGGTATGAGTTTTAAAATTTCGGGACGGAGTACGACTATCTCGTTTTCGATATACCTTAGGCCCAATATATCCGCATAGGCTTTAAGTACGTGGTCTTCCGACACTAACCCCCTGGAAAGCAGTATGTCGCTCAGCTTTTCGTTAGGATGCGTGCGCTGCCAGCGTATTGCGTCGTTAAGTTGCGCCTGTGAGATGTGCCTGCGTTCGACAAGCAGATCCCCCAACGAGATGTTTGCCAAAATTTCCCTCCGATAACCTTTTGGTTACTAATATAATTATACTAGCTGTACAGCCGTAATGTCAATATCTATTTTGTATTTTTTTTGCTTAAAGGCCCTTTGACCGCGCTTTTTCGACAAATTTGCGAAAATTGTTAAATTTTTATCATTCGGCCCTCACCGTTAAAATCCCATTAATCCTATGTACCAGCTCAGCAGGTCCTCGCCGAAATAAAGCGTTACAAGGCTTGCAATCGCTATGTACGGGCCGAAGGGCATTTCCGTTTTACGCCCCGCCTTTTTCATAAGCATTAATATTACACCGCCGAGCCCTCCCAGCAGTACGCTTATCAGCCCCGCCGCGAGTATCAGTTTCCAGCCGAGTATCAGCCCCAAAGCAAAATACAGCTTGATGTCGCCGCCGCCTATGCCGCCCGTTATCAAGGCTATTACGAACATAGGTACGCTTACCGCGAGCGCGCCTATCAGTTTTTCCCACCAGAGTATGTCGCCGCCGCCGTAGCTCCTGCACAAGAATATGCCCGCTATCCCCAGGACAATCAGCACCGCGTGTATGCCGTCGGGTATTTCTTTTGTGTCGAAGTCGATAAACGACATTACTATAAGCACGCTTATTATCAAATCTATCTGCAAAGTCTGAAAACTCGGCCCGTACACAAAGTACGTGGCTACCCACAGCGCGGCGTTTAAAAATTCGACTATCGGGTATCTCGGGCTTATTTTCGCCCCGCAAAACGCGCATTTGCCCTTTAATGCGATATAACTGAAAAGCGGTACGTTATGGTACCATTTAAGCTGAGCCTTGCATTCGGGACAATACGAACGCTTGCTTTCGAAAAAGACTTTTTTCGGTATGCGGTATATGCACACGTTTAAGAAACTGCCCACCGCCAGCCCGAACAGGGCGGAAAACACTATTAAGGTATAATCTAACGCATTCATAATTAATATTATATAATATATATTTATATTTTTCAATAATAATTTTAAAGCGTTTACCGTCGGACGCCCCGATGCGGTGCCTTTTCTCCCCCGCATCCCCCTCTTGACCGCCGTACATTGCCGCAAAACCGTTTTCCGCTTTTCGTATGAGTATAGATACTGCCTGCCGCACGCAATAAAAAAGGCAGCCGTTATCCGGCTGCCTTTTAATGTCCGCTTGCGCTTAATGCCCTACGGCTATCTTGATATGCAGGGTTATAGTGCCGCCCAGCGCGCCCGATTCCGTCTGCGCTATGCTGATTCCCGCTATAAGCAGACTCATCTCTTTATCCACGCTGTTTAAAAACTTCTTGATGCCGTCAATGCCGCCCCTGCACTCGTACTGAGCCTGAAATACCACTTCGTCGATAGTAGGATTGCCCGCAAACGTGCCTATCTGAGTGCTGTAAAGCGTGAGCCCCCACTCTTTAAGTTTGTTTTGCACCTCTACCATCGTGGAATAGTTTTTCTTGTACTGCTCGTCGTTGGAAGACCAGAACTGATAGTCGCCCGTTTCGGTTACGTTGCCCGTGTATTTGTCCATCTCGGCCTGTATCTGCTCTATTTCGTTGGATACGATTGTGGCGCCGTTGTTGTTTACTTCGAAGTACTGGTCCTCTACGCTTTTAAGGGCTTCCTGCGCCTTTTTGAGCAACTCCTCGTTATCGGCTTTTTTCTCGTTCATGGGCGTGATGCCGTACATGTAAAAGCCGCCTACTATCATTATTACTATAAGTACGAATATTAATGTTTTTTCTTTCTTGGTTAATGACATATCCGCGTCCTCCTTATTTGGCTACCGTGGCTACTATTGCGTCGTAGCCCGACGCGCCGCGCGCAGTGCTTTCCACCCTGACGGTAATCGCCGTGTCGCTTTCCGACACCGTTACTTTATACGACGAATATCCGCACAGGCCCACGTATGCTCCGTCGGTTGTGCTGTCGGCTACGTATCCTTCGTCGGCCAGCAAGGCTTCGGCCTCGGCCTGCCCGAAGGTTTCGCCTTCGGCTATCGCCGCCTGCCCCGCCGCTTTGAGACTCAGCGCAATCGCCTCGGCTTCGGCGCGTACTATGGCCGCAAGTTCGCTGAGCGTAAGTTTCTTGCGGATTTCCACTCTTATCGCGTTATCTCCGTCGGCGCCTGCCGCAACGCTTTCAACCGTTACCGTACCCGCGTCTTTATCGGTAGCTTCGCCGTAAGTCAGTTTGTAATCGCTGTAACTGCCCTTGACTGTGCTTACCGCGCCCGTCGTATCCGTTATGACGTAGAAATAATTATCATCAAGCGCTTTGATTATGTCCGCCTGCTCGTAGAGTTTGTCATACGCTATTGCGGCCAGAGCCTCGGCTATCTCCTCGGCCTCTGCGCGTACGTACGCCGCGGCGTCCGTTATCGGGCCGGTTATCTCGACGCTTTCGCCGTCAATCGTTACCGTGCCTGCCGCGTCGGCCGTCGCTACCAGGTATACAAGCGTGTAATCGCCGTAACTGCCGTGTACGGAATTGCCGTCGATCACGTAATGCTTTGCCGAAAGAGCTTGCTTAATGCCGCTTTCCGACGTGGTACCGCTACCGGCTATCGCTTGCAGCTGCATTTTAATTTCGGCTTTTTCGGCGGCGGCGTATTCGGCAAGTACCTCGTCCGTAACGGCCACGCCTATGTCAACGTTTACCGCGTCCGCGCCGTTAGCGCCCGTATCCGCGCTTTCTATCCTGATACTGCTGTACTTGCCCTCGGTTCCGCGAGTAAAGGTAAGCGTGTATATCGAATGCTCGCCCAACAGTTTGCCGATATTCGCGCCAGTTACCGCTATTTCTCTGCCGTAGTCGCTTTCAAGCCTCTGCATTATGCCGGCAAGGTTCATCGAACCCGTGCTGACTCTCGTTATGCTCCTTATATCGGTGGCTATGTCCGCCGCTTCCGCCTTGATGTTGGCTACCGATATGGCGGCGTGGTCCGTCATTGCGGGCGACAGCAGCGTTACCGCTATGGTCCATTCCTTTATCGGCGACGAGAAAGACTGAGGTATGTAGGTCATCCATTCGCTGTTCACAAGACCGGTGCTTCCGGGCACGCCGCTTTCAAGCGACCTGATGAAATTGAACAGATTCTGATCCAGGTTCGTAACGCCGCTTATGGTAAGCGTATTGCCGTTAAGCGACAGCGATTGCAAAGTTACGTTTGACGCCGACGCCTCGGTATAAAGAATTACGAGATGCTCGGCCTGTAATTCTATTTCGGCAAGAGCGGCGTCGTTGGCGGATTTCAGCTCTTCCAGCTGCAATTTGAGTTCGTCCCGCTGGGCTTTCAGATTAACAAGATGCTGATAGCCGCTTTCGTTTACCGTTATCGCTATCAATCCGGTATCGCCCGCGGTTATTTCCTCTTTCATGTCCGCGCCGTATATTTTGCGGATTTCGTTCTCGATAGAGTTGTTGCTCCACCACGCGTCAAAGTACAGATAGCCCATCAGCACGATTATTACCACAACCGCCATTACGAGTATCAGCTCGAACGAAAACGATTGGTTCTGCTTCGCGCCCAGCTTCTGGCTGACGATAAAGTTAATGTCTGTTTTCTTCGAATTCTTCATATTTTAGTCCCCTCACTTCTTAACAAGGCTGCCGATAAGGCTGCTGTAATCGTTGAATTCGTGTATACCTACGCCTTCGATTTTTTCGGGTTTAGGCAATAATTTTACGGTGCGGTTAAGCATGGACGATATCTGCGGCAGGCAGGGCTCGAACAGGAAGGTGCTCCCCGTTACGAATATCGTATCGAATCTCGCGTTGTCGTACTTGGACAGGAAGAACGACATTGCGTCCGACAGCTGCAAACTTATATCGTTTATGAAAAAGGCCGTTTCGTTCGCGAAAGATTCGCTCGGTACCGAAAAGATGGACTTCGTCATAGAAAAGATGTGCTCGCCCTTAGAAAACAGATAAGTGGTCGTGTAAGTAACCCTGTAATCCACAAGCATAAAGTTTTCGGGCAGCTCTTCTTTCATAAAGTTTACCAGCTTGGTAAGACAGTTCTGCTGAATATTGATGCTTTTAAGCCCCATGCCCACGTCCTTACAACACTTTTTGAGGTTGTCTATTATGGTGTTATCCATATAAGTTACCAGAACGCGGCTCTGCTTGTCCTGATTGACGTTGCGCTCCACTTCGATATAATCCACCGTGTTGGCCTCGGCCATCTTCTTGTCGGTAAACAGTTCGCCCTTTATTATCGGCGAAAGTTTTGCCGGCGTACCGGCGGGCAGTAACATCTCTCTGAAAGGTATCTTGGAATGGTCTACCACGAAAGAGGCCGTTTTGGATTTTATGTCCCCCGCGCGGATTATGTTCAGCATTGCCTCGGTAAGCTTTACGTCAAGCTTATCCTGGTCGGGGTCGTTGAGAAACTCGTTGGGGAAATCCAGGTCGTATATTTTGGTAACCTTGATTTTCTTCTTTCCGGCATTTGCCGACATTGCCTTTAACTTTTCACTGTTCAGATAAAAATGTATCATTTTTCCGTCCCTCTGTCACTAAATTAATATGAATCGTAAAGCGAGAACATCGGCATCAGTATCGCTATAAGCACAAAGCCGATTACCACCGCCATGACAAGCGTCATCAAAGGATTGATAAGCGATGTCATGCCTTTAATTGCTTCGGAAGCTTCGTTTTCGAAATATTCGGCAGTCTGTTTGAGTATGAGATCCAGCGAACCCGATTCCTCTCCTACGAATATCATCGTCATTAGCAAGGGGTCGAAGGCCTCTATCGATTGCAGCGATGCCGATATGGACTCGCCGCGGCGTATAGCCTCTATCGCCCCGTCGAGTTGCAGACTGATAAATGAGTTGCCCATCATTTCGGAACACATGTTCATGGCGTCGAGAAGCGGAACGCCGTTGCTTGAAAGCGTATAAAGCGAACTCGCGAAAGTCGAAGTATAAATCTGACGCCTGAGCTTGCCTACGATGGGCAGATAAATTTTCAGACGGCCCAAAAACAAATCCACCGCTTCGATTTTACGCACTATGGGCAGCACGATGAAAATTCCGAATACAAGCGCTATGATAATTACGAAATTATTGGTGAGAAAAGTATCGAGAGCCATCAGCACTTTGGTCGGCCCCGGAACGGCTGTCCCTTCCGGCAAAACGTCCACCATTCTAGGCAGAATGAACTTTATCATGGCCACCGTTACCAGAACAAGTACTATGCCCAGCATTTTGGGATACGAAGTTGCCGACTTGACCTGCGACGCCTGCTTTTTCTGCTTTTCGTAATGGTCGGCCATTTTGGTAAGAGTATCTTCGAGCTGGCCGCTCATCTCCCCCGCTTTTATCATGCTGATCAGCAAGGGCGGGAAAGCGTTGCCCATCTCGGCCATGGACTCGGCAAGCGACTGACCTTTCTGAACGCCCTCGAACAAGGCCGCAAGCGCGTTTTTCAGCTTGGGTTTGTCCGTACGTTCGTAAAGCATTTCGAGAGACTTCGAAAGCGGAAGACCCGCCGTAAGCATGGAGGACAGCTGACGACAAAAAGTCATTACCATTACAAGGTCCAGTTTTTTGACCGAAGAGGTTTCTTTCTTTCCGTAAACCTTAACCCAAAAAACCCGCAGACCCTTATCGGCAACGACTTTATTGAAATCGTCCTCGTCGGTAGCGGCGATAATGCCTCTATGTACTTTGCCGTCCGAAGATAAAGCCTTATAAGAATATTTTTGCATAAATTACCCCTCGGGCGTCCGCCGAATCCGAACAGAGAAACGGCGAAACCTAATATAATCGTAAAATAATTATATCACTTATAAACTCCATATGCAATTACTATTTTAAATTTTTAGCGGAAAAATAAATCCGCATTGAAAAAAATTTAAAACTTTTTCCAGAAAATAGTAAATAATTTGACTTCCCGAAATAATTTTCCACACGGCCGAATACGCCTTTTTTTACCGCCTCGGACCGTTTTTTCTTCCTGAAACATGCCCGTACGCGTTGCAGGAAAAACGTGTATAACAAAAAAGAGGTTTTAACATCCGTAAAAGTTTTGTTAAAGTGCATATTGCGTCAAGTGCGCGCCTAAACGAACGGAAAAATTTTTTTCCGCCATTAAACCGCTTTGCCTTTACGCGCCGGAAATCGCATGACGAAGAGGCCTCCGAAAAAATTTTTTGTCCGCAAATTATTGACTTGCAAATAGCTTTGCGATATAATCTCATTAATCGGCATACATGTCGACTTTACGCAAATTTACTCGGCCGAATTTAAAAATCGCACGGCCGAATTTTAAAAAACGCAATCTTTAAATTTTTTCGGGAGACATATTATGGCTAAAAAAACTTTATCTGCGGAATCCGCTTCCGCCGAAACCGAAGTCAGCAATCCGGCAATCGCGGCCGACGGTAAGCCCGTAAACGAAGGGCCCGAGGTCAAAATAATCGAACCTGTCAAAAACAATAAAAGCAGGCGCGCAAAAAAATCCGGCGAAGAAGTTTCCGAGCAGCAAAACTCTCAAAGTCCCGCTGAGCAGAAAAAGCCTCGCGACAATTCGGCGGGAATTATCGTATTCAGGATTTTTGCGGCTGTTGTATCGCTCGGCCTTATTGCCATAGCGGTGCTCGATTATATTAAAGTAATAGATCTCGTTACTTATATTCCTTTCTTAAAGGACTACGCGGCTCTTGCCCCTCTGGCCGTTCAGGCAGTACTTACTCTGATCGTTATTTTCATGCCCGCCTTTAAAAAGAACGTCGTCATTCAGGAAATCAAGCAGGTTACCGAGGTGGCCGAAACCGAAAGCGACGCTCCCGAGGTGCTTGTTCCCATTCCCGACGAAAGCGAATATAAACCCGCAAAAATCGAGGTTGACGCAACGCCCATCAACTTCGATAAATACAACAAAACCGACCTCGAGGAAATCAACGGCGGTCTTTATGCGGAAGTTATCAAATACGACGAAAAAATCAAAGTGCTCGAAAAACTGGGCGCTACCGACCTCGATATTATCCAGACCAATATGTCCGGCAATACCAAGTTCGACGAGATTCTTAAAACTCAACGGACTCAGAACACGATGACGGCCAAGGAAATCTGTTCCTACGCCATGACTAAAAAAGGCATCGTTACAATCAAAAAGCGCGGCGCAATCAACTGGACTTTCAAATACGGCGCCAAATCCTTTATGATGATAAGGGAAGGCAAAGACTGCTATAAAGTTTCAATCAAATGTTTCCCCGACGCCGCCGTAAAACTCAACGAAGTTTTCAAGGCTCTGGAAGACAGCAACTTCCCCGCAGGCCCCGTATGGTTCTGTTTCAGCGAGCTCAGAAATCTTCCGCCCAAAGTGGTCAAATGGCTTATCGACACGGCTTATCAGATTGCCGTTATGCAGCAGACCAAAACGGATATATTGCGCGAGCCCAAACCCCTCTCCCACTACGATATCGACGGCGAGTTTATCAAAGACAGCTATATGAAGGGGCAGAATATCGTCAAATGCGGAAAATTTACTTTGGTATTCCAGAAGGGAGCCAAAGCCGATATGGGTTGCCTGCTCGTCAAGCCGCCGAAGAATCTCGACACTTCCAAATTCATTAAGGAACTCTATTACAAATTCATTTTCAATTCCGAGCTGTCGGTAACAATGTTGCCCGATAAAGGCGTCGGCGAAGAAATGATAAACACTTTCTTTGAAAATATCGAGAATATAATGCTCAAATCTCTTCCCAAGCCCGTCGAGGCACCCAAGGCCGAAACCAAACAGCGGGTATCCCTGTCCATGATTGACACGGGTTCGTACAACCCCGACGAGGACGAGGAAGTTTCCGACCTTAACGCCGAGGAAGTAAAGGACGGCGTCGGCGAGGACGACGAAGAATAACCGTATATGAAAAGGCACCCGTCAGGGTGCCTTTTTTATTTTCAGGCGGTATATTTATTGTCTATATTTATTACAAAATAATAATTGTTTTCGGGGGTGCGGAATCTGTCTGTCAGCATATCCGTTATTTGTTTTTTGTCCTTACCTATTCCGTAAGGCACTACAACGTCGAAAAGCACGTTTGTGTGAGTAACGCCTCTTACAAGCCTTAAATCGTGTATCGTACACTCGGGCGAAACGGCCTGCTTTACGAATTCCGAAATACTGTCGCGCAAGTTGTTGATTTCGGGATCGTCGGTAACTATAGGGTCCATGTGTATGACCATAAATATGTGTTCTTTCTCGTTAAATTCCCTTTCGATATTGTCGATAAGGTCGTGCGTTACCATAATATCGACTTTCGCGTCCACTTCCACGTGCAAGGTGGCAAAGCAATACGAAGGCCCGTAGCTGTGCACGATAAGGTCGTGAATTCCCAGCACGCCGTCGTACGACATCACCTTGCTGCATATCATTTTGACAAGTTCGGGTTCGGGAGGCACGCCCAGAAGAGGATTTAAAGTATCCTTTATCATTTTAAGCGCCGAAACCATTATAAACAAAGATACCAGCCCTCCGATGTAACCGTCAAGCATAACGTCGGGCCTGAATGCGGCTATTGTTACTGATATCAGTACGGCGGCAGTGCTTATTACGTCGTTTCTGCTGTCGGCGGAAGCCGCTTTCAGCGCGGCGGAATCTATGCTTTTACCGAAATTTTTATAAAGTCCGCCCTGCCAGAGTTTGCCTGCAATGGCCACTCCCAGCACGACGAAGGTCCAAACTCCCGTTTCCACGGGCGACGGGTTTATGATTTTGTCGATTGATGACTTCATCAACAGTATGCCTATGATAAGCACGATAAGAGAAACGATAAATCCCGTTATATACTCGTAACGCGCGTGACCGTAAGGGTGTTCGGCGTCGGCGGGACGGCCGCTGAGCCTGAACCCCAGCACCGTTACTACCGACGAACCCGCGTCCGAGAGGTTGTTGACTGCGTCTGCGACAACGGAAATACTGCCCGACAGTACGCCTGCCAGAATTTTAAACACGAAAAGCACGACGTTCGTAACAATACCGAAAATTCCCGCAACGATGCCGTACCTCACCCTTACGGAAGGATCCGAAGTTTTGTCGTAATTCCTGATAAATCTGCTTTTGATGAATTTGTACATAAATATATTCCTTACGGCGGGGGTATAAATCCCCGGGCTGAACGTGGTCTGAAAATTTATATCGCGAAATCCGGGTCGACGGCGCAATCGGTTGACAAGACCGGTGTAACTTCGCTGCCCAGTTCGTCGTAAACGCATTTATCCGTTACCTCTCCCGTTCCGTCGGCATAAATCACCGGCGAAAAGACAAGTTCCGCCGATTTATTTTCCCTTTGCAGCTGCGCGCGACGGGCTACAGACTCTCTGTATTTTTCCAGGCTTTCCTTATACGCCTGCCCTTCAAGAGGAGTATCGGCGAGGTCGAAGATATAAAGAATGCTATTTTGTTTGTATTTTTTTATACGGCTGCGCATTATTCTGTTTTTTGACACAATCAATGTCAAAAATACAAGTATTGCAGCCAACAGGACAAAGTCGTATGCGATTGCGCCGCGGTCGCCCAGCCAAAGCGTCATCATAAACAGCGCGACGCACATCAGCACCGAAGCGGCTATAAGCTGCGATTTTTTCTCGCCGCGCTTTTCCGCGCTGAAATATTTTATGACAATCATTGAAAATACGACGAGTTCTATAACAAAAAACAGAAAACTGTCCCTGAAAAACTTCCCCGCCACGGGTATCTGTCTTATTTCTTCCAGACGGTCGCCCAATACAAGCTTAAAAATCGTATAATAAAAAACTATGGCGATCAGCGACACCACCAGCACGTAGAATATTTTTTTTATAAACTGCCTTTGTTTCTTTTCAAACTCGTTTTCGACGCAATCGGCGCATTTATGGTCGAATTCGGCCACCGCTTCGGGCGGCATGGACTTGCCGCAGACCACGCACTGCACCTCTCCTTCCTTTGGTTTTTTAGGTTCGGCGTTAAGCCCCAGAAGAGACTTTGCGTATTCGATGCTTCCGTCGCGTTTTTCAAACCCCAGCAGTTTTAATGCGGCTCTGAAATTAAACATAACTACCTCGCTATTATTTTATCACAACGTTTTTTCTTTTTCAAGCTAATACCCTTACTTTGTTTTATGCGCGTTTTAAGCGAGATTTGTTGATTTATAAAACGATTTAATGTATAATTTTGTTATCGTATAAGAATTCAGGCTGCACGGAGGTTGTATGTTAATTTCCAACGTTCTTGCCGCCGGAGTAAACATGAACTCCGCCGGTATTTATCTTATGTATGCAGTAATAGTCGTATTCGTACTGGCGCAGTCGGTATTTTATCTTTTGCGCGCTCTGAAACGCGCCAAAGAACTTAATATCGAAAGCTCCAAAATAAAAAAGGTTATTACCAGTTCCGTTTCCTTTTCCATACTGCCGTCCGTAGGCATATTCATAGGCATAGTAACTCTCATACCCATTCTGGGGATACCGATGCCCGCCATAAGGCTTTCCATTATAGGCGCGTTGCAATACGAAACCATGGCGGCAAATCAGGTTGCCGACAATATGGGAGGTATGCAGGCCATTATCGGAAACATGACGCCCGCGCAGTACGTCACCATTGTTTCGGCCATGACGTTCGGTATTATATGGGGGCCGATGTTCTGCCTGTTCGCGCTTAAAAAAATCGCGCAGAAGAAGAACGAGAAAGCTCCCCGCAAAACTACGGGCAAATGGAAGGACTACGTTTTCGGCTCGGTTTTCGTGGGGATGGTAGTGGCTTTCTTCGCCGTGGCTATAGCCAAAGCGGCGTCCGCGCCCGCAAAAGTGGAAAGCTATTACTATATTATAGCCGTTATCGTTGCCACGCTCAGCATGTGGCTGTTCGACGTAATAATAAAAAAATACAATCAGCAGTGGCTTGAAAACTTCAACCTCGCTCTTTCCATGATAATAGGCATGGGCGTCGTAGCCGTTATAAGCTACTTCAATTTCAGCGGAGCCGCCGACGCGGCGGGAGAAGCTTCCGCAATCATTACACTCGTACAGGGAGGAATTGTATTATGAAATCTTTAAGCACTTACGATTCCAAAACCCATCTTTACGGCAGAATATGGATGGCTGCCGCCCTTATAATGATGTGTTTTATTCCCGTCGTATCGGGAATAATAGTCGGCTCAGGTCCCGACTGGGGCGCCTTTTTCAAAGCGTTTATAGCCCTGTCCGTAATATATCTTCCCACAGCCATAGGCGAAGTTATGATTTACACTCCCATTATCGGAAACGACGCCGCTTATCTTTCCTTCGTTACGGGAAATCTGAGCAATCTTAAAATACCTTGCGCCGTCAACGCGCTCGACGTCACGCAGACCGAACACGGCACCGAAGAGGCCTCTATAATAAGCACCATATCCATAGCAGTATCCTCCATCGTTACCGTGCTTATAATAGCGATAGGGGTATTCTTCCTGTCCATATCGGGCCTCACCGAGTTTTTGGAAAGCGACAAAGCTGCATTTCTGACTCCGGCTTTCGAAACGGTGGCATTCGCTCTATTCGGAGCACTCGGTGGCAAATACCTTATAAAGTATCCCAAAATCGCCCTCTGGCCGCTCGCAGGTATTACCGCGCTGTGCATAGTTCTAAATCTCATACCCGCGGCCGCCTCGATAGCTACGGCCGGCAATATGCTGTTTGTGGGCGTTATATTCTGTTTCCTTAACGCAAGGCGGCTTTACTACAAAAAATGCAAGGCCGAAGACGACGCCCTTAACGCGGAAAGCGACACGGAAGAGACGGATAACGGAGACGCCGCGCCAGACGAACCCGACGCCGACGTAAACGAAAGCGGCCAATCCAAGGACGAATCCTCCGCTGAAGAAAGGTCCTCGGCCGACCATTCCGACGGCGAAGCAACCCCTCCGGAGGTTTTGTAAAAGCGAAAACGCATAAAAAAAGCAGAGCATCGGCTCTGCTTTTTGTTTATCGGTTTATTACTCCCGGTCTTTCCCGTCCGGTTTATCTCCGTCTTTTGCGAAGCTGTCGTTGTATATCACGTATTTACCTTTCTGCTCTTTAGCTTTGTAAAGAGCGATATCCGCCTTTTTGTACAGCTCCTCGAAGGTCTTGCCGTGTTCGGGGAACAGAGCGATACCTATCGAACAGGTAACCTCTATCGTTTCCTCGGGCTTACCGCCCTTGGCCTTAATCCTGACGGCTTTGTTAAGTTCTTCCGCTTTGAGCAAGGCTATCTGCTCGTTGGGCAAGTCGGTAAGGAATATGCCGAATTCGTCGCCGCCGAACCTGCCGATAATATCGGATTTTCTGAACAGCGAACGAAGTTTTGACGAAACCTTAATCAATACCTCGTCACCCTCGCCGTGACCGAGATTGTCGTTTACCTCTTTGAATTTGTCGAGGTCGAGATACATAAACGCGCCTATGCGCTTATCGTCGATGACGTAAGAAGATATAAAGTCCTCTATGGTTTCCTGTGCCGTCTGACGGTTGTATATGTTGGTAAGCTGATCTTTTTCGGCGCGTTTTAAAAGCTGTCTTTCCTGATTGCGCTGTTCGCTTATATCGGCTATAGTTCCTACCGCGGTTATTTTTGGGTCGCTTGTGGCCGTCATGGTTATCTGATACCACCTTACGCCGTCCCGTTTTATCTTGATGAGCCTGGATACGGTTTCTGCGCCGCCGTCAATCTCGCCGAAGAGTTCGGTAATGTTGTTAAGCGAGCTTTCGGGCAGGTTTTCCACGCCGAAGAGCCTTTCGGCAAATTTGTCGTCGTTAAGGTCGAAAATGACGTTTTCGGCCTCTGTTTCGCCGAAGCATATCAGTTTGCGGCCCTCTTTGTCGTACTCGAAAATAATGTTGGCCGATTGCTCGGCGGCAACTTTAATCGCCTTGCGGCTGAGCTGAAGCTGACGGTTTATTCTAAGAATATAGTTTTGGGTATTTGTCGCAAAAAACGAGATTACAAGTACAAATACGACGGTTATCAGCGTAATCGCGCCAACCATGCGGTAAGCGTCGTAATTCACGCCGGTCTGCATGCTGTTGCTTTGCATGCCCGACATTCTGCCTATTAACATCCAGTCGGTATTTTCGAGGGGATAGTAGTAAATGCAGTACGACTGCATATTGAGGGTATAGAAGGAATAACCTTCTTTCCCCGTGCTTATATCCTGCAATGTCTTTTCGCGTTCGTACCCGTAAAGATATTGCGCCTCGTTCAGCAGCGCCAACACGTTCGACGAGTCGTTGTTACCGCCGTTGTTTACGATGAATTCTCCTACCGAATCCACCAGATTGACGGACGCCTGCCCTGAAAACGCATCGGCCGAAAGCGTGTCGGCAAATACGGAAGACGGAAGTTTTGCCATTAGCACGCCCTTGGGGCTGCCCTCGGCGTTATTGACGGGAACGGCCAGAAAAACGGTACGCGAATTGTATCCGACGTAATCGCTGCCGCCGAAAGCCCGCTTGAAAAATTCTCTGTCGGAATAATTTACCGCACCCGAATTACCTTCGTGGTCGACACTTACAATTTCCGAAAATTCCGACCACTCGCAATTCAAAGCCAATTCTTCTGAAGCGCCTTCGGATACGAGACCGGCGCGATAACGCAGTTCGTCCAGCAATCCGTCAAGACGGGCTTGTACGGCCAAACCGCCCTGCCTCGACAGCTCTTTGAGCTTGGACAGGTTGCTCTCGCGCGTGGTTTCGTTAACGGCTTTGGTGAATCCCCACAGGCTCACGATTATGAGAATCATCATAATCACGATACCCGCCGTCAATGCTATTCCGACGCTGTTCTGCCTGGTTTTGACTTTTTTCATATAAGCGCTCTTAAAACTTATTCCCCTCTTTTGTAAAACCTTTTAATCCCTTACGATTTTGTCTATTACCACGGGCTCTACGGGAATATCGTCGTACCAGCCCCACCGTTTGGTTTTGACTTTGGCGATGCTTTTGGCCGTTTCCAGCCCCTTTTCGTCGGTAATCCTGCCGAAAGCGGCGTATTGCCCGTCGAGGCCGCGGCAATCGGCCACGCAGATAAAGAACTGAGAGGTCGCGCTGTTCATAACCTGAGTGCGCGCCATCGATATCACGCCCTCGGTATGCTTTACCGGGTTGTTGACGCCGTTATAAGCAAACTCGCCTTTAATGGGTTTGAGGCCGCCTTTTTCCTTAATCGAGCCGTCCTTTTCGGCCGTGAAGCCGCCGCCCTGAATCATAAATCCGTCTATTACGCGGTGAAAACAAAGACCGTTATAAAAGCCGTTGTCAACCAGTGACAAGAAGTTTCTTACGGTTTCGGGCGCCGATTCGGCGTAAAGTTCGAGCGGTATTTCGCGACCGTCTTTTAAAATAATCCTGACTTTGTCCATATTTCTCCTGCCGAACATTCTGTTTTTTAATATTATATATTATTTTAACCGAATAATCAACTTTTGTTTGATTGAAAAATGTCGGGCAAGTGCTATAATAAATATTAAGCTACTGCGAGGAAAATATGTTAAAACTGAAAAGGTATCTGTTACAATACAAAAAACACCTTATCATAGGGCCGTTTTTCAAATGGCTGGAAGCCGTTTTCGAACTGATCATTCCGCTTGTAATGGCGCAAATCATAGACGTGGGAATAGCGGCCGGCGATATTTCTTATATACTTAAAAAAGGCGGGATAATACTTGCGCTGAGTTTTACGGGGCTGTGTTTTTCTCTTATATGTCAATATGCGGCGTCGCGCGCCTCGCAGGGAGTCGGCACTCTGTTGCGCCGCGATTTATACCGCCATATAACCCGGCTGTCCATGCCCGATATCGACAGACTGGGAACATCTACCTTAATAACCCGTATGACCAACGATATAAATCAGCTTCAGGTGGCCGTGGCTATGCTTATCAGGCTTGTGGTACGTGCACCCTTTCTGCTTATAGGCGCAATAGTCATGGCGATGATCATCAATGTGAAAACGGCCTTGATATTCATTGCTACCGCGCTGGCGGTTTTTGCGGTAATGTATCTCATAATGTCCCGCACCGTTCCCTATTACAGACGCAACCAATCCAAACTCGACAAGCTCTCCCTGCTTACCGCCGAAAACCTGTCGGGCAACAGAGTGGTACGCGCTTTTTCGAGACAGCGCGAGGAACAGGACGACTTTAAAGAGGCGTCCGAGGACTATGCCGAAAGCATTACCGCGGTAGGATTCATATCCGCGCTTCTTAACCCCGTAACTTCTGCCCTTATCAATCTGGCGATAATAGCCGTTATATGGTTCGGAGGCATACAGGTAAACGCGGGAAGTCTTACGCAGGGCGAAGTAATAGCCCTCATTAATTATATGACTCAGATTTCTCTCGCTCTGGTCGTGGTGGCCAATCTGGTAGTGATTTTCACAAAAAGCGCAGCCTCGGCGCACAGAATAAACGAACTGTTCGAAACAAAGCCCTCTGTGGAGGATAATAATACAAATACGCATTTGATACCAGTAAAAGGTGCGCCTAAAATATCGTTTGTGAATGCAGGCATAACTTACGAAGGTAACGTCGCTCCCTCGCTAAGCGGACTGACCATTGATATCGAAAAGGGTGAAACGGTGGGAATTATAGGCGGTACGGGCAGCGGAAAAACCACGATAGTAAACATACTTGCAAGGTTCTACGACGCTACCGAAGGCAGCGTTCTGATAGACGGTCACCCGGTAAAGGACTACCCCGTCAGCCAGCTCCGCGGTAAATTCGGACTTGTCCTGCAAGGTACAAAACTTTTTCACGGCTCGATAAAATACAATCTGACCTGGGGCAATCCCCAAGCCGACGACAACGACGTGGCACGTGCCGTAGAAGCCGCTCAGGCTTCCGATTTCGTTTATTCCAAAGGGCTTGACGACACCGTTATGCAAGGAGGCAAAAATCTTTCGGGCGGTCAGAATCAGCGCCTGGCAATTGCCCGCGCGCTTATCGCAAAACCCGAAATTTTGGTGCTCGACGACAGCCTTTCCGCCCTCGATTACAGGACGGACGCAAATCTTAGAAAAGCAATCCGCGGACTTGACAAGTCGGTTACCGTTATAATAGTTTCGCAACGCGCAAACTCCATAAAATACGCCGATAAAATCATAGTTATGGATAAGGGTAAACCGGTTGGCATAGGCAAACACGAATTCCTTATGCGCACCTGCCCCGTCTATAAGGAAATATACGACATTCAGTCGGGGGTGACCGCATGATGAAACATACCATGTTACGCCTCATTTCTTACAGCAAAACGCTAAAACGTTACGTCGCCTTCTCTCTTGCGGGCGCCTTTGTAAGCGTGGCTTTTACCTTGCTTATTCCTTTGCTCACGGGCCGCGCGGTGGACTATATAGTGGGAAAGGACAACGTCGATTTTCAGAATATCGGAAAGATTATCGGGCTTATAGCTGGTTCGCTTACTCTGTCGTCGCTGTTCCAGTGGGTTATGCAATTCGCGGCCAACAAACTTACTTATAAAATTGCTTTGCAGCTGCGCACCGCCGCTTTCAATAAACTTAACACGCTTCCGCTCGGATATATAGACACCCACCCTCACGGCGATATACTCAGCCGCGTTATAGTGGACGTGGAACAGGTTTCGGACGGACTATTACAGGCGTTTACGCAGTTTTTTACCTCGGTAATCACCATAGCGGGCACGCTTGTGCTGATGTTTACGCTTAACGTGACTATTGCTTTGGTCGTGGTAATCGTAACGCCGCTTTCCCTGCTTGTCGCATTCTTTATCACCAGGCGCTCGCTCGTTCACTTCAAAAAGCAGTCCGAAGACCGCGGCAGAATGACTGCGTTTATCGAGGAAATGTGCGACGGACACAAAACGATGCTGGCCTTCAACAAACAGGAATACGCCAACGAGGAACTCGAAAAAATAAATCAAAGCCTTTACAAAAGCGGTTTTACATCTCAGCTTTACGGCGCCCTTGTAAATCCGGTTACCCGATTCGTAAACTATCTAGTGTACGTGGGCGTAGGCGTCGTCGGGGCGATTCTTGCCGTAAAGGGTACTTTGACGGTCGGCGAACTGAGCTGCTTTTTGTCCTACGCCAATCAGTATACCAAACCTTTTAACGAAATTACGGGCGTTGTTTCCGAACTGCAATCCTCGATTGCCGCCGCCAACAGGCTTTTCGAACTCATCGATACCGCCGACGAGCCTGACGACTCTGATGCGGAAGCGCTTTCGCATTGCGACGGCACGTTGGTTATAGACAACGTCAGCTTCGGCTATACCCCCGATAAACCTCTTATAAAAAACTTCAATCTTAAAGTGGAAAAAGGTCAGCGTATCGCCATAGTCGGGCCGACAGGCGCGGGCAAAACCACCTTAATAAACCTGCTTATGCGTTTTTACGACGTCAACGACGGCGTTATTTATCTCAGCGGAAAGCCTGTCCCGTCCGTTACCCGAAACAGTTTGCGTTCGTGTTTCGGAATGGTATTGCAGGAAAGCTGGCTGTTTGAGGGCACGTACGCCGAAAACATCGCTTACGGCAAGCCCGACGCCACCATGGACGAAATCGTATCCGCAGCGAAAAGCGCGCATATTCACGATTATATCGTCGCGCAGAAGGACGGCTACGATACCGTTATAAACGACGGTATCTCGGCAGGACAGAAACAGCTGATATGTATTGCGCGAATAATGCTTACTCTGCCTCCGATACTGATTCTGGACGAAGCCACAAGTAACATCGACGCGCGCACCGAACTCAATATTTCGCGCGCTTTCGACCGTATGATGAAAGGCCGTACCTGTTTTATCGTGGCGCACAGACTTTCGACGATAAAGGAAGCCGACGTCATACTGGTTATGGATAAAGGAAATATAATAGAGTACGGCACTCACAAAAGCCTTATGGAAAAAGGCGGGTTTTATTACAACCTTTACAACAGTCAGTTCCGACAGGTTTAAAAAAGCGGCCCGTGCCGCTTTATTTTTTTGAAAATTCGCATCCGCAGTAATTCTGCCGGTAAAGGTTAAATTTCCGGCTGAGCTCGAGCGACCTCTTGTATCCGTCCTTTTTCTTGAAATCCGCCACAAGAAAGACCGCGCCCGTCTTTTCCTGCGCCGCCAATCCGGCGGCGTTGACCGCCTCGGCATTTTTATGCGGGCTTACCGTAAGCGTAGTACCGAAAATGTCAAATCCTTTCTGAACTGCCGTTTCCGCGGTTTTCAACAAACGGAGACCGAAGCATAACTCACAGCGCGAGCCCCCTTCTTTTTCATGTTCGTAACCTTTTACCGCGTCGTAAAAATCGGACGGCGAACTGTCGCAGTCGATAAATCCCGCGCTTTTGCAGCATTCGTCAAGAAATCTTATCTGTTCGTTTTTTCTCAGCAAATACTCTTCCTCGGGGAATATGTTAGGATTATAATACAGAACGCTCACCTCGAAAATCGGGCAAAGCAATTCCAGTACCGCGCTGCTGCAAGGCGCGCAACAACTGTGAAGCAAAAGCCTTTTACCCTTATAAAGTTCGGCCTGTTTTGTAAAAGTACTGTAAAAATTCATAAGCAAAGCATATCACAGTTTAATAAAATTTTCAAACGATTGAAACAAATTGCGCGCAAAGTGAAACCCGCACAAAAAATTCGTGCGGGTTTCGGGGAGTGGATTATGAGGATATTAGCAAATTTAAGACCGCCCTGCGGCGGCAGGCACCGTGTGCCTTGACGTCATCTTTCAGACACCTAGATTTTAGCATATAGCCCTGCCGTTGTCAACAATATTTTCTTAAATTTGTCAGCCAATTATTTCCTTTTTCGCGCTTAACCGATATTATTTTACATTCAATCGAATTTGCAGATAAACGGCTTGCGGCAAAAATTTTTTTGTATTTAATGCTTTTTTAACTCAGATGTTGTATTATTATATTAATATATCGCGAGGTGTGCCATGAAAATTCTGCTGATAGAAGACGAAAAGCAACTGACGGACGCTTTGGCAAACATATTCAAAAAAGAAAAATACTCTGTGGATATTGTGGCTGACGGAGCCGAAGGCCTCGAATTCGCGCTTACGGGCATTTACGATATTATCCTGCTCGACGTAATGCTTCCCACTATGGACGGATTCAGCGTACTCAAAGCGCTCAGGCATAAACATATAAAAACGCCCGTCCTGATGCTTACCGCGCTGAATACTGTAAACGATAAAATAACGGGCCTGGATTTAGGTGCGGACGACTATCTGCCCAAACCCTTTTCCGTACCCGAACTGCTGGCAAGAATCCGTGCTCTGTCCCGGCGCAAAAACGACACGCTGATTCAGGACAACGTGCTTACCTTCGGCGATTTGAGCCTTGACCTAAAAGGATATCGCCTTTATACCGCCAAAAACTCGGTAAAAGTATCGGTTAAGGAATTCGAAATCATAAGGTTTTTAATGGAAAAGCCTTCGTTTATAGCCACCCGCGACGATATGATAGCCAAAATCTGGGGGTTTGACAGCGAACTCGAATCCAATAATATCGAGGTATATATCAGTTTCCTGCGGAAAAAACTGAGCTATATCGGCTCCGATGTAAATATCGTAACCGTACGCGGCGTGGGTTATCAACTGGAGGACGCATGTTCAAAAAGCTGAGAAAACGTCTCATATTAACCCTGTCGATGATAGGCGTGGCGATTTGTACGGTGTTGTTTGCAGCACTGTATATCGTCAACTATTCCAACGCGATGAGGGCTATAGATATGATACTGACCGTTGCGCTGAGCGGCGAGGGACAAAGGCTTCCCGATTCTGCCGCCGCCATTCCAAACGACAAAATACAGGGGTATTGCTTTCTGATAGAAATTACCTCGGACGGCAATTACAATCTTAAAGGAATGGAAAATTTTTCCGAAGATGAAATCGACGTCATAATCCAAAGCGTTACCGGCAACAAATCCAAGGGTAATTTCGATTTGGGCGAAAGCGTGCTTTATTTTAAAAGAGCGAACGATTACGCGGACGGTATTACCCGCATAGCCGTTTTCAACGCAACCGTATATCACGGCACCATTAATACATTTTCGTTTACGATGGTCCTGTCGCTTATAATATCCTACGTTCTGGTGATAATAGCGGCGGTCCTTATTTCGGATCATATCGTATCTCCTACCGAAAACGCGTGGCAGAAACAGAACGAACTTATCACTAACGCCTCGCACGAACTTAAAACTCCCATAACGGTAATAGATACGAATATCGCCGCTCTGGACACCTCGTCGTTTTCGGAACAGGATAAGCGTTTTCTCGGCAATATCGAATACCAGACCGTCAGAATGAACAAACTGATTTGCGAAATGCTGGAATTGGCCCGTCTTGACAACAGCCCCGTAATAAACAAATCCGAAGTAAACGTAAGCCGCAGCATAAGCGGAATCCTGCTCGGGTACGAAGCCGCCATGTTTGAAAAAAGCGTCAGGCTGGAAGACCACATTCAACCCGACATAACTCTTACAACCGACTCTTACCTGTTTGAAAAATTAGTATACATTTTGCTTGATAACGCATTTAAATACACGAATAAAAACGGTAAAATATCGGTTTTGCTCGAAAAGCATAAAAAAAGCGTTGTTCTTAAAGTCAGCAACAGCGGCGGCGGAATAAGCAGCGATATGCTTGACAAGGTTTTTGAAAGGTTCTACCGTGCGGACAAATCTCACAGCGGAAAGAACAACGAAACCAGCTTCGGCCTCGGACTGTCCATCGCAAAATCCATAACCGAAAACCTCGGCGGAAGCATCAAGGTCGAAAGCGACGGAGCTACTTTTACTTGCTTCACAATTACCTTCAAACAATAACCTGCATTTAAAAAGCCCCTGATACGGGGCTTTTTCATATTCTTTCGTATACGGTAAAAGCGGATACTTTCAGTTTTCCTCCTTCAACCGTGCTGCCGTCGGAAAGATTTTTCCACCTGCCCTTCGGCAGTTTTACGGCGGAATATCCCTTCTTGTCGGTAACGGGCGCAATAAGATATTTATCGCCCAGCATAAACTGTTGTTTGTATCTGTACATTTTTTGGCCGGGGAATTCGTACTCGCAATACCGTATGATCGGCCTTCCGCTAACGGCAGCCTCTTCGGCCAACGAAACTATGTAATCGGAAAACTCCGAATGCCTTTTTGCCGCAAGCAAAGCGGCTTGTACCACGGACTTGTCGGGCATATTCCACAGCGCTATGGAAAACTGCATCATCGGCATCAGACTGCTGCACTCGCAGGAGCGTTTGAAAAGCTCGTTGTCGTAACCGCCCGTTCCCCCCTCGATGGATTTGACCTGTCCGCCGCCGATCATATCGGGACACACAAAGGGGTATCCCGACACGCCGGCAAGCAAAGCGTTGGGAATAAGCGAACGTAAGCCCGCAAGTTTTCCCCAACTGTGATTTTTGTCGGCAAGCCTTTGCGCAAGCCCGTATCCTCCGAGCTGAAAACAGGCCCTGAGTTCGGAAAACGGATTATCCGTACCCGCAAGCGCCCATAGTCTGCTCATCTCGTTAGAATTTGCGCCCGCGAAATTAATGTCGTCGTCGCGATAAAAACGCGCGTCGCCCGCGTCCATTTTAAACCCGTCCACGTTATACTTGTTTTTAAGATTTTCCGTAACCGTCCTGTACCACGCAAGCCCTTCGGGATTGGAATGATCGAGCAAAGCGTCCCGTCCGTTCCACCAGTTTCTGAAAGCGACCTCGCCGTTTTTGTTTTTAACCAGCAATCCTTTCTCTTTCAGATAGCCGAAATCGGGGCTTTTTTCCGATATGAAGGGGCAAATCCACAGTATTACTTTAAAGCCGAGGCCGTTTAAGGTTTTTACCATGCCCGCGGGATCGGGAAACTTGTCGGTAAACTCCCATTCGCCGAAATTGCGTTGCCAGCCGTCGTCTATAATAAGTTCGCCCGCAGGCATACCGCTTTCTATTATGCTACGGGCATAAGCTATTACCTTTTCTGCCGAAGGACGATTTGTCATTTCAATCCAAGTGCAGTACTGCGGCGCTCGGAACATTATTTCGGCAGGCATCTGTTTCCTGAACGGGAAATGATTTTTGCAGGCCGTTTCGTATGCCCCTTTCAGATTGCCCAGTCCGTCTTTGAAAGTAACATTATCCTTATCGCACATTACGTTTATACGGCCGAACAGGAAAAGCACGTCGGCTCCTTCCCGCGTCCAGATATACCTGCCCTTATCGCTTACCAGCAAAGTATTGAACTGGTTTGCAGTAACCACCCTTTTGCCTTTGATCAAGTGCGGCCGCAGACTGCCTACGGGCATAAACGAACCCAACATTATATCTCCGCCGTACCATTTTTCGCCTCTTGCTATTTTAACCGAAAACACCTTTATCTCCTTTAAAAACCGAATCTGTATGTTAATATTATAACCGTGCCCGAAGATATTTGTCAATGCACTACTTTTGTTATTGCTGTTGCAAAATAAAGCATATAATGTTATAATTTAAACATGGATAAAAACAGAAAAGACTATAAAAAATTAAGTTTACATCTCAACGTCGTTTTTTTCGCCTCGTTGTTTATTTCCGTTCTTTTCGTGGCGGGCATACCGTGTATACCTATCGGCGCGAAAAAGAGTACTTTTTTAATGGTATTCGGCATAGTCGGTACGGCAGTTGGTTTTTACGGCACTCCGCTGATGTGGGTTTACTACGGCTCTCTTAAAAAATCAATGACCGTGCTGGAACAGATTTTCGTAAACGGCGTAACCAACGTAATCAAACTTGCAAGCATAAACAATCTGCCCGAAGTTCAGATGCGTTCCAAACTCAACTATATGATCCGCAGAGGCTATCTGACGGACGTAATTATCGTGCAGGACCAGATTGTTTCCACCTCCGAGGGTAAAATACAGGTGGAAACCACTACGGCGGAAACGGTATCCTGCCCGTATTGCAACGCAAAAGTAAAGGTTTTCAACGGTAAGGGCGTATGCGAATACTGCCGCAGCATATTCACGGTAAGCGAAGCGCATCAAAACGAGTCTGCGCGAGGACAAAGCGCCAGATGAACCAACGTTTTGCCGAGCACGGCTTTGCCCCCGTAATAGACGACAACTGCACCGTTCTGGTTTTGGGAAGTATTCCTTCGGTAGCCTCCGCCGCCGAAGGTTTTTACTATGCGCATAAATCGAACCGTTTCTGGAAAATTCTGTCGGCGATTTTCGACGAAGACTTTTCGGTGCCCAAGCCGCAGAAGATCGAACTGCTTCTCAAGCACCGCATAGCCCTTTACGACGTACTTGAAAGCTGCACAATAAAAGGATCGGCCGACAGCACTATCTCCGACGTCGTCCCCGCTGATATAACAAAACTTATCAAAGGTACCCGAATAAGCAAAATTCTGATTACGGGCAACAAAGCCTATAACGAATTTATAAAAGCCAATCCGGGGCTGGCAGACATGGCTTACCGACTGCCGTCGCCTTCGGCGGCAAACGCCGCGATGAGCCTTGACAGCCTGATTCGGATATGGGCTCCGTACTTTAAAAACGACAAATAAAAAAACCGCCGCAAGGCGGTTTTTCATTCGTTTTGCGACTGCGCGTCTTTTTTGGGTTTTCGGCCGCGCCGCGGTTTTGAAACGGGCTTTTCGTCCTGTGTGGCGGCAGGCTCGGCCGTCGCGGGGTCCTCATCCTTGTCGGCAGTCTTACTGCGCCTCGCCGGCTTTTTTGCAGGTTTGCTCTGCGTTTCGGATTCCGACGCGGCTTCCGCCTCGTCCGCGGGCTTGTCGGTCTCCTCCCGTTTTAAGGTAAAGTAGTAAGTAGCGCCTTCCTGTTTGACTTTCAAAAAAGGAAGGTTTTTAAATATTTCGATAGGTTTTTCCCCTACTTTTATGACGTCGCAATCGGGATGACGTATTCTGAGTTTTGCAAGCAGTTGCTGATAGGTAATCTGTCCTCCGGCCTGCGAAATAATTTCCTTTATGCTGTCAGAAATAATCCTGTCGTACTCCCTCGCGTCAAAGGGTTCCTGCGCGGGCTTCGGCTTCTCGGACTCAACAGGTGCAGGCTGTATATCGGCCGGCTCTGCGGCTTCTGCCTTTTGTTCGGTTCTGGGCTCGGATTTTGTTTCGGCAATCTTTTCCTTATTGCCGGTTTTCTTTCTTTCCGTACGCTTTTCGGACGAAACGTAAGACGCTTTTGGCGTAACGGCCTCACCCAGAAGTATAAATTCGGATACGCTTCTTACCGATTTCGGAGTCTGACTCTCGCCCATGACTATCACCTTTTTGCCGCCCTCGACTAACCGCGAAGCGAGTTTTGTGAAGTCTCCGTCCGACGAAACAATGCAGAATACGTCGGGATCAGACGTGTAAAATATATCCATTGCGTCAATCACGAGACAGATATCGGAGGAATTTTTCCCAACCGTATTCTGAATCTGAAGCACGGGAGTAATGCCCTTTTCGGAAAGTACCGCGTACCATTTGTTAAGTACTTCCCAAAGATTGTAACTGTCGTCCTTTTTTCTGGCGGGGCGGTGATAGGCTTTTGACCAATCGGCGTATGCTCTTTTGATTATAACCGTACCGACTTTTTTAAGCTCGGCGAATATTTTATCCACGTAAGACGCGGGTACGTTTTCGGCATCGATAAGCAGTGCTATTTTCTTTTCCATAAGCTCTCCTGATGATATATCTTACATATTATAGCATAAAACCGTTTTAAAAGCAATCCCGAAAATATACGCAAAAGCCGCCCATTGCGGGGCGGCCCGAAAATTTTGCCGTATTATGCGATTAATGCCTGCGACGGTAACTGCGCGCGTAAAGCGGCTTGTCGACGACTTCGCCGAAAATGACGAGCTTTTCAAGCTCTTCTTCCGTAAAATACGGAGCGTCCGCTTCTTCCTCTTCGTACGAGCTGACGATGCGTATGTCGCTCAGCTCCTTACAACCTTCGGGAGAATCGTAATTGAGACTGTTGGTTGTAGGAATACCCTTTTCTATTTTTACTTTACCCGCAGCGGCAGGATGATAATGGTCGGCACGGGCGCTTTGACGCTCCACGGGGGGCAGAAAAGCGCCGTTCTTTTTGGTTTTTTCACGCTCGGCTTCACTGTATCCGCCCGCCGTATCGTCCACCGTATCGACAGGGGGTTTGTGGTTGAGCTCTTTTTTATCCGAACGCAGCTCCTCGCCAAGAAGAACTTTGCCCGTTGTCCCTTCCGCGAACTCGGACATAAAATCCGCAAATTCCTTAAACGCGTTGCCCGGTTTGGGTTTTACCGCAGTGTCGGACTTCAAAGGAGGATTAACTTCTTTGACGGCCGCAGAGCGGGTTTCGGGCT
Organism: Candidatus Faecicola pullistercoris; assembly: GCA_018714105.1. GTDB lineage: Bacteria > Bacillota > Clostridia > Christensenellales > CAG-917 > Faecicola > Faecicola pullistercoris. Next base: position 135,851 of record DVNW01000021.1, on the reverse strand, counting down.
TAGGGTAATCCTGTCGGGATTTGAGCTGTTTTTGCGCCTTCTTTGTCAGAAAAGCCGTTATGCCTATGACGAAGAAGATTATAACCCCGCCGAATTCAAGTAAAATTTCAAACAGAATATCCATTATTTTACCGCTTATTTATTGGTTTTTTCAGGCTTTTTATCCACGCCGGAAATAGAATTTCTCATTTTGGTATCGGCCATTACGTTTTCCATATTGTAATAATCCATAACGCCGATATTGCCTGCTTTGAGCGCTGCGGCTATTGCCTTGGGAACTTCGGCTTCCGCCTTGACAACCTCGGCGCGCATTTCCTGCGTCTTGGCTCTCATTTCCTGTTCCTGAGCTACGGCAAGAGCCCTTCTCTCCTCGGCGGTTGCCTGAGCTATGCGTTTATCGGCCTCGGCCTGATCCATCTGAAGCTGTGCGCCTATGTTGCGGCCAACGTCGATATCGGCAATATCTATGGACAGAATTTCAAACGCCGTACCTGCGTCAAGGCCTTTTGCGAGAACGGTTTTGCTGATGCTGTCGGGATTTTCGAGTACGTCCTTATGCGACGACGCCGAACCTACCGTGGTTACGATGCCTTCGCCTATACGGGCAATAATGGTATCTTCGCCCGCGCCGCCTACGAGCCTTGCGATATTGGCGCGTACGGTAACCCTGGCCTTTGCGCGAAGTTCGATACCGTCTTTTGCGATTGCCGCAATAATGGGAGTTTCGATAACTTTGGGGTTAACGCTTACCTTAACTGCGTTAAGCACGTCGCGGCCCGCAAGGTCGATTGCCTTTGCAGTACCCAGAGTAAGGGCAATGTTCGCGCTGTGAGCGGAAATCAGAGCGTTAACGACTTTAAGCACGTCGCCGCCGGCCTGATAGTGGGTTTCGAGTTCGGCCACGTCGATATCGAGCCCGGCTTTTGTAGCGCTGATGTAAGCCTCGACAACCATTCTGACCTTTATTTTACGAAGCTTCATGCCCACGAGACGTCCCATGGATACTCTCGCGCCCGATACGAGCGCCAAAAACCACAGCGACACGGGAACAAGCGCAAAAAATACCGCGATAAAAAGTAATAAAACCGCTACAATGGCTATTATTACGCCTACGTTCTGGGCGGCTAAAATCAGATTCATAAAAACCTCCGTATTACATTATATTTTCTTTAACAACAATACGAGCGCCTTCTACGGCCTCGACTATTATTTCCTTATCCTTGGCGATATATTCGCCTTGAGCGACGACGTCGTACCTGACTCCGTCTATAAACGCGATCCCCGCGGGACGGAGCATGGTGGCGGTCGTTCCCGTTTTTCCGATTAGCCCGGAATAATCTTTGGTACCCTCGGTACGTCCTTCGGGAACCGCCCTGCCGGTATCTACGAGAAAGGTTCGGTTAAGCCAGCCCTTCTTAGCCGCCAGAGCCACCAGCCCGAACGCCGCTCCGAGAATTAGTATCAGTATCAGCAGCATTAAAAAGAACTGCGCCACGGGATTGCCGTTTCCGCCGTCTATCAGCCTGAGAATTATTCCCGCCAGCAGCAACAAGCCGCCCGTAATTCCGAAAAAGCCGAAACCGGGAATAATCAGTTCGATAATTATGAATATAAGGCCTGCTATAAGACATACCGCCGCAGCCGGCCCCATTTCGGTAAACAGTAGCTGTAATTCCTGTAACATATCTGCCTCCGTTTTGTTTATATCATTATATCATAAATAACGCCGCCGTGTAAATATCTTTAAAGATAATAATACAACTGTACAAATTGAACGTTAAATAAAGTTTAATAAAACAAACGCTTCCGCAGAGGGAAGCGTTTAAATGTGTTTATTCCAGCGCCCAGCCCGCTTCGAGCGCGGCTATATTGGAAGGAATTACTTTGGGTTTAGCGGCAAAAACTTTTTGAATCGTCTTTACCATAACCTCTTTGTCGAACAGGCCGCTGTGCTTGATATAAGCTCCGAGTACGATAATGTTGGCGGCCTTGTCGTTGCCTATGGAATGAGCGATTTTGTTCGCGTCGATGTACAGAACCTTGACGTCCGTTCTCTCTACTTTATCCGAAATAAGCGAGCTGTTCACCAGGATAAGTCCGCCCGGACGAACGCTGTTTACGAACTTGTCGAGGCTGGGCTTATTCATTGCTATAAGGCAATCGGGAACGGCTATAACGGGGCTTGCGACCGCGACGTCGTCCACAACGACGCTGCAATTAGCCGTACCGCCTCTCATTTCGGGGCCGTAAGAAGGAAGCCAGGTTACGGCTTTGTTTTCGTACATAGCGGCATAGGCGATAAACTGACCGAGACTCAGTACGCCCTGACCGCCGAAACCTGCTATAATAATTTTTTCCATATTACTTTATCTCCTTAAAAACGCCCAGGGGGAACAACTTCTGCATATCTTCCGCAACGTAATTAAGCGCCTGTTCGGGAGACATCTTCCAGTTTGTGGGGCAAGTGGAAAGGATTTCCACAAGGCTGAAACCTTTGCCCTCTATCTGATGCGTGAAAGCCTTTTTGATAGCTTTTTTAGCGGCTACAACGTGTTTCACGTCCTGCAAAGAAACGCGTTCGATATAACTCGGCCCGTCCAGAGTGGCAAGCAGTTCGCATACTCTTATGGGGTTTCCGTTGATAGCGGGATCTCTGCCGTATATGCTGGTAGTGGTCTTCTGCCCTATCAAAGTGGTAGGAGCCATCTGACCGCCCGTCATGCCGTAAATGGCGTTGTTTATAAAAATAACCGTAATTTTTTCGCCACGGGTAGCGGCATGCACTATTTCGGCCATACCTATGGAAGCAAGGTCGCCGTCGCCCTGATAGGCAAATACGATGTTGTCGGGATTGGTCCTCTTTACGCCGGTGGCGACTGCGGGAGCCCTGCCGTGAGCAGCCTCCATCATATCGCAGTTGAAATAATCGTAAGCGAATACCGCGCACCCTACGGGAGCAATACCTACAACGTGTCCTTCGGCACCGATTTCTTCAAGCACTTCGGCCACAAGCCTGTGAGCTATGCCGTGGGTGCAACCGGGGCAATAATGGAAATGGGCGTCGGTAAGCATTTTTGTTTTCTTGAATACAACGGCCATATTATTTACCCTCCTTCAAAACGAAATCGACTATATCCTCGGGCGACATTACGTTACCGCCCGACCTGCCGTAGAATTCCACGGGTTTAAGCATATTGGTAGCGAGTTTGACGTCTTCTATCATCTGCCCCATGGAAAGCTCGGCGCACACAAACTTTTTGACGCAGTCCTTTTTGGCAAGAGCCAGATAGGTCTCCGAGGGGAACGGATATACCGTTACGGGACGTACAAGACCGGCTTTTACGCCCTTTTCACGCAGAATGTCAACCGAACTTTTGGCTATGCGCGCAACCGAACCGTAAGCTGTAATAACGATTTCGGCGTCGTCGCACTTGTAGGTTTCCACCTTTACTTCGTTAGCCGACATTTCGGCGTAGCGCGCGTAAAGCTTTTTGTTCATCTCTTCCAGAACGTCGGGCTGAATGTACAGGCTGTTTATAATCCTGCGTTTTTCGCCCACGCCCGTACCGTCGGCCGCCCAGCTGTGTTTGGGAAGCTTCGTGACGTCTATCATTTCGGGCAGAGTAACGGCTTCCATAATCTGGCCCAGCATGCCGTCGCCGAGTATCATAACGGGAATACGGTACTTTTCGGCCTTGTCGAAAGCGGTGTAAATGATATCTACCGCTTCCTGCACGGTGGAAGGAGCGAATACGAGCATCTTGTAATCGCCGTGGCCGCCGCCCTTTACCGCCTGGAAATAGTCGCCCTGGCAAGGCTGGATGCCGCCCAGACCCGGACCGCTTCTGACCATATTGACTATTACGCAGGGAATTTCCGCGCCGGCAATATAGGAAATGCCTTCCTGTTTAAGCGATATGCCGGGGCTTGACGACGACGTCATGGCCCTTGCGCCCGCGCCGGCCGCTCCGTAAACCATATTGATGGCCGCCACTTCGCTTTCGGACTGCACGAACGAACCGCCTACCTCGTAAAGACGCCAGGACATGTATTCGGGAATCTCGTTCTGAGGAGTAATGGGATATCCGAAGAAATATCTGCAACCTCCGCGGATAGCGGCTTCGGCAATAGCTTCGTTGCCTTTCATAAGTTTTTTCTCGCTCATCTTTCTACCTCCAATACGCAATCGGGACACATTATCGCGCAGGCCGCACAGCCGATACATTTGTCGGGGTCGGTAACCTCAACGATAAAATAGCCCTTATCGTTGCTTTGGGTGGAAGATATGGCAAGAATTTTTTTTGGGCATGCAAGAGTGCAAAGTCCGCAACCCTTGCAGGCGTTTTTGTCGATAGTAACCTTTGCCATATTTATACCTCTTTAAAAATTAATAAACCTTTCAGCCCGCATAACCTGAGTCAAAACGGTTATACGTTAGTATAATATATATTATATAAACAAAATCGCCTTTTGCAAAGCGATTTTGAAAAACTTTTTGTCTTGTTCGCCTTATCAGCCTTTGAGCAGAGCGGACAATTGAGCAATCAAATCATCGCCGTCGTCGGCAGCAGCCTTCTTGGGAGCGGCCTTTCTGGGTTTGGGCATCGCCGCGCCTTCCAGCAGCACGGTCTGGTTGCATAGAGCGCTGTTGGCGTCGGGAGCGGCAGCACCCGCGATAACGTCCATGCCTAAGCCTTTAAGGTAGGAAATAAGGGGTTTGATATCGCCCTTGCCGTAAATAATGAAGAAACCGTCTACGTTGGGATACTGAGCGTACTTAACGGCGTCGATTACCTGACGCAGGTCAAGTTTACCCTTTCTTTTTCTGGGAAGAGCGGAAAGAGCGTCATAGTTATTGTCCTGAATAAACTCGGCGTAGTCTTTGGTCCTTTTGGCGGAATACCCGTAGAATTTAACGGTTGCGATTTCGCCTTGCTTGGAAACTTCTTTCAAAGCCTTTTCAAAAGAGGTAAAGGGAATCCTTACGCTTTCGATATCGGCTAATACAACTAATTTTTTTGCCATAGTAGTTCCTCCACTTATTAATAAACTCAATATTTTTTATCCGTCGCACGTTTATAGTAAAACAGATATTGTTGCGCGTAACCCGACAGGTTTTTAAACTCCGCCGACAGTCTGCGGGACATCTGAACGGGGGACAGATTGTCGCCGTACATATCCCTGAACACCTTTTTAATCCAGGTATCCACGGGAAACACGTCCGTTTTCCCGTATGCGAAAAGCAAAATGCAATCCGCCACTTTGGGGCCTACTCCGTTCAAGGACATAAGTTTTGCGCGCGCCTCTTCCGAGTCCATACCGTAAAGCGCTTCAAGATCGAAACCGTCGGCAACGGCCGCCGCCGTGCGCTTGAGATATTCTGCGCGGTACCCCGCCCCTATTGATCTGTAAAAATCGACCGACGCGCCCGCCATTGCCTGCGGAGAGGGAAAAGCATAATAACCACCGCAGTCCCGTCCGAGTGCGAAAGAAAGCCTTTCTATAATCGATTTTATGCGCGGAATGTGGTTATTAGCCGAAATTATGAAACTTATAAGCGTCTCAAAGGGCTCCTGATTGAGAATTCTTATGCCCTTACCGTACTCAACTGCTGCCCGAATTGGGCTTTTAACCTCTAATTCCGATACTATTATATCATAGTTTCGGTGCAAATCAAAGTATTTTACAAAAAAATTTTCGTCATTTTGACGTATTATCGTCTTATTTCCCTCTTTTTTTATGAAAGCGCGCCTATCTCCCGCCGTTACGCTCCATTCTCCTCCCTCGTTTCCGTATCTGAACACCTGTCCGCATTCGAGTATCGCGCCGATATCGAAGGTATCGGTGTTTTCTACGACTATATTTCCGTTTTCGATATAAAAACTCACGCCGCTTTCCCTTTCGTAAAATAAAAATAATATTATAATATATTATACAATATAAACGGACGTAAATCAAGCGGTATAAAAAAAGAGCCTCAGCTCTTTTATGTCTGATAGTTTATAATTTCCATCGCCGTTTCGTAATTCGTTTCGCGTATGGATTTCATAATCAGGAATAAATCTATCAACGGCCACAGTCCGCCTGTCATCCAGCCGAACAGCAGTTTGCACACCGCAAGGCCCGTCTTTCCCTGATAAAACCTGTCTGCGGCAAGTCCGCCGAGGAAAAAGGACAGCCAGAACCCGGTAACCGGCTTTTTGAAACGCGCTTCGAGAAGCAAGTTTATTATGCGGGGGTTTCTTCTCGCCTCGGAAACGAGAAAGGAATAGTTTGCCGAATTGAAATATTTCGATATCGCACTGAGTGCGGCCACGTTCGCTGGCGCGGGCGCATTAACCTCGCTCACGCGTACGGGAGGCAGCCCGGGCTCGGTCCGTATATTGTTCAGACAGTTGCAGCAAGAACATACCGCCGCGGTACCCGTATCCAGATCGTGGTCAAATATATTGCCGCACGATTTACATTTTACTTTTATCCATTTCATATCATCAAAACCTCCGTACTACCATTTTGGTAGTTTTGTGTTTATTATACTACCATTTTGGTAATATGTCAATACAGGAAGGCCTATTATGTTGAAAATTTTTGGAACGCGTCTTAAAGAACTCCGCACCGAACGCCGCCTGACTCAGGCGCAGATTTCGGCCGAACTCGGCATACACAGCGTAACTTATCTGCATTACGAAAAAAACCAGCGGGAACCCTCGCTGGAACTTTTGGTTACAATTGCAAAATATTACGACGTCTCGACGGATTATCTGCTGGGACTCAGCGATATATAATCAGCAAAGAAAGGTCAACAGCTTTGCAATTTTTTTATAGTTGGTCTGTTTTACCGAATTTACTATTAAAAACCAGTCGGCCACGTACCATAATCCCAAAGTAAAAACCCCGAAACTTGCCTTTAAAACGGCCAGACCGCGCTTGCCTTCGTAAAATCTGTCCGCTCCCAGCGAGCCCGCCGTCACCGAAAGCATAAGGGCTACGCGCGGATCTTTGAATTTAAGCGAAGTGACGGCTTGTACGTACTGCGGCTTATCCCGCAATTTGCAGGCGAGATATTCGTAATCGCTTTCGGTGAGATACGCCCTAATCTTTTCAAGGGTAACCAAATCGAAAATACGTTTTACCGCTTCTTCTTTCGCCCTGTTTTCTTCCTCCTGCCTTTTGGCAAGCACGGTATCGAATCCGCAGTTCGGGCAAGGCAAAGTCGGCGCCGACGTATCGCCTATGAAACTTCTTCCGCAATTATCGCATTTTACCAGATGCGCGCTCACACCGCTCCCCCCTTTTATAATACGATTTTATCAAAGTGCGTTTCCCTTGTCAACGGGGATAAAATAAAAAAATTCCCGAAACGGCCGTAACTTAATACACGCCGTTAAAGGAATTTTTGAATTTGCGTTGATTCAGACTTCGCTTACTGCTTCGCGTAAACCGAAACCTGTTTGTCGTCCTTGCCTTTTCTTTCGAAACGTACAACGCCGTCGATAAGCGCGAACAGAGTGTCGTCCTTGCCGATACCTACGTTGTTACCGGGATGGAACTTTGTGCCTCTCTGCCTTACGAGGATGTTCCCCGCGAGCACGAACTGACCGTCCGCTCTTTTGGGCCCGAGGCGTTTGGACTCGCTGTCGCGGCCGTTTCTCGAACTGCCTACGCCCTTCTTATGCGCGAAAAGTTGGATTTTTATAAACATTTTACTTTACCTCCAATTCTATGAAATCCGAAAACCCTTCGTAAAGGTCGGATACGCCCAGCAATAAAGTGTTAAGAATCACGTCCGCGTCGTGTCTCGCGCCCGCGCTCAACGCGCCCGGAAGAGTAAGTTTAAGATACCCTTCGGCCTCGTCTACCGCATAGTCGGCTTTTATTCCCGCGACCTGCAATATACCGAGTACCGCCGTCTGCACTATGGACGAAAGGCTTGCGCATACGATGTCTTCGCCGCGTTCGGCGTAGCCCGTATGGCCTTTGCACTCTATTGCCGTAATTTTGCCCTCTTTCTTAAAGAAAGTAACTTTTGTCATTACTTTTTAACGATATTGACAACCTTCAATGCCGTATACGGTTGACGATGGCCTTGGCGTTTTCTCTCGTTCTTCTTGGCTTTGTACTTGTAAACGATAACCTTGTCGAACTTGTCCTGATATAAAACCTCTGCCTCGACGTATGCGCCTTTGATGGGATTGCCGGTAACGATATCCGCGCCGTCGACTATCATGAGAGCGTCGAGCTTAACGGTAGCGCCTTTTTCGGCGTTAAGTTTTTCGACCTTTATAATCTGGTCTTTTTCTACCTTAACCTGCTTACCGCCGGTAGCAACAATAGCATACATTGAAATATTACCTCCTCTTTCCAGTCTCGCTGTCGCGGGGTGGCTTGCGCGCTTGAATACCCCGAACAAGCGGCTCGACAATAAATTTACCATAAAAAAACCGTTATGTCAAACGATTGATAAAAATTTATAATATATTATTATAATATAAAAAAAAGCGGCGCGTCGGCGCCGCTTTTGTGCCGTAGGCAGAATCAGCCTTCGGGAACGGTTATTTCCATATCCGAATCGGGATAGCTGCAACACGGGTGAATATATCCGAATTTTGCGTCGGCAAGACGGCGTTTGTCCGCGCCCGCAATACTGAACTTACCGCTTTCAAGCTTGCTGTGGCAGAAGCCGCATCCGCCCGCGCGGCATTTGGACGGAACCCTGAGTCCCGCCCGTTCCATTGCGACCAGTAGGGTTTCCTCCGCCGCCGCGGGGATTTCGCAGCTTTGGTCTTTAATATTGACTTTAAGTTTATACACGGCGGGTTTAACGTCTCTTCTGCCCACGCAATTTGCCTCGTGTTTGACGTATTTGCCGCCCATTCCCAGCTTTTCAAGCTCCTTATCCGCGAAAGCGTACATGGCCTGCGGTCCGCAAAGCATGACAGTATAGGTTTCGGGAGCGTATTTTTGTATGATTTCGCGCGTTATGAAGCCGCTTTCGTAGCCATCCTTCTTCTCGTCTGACAGTACGTAGACCACTTTGAACCTGTCCGAAACAAGCTTGTCGATTTTGTCTTTGAATATGATGTCCTTTTCTGTTTTCGCGCCGTAGATAAGAGTCAGGCTGAAATCTTCCGTTCCCTCTGCTATGGCCTGAGCCATGCTGAAAAACGGAGTGATGCCGCTGCCGCCGGCAAGCGCGACTACGTTCGGACGGTCTTTAATCGGCTCGTAAAAGAATTCGCCCGAAGGGTCCCCTATGACGAATTCGTCGCCTTCTTTGGCGTTGTCGAAAAGCCATTCGCTGAAATAGCCTGCCTTTTTTACTGTTACCGACAGTTCGCTTTTATTAAGCGCGGTAAGCGGCGACGAGGATATTGCGTAAGGTCTGGCAACAAGGCTCTGCCCTATCGCGGTCTTTACGGTAACGTATTGTCCCGCTCTGAAAAACATCTTTTTCGACAGTCGGAAGGTATAAGTTTTGGTATCCGCGGTCTCCGAAGTTATTTTAATGAGCTCGGCCTTCTGATTTCCCGGATGAAGCACTGCCGCAATCTCGTTTACCGTATAGGTCGCGGGCAAAGGAGTGGCGGGCGCCGTGGCCAGTTTCTCCCTGCGGATTGCGGTCATCTTTTTAAAACGCAGCAGGTCCATAAACCCGAATATCTGTTTTTTGAACGTGAATGCCATAGTTTAACCCTCCTTTTTAATATCGCCGACGGTCTGACGGCCCGAAATATCGCCCGAGAAATACGCGCTCGAATAACCCGACAGGCGCATGGCGTATCCGCCCGCAAAGCGCAGGCCCTTTGTCATGTTGTCTTCGGCCATCATCTGCAACCTGGGCATAAGCCCGTCCCAGTACTGCGACTCATAGCCGTAAATATCGCCCTCGGGATGCCCGCAGTATCTCGCGTAAGTCATGGGCGTCGCCACGGATACTTCCTCTATCGAGTCGCGGATTCTGCAGCCCGTATCCCTTTCAAAGCGGTCTATCATATTGTCGGCCACGAATTTTTTGGCTTTGAAATAATCCTCGGGCTTGACGCCGGCCCAGTCGTCCGACATGAACAAAGTAGTAAAATACATCATGGTCGTGCCCTCAGGCGAGCATTCGGGATAAGCCCTGTTAAGGCAGACCGTAGCCTGCACCGTGTTGGTTTTGATTTTTTTCATGAGCTCGTACTGTTTTACCGTATCCATGGTGTCGTACAGGAAATAATTGTGGTTTTCGATTCCCAGTTCGTCGGCCGATTTGTTAAGTCCCAAAAACATGGTAAACCCTCTCCCCGCGAACTTGCGGGCATTTGTGGCCCGTACGATTTTTTCGGGCACGTTATCCATCATTCGGCCGTATACGACGTGAGGCGAACAGTTTGCGACAACGTGTTTTACGGGTATCTCCCTGCCGTCGGCAAGCACCACTCCGGACACCTCGCCTTCCTTGCCGGTTAAAATCTTTACGGCCTCGGTATTGAACCATACGTCGCCGCCCAGCTCCTTGATTCTCTCGACAAGGGCAAGCGAAATTTCGTGCGAGCGCATTTTCGGCATGGACGCGCCGCGCGTGATATACCTCAATACCATTGAAGCATAATGCACGAAACTCAGGTCGTCGCAATGTGCGCCCAGATAGCACCAGTATGCATTGAGAATGTCTATTGCTTTCTTCGGCATTTTAAGCGCTTTCAAAACTTCGTTTACCGAATACGAACCGCATCTTACGAAATTGCCGTATTCGCTTACCATTATTTTGCTGTCCGTCTGTCCGTTTACCGAGCTGCTGTAAGCCTGGGCGGCCCTGATTTCTTCGGCCAGGGCAAAGAATTTTTCCATGGAAGGACGGCTTCCGGGCACGTAAAATTCCATTTTATCGATAAATTCTTTTACGCCGAAAGGCATGGTGGCGTCGATATTCTCGGCGCGAACTATCGTTCGGTAAGCCTCGGGTATCTGTATCCAGTCGATTTTGTCGGTAACGCCCAGCTGATCGAACAGCTCCCTGACGTCGCCGCAGTTTTCCTTTGTGCCGAAGTCGTTAAGCTCGTGAAGCGAAGCCTCGAACTCGAACCGCCCCCTTCTGAAACTGGTAGCAAATCCGCCGGGCAGGTTGTGCTTTTCCACAAGCAGCACTTTCGCGCCGCCCTGCAACAGTCTTATCGCGGCTACCAATCCGCCGTTTCCGGCGCCAATTACCACTGCATCGTATTTTTTCATTTCAGCCTCCTTGTTTTTATTTCACCCCTAGCGGGAAGTATGCAAACACATACTTTAATTGTCGTTTTTTAACTTTAAAACCAGTCCTTGATATACATCCGACAACATGCTGTCGATTTCGTCCTTGCCGAAAAAAGCCGTGTCGGTGGCAATCATCGTGGCAATCCCGTGCGAAAAAAGCCACATTTCCCTGAATATCTTTTCGCGCGCCTCATCGCCCTTGATTCCGCTTTTTTCCATGACTCCCAATATAAACGGCCTGTTACCGTCCCATTGCATTATATCGGGTTTTCCGCCCTTGTCGCTCATGTACAAAAGCCTGAAAAGCTGTTTTTCTTCGGTAGCGAAGGCAATGTAATTCAGGCCTATGCTTTTATAAGGATTATCCGCAGAGGTTTCTTTTTTCAGATATTCGGCAAAATAATCCTCGGCGCGCTTCAAAGCGCAATCTTTTACCTCGTCCATGTTTTCAAAATGCCAGAAGACGGGCTGCGTCGAACATTTCAGCTCCGCCGCCAGCGATTTGGCCGTTAAAGCCGCCTGCCCTTTTTTGCGTATAAGGCCGAAAGCGGCGTCGGCTATCTCTTCTTTTCCTATTCGTGTTTTTGGCGGCATAGGCACCTCGTTAATATATTCACAATTATATAATAAGCGTTATGTATCCAAAAGTCAATAGTGTTTTAAAATATTTTTCCCTACAATTACAATATCGGCTATATCTTAAAAAAATAAAACCCGCATCACGCGGGTCCGAAATATTCCGTTAATACTCAGTAAAGCATTCTTGCGCTTGACGGAAGAGTCAGCACGGATTCGTTGTTGTACGCGGCCGAAAAATCGTCCACATGCATGTTGCTGTCGGGTATAATGTAGATGCGCTTTGCGCGCCACAGCGTCATGCAGTCCGTGGCAAGGTATCTCAGCGAGAATATTTTTTCGCACACGTCGGGGTGTACCGTAATCAACACGTTTTTGGGATTTTCGCCGTTGAACAGATTGACGAGGTATTCACGGATTTTCATAATAACGAACTCTTCCGAATACACGTAACTGTCGCCGTGGCAGTACGGGCATTCTCGCAAAAGTATGCCGTCTATCATGCTGCGCGTCTTTTTACGGGTAAGCTCCACCAGCCCGAGCGAAGTCATAACGGGCACAGAGGTCCTTACTCTGTCAGCAAGCAAAGCCTTATGCAGCCGTTCGACAACCTCCTTTTGATGCTCCTCCTTTTCCATATCTATAAAGTCTATAACTATTATGCCGCCTATATTGCGCAGTCTGAGCTGTTTGGCGATTTCCTCCGCCGCGGTAAGGTTTGTCTTAAAAACCGTCTCTTCGAGATCGGTATCTCCTACGTATCGGCCGGTATTGACGTCTATTACGGTAAGCGCTTCCGTGCGGTCCACAATAAGGTAGGCGCCGTTTTTAAGCACTACTTTGCGTTTGAGCAATTTGTCAATTTTGCCGGCAAGGTTGAAATGATATAAAAAGTTATCCTTACCCTCGTACAGCGTCAGAATATCCTTATCGGGGTATATCGCGGAAAGTTTCTCGTTAAGGTCGCGGTAAACGATTTCGTTATTGACGATGATTTCGTCTATATCGCTGCTCAGCAAATCCCTGATTGTGCGGAAAATGAGATCGCCCTCTTCGTAAACCGGGGTGCCCTCGGGCGTTTTTTCGTAGCTTTTTTTGATATTGTTCCACTTGTTGATAAGTAGTTTCATTTCGGCCACTATTTCCTCATCGGTGGCTTTAGCAGCCTCGGTACGCACGATAAACCCAGTATTCGGCGGACAATTGGCCGCCACCAGCTTTTCCAGACGGGCCTTTACGTCCTCGTCGGTAATCTTGTGCGAAATGCCTATATAGCTCATTTGCGGCATTATAACCAAAAGGCGTCCGGGCAGGGATACGTTCTGCGAAATGCGTACGCCCTTTGTTCCGAAATGGTCTTTGACAACCTGACAAAGGATATCGTCGCCCGCCGATACTTTTAGTTTCTGCGGCATGGCAAGAGGACTCTTTGCAAGGTCCGCTCTGTCCACAAGGCTTTCGCCCACGTACAAGAACGCGTTTTTCTCAAGGCCGATATTGACGAAGGCCGCCTTCATTCCCGCAAGCACGTTAACGACTCTTCCCTTATAAATATTGCCCACGAGTTTTGGTTGAGACGCCCTTTCGATATAAAACTCTACTAGTTCTCCGTTTTCGGTCATCGCCACCCTGACTCTTTTGGGATGATAGTCGATGAACAGTTTTTTCATATTACTTCACTTCCTCGCCCGTTTTCACTAAAAATTCGTCCGCGGGTATAACAGCGCCGTCATGTTCGGCGTACTGAACTTTTTTGACTATTCCGGTAACTTCAAACGCCGTACCGAAATCCTCGTTCATTTGAAGGGCAAGTCTGTCGGCTCTGAGGTTATCGTTACCGGTGGCGAGTTTAACCCGTAAAACTCCGCCGAGGTCTTCCATGGCGTATATAAGTTTGCGGCACTCTTTTTTAACCGGTCCGCCTTTGGTCGTCTGCCCTACCTCGTAAACGTCCGACGTCATCACGGCTTTTACCGCTGCGGCAACGGCCTCCGCCTTATCGGCCGAGTAGGAGAATTCGTAATCGGCAGCGCGTATTCTTCCCGCCAGATTGGGCGATTTAGGGGTATAAAACGCCGCGACCGCCTCAAAACCCGGCGCGCATACGGCATTGTACCTTGAAACAAATTCCTCCGGCGTTACGCCCTTGCAGTCGGCGGTTACGTATTCGCACTCGCTGCTTACGCCGAGCGCGAGCGGCGGCGAGAAAAACAGCAGCATGTGCGGATTGAATCCCTTGCTGAAATCCACTTCTATGCCCGCGCGCCTTACAGACCTGACCATGGCTCTTAAAGTGTCTATATGCGAAATATAAACGGCGGTATCGTGCTTTTTATATTTTAAAGTTATCATAAAACGCCTCCGAAACATTTAACCGAGCCGTTTGCTCCGCAACCGTTGCACCCTTCGCGGCAACTGCGGGTGGTTATGCCGTTATACGCTTTTTCGCGCTCTTTAAGCAAATATTCCTTTCTGACCGTAGTATCGATAAAATCCCATGGCAGTGTTTGGTCGGTATCGCGAGCCCTGACGTAATCGCGCATATCCAGGCCGTTTTCCGAAAAAGCTTCCTGCCATACGTCCCATCTGAAATGTTCGCTCCAACCGTCGAACTTGGCTCCTTTCCCGTACGCGCTCGAAATAACGGGGCCGAGCTTTTCGTCCCCGCGCGCGAAAACGGCTTCGAGCACCGACGTTTCGGCGCCGTGCCAGCTGAACGCCACTCCTTTGACCGTTCTGAGCGCATTGCGCAAAAGGTTTTGTCTTCTGAGCATCTCCTCAAGCGAAATCTGCTCTTCCCATTGAAAAGGAGTAACAGGTTTGGGTATGAATACCGAGCAACTGACCGAAACCGTAAGCCGTTTGTTACCCGTCTTTTTGATATACAATTCGCGTATATCTTTTACAAGACGGCATATTTCAAGAATATCTTCGTCCGTTTCGGTAGGCAATCCCATCATGAAATAAAGTTTGAGATGGTCGTATCCTCTGTCAAACGCATCGGAAACACTGTCGAAGATATCGTCTTCGGTGATATTTTTGTTTATAACGTCCCTGAGCCGCTGACTGCCCGCCTCCGGCGCGAACGTAAGCGAATTCATACGAGTGTTCAGCGCGAAAGCTCCTTCGAAACTGCTGAGTCTGAGCGAAGGAAGGGCAAGGTTGACGTGCTTATCCTTAATATAGTCCGAAACGGAAGAAATAAGAGGCATCAGTTTGTAATAATCGCCCGTGCTGAGACTGGCCATAGACATTTCGTCAAAGCCGCTGTTTTCAAGCGAACGGACGGCAAGCGACAGCAGTTTTTCCGGCGACCGCTCTCTTATTGCCCTGTAATAAAAACCCGCCTGACAGAATCTGCAGCCCGACGCGCAGCCACGGTACAGTTCCAGCACCGCCCTGTCGTGCACTATCTCTATGTTCGGAACAAGCGGCTTTACCGGATAATAGCTGTTTTCAAAATCTTTTACGACGGCTTTTCGCACTTTTTTGCCGACTTCGTGAAACCGTGGTACGTATACGCCCTCGATTGTAGCCGCCCTTTTGAGTACTTCCTCTTTGGAAAAGCCTTTTTCCTTGCCTTCCGCTATAAGGTTCATAAGCGAAGTCAGCATTTCCTCTCCCTCGCCTATCTGAATTATATCGAAAAAGTCCCTGAAAGGTTCGGGGTTTACCGTGCAGGGCCCGCCCGCTATAATAAAAGGATACTCTTCCCCTCTGTCTTTTGCCGTAAAAGGTATCCCGGCAAGGTCGAGCATGTATAAAATATTGCTGTACAGCAGTTCGTACTGAATGGAAAAGCCGACGGCGTCGAATTCCGTCAGCGGCCTTTTGCTTTCAAGCGAATAGAGCGGAAGCCCCTTCTTTTTTAAAAGCTCGCCCATATCGTGCCAGGGTGCGAAACACCGTTCCGCCACGAAATCGGGGTTGTCGTTAAGCATTCCGTACAGAATGCTTATACCCAAATTGCTCATGCCTATCTCGTATATATCGGGAAAACATATACAGATATCGGCCTTGCGTTTTTTATAAACGTCGGGAGTATTATATTCGCCGCCGGTATATCTGGCAGGCTTTTCCACGCTTAATAAACTTTCTTTAAGTTTACCGAATACGTCCATATATCCTTATAAATTCCCTTTAAATATCCATAACCAGCGCGGCCGCCCCTATAATGCCCGCGTCGTTGAAAAGCGTGGCCGGCATGACTTTAACCTTGGGGCTGAATTTGGGCGCATAGGCTTTTCTGTTCACGTATGCCTGTAACGGCTTGATGATACGTTCGCCTTCCTTGCTGATGCCGCCGCCGACAATGACAGCCTTCGGACGGAATATGTTTACGAGGTTGACTATGCCGTCCCCGACGTACACGAGGTATTTTTTTATAACTTTTTGAGCGACGGGACAACCTTCCGACTGAGCCTTGAAAACCGTTTTACCGTTAACTTCTCCGTCCTCTTTTACTATCTTGGCAAGAATACTGTCGGGATTCTTTTCGGCGGCCATGCGCGTCTGACGTATAAGCGCGCTGGCCGAGGCATAAGCCTCCCAGCAGCCCCGTCTGCCGCAACCGCATTTTTCGCCTCCCGTTTTAATTACCATATGACCGCCTTCCGCGCCGGCACCGCCGTTGCCTTCGAACAGTTTGCCGTCCAGAATTATACCCGTACCCACGCCCGTACCCAAGGTAACCAGAACAGCGTCGTCTAGTTTCTCGCTGCCGAAAAGCGCTTCTCCCAGCGCCGCACAGTTGGCGTCGTTGCTTATTTTTATCGGAACGTCCGGAAAATAGGCATGCAGCTTCTTTACAAGGCAGGTACCCGTGAGGTTTATGTTGGGCGTAACCGAAACACGGCCTTTTTTGCCGTCCACCGTACCGGGAATTCCCAGGCCTATGCCTTTGACGCTTTCCGCACCGTCGCCTATAAGAGATTTGATAAGCGAAGCTATATCCCCGACGATTACGTCGTCGTCGGCCCACGGGTTGGTGGTAACAACCTCTTTTTTCAGAATTTCGCCTGCGGATGAAACAATGCCGCCCTTTATCGACATGCCGCCGATATCGATACCTATATAATTCATAACAGCTCCTATTAATACTAATATAATAATAAATAATTGTATAGTATAACCTTTCAAAAGTCAAGGCAAATGGTCGGTGTAATAATGCGCGCGGAACACGCATATAAATTTGAACAGAGGTGATAAAATGAAAAACGAAGATGTAAGATTAATCGACAGCACAACAATTCCCAACGAGTATCTCGAATACGACGTCAAACCCGAAAAAAAACGCAGAATAAAATTGAAAAAACTTGACGCTATAGATATGCTTATGATACCGCTGGCTATCGGCATTGCGGTTTCTTTGGGATTTCTGATTTACAATATTACCCAAATAGCGGGTTTAAATGAAAATCTAACAGGATTAATAGGCGCTTTTGTAAAATAGACAAGATATGCCCAAAATTAAAATACACCCGCTGTTTATTGCTCTCGCCGCGGTGACGATTGCCCTCGGCGAGAGTTTGGCGTTTTTGTCTGCCATTACCGCGGTATTGCTGCACGAACTCGCTCACGCCGCGGCGGCAAAGCTGCAAGGCTTCAGAACGGGTTACGTTACCCTTATGCCGTACGGAGCCGTGCTTAATTGCGACGACAAGCTTGACAGCGTTTCGGAGGTCATTGTCGCGGCCGCCGGACCGGCGGCAAATTTCTGCCTTGCTCTTTTTACAGCGGGAATATGGTGGCTTGCTCCCGAAACCTTCAATTACACGGCCGAATTTTACAAATACAATATTTTTCTGGGCTTTTTCAATCTGTTGCCCGCTTTTCCGCTTGACGGTTCGAGAATCGTTAAGGGGTTTTGTAAAAATACCGCAAGGACTATAAAAATTCTTAAAATCTGCGGCATAATTCTTTCCGTTATTCTGATTTGCGTCTTCTTTGCCTCGCTTGCCGACAAACCCAACCCTACCATGGCGGTTATGGGCGTCTTTCTGCTGATAGGCGCGCTTACCGAGCCGCGCAGACAGATGTACGAGCACGTGTTTAAAAATTCGCCCCTCACCAAAAATTACGAGCTGGGCGTAAAGGAATGCGTGGAATACGTCTCACGCAATACTACGCTCAGACGGTTGCTGCGCACCGTAGACAGCCGCCATATCAAAATTTTTGTTATCGTGAACGAACGGGGAAAGCCCGTTAATCGTATTTCGGAAGAAGAACTTATGACTTATGCGACCGCATTTCCGCTTTCGGCACGCGTCGGCGATATTGCGGGCAAAAACTCATAGCGCGCTTTTGCCGCAGTTTCTGACCTGAAAAGCCTTTGCCGTAACGGTAATTTCGTAAAAACCGTCCTTGAATTCGATTTGGATTTCGGTAGCCGAAGGACAAAGTTCGAAATAATTTTCCAAAAGCGCGTTGCAATCGCTTTTTATCATCTGCTCGAAACCCTCGGGCGCCATTGTCTTATCCGAAATAAGTATATTGCGGGTACGCAGTACCATATCTTTAACCAGTTTTTTCATAATTACCTGAATATTCTTTTAAGTCTGCCGAAAAGACTTTCCCTCCTGTAAGAAGCGCCCTCACCGAGGCAGGGTTGGCCTGTTTCCACCGAACGCGCAAGGTCGTAAAATGCCGTTGCGGAAGCCGAATTGACGGGCAGACGCCCTATCCCCGAATAAAGCGATACGTTGTCGTCTTCGGGAATAATACCCGCAACCGGCGCGCGAAGAAGCCTTGAAATATCTCCCGCCGACATCATTTCGCCTCTGCGGACCATATCGTGACGTATTCTGTTTACTACCAGATCGGCAGAGCTTAAGGAATATCCGCCCAACAGATTAAACACCTTATCGGCGTCGCGTATAGCCGAAACCGACGGAGTGGTTACCACCAGAGCCTGCTCCGCGCCCGAAACCGCACGGTGGAAACCGTTGTCTATACCGGCGGGGCAATCGATAATAACGTAATCGAAATATTTATCGAGCGAGCTCACAATATTTCTGAAAGCCTGCGCGGTTATCAGCGGACTGTCCGACAGTTTGGCCGACGGAAGAACGAACAGTTCGGGACGGTCAAAATCACGGACTAATGCCTGCTTGATTCTGCAACGGCATTTTATGACGTCGAGAATATCGTAAACGACCTTATTCTCGATACCCAGCACAACGTCCAGATTGTTAAGTCCTATATCTGCGTCTATAAGCACGACCTTTCTGCCCGCGTCCGCCAGCGCTCCGCCCAGGCAGGCCGTAACCGTGGTTTTCCCGACGCCTCCTTTGCCCGATGTAACTACAATTTTTCTGGCCATAGTTTGCCTCCCGAAAAATTATAATATGTTTAAAATGTCGAATTTTACAAAATACGGGGTTAATATGTAACATTTGACTGTTTTATATATTAAATATAATATAAAAAAACGGCGGCTTAAAAGCCGCCGCGATTCGGAAAATTTAAAATCATCTTTTTATGTTAAGCAGCTGCGCTAATAGCTCGGGCTCTTCCAGAAGCCTTCCGCCGCCGAGAGCGACGGCTTCGGTAAGGGCGTCGAGTTCGGTTACGGGCAAATCTATTCTCACACTAATATACTCGCTTAGCCCTACAAGTCTTGCGCTTCCGCCCGAGAAGAATATACCTTTTTTGCGTATTTCGTTCAGAAGCTCGGGAGGAGCCATGTTGAGAACGTGCATTATTACCTCTATAATATTGTCCGCTACGGGAGCAAGGGCGTCTTTCACGTCTCTTGCGCATACGGTTACCGTTCGGGGTTCGCCCGTCAGTCTGTCGCGCCCGCTTATAGTCAGTTCGTTTACGTCGTTATCCAGCATAGAGCCGACCTCTGTTTTAAGCTGTTCGGCCGTATAATCGCCTATTTTAAGGCCGTATTTGTCGGCAACGTGATCTATAATTCTGGCATTAAAAGCGTTGCCGGCGATATTAAGCGTTACTCCCGAGGCTATACCTCTTCTTGAAACGCAGGCAATTTCCGACGTGCCTCCGCCTATATCGACGAAAAGGCCGCCTATACTGTTGGTATAAGCTATCAGTGCGAGAGGGCTTTCCACAAGAGTGACCTCGCGGATTCCTGCGCGCACGCATACGTTTTCCACAGCTCTCCGCTCGGCTATCGAAAGCCCGCAAGGTATCAGCACTACCGCCTTGACGGTGGGCGCGAAAATCCTTTCGGGGATAATTCTTTTCAGAAAATCTTTAAGAATGAGCCTGGCGCATTCCTCGTGCACTATAATGCCTTCCTTGACGGGGTATATGACCTGAGCGCTTCCGAGAGAGGCCGATAAAGCCTTTTCGGCGGCCCTGCCCGTTTCGAGGAGTTCGAGTTTGTTTTTTCTGGACGCCGCAATCGCGACGGTAGGCTCCTGTAATACTATGCCTTTACCCTTTTGAAAAACGGTAATATTGGTAGTGCCTATATCTACGGCAAGTTCGATAATAGCCATATTTCCTCCTGCTACAACCCGATAAGCGATAAAGAGTTGCGAAGTTTTTCGACGGGCAAGCCCATTACGTTTGAAAAGCTGCCCTTCAAATCGTATTTAATAAATCCGTCCTGAATGCCGTAAGCGCCCGCCTTGTCCATAGGACTGCCCGTAGCAACGTAATCGGCTATTTGACGCTCCGTCATCGGATGAATATATACCTCCGAACAATCGAAATCCGCTACCGTAGCGCTGTCGGTGCGGATAGCGTAACCCGTATATACGAAATGAGTTCTGCCCGCAAGCGATTTAAGCATGGCAAGCGCCTCGCTTTCGGAGCGGGGTTTCAGAAGCAACCGTCCTTCAAGCCATACGACGGTATCGGCTGCGATAACCGTATCGCCTCTTCCGCAACCGACGGCCGACGCCTTGCGGATTGCGTTCTGCGTTACGGTAAACACGGGGTCCGCGTCGGCAATTTCTTCCGCGTCCGACCCCACGATCCGGAAGTCGGGAATAATTTCTTTAAGCAGTTCCCTGCGCCGGGGCGAGGCCGATGCAAGATAAATCATCAGAGTATTTCGAGGTTTTTCTTGTAAGCCCTCTTGAATTCGGATGCGCCCGTAAGCGCGTCTTTGATTTCCAGGCTGCAATCGCCCTCGGTTTCGGTTTTCATAATTACGCTGTCGCCGAGAACGTCGCAGTTGATGCCCGTGATGAGCCCGCTCATACTGCGGTCGAAACTTTCGGCTATCCTTAAAATTACGGACAGTTTCTTGATTGCGTCGACGTCGTCCTCCGTAAACATTACTCTGTACTTCAGCATATCGGCGTCGTTGAAATCGCTTTTGCGGTGACCGCCCGCCACGAACGAAGCCATAATAAGGTCCTTGTGACTGATACCGTACAGATTGCTGTTGAGAATAATATAACTGCTGTGCTTATGATGGTCGTAGTACTTTATGCGCATACCGCTGTCGTGCAGAAGAGCCGCGACTCTGAGCACCTTGATATAAGCCCTCGGCAGCTTATGAAGAACTTTAAGCTGTTTGAAAAGCTGCATCGACAGATTGTAGACGTGTTCGGCATGCGGAATATTGATATCGAAATAATGCATCAGCGTCTGCAAACTGTGGCCGAGAATATCGGACAAAGGTTTCTCGTCCGTACTGGGTACGGCGTGATGGAACATAGCGCCTTCCCTGAGCCCGCAGCCGCTTACGATGATATTTTGGAAACCGAGGTAATCCATGACGGACTTGATAACGGCCAGCGCGCTGGGGAATATGTCCGCCCTTCCGTTTGAAAGGCCTTTGATTTTCTGCGTCTTTTCGAGATCGAGGCATTTGATGCGGTCGTAAATATTGTTGAACTCGTCGGCGGGCAGATGATAATTATGCATCATGTCGAAAGGATATTTCTTGATTATCCTGCTTATCCTGCCGAGATTTCTGAAACTGCCCCCTACCCCTACGAACTGAACGTCGGGTTCAACCGTCTTGAGCCACTCGATTTTATCGAGATGCTCTTTTATGAATTCCTCTATTCGTTTATTGCGTTCCGCGGGCGAGATGTTGTCGTTTTTGAATAGGTCGGTAAGAGTAACCGAGCCGAATTGTAAGGTTTCGCAGGCAAGAATGTTTTTTCTGCTGTAATAAATAAACTGCGTGCTTCCGCCGCCTATATCCATAATCAGCCCTTTAGGCACGTCGAGCGAATTGATTACGCCCTGATATACGAGAGAAGCCTGCTCTTCTTTTGTAAGCACCTGTATTTTAATTCCGCACGTGACGGCGACTTCGTCCAGAAAACTCTTCTGATTTTTTGCCCTTCTTACCGCCGCGGTGGCGTAAGCGTAAATTTTGTCGATATTGTTAGCGTCGCAAAGCCTTCTGAACATTTTAAGCGTCTTAATCGTCTGCGCAATCCTCTGCGGCTTCAAGAACCCGTCCCACTCCATATCCTGCGCAAGGCGAACCGATTCCTTAAGTTCGTCGAAAACGACGAAATAGCCGCCTTCGATAATGTTTACCAGAACCAGCCTTGCCGAGTTGGACCCGAGGTCGATAATAGCGATTTTTTCCATTGACAACTCCTTTAAAAGCGGTGCAATAACCGTATTATATTTTAAATAGAAATAAAACTTTTATTAATTATAGCATATAATTAAATGTTTGTATAGGGGGGTAGCCAAACTTTTTTGAATCCTAAACCGACAAAATTATTGACAAAACGGCAAAAACATTAAAAATGCGGTTGAAAATTATGAGCCCTTTAAGAAATAAAAAATAAAGGGCCTCACGGCCCTCTGTTTAAATGTTGAGTTATTCGTCGATTTTAACTATGCATTTCACGGGGCATTTTCCCGCGCACAGTCCGCAACCGGTACATTTGGAATAATCGATAACGGGAAGGTTATCCACCATTTCTATCGCGCCGGACGGACAAATCTTCGCGCACAGTCCGCAACCGAGACACCCTTTTTTGCATACCGCCTTGACGTCCTTACCCCTCTGATGATTGGAACACGCGACGTACACCTTAGCAGTAGCGGGTATGCGTTTTAAAATCTTTTTGGGACATACGGCTACGCAACGTCCGCAACCTATACATTTCTTGCGGTCGATCTCGGAATAGCCGCCGTCGTTAATCTGAATTGCGTTGTCATGGCACTCCTTGGTACAGCTTCCCATACCCATACAGCCCCAGGCGCACATTTTTCTGCCGCCCGACAGCATTTCCATCGATCGACAATCGCCGTAGCCCTGATAATAATATTTATCTTTTGCGTCGTTTCCGCCGCGGCAGGCACAAACCACGATAGTGGGAACGCTGTTGTTATCCACGCCCAGTATTTTGGCGATTTCGTTTTTGTTGGCCATGGGCGTAGCGTTGCACTCGCCTATTTTGGCCTTACCCTCGACAAGCGCTTTCGCAAAGCCGTCGCAACCGGGATATCCGCACGCGCCGCAGTTTGCGCCAGCGAGTTTTTCCAGAACCATATCGATTTTCTCGTCGCGCTTGACGGCAAGTTTTTTGCCGAGATATGCAAGCAGTATCGCGAACACGAAGGAAAGAGCTACAAGAATAACCGTAGGCCATAATATTGCTTTAAACTGAATAGCTGCAATCAACATATCTCCGACCTCCTAAACCAAACCGCCGAAAGCTACAAACGCCATACTGATAATGGAGGCGGCAATAAGCGTTATGGGGAACCCCCTGAACGCTTCGGGAATATCGCTTCGCTGCAGCTTTTCCCTTACGCCGGCAAGAAGCACTATTGCAACGGTAAAGCCTACGCCCGAGAACACGCCGTTGATAAAGGCTTCCAGCATATTGTATCCGTCCTCGACGTTCATGAGCGCAACGCCCAGAACGGCGCAGTTAGTGGTTATAAGCGGCAGATACACGCCCAAAGCATTGTAAAGCGAAGGGCTGAACTTCTTGATTACCATTTCCACCAGCTGAACGAGGGCCGCGATAATAAGAATAAAGGCTATCGTCTGTATGTATTCGAGGTTAAGGGGTAAAAGCAGATACTTGTTTACCGCAAAGGTAAACAGGCTTGCCACGCCCATGACGAATATGACGGCAAATCCCATACCCAAAGCGGTTTCGGTTTTCTTTGAAACGCCGAGGAAGGGACATATACCCAGAAACTGGCTCAGAACGAAGTTGTTTACGAAAACGGCTCCGACTATAATTATAAGGATATTAGTCATTCAAAACCTCCTCCGGCATATCGTCGTCGGTCTGCTCGTAGACGGGAACCTGCCGTTTGAGTTCTATTTTTCCGGAAACGAAGTTTATAAGCGCCATTAACAGCCCGAACATGATAAAGCCGCCCGCGGGTATAACGAAAACGGACATAGCCACGTTTGGCAGCGCGCCCACTTCCATACCGAAGAAAGTACCCGCGCCAAAAAATTCGCGCAGCAGCCCCATGCAGGTCAGACTTACCGTGAAGCCCGCGCCTATGCCCAAGCCGTCAAGAATGCTGTCGCCCACGGGATTAACGGAGGCGAACGCCTCGGCTCTGGCAAGAATTATACAGTTAACGACTATCAGGGGTATAAACAGTCCCAGGCTTTCGTAAAGCGAAGGAATATACTTGCGCATTACCATCTGTACGATTGTAACGAAGGTTGCTATTATAAGCACGTACGCGGGTATTCTTACCTTGTCGGGAATCACTTTCCTGAGAAGAGAAATCAGCGCGTTGCTACATATAAGAACAAAGGTAGTGGCAAGCCCCATGCCCAGACCGTTTATAGCGCTCGTAGTAACCGCCAGCGTGGGGCACGTACCCAGAACGAGCCTGAAAGTGGGGTTGTTTTTAATAAGGCCGTTAGTAAGTATTTTAAGTTTGGAATCGTGTTTTTTCATCATGCCGCCTCCCCTTGTAAAATCGCCTTATGCGACACGATAACGAGGTTTATCATACGCAACATGGCGTTTGAAGTTATCGTAGCGCCGCTTACCGCATCCACTCCCGAAGTTTTGTCGGGAAACGCGGGATAGGTTTCGGCAGTGGAAATATCGGTACCGTAAAACTGCGAAAGGAACTTGTCCTTAAAAGCGTTATCGCCCAGACCTGCCGTCTCCCCGGCCTCGACTTTGACGATTTTGGTAAGCAGATTATTCTCCACCGTAACCAGCAGTTTTATTTCGCCGCCGTAGCCCTCGTCGGTTACGTAATATACGTAAACTCCGTCCGCGCCGTCAGGAGAGTAAACGCCCAAAAGCCCTTCTTCCGATGCCGTCTGAACGGGTGTAAAGGCTTCCGCCGCGTAGGCGGTTTTGAGTTTGGAATTGAGTATTTCCTCGTCGCTTATGAAAGTAATTTCGTTTACTAGCCCGAGCAGAGCGCCTGCGATAAGGGAAATAACGCACAAAACGGTTACCGTTTTAATCATATCTTTCATTTTGCGCATTCCTCCTTTGCGGGTTTGACCTTTTTGGGACGTTTGTATCCGAAAGGCCTGGGATAAATGTACTTGTCCAGAAGAGGAGTAACGATGTTCATTATGAGTATGGCAAACGAGACGCCCTCGGGCATACGGCCGAATTTACGGAAAAGCACGGTCAGGAAGCCGCATCCTACGGCGTATATGACCACGCCCCACGGCGTGTTGGGAGAAGTGGCGTAATCCGTTGCCATGAACACCGCGCCGAACAGAAGCCCGCCCGAAAGCACGGTGGGCAGAATCATATTGACGTCGCCGTAGAACGCCAGCGCGCAAATAGCGGCGGTCGCCACGAAAATCACGGGGATTTTGGCGTCTATAATCCTTCTTACGTACAGATACACGAAACCGATAAGAACGGCTATCGCGCACACCTCGCCCGCACTGCCTCCGATACGTCCGAGGAAGAGATCGAGATTGGATACCGCGCCGTAGTTGCCGTCTTTAAGATAACTGAGCGGAGTGGCCGAAGTAAGGTCTGCAATTTCCGAACTGCTGAGTCCGACGTACTTGAACATTTCGGAAAAACCTTTGGATAGGTCTATGGGCGCAACGTAAGCCGTCATCGACGCGCCCCATGCCAGCAGAAGGAAAATCCTTGCCGTAATTGCCGGATTAGCAAAGTTGCGGCCTATTCCTCCGAATAACATCTTAACGATGAGCGTAGCGAAAATACCGCCTATCACGGGCATATAGAAAGGAATGGCCGGCGGCAGATTAAGGCCCAGAATAACGCCGGTAACTATTGCCGACCAGTCCTCTATCGTATTTCGTCTTTTACGCATCAGGCTGTAAATGCTCTCACCCGCCGTAGAGCCCACCGTGGCAAGTATAATGTTGAACAACGGATTGAATCCGTAAATCAGTATGCTTGCAATCATACACGGTATAAGCGATATGACCACGTCTATCATTATGTTTTTGGTGGTCTTTTTGCTTGCTATGTGCGGAGAACTGGAAACGAGATATTTAGTATACATACTGCCTCAGACCCCCTTTTCCTTGATAATGCGTTTAGCCATGCGCATAGCCTGAACGAGAGGCCGTTTCGCCGGGCATTCGTAAGCGCAGCAACCGCATTCGATACAGTTGAGCGCGCCTCTGTCCTTAGCCGCTTTTGCATCGTTTTCGAGTACTGCCTTTTCGATGAACATGGGCATGAGCATCATAGGACAGGCCATTGCGCATCTCGCGCAGTTGATGCAGGGGCTTTCGGTACGGATTTCGATATCCTCGGGTACCATAAACAGTAACGAGGAGCTGCCCTTTGTAGTACACGGGTCGAGGTCTACCTGCGCAAAGCCCATCATGGGACCGCCCGATATAACCTTCTGAATAACGGGATACGGTTCGCCTCCCTTGACCTGATCCAGCAGGTATCTGAACGAAACGCCGTTTCTGACCCAGTAGTTTCCGGGATTATGTATTCCCCTGCCCGATATCGTCATCGCTCTGCGATAGCAGGGCTCGCCGTACAGAACGGCCTGAGCTATCGAATACGCCGTATGCACGTTGTCCACCACGCAGCCTACGTCCATAGGTAGCCCGCCTGCGGGAACCTTGCGTTTGGTAATTGCGTAAATAAGCTGTTTTTCCGCCCCTTGCGGATATTTGACCTTCAACGGCTTAACCACGATATTGAACGGGCAGTAAGATATAAGCCTTCTGATTGCCTCGGGCTTGTTTTTTTCAATGCCGATATAGGCCTTCTTTACGCCCAGCGCCTTCATCAGAAACTCGACGCCCTTTATAAACACCGTCGTTTCCTCTATAAGCAGGCGGTAATCGCAGGTTATGTAGGGTTCGCACTCGGCCGCGTTGATGATAAGGGTGTCCACGGGCTTTGAGGGCGAAAGTTTGACGTGCGTCGGAAATGTCGCGCCGCCCATACCTACTATGCCCGCTTCCTGCACCCGTGCGACAATGTTTTCCTTGGTGGGATTTACCAGAGGCAGAGTCTGCGTGCGGTACAGGCCGTCGTTTTCGATAACCACGTGCTGAGCCTTGCCGCCGTTTGCCGTAGGCAAAGTTTTAAAGCCTTTGACCGTGCCCGATACGGAAGAATAGATATTGGACGAAACAAAGCCGGCCGCTCTTCCGATAAGGGTACCCGCTTTTACCTCGTCGCCGACCTGAACCACGGGCTGAGCGGGAGCGCCTATGTGCTGAGACAGAGAAATAGCCACCTCATCGGGGGTGGGCATCTCTTTAAGAGGTATATTTTCTGTCAGTTCTTTTTTAGCCGGCGGATGAGCGCCGTTGCGGAAAGTAAGATTCAAAACAGCCTCCGTAAAATATTGACGATTTGAAAACGAAAAAGAAAAACTTTTTCTTATTTAATGATAACATTTACCCGCAGAAAAGTAAAATAATTTAAATAATCATATTTGGTAAAAGGCTTAAAATTTCTTATAAAATATCCGAAAAACAGCATAAGAATTGCTATTTTTTTAACAAATCGCGCGTGTTTTCGCAAAAAACCGCAAGTTAAAAAAATAACGCTCGAAAGTGATTTTTTTAACAAGCCCGAAGAGCGGCTTTTTACGTCTTAAATTATGGACGAATCGGTTTTATAATTATATAAAAGCCCGTTTTTCGTAGCGAAAAACGGACCCTGTCGGTGCCTCACCGTCCGATGCGGGACAAAACTATTTTGCCGTTGCCGCGGCTTTTGCCTGAACGGCCGCACGTATGGCCGTTATTATACCCGATATGTCGCCGTTGCCGTCAAACTCGGCGTCCGAAGGAGCGTCCGCCCAGGTGTTGTATTCGTCTTCGAGATCGCCTATAAGGTATCCGGGCACTTCGTCCACTCCCAGTCTGCTGCAAAGGCTGCTGCAAACCGTTTCGAACGGAACCTTGATTTTAACGCAGAATACGTTGGGTTTTCCGAACAATTCGTCGTATTTTTTTCTGTCGTGCAGAATGTAGAGCAACTGCTTTGACTCGTCCTGCATAAGTTTAACGAACTCGCGCCATGCTTCTTCCTCGCTGCGAGCAAGTTTCTCGTAATCCCTGCCCGACAGCATTTTGTAGCCCAGTTGCTCGTTAAGCGCGGTGGCGATAGTGCTTTTGCCGCTGTTTTTAGAACCGCCGAATACAATAGTCATAAGTTCCCCCTTCTGTCAAATATTATAAACGCCTTTGTATTTAACCGTTTCTATATTGCCCGTTCCGTCGAAATACGGTTCGGGATCGAAATCCACCGGAAGATGCGTGGCAAGTACTCTAATGCCGCTGTCGGCAAAGTGCAACGCGTCGTCCACCGTCATGTGCGGAACTTTTGAGCCCGGCTTCTGAGTACAATCCGCCAGAAAAGCGTCCGCGCCCGCGACAAAGTCGTCAAGCCCCTCGAAGTAAACTGTATCGCCGCTGTAAACAAGCGTTTTTGCCCCCGAAATCTTTACCGCGTGATTTGTTACGGTATGGCGGGTTTTCAAAAACGTCAGCGAAAAATCGTACAGTTCCAGCCGCGTATCCTCGTCTATATTAATTACGTTAAACAACCTGTGCCCCGTCAGCAACCGGTACAGGTCGCAGTCTTCTTCGGCAAGAAACAGATTCAGGGAAAGATTTTTCTGTTCTAGCGCGTACCTGAGGGCAAACAAGTCGCTGATATGGTCGTAGTGAAGATGGCTGACGAATATGCCCGACAGCGTTTCCGGAGGAGCGATGTCCAGAAGATTGGTAAGCGTCCCCGCACCCAGATCGAGTACGAGACGGGTATCGCCCTCTTCCACGAGATAGCCGCTCGTGGCGTAGCCGCCCGGTTTGGCGTAGGGGCCGTAATTTCCCAGAACGGTAAGTTTCATATCATTCCTTATCCAGCTTATCGACGTACTTTATAAGATAAGCTTTAAGTATGTCCATAACCTTATAATAGTCTTCCATATCTTTCATCAGATAGGGGTCGGGCACGGATTTGTACCTGCCCGTAGCGAGTGTGGAAATAGAAACGTATTTACGCCAGTATTTCAAAGGAAGGCAAAGCATGTTCCACACCGTCATGCCGACGATTATATCCGCTTCCTTAAAACGCTGCCTGTCAAACCATTTGAACGCGGGCACGTGGCTGTCGATATATTTTTCGTCAAAGCCCTCCCTTTTCAGTGCAAGTCGCGCCTTTGGATGAATCTGGCGGCTGGGGTTAAGCACGGCGGCAGACTTTATCCATTCGATTTTGGAAGCCGCAACGGGATGCTCTTCGAGCAGTTTTTTTAACATATACTCGCAATAAGGGCTGCGGCAGATATTGGACGAACAGATAAACAGAATTTTCATTAAGGCCCACCTGAAAGAATGCAAGCGGCATATAAAGCAATCGAAAACAAAGGTTTATCTTCCCGAAAACATTTATAACGGCTCGCTTTTATCTATATACGATAAGTATAGCATACCTAACGGGACTTTGTAAATACGTATACGGAAATTTTGTTTCCTATTTTAAGAAAAAAGGGCTTTCGGCCCTTTAAAATAAAAAAGAACGCGGACGCGTTCCTTTTTATTGATTACTACTTTTCGAAGTTGTAAACCACAACCTGTTTTTCGGCCTTGTCGTCGGCAACAACGGTATGATTGACGATTTCTTCGCCGAACATGCCTTTTTCAACGCTGTCCCAGCACTTTGCCTTTAAAATTTTAAACTCGATTTTGCTGCCTTTTTCGAGTTTTATGCTCTTGGAAAAAGTGCCTTCGCCTTTTTTGGTAAGAGCAACCGCTTTTTCGGCATTCCAGCCGCCGAGTTTAGCATCGTTGCCGCATATATAAAGTTTGTCCGCAAGGTCGGCTCTGTTGAGAACAGCAGTGAAAGTAACGGCACAGGTATTGTCGGTTTTAGCAGTTTTGGTTTGCTTTGAAGTAGCCATATCAAACACCTCCTGTTTTTTGTATATTATAAAATCAATATCGGATAAAGTCAAACGTACGCAGGGGGAATATGGTAAAAAAACAACGATTTATTTCAAAAATTTTGTCGCAAATAAATAAAGCGTATTGTAATTAAATTGTGTTTTAATATTTTTATATGTATAATAGTATATTATAGCGAAGGAGGACGAGATGTTGCCTGCATCTGCGGCTCTTGCCGCAATATCTTTCGACGGCGCGTATAACCTTACTTTTGTTATCATCATTCCCATGATGATACTCACTTTCATAATAAGCAGCGCCGTAAAAACGGTTTTCGCAAAATACAACACGATAAAGCCGGCCTCCGGGCTTACCGGAAGCCAAGCCGCCCGGAAAATACTTGACGAGGCGGGGCTCTTTCATGTGGACGTAAAGCAATGCAAAGGCACGCTTACCGACCATTTCAACCCGAAAACCAACACTGTTTATCTTTCGGAAGCCGTTTTCGGCGTATGTTCCGCTTCGGCGTTGGGAGTAGCCGCGCACGAATGCGGCCACGCGATTCAGCACGCCAACGATTATTTGTTTGTTAAAATCCGCACCGCCCTTGTGCCCGTATGCAACTTTACGGCAAGGTATTCCACGATAATAGTCCTGGTCGGGCTTCTGATGACAATGTTCCAGACTCTTTATTCCATAGGTACTTTCGTGCTTTTCGTGGGCATAGTGTTCTATGGCGTATATACCCTGTTTACTCTTGTCACCCTTCCGGTGGAATTCAACGCCAGTAAGCGCGCGCACTCTCTGCTTACCCGAAGCAATATACTTTCAAATACCGAATGGGCAAGCGTGAGAAAAGTACTGACGGTGGCCGCGCTTACCTATGTGATGAGTTTTTCCATGTCGCTGCTGTACCTGCTGCGACTTCTTGCCATACTCGGTTCGAGAAAAAGATAAACCGCCGTCGGCGGTTTTTTTATAATACGATGATTTCGGCGTTGTCGGGCAGATACTCCGTCAGATTGCCGCCGGCGGGCCTGCCTTTAAGGATATAGTTGAGCACCATGAGGACGCCGCCGTGCGTTACGGCCAGCACGTCTTTTTCCCTGCTTCGGGCGATAAGCTCGTCAGTAACTTCCCTGACTCGTTCCGCGGTACATGCTATAGTTTCCGTTCCGGGCATTTTAAGCTCGTCGTCGAGGCTCCAAAATGCGGTAAACTGCTCGCTTTCTTTGGATTGCCCTTCCAGCGCCCCGAAAAGCCTTTCGGAGAGTCTTTCGTCGGTTACGGGCTTCCTGCCCGAAATTATGCGCGCGGTTTCCGCCGCCCTCGACAGCGGAGAGCTGTATACTTCGGCAAAATCCTTGTCCGCAAACCTGAGGGCAAGCTCTTCGGCCTGTTTTCTGCCCGTAGCGTTAAGAGGAACGTCCGTCCTGCCCTGAACTTTGCGCAGCTCGTTCCAGTCCGTCCTGCAATGTCTTACTATGTACAGCATAAAAACCCCGTATTAAAGATTTTAAACCATTATACTAAACCCCGCGCCAAAATGCAATAAATAGAGCGGATTATGCGTTTACCGAAAATAATCGGCCTTAGGCGGCCCGATTGTCTACTTTTAACGCTCGACACCGACGGAAAATCTGTGTTATACTGAAATATAACAAAATATTATTCAGGAGAAAATTATGGACGTTAACGAACAAATTAGGCAAGACGCCGTGGATTATTCCTTAAAGTCGATTAAGTATATCTGCGAAGAAATCGGCCCCAGGGAATCGGGCTCGGCAAACGAACGCAGAACGCAGGAATGGCTCAGAAAGGAAATGCTCGACAAGGGCTATGCCGACAGCGCGGAAATCGAGGAGTTCAGAGTTTCGCCTCACGGCCTTGTGGGCTTTACCAAAATAATTTCGGTTATGATGGTTATAGCGGTAGCCTGTCAGTTTCTCGCTTATGCGGGTGAAACGGCGGCGCTCGCAGGCAGAATAGTAAGCCTCGTTCTGGCCGTGCTTTCCCTCGTCATACTGCTGCTCGAATTTCTGATGTACATACCTTTTATAGATTTTCTGCTTCCGCGTCGGACGTCTTCAAACCTCTGCGCGGTAAAAAAACCGTCGGGCGAAGTCAAACGCCGTATAGTTTTCAGCGGCCATACCGACTCGGCATACCGCTGGATATTGCTTGAAAAAGGCCCGAAAGTGATGTATACCGTACTCGTTCCGGCTATAGCGGGACTGGCTTTTGCAATTATCACTTTCCTTGTAGCTCTTATAAAAGGCGCAACCCCTCTGTGGATGATGATTGCCAACGCCGTATTCGTTCCCTTCTACATAGGGGTATACTTCTTCTGCACTTTCAAAACCGTGGTCCCGGGCGCAAACGACAATCTCACGGGCGTGCTCGCCTCGGTAGCCGTGCTCAAATGTCTTAAAGACAGCGGAATAACTCTTGAAAACACTCAGGTGGAAGTAGTCGCCACCGGCTCGGAAGAAGCCGGCCTCAGAGGAGCAAAAGCCTGGGCCAAAAAGCACAAAAAGGAAATTGCCGACAGCGGTATCGACACCGTATTCATAGGCCTCGAAACTCTGAGAGATTACGAACATACCTCTATTTACGTCAGAGACCTGACGGGCACCGTAAAACACGACGCCGACGCCGTAACCCTTCTCGACAAGGCTTCCGCGGCTATAGGCCATCCCCTTCCGCACGCGTCGGTATATTTCGGCGCTTCGGACGCCGCGGCCATCACCAAAGCGGGCATAAAGGCAACCTGCCTCGCCGCGATGGACCCCACCCCCGCCGACTATTACCACAACGAAAAAGACACCGCGGACAACATGTGCCCCGAAACTTTCCGACTGGGCCTTGACGTGGCTCTCGCCGCAGTCGATATATTCGACAAGGAAGGCTTCGGCAAATAACGCCGTTTTAAACAAAACAAAAAGCAGGCGGCTGCCTGCTTTTTTTATCGGGTTTTACAGGGGCGTTTTCTCGATTCGGCCGTTATTTTGCGTTATAAGCCATGCTCTGCCGCCCGAAGACAGGCTCCTTACCGGCCGCCCGTCATTAAACACCAGAGCGGCGTTGTCCTCTATGGCGTAAGCCGAGGTATATCCGCCCTTGATCATAGCGTCGAAAAAGTCCTTTTCCCTGAGGTTGAAGTGCGGCGTGACAAGTCCCCCGACAACCCCCAGTCCGTCGTATAAAGCATAAGGCGAATCCGTCCCTGCGTCCTCTTTTACGCTGTCGGAATACATTTTTTCAAACCAGCAGATTGCTCCTGCCGAAAGCCCGCAAATTATCACTCCGCGGCGATAAGCGTCCAAAATGAGCTTGTCAACCCCTGTTTCGCGCCATTTATCCAGCATAAACAAGGTGTCGCCTCCTCCCACGTAAATCATATCCGCCTTTTGAAACTTGCCGCTGATTTTTTCATACGACATCATATCTTTGGTAATAACGGCGACGTCGGCTTTGAGGTTGTAATCCGAAGTATAAGTCTTTCTGAACGTATTGAAATAGGGCAGGCTGTCGTGGCTGGCCGTTCCCACGAAAAGCGCGTAGCCCCTTTCGGGAGCCGCCCTTTCTGCCGCAAGCCGCGCAACGTAAGCGTCTATGGCCGCCGTGGTTTTCTGTCTGAGTTCTCCTCCGCCTATGGCGACAAGCACGCTCATTTGTCGAAAATCCCCGTGGACAGATATCGCTCGCCGGAATCGGGAAATACCGTTACGATGGTTTTGTCTTTTTTGGTTTTTGCGATTTCGATTGCCGCCGCAAGCGCCGCGCCCGAGCTTATTCCTGCAAGAATACCCTCCGTCCTCGCGATTTCGGCCGTGTATTCGTAAGCCGTACGGTCTTCAACGGTAATGATTTCGTCGATAAGCGACACGTCCAGTACGGAAGGCACGAAACCCGCGCCTATACCCTGTATTCCGTGAGGTCCCGCTTTTTTGCCCGAAAGCACGGCAGACGACGCAGGTTCTACCGCTACGGCTTTCACCGAAGGCAGGCTTGCCTTCAAGGCTCTCGACACGCCCGTAAAAGTGCCGCCCGTACCCACGGTGGCAACAAAATAATCTATCCGCCCTTCGGCTTGAAGAAGTATCTCGGGGCCCGTTGTCTTCTCGTGCGTCGCGGGATTTGCGGGATTGTCGAACTGCCCCATAATAACGCTGCCCGGATTGAGTGCGTTAAGCCTTTCGGCCTCCTCGATTGCGCCCGTCATTCCCTTTGCGCCGGGAGTGAGCACTATTTCCGCGCCCAACGCTTTAAGAAGACGACGCCTCTCCACGCTCATGGTATCGGGCATCGTAAGTATGAGCTTATAGCCCATAACCGCCGAGCAGTACGCAAGGCCTATGCCCGTATTGCCGCTTGTGGGTTCGATAATCAGCGCGCCCGGCTTGAGTCTGCCTTTGTCGCGCGCGTCGCAAATCATATTGTAAGCCACTCTGTCCTTTATCGAGCCCAAAGGGTTGAAGCATTCGAGTTTTGCGTAAATTCTGCTTTCCAGCCCGTATTTGCTTTCTATTCTTTCAAGCCGCATAAGCGGAGTGTGTCCTATAAGTTCCAGAATGCAGTCAGCCGTTCTGCCCATTGCGTTTCACTTCCTTTTACTTTTAAAATTGTTGCGCAAACCGTAATCAGGTAAACTTGTAATAAAACCAGTTTGCCAGATTATACGGTTTAACGAATATTTTCAGCCTCATTAAGTCGTCTTTATACTTTTTCCTGAACGGAACTACGTCTTTAAGCGACTTAACGGACAATGCGGATTTAAACTCTTTAAGCGTCCTGCCCTCTTTTGGCGCCACTACGGTATAAGGTTCGTTGGGGAGCAGATCGAAGAAGTTGTCGCTCATAGGCAGACAGCCGTCGGCGGGCCTAACGTTTACGAACCTCTGATATTTTGAAGAAAGCAGCGTAATATAAAAACCGTCCTCTTCCTCCCGCAGGTCTACGGAAATTTTCTCTGCGGGCATTTCCAGGAATTTTTCCTGTCTGAACAAAAGCGTCTTTCTGCAAATGCGTTCGCCGTCGCCGTCCAGCAGATCGCTTACCATAACCAGACGGTAACCGTTGGCTTTCAGCAGTTTTCCGAGCGTGGTTTCGGGCATAATTACCGTGGAATAATCGAGTGCCGTAACCCGAGTCGAAGAAGCGGGCTTTGCCGAAATGTTAAAATCTTCGTAATACAGGCACACGCCGTCGAAAGTAATCAGCCTGTTTACTATCCTTCCGCCGAATTCGGAAGCGGTATCGTTGATAATGTAAAGATCAGCTCCGTTCTTCTCGGAAAAGAGGCTGAGCGTAACGGGAGCGTTGAAAGTCCTTGCCGCGTATTGCAAAGCCTTATATCTGCCGAAATAATCGATTGACGACCAGCTGTTTACGGGCCAGCAATCGTTAAGCTGCCAGAACAGCGAACCGTTGCATCTGCCCTGATTTATGCGCCAGTGTTCGGTTGCTTCGCGCACGCATTCGGCCTGCACTATCTGCGACTGATAGACAAGGTCCTCCATCTTTTCGGCCAGTCGGAATTTGGTTGTTATGTAATATTTGATTTTCATATTGCCGCTTCCGCACTTCTGATGCGCGTTAAAGACGGGCGAAGTAAGCGACTGCTCCCCGTCGCCGGCAAAATATCTGACGGTACGCATGTCGGGTATGGATTCGAGGCCGAACTCCGAACAGAAGCGGGTAAACCGCGTCCTGTAATAGTTAAGCGGTTGCAGACCGTGCCATACGCTCCACAAATGGGTATCGCCCGAAGCGTCGGAATTGACCTTTTTCATAAACTCGCCCGAAGTGGGCGAACCGGGAATATAATTGTAAGGCACGGCCGTTTTCAGAAGCTGTCCCGAAAGAGCGTAAACGTTTTTAAGCGTTTCCGGCAAGGTATGATAAAAGAAAATTTCGGTGTATTCGATAAGTTTGCGCCTTTGCAGCCATGCGGCGGACAT
The DNA here is from genome assembly GCA_018714105.1 of Candidatus Faecicola pullistercoris. Taxonomy (GTDB): domain Bacteria; phylum Bacillota; class Clostridia; order Christensenellales; family CAG-917; genus Faecicola; species Faecicola pullistercoris. The sequence continues at coordinate 99,815 of DVNW01000021.1, read as the reverse complement.
GATTTCAATTTCGTTATTGCCGCACCACAGCGCAAGACAGGCATGATGTTTCAGTCTGTCGACGTTATATTCGACTTCTTCCAGAACGTTTTTTTCGAACTGCTTATCGTAAAAAGGATAAGGCGCGCAAGCGAACGCGAAATCCTGCCACACCATAATGCCGTATCTGTCGCAGAAATCGTAAAAATCGTCGGATTCGTAATAACCGCCTCCCCATACGCGCAGCATGTTCATGTTCGCGCGCTTTGCCGCAAGTATGAAGCTTTCGGTTTTTTCTTTGGTAAATCGCGTAATAAAACTGTCGGCGGGTATCCAGTTCGCGCCTTTGGCAAACACGGGCACGCCGTTTACCTTGAATGCGAACTGCGAGCCGAACTCGTCCTTATCCGTATCCAGCACGATTGTCCTGATGCCTACGCGTTTGGATATTTCGTCCACGGGCACGCCGTCCTTGTCGATAACGGCCTTTACGGTATAAAGAGGTTGTTCTCCGTGGCCGTTGGGCCACCACAATTCGGGGCTGTCTATTTCAAAGCACGCATATGTGTCGAAATTACACTCTTTAACGTCAATAAGCTCGTCTTGCGGCGAATAAAGCGCATACACCGCTTTAAGTCCGGAGGCCGAGTAAATTTCGGTGCGCATAAACGCGCGTATTTCGGCTTTGCCGTCACCATGAGACTGGCTTAAATCCAGCCCCTTTATCACCGCTTCGCCGACGGCCTGCAAACCTATGTCCCCCGCTATACCCGAAGGGGGCAATGTCGGGCCCCAGTCCCACCCGAAATGACACTGAGGTTTTCTTATGTGAGGAGCGCCGTTAAGGCCGTTCATGTTAAGGGGCATCTTATCCGCCGCCTGTTTGGATTTGATGTAAGCTACGGGCGAATCAAACTCCACTTCTATAAGGTTTTCGCCTTCTTTAAGAAATTCTTTGACGGACACGCACAGGCCCGTATGACAATTTCGGGAAACCGCCGCCTTTTCTCCGTTTATCCGCACCGTCGCCAGAGTATCCAGCATATCGCACTTAAGCAGAACGTCGGCGGCCCGCATAAGTTCTTCATCGGCGTCGAACGTGCGCTTATACGTATAGTTCTTCTCTGCAGGCCACAGAGAATCCTTTTCGTTCATACCCTCGAACGGGTCTTTTATAATTCCGTTATCCATGAGGTCGGTATAATTGCACCCGGGTACCGTCGCGTCCAGCCAGACCTTGTCTTCGCCGCCTTTGAATTGCCATTTTCCGTTAAGAGATTTATAATACATCGTGCGTCCTTCCTTTTAAAAAATTATAACACATTAATCCTTTCAACACAACAGGCGGACTCAATCTTTTTATATTGCATATAAAATATATGCCTAAACGGTTGCCAAAACGTCCGCTTTTAATTATAATATCACCGAAAAACCCAGAGGATTGTTTTATGTTGTTCAAAATACTCGAAATCATAGGCCTGTTTGCCTTTGCGATAGCCGGAGTACTTGTAGGAATAGAATACAAACTCGACATATTCGGGATTTACGTCGTATCCATTTGCTGTTCGATGGGAGGCGGTATAGTACGCGACCTCGTGCTGGGAATTACTCCGCCCGTTCCGTTTACCGACCCCGTGCCCATAGTGGTAACCATGATATCGGCTACATTGTCGCTCGTACTGTTCAAAGCGTTCGACACAAAACTCAGGCTTCACGATATAAAGGTCATGAAAACGTACATTATGGTGTTCGACGCGTTCGGCCTGGGCGTTTTTACCGCGGTAGGCTGTTCAGCGGCGGTAACTACCGGATATGCAGGCAATTTATGGCTTGTGATTTTCGTAGGCACGATTACCGCGGTAGGAGGCGGCATCATGCGCGATTTACTTGCGGGCAGAAGGCCCGTCGTTATGAGAAAGGAAATTTACGCCGTTGCCGCAATTATAGGCACTCTGCTGTTTTACGTGCTCAACAGGTTCGTTTCGCTTAATATGGCGTCGGTAATCACTCCGTTCGTGGTAACGGCAATACGCCTGTTAGCCATGTGGCGCCATCTCAACATGCCTTACAGCATCAAAAACGAGGATCTGATGGAAGACGACTGAACTATCAGTGCGTTTTTTGATTATACTTACGGCAAAATTGTTCAAATTGCGCAAATTGTATTGCGAAAGAACTCTTCTGTATGCTAAAATATTAAAAATAAGTTTTTGATTAAGGAGAAACACCATGGTTCCTATGTCGGAAATATTCGGCTCGATGGCGTTTAACGACGCGGTTATGAAAAAACGGCTGCCTGCCGCAACTTATAACGAGCTAAAAAAATGCATAGCCGAGGACAGAAGCTTATCGCGCGAAGTCGCTGACGTCGTTGCCGGCGCCATGAAGGATTGGGCCATCGAAAAAGGCGTAACTCATTATACGCATTGGTTCCAGCCCATGACGGGCGTAACCGCCGAAAAGCACGATTCGTTCATCAGCCCCACAAGCGACGGAAGGGTTATAATGGAGTTTTCCGGCAAGGAGCTTATTAAAGGCGAACCCGACGCTTCGTCCTTTCCGTCGGGCGGGCTCAGGGCGACTTTCGAGGCGCGCGGATATACAGCATGGGATCCGACGTCCTACGCGTTCATAAAAGACGGAATACTGTGTATTCCGACTGCGTTCTGCTCTTACACGGGCGAGGCCCTCGACAAAAAAACCCCTCTTTTAAAGTCCATCGAAGCCATCAATAAACAGGCATTGAGGATACTGCGCCTTTTCGGAAAGAACGACGTTAAAAAAGTTATTCCCACCGCGGGGCCCGAGCAGGAATATTTCCTTATCGACGGCAAAATCTGCGGCATGCGCAAGGATATAATGTACACGGGCAGGACGCTGTTCGGCGCCCGTCCCCCGAAAGGACAGGAACTGGAAGACCACTACTTCGGCGCGATCAAACCGCGCGTAGCCGCATACATGAAGGACCTTGACGAGGAACTTTGGAAACTCGGCATTTCGGCCAAAACCAAGCATAACGAAGTTGCTCCCTCGCAGCACGAGCTGGCGCCCATATATACGCCTACAAGCATAGCCAACGACCACAATCAGCTTACCATGGAGGTCATGAAAAAGGTTGCCGTGCGTCACGGACTCACGTGTCTTTTGCACGAAAAGCCGTTTGAAGGCGTAAACGGAAGCGGTAAACATAATAATTGGTCGCTTTCCACCGATACGGGCATTAACCTGCTCGAACCCGGAAACAGCCCGTACGACAACGCTCAGTTCCTGCTGTTCCTGTCGGCGGTAATCAAGGCCGTTGACGACTATCAGGATTTGTTGAGGCTGACGGCGGCAAGCGCGGGCAACGACCACAGACTGGGAGCCAACGAAGCGCCGCCCGCAATCGTTTCGATATATCTCGGCGAGGAGCTGGACGGTATTCTTTCGGCAATTGAAGAAGACCGCACTTACAGCCGCAGAGCGAAATGCAACGTGGAAATAGGCGTGCACGTCATGCCCCAGCTGCCTAAGGACAGCACGGACAGAAACCGCACCTCTCCTTTTGCGTTTACGGGCAACAAATTCGAGTTCAGGATGCTGGGTTCGGCCTTTTCGATTGCCGATTCCAACACCGTTATAAACACGGCCGTTGCCGATACGCTGAAAATATTTGCGGACGAGCTTGAAAACAGCGACGAAAACTTTAACGACGCCATCACCAGAATAATAAGAAAAACCATAAAGGCTCACAAACGCATCATCTTCAACGGCAACAACTACTCGGCAGAGTGGCTGGAAGAAGCGGGTAAACGCGGCTTACTCAATTACAAGAGCACGGCCGACGTACTCCCGTGCTACACTTTTGAAAAGAACATGGCTCTGTTTGCTCGGCACGGCGTCTTTACCGAAGCCGAACTCAGGTCCAGGCAGGAAATTCTTACCGAAAACTACTGCAAGGTAATGAATATCGAGGCTCTTACCATGTCGGATATGATGAAAAAGGAAATTCTGCCCGCAGTAAGCGAATACATCAAAGAGCTTTGCGAAGAAATCGCCGCAAAGCGCGCGGTAGACAATTTCATATCCTCCGAGGAAGAGACCGCCCTCGTGGCAAAACTGAGCGGACTGTATTCCAGCGGAAGCAAAAAACTCAAACTTCTGGAAACCGCGCTCTTTGAAACTCACGGATTCGGCGAAGGAGCAAAAGCGGCCGAAAGCTATCGCGACAGAGTGATCCCCGCAATGAAAGAACTTCGGGCGGTAGCCGACGAAATGGAACTCAACACCGCCGCAAAATTCTGGCCGTTCCCGACTTACGGCGAGTTGCTGTTCAGCGTAAAATAACCATAGCATAAAAATAAAGGAACGGGACAACCCCGTTCCTTTTATTTGTTTTAAACCGATTAAGTGGAAAGCACTCCGTCCACCGTTATCATAAGCACGTGTTCGTTCACGGCGTTTTCTATCGCGCGGTTAATCCAGTCTGCCGCCGACTTAGTCTTCTTGCCGTAACCGAACAGATTGATTACCTCCTTGACAACGGCTTCTTTATCCAGGCCTATGTTGCTTTCCACCGCGCATTTTACCGCGGCTATTATCTCATCGGGATACACTTTGGCTATATCCCTTTTTATTTTGCCATCCGAAGGTCTGAAGGTATCGACGGGCTTGTCCACGTAGAATACTTTGCCGTCAACCGTCTTTTTGAAATTGTCGAAGTCTGCCAGAAATGCGGCAAGGGCGGCCGAAGCTCTTTTTGCGTTAGCCGGGATATTGTACATATTCAGCAGTTTGTCGAACAGATAATGCCCTTCCACCGGCGATTCCCTGTCGATAACGGCGCGGATTCTTTCCTTGATTTTTTCCTCGTTGGCGATATCCAGCACGAAATCCGTTCCCTGCCTTGTCATGGGTTTATAAGGATACGCCTTATAGGGCACGCGGTATTTTGCAACGGTATCGCGTATGACTTTTTTGCTCAGCACTCTCTTCTGCGTGAGCGTGGCTATATAATCCTTTATCTTGGCAATTTCCCTGCGCGGATTGTTGAAATAATTCACCGTCCACAGCTGATAGATATTCCAGCCGAGCTTACGCAGAATTTTCGTCTGCATGCTTACGCGGTCCTTGACTCCTTTGAGTTTTACGCTGTTTTCGCTGTCCGCGATGATTGCGAGAATGTATTTATCCTTGTTTTTGGGATCCACCACGGCGACGTCGATTTTGAAATCGGAAACTCCCACGTTATAGTCGCACAGAATTCCCCTGTCTTTAAGTTCTTTTCCTATAAGCTCGCCGATACCCGCCGCTCTGCCCGTGATATCCTTACTGTCGAAAGCAAGCATTTCCTTGCCGCGTTCGGCATATTCGAGGAACGCTTTAAGACACTCGACGCCCTTACTTGTGGTACGGCTGAGGTCTATCATATTGCCGGTAATCGCGCTGTATACGACCATTTCACAGCGCGCACGCGTTACGGCTACGTTAAGACGCTTGTATCCGCCGCTCTGGTTTATGGGGCCGAAATTGAGCGAAAGTCTGCCGTTCTTATCGGGGCCGTATCCCACGCTGAACAGAATAACGTCTCTCTCGTCGCCCTGAACGTTTTCCAGGTTCTTTACGAAAAGCGGCTCGTCGACGTCGTAAGCCGCCGCGTCCAGACCGCATTCGTGTATGCGCTTGGCAAGCTGATTTTCTATGTAAATCTGCTGAGCCGTGTTAAAGGTAACTATGCCTATGCTGTGTTTTTTCTCCGCGGGGTTTTTAAGTCGCGCGATGACGTCGGCCACCAGCTCGTCGCCTTCCTTTTTATTGTATTTGGTACCGCCGCGCTCGTAAATGCCGTCGATGTATTTAAAGGACACTTTGCTGTTAAGCTCGTTCGGCGACGGGAAAGTATGCAGCCCGTTGTTGTAGAACATGGCGTTAGAAAAAGCGATAAGGCTTTCATGAAGCGAGCGATAGTGCCAGGACAGGTAATTCTGCGGCATGCCGAGAGCAAGACAGTCTTCGAGTATGCTTTCGAGGTCCTCGACTTCGTAATGTTCGTCGTCTTTATAGTCCGCGCTGAAAAAGGTAGTGGGCGGAAGCTGTTGCGGGTCGCCTACAACGATAACGTTTTTGGCGCGCACGATGCTGCCAACCGCTTTACAAGTGGGAATCTGCGACGCTTCGTCGAAAATCACGAGGTCGAATTTTTCAAGGTCTATGTCCAGAAACTGAGTTACCGAAGTGGGACTCATAAGCATACACGGACAGCAGGCTTTTAAAAGATTGGGTATTTTTGCAAAGAGATTGCGAAGCGTAGTACCCTTCATGTTGGATTTCTCCGCTCTCATCAGCAGTACCCTTTCCAGATTGTGTTCGCCCTCGCTTTCGGGACGCGGTATATTTGCCACCAGCTTGTTGTAAAGCTCCGTTCTGGTAAGGCGTTCGTACTCGTCGGCGAGGTCCTTGAAGCGGTTTGCCGTTTCTTCGAGCGTAAGTCCCGAGAACTGGCAAAGCTCGTCGTCGAGCAGAAGCTCGCTGCGGATAAAATTAAGATATACGCACTTTTTGAAGCATCTGAGCACGTCCGCCGCCGAAATTTCGCCTTCGCTTAGCGGTTCAAGCACGAAATCGAGGCCGCTCTGACGGCACTTTTCAACTATTTCCTGATACCTGCACCAGTTGGGAATATAGCCGAAATTCTTTTGTATGTTGGCTATGTACTCGATTTTTGCGTTGAGATCGTTACCGCCGCTGTACCCTGACGTGTTGAATATTTCGCAGAAAGCTCCTTCCGCACGCATGCAGTTTTCGTAAGCGTACATATAGTACTCGGTGAAAGAATTGTATCCGTACCTGACTATCTGCGCGCAGCTTTGGTTGAAAAGTTCGGTATTGAGTTCGGCATACAGTCTTTCGGCGTCGCGGTACAGTTTATCGAGCCGCTCGGCGCACCTGTCCAGCGTGGCTGCGTCGGAAACGTCCACTCCCAGTATGCCTGCAAGCTCGGACGCCCTCTTTGCGCGCACCTGTCCGGTCTTGACGCAACGCAGCAGAAATTCGGCGAAGGCGTGCCTGTCCTTCTTATCCACCGAGGACGGAACGGCCTTTTTGAGGTTTCTGCCGTAATTGCCTTTGTTTACGGCTTCTTCGAGTTCCTCCTCGGACACCGAGGTGGGGAAAATGCCGTAACGCGCGGTATATTCGCTCATCATTATCTGCGATTTTTTACCGGCTTCTATATACGAATCGACTATTCCTTTGGGATTTTTAAGGCTATCGGACGACTTGAAATAACGCGCCACGTAATCCTCTTTAAGCGCCTCGCATATATCGTACAAAGCTTTAAGTTTGACCTGCGTAAGCGATACCGTGCGCATGTTGAACAAAGGAAGCAGACTTCTTGCGTATTGTCTGAGATGTCTGAGCTCCATGCCGTAGATTTCCAAAACGGCGCTGCCCTGCGCGTTCCATTTTTCGTCGTAGACAAATCCGCCTATGTGCCTGAACGGCGATTTTTCTATATTGCCGCACTCTTTTGCCCGCAGCGTCAGCTCCGTAAGAATATCGAGATATTTGGCAAACGAGCTTTCTACGAGTTTTTCGTAAAACAGACTGTCTATACGCAGGCAGTCGGGCGAATCCTGATTTTCAAAGTATCCCAGTATCGCCTGATAAAGGGATATTCCCAGATAGCGTTTGCGGTGAATGGCGTCGAGTTCTTTCTGTAATTTATCTACCGCCGCGTTGATGTCGGCAAGTTTGTCGTCGCTAAGGTTTTCCTGCGGCTGGTCCGCCAGCGACAGAGTATTGACAATCTGCGCCAGAACGGTATTTTTGTTGGTTTTGTTGGAATGCAGTTCCAGACAGAAATCCCCCAGGCCTATGGTTTGCAGGCGATGGTGAACGACGGAAAGCGCGGCCATCTTCTCGGCTACGAACAGCACCCTCCTGCCCCTGACGATGTTATTGGCTATAATGTTGGTAATGGTCTGCGATTTACCCGTGCCGGGAGGCCCGTGAAGAACAAAACTCTTGGAAAGGCTGTCGTATATGGCGCTGTACTGCGACGAATCGGCCGATATGGGCAGATACATGCGTTCCTCGGCCGTATAGGCCTCGTCGCTGCTGCGTTCGGACAAATCGAAGGCGTCGGACGGCAGTTCGAGCTTGTTGTTGATAAGAGAATTGATAATCGGGTGTTCCCTGAACCTGTCCGAACGGTATTTGACGTCGTACCAAAGCTGGTAATTCGCAAACGACAGACTCGACAGAAAGACGTTGCCCAGAATTTCCCAACCCTTAAAGCCGACTATTTCCCTTTTCAGCCTTGCTATTATGGACATTACGGCCTGTTGCGAATCGAGCTCCACGGTGGCAAGCCCTCTGATATCGAGGTTAAACTCCTGATACAAAAATTCAAGCAGAGTACTGTTCAGGCGGATATCGTCGACGTTGACGTCAAGCGTGTAAACGGGGACGGCTACGCCTTTTTTTGTCATGGATACGGGATACAGCAAAAGAGGCGCGTATTTTTCTTCGGCGTTTTCGTCTTCCTTCCATTTTAAAAACCCTGCCGCCAGATAAAGCGTCATGGTACCCGTTTCTTCCTGTATCGAACACTCTTTCCTGAACAGCCTCAGAAGAGTGGCGTCGTGTTCTTTCTTATCGTAAACGGATAATAACCGTTTATTTTTGTACTCATAAACCACGTAATCGGCAAAAGGCTTTAAGAAACTGCTTCTTTCAAAACCCTCGGTTATCTTTTCCAGAGCGGCCGCGCCGTCTTTCGGTTTGGGGTCCAGAACGTAGGTTCTGTTCTCCCACATTGCGGCCACGAAATCGTCAAGTCCGGGCACCAGCAGCTTCACCGCCGTTTTGGAGTCCTTGAAATTCAGCAAGGCGTTTCTCATATCCATATCGAGCAGGCGTCTTTCCCACTGGGTGATACGGTTGATTTCCTTTTGCCCCGCCACGTCTCCTTTATATTCGGTAATCTGCTTCGGCGCGACGGAGGTAACGTAATCCTTGCTGCTTACAAGGTCGTATCCGTTCTTACCCGAAACCCTCTCGGGCAGCGGATATATATGCATAATGCGCGCGCGCTTTACGTCTACGATAAAATCGACCGTCTGCGCCTTTCGCAAAAACGCCAGCGCGCTCTTTTCGGCCTTGTCGAAGGCCAGCCCCGTAAATACGTCGGCCACACTCACGAGAGTAAAATCGTTCACCCCTTTTTCGGCCTTTTTGATGATAGTGTCCGCGTCGTCGCTTACGACCATGGGCAGACATTCGTTTACCAAAAAGACGCCGGTAAACCATTTGCCGTCTATTTTTGCAATCACCGCATTCTGGCCGTTAGCCTCGATAAGCGACGCCAGCAACAGCGCGGTTTCGAGCGGAGTGGCAACCTTGGAAGCCAAAATCTCCTTATGACTCTGCACCATTTCGCTGTCGCCTGAAGAACTGCTTCCGCAATCGATAAAATGCTTGTCCGACAAAACGCTGAAACAAGCGGCAAAATAGTTTCTTACGTTGTTGCGGTTGCCGTTGTAACCGCCGTACGAATCGAAATTCCAGTTTTTGAGTTTTTGACTTATTTCGGTAATAAGCGAATTTATCTGCGCCGTGCGCTTTACGAAAGACGCTACCGACTCGGGATTAAGCCCGTAATTGCACTCGTTGTAAGCCAGTATGTCCGTCTTACAGCTTTTTGACGCTACGACTTTGTCCTCCGCAATAACTTCCACGGTCAGTTCGCCCTCGGTGCGTCTGTCCGCCGCCACCATAAACAGAGGCGACAGCTTGACGGGCAGTTCGAATTTGAGGTTCGTCTTGCGGGGCAGAACGCTTTGTTCCGTTTCGAACGGTATGATAAAATCGGGCGTTGACGTAACCTTTATTTTTACGCCCTCTATGTCTTCCGCCGAAGTATTTTTTAGATACAGGCGTTTAATAGGACTGATGTCGTTCTGGATACTGAAATAACTTACCACGCTGCTGCAATCCAGCGAGATTTCTACAATATTTTCCGTTGTTTTGGGTTGCTCTTTAACATTCTGCGCCATAAAAGCTCCTTTGAAATGGTAATAAAATTGCGGCGCAAGGCCCGGTTAAGTGCGCCCTGCAAACACAGAGTAAAAATCCATTATATAAATTATAGCAAACAAAATACTAAATATCAATAGCGGGAAGAAAAAAGGCATATTTTTAAGCGCGCTCTTCCTCCCGAACGCGGACCTTTTTTCAGTCGTCCCTGCCGAACGCCCCGGAGCGCATTACCGCGTCTAGCACGAATACGGCGTTGCGCTGAAGTTCGGCAACGGTAAGGGTTGCCGAAGCGTCCGACACTCTGAGAGCCGAACCGTCGGCCTTTTTATTGAAGAAGGATTTTCCGCCCGGCATCAGCAGATTTACCCCTGCCCTGATGCGGTAAGCATTGTTTTTAAGAGCGGGATATTCGGGCATTTTAGAAGGTTGCATCCACCAGTCGGTCATGATAAGTCCGTCGAATCCCCATTCTTTTCTGAGAACGATGCTGCAAAGTTCGTAATTGTAGTGCGCCCATACTCCGTTGATTTTGTTATACGAAGTCATTATGCACAAGGGCCTGCTTTCCTTTACGCAGATTTCGAAACCTTTGAGATATATCTCCCTCAACGCCCTCGACGATACGGCCGAATCGTTTTTGTTACGGTTATATTCCTGATTGTTGCAAGCGAAATGCTTGGGACATGCCGCAACGCCTGCGGACTGTAATCCCCGTACCGCGGCAGCGCCCGTTTTGCCCGTAAGCAACGGATCTTCGGAATAGTATTCGAAGTTTCTTCCGCATAACGGATTGCGGTGTATATTCATGCCCGGCGCCAGAAGTACGTCGGATTTACGCTCCTTCATTTCGTTTCCTATCAGGGCGAATACTTCTTCAACCAGCTCGGTATTGAAAGTGCATGCAAGCAAAGTACCTGTCGGAATAAGCGAACACTGCGCTTTAAGACGGATACCCGAAGGCCCGTCGGTAGTGGTAACGGGCGGAATTCCCTTTTCCCTCAGCGAGGGCAAAACTCCTCCGAAAACGCCGGCATTGCCTTTCGGGCCCAGAGGGCTGTCCATACCGCCTTCTCCGCGGCTGAGAGCTTCCAGTTCCTCAACCGAAAGCTGAGCGACGAATTCTTCGGCGGTAATTGTGCCGTTCTTGACGTCTTTTAACTTAAACCCCTTGTCGCCCGTCTGCGGAATTTTAGGCGGCAAGTTCCGTTCTATATAATCTTTCAGATTGAACGGTTTTTCTTCAAGCCGTCTGAAAACGGGCTTGCCGTTATCGTCGTCAAGCACCGAAAATGCCGATTCGGCCGTAGCGCAACGGCTTTCTTCCGATACGGCAAGGGTTTTCGGGACTTCCCATTCGCCTGCTTTTACGGCTTCCCTGACGTTTTCTCCCGCGAAAAACTCGTAAATGCCTTTTTCAAGCACGAACCTGAACGGAAATTCCGTTTTGCCTTCGCCGTCGAAACAGGCTGCATATTGCAGATTCAAAGCGATTTCGCCTTCTTCTTCGGCCCCGGGCGCTATTTCACCCGTCTTTTTGAACGCGACCAGCTCTCTGGCGGGCTTGTTCAAGAATCCTGCCGGTTTTTTTACGTAGACCTGTATTACTTGTTTGGAAGCATATTTACCCGTATTCTTAACTTTATATTTTAAAACTGCATTGTAATCGTCGGTTTTTGAAAAAACAAAGGAATTTTCGAATGTCGTATAACTTAAACCGTACCCGAACGGATACAGTACGCGATCCTTGTAAAAAGTTTCAAAATACCTGTACCCTACGTAAATATCCTCGCTGTAAAAATTGCGTTTTTTTGCTCCGAAAAATGGCGCTGAGGGATAATACCCGTATTTTACCGCCACCGTATCGGACAGTCTTCCCGACGGGCTTATCGCTCCCGTCAGCAAAGCGGCGGCAGCGTTGCCGCTTTCCATGCCGCCCTGCCATACGATCAGCGCTGCGCCTATTTTATCGCCGTAACGCTCCTCTATAAAGGAAAAATCGATAAGGCTGCCGATATTGAACACTACGGCCGTTTTCTTAAAGCGCTCGGTAACTTTATCAAGCAGTATTATTTCGTTGTCCGTCAGATAGTAACTGCCCTTTTTTTCTAGGTTTTCCCTGTCCTCGCCCGACGATCGGCCTATAACCACCACGGCGCACTCCGACCTGTCCGCCGCCGCGTTATATACGGCGTCGGGAAGCATAAATTCTTCGTGACAGCGCGGCCAGTGGCCCCATACTCCGTGCTTTGCGGGATTGTCTTTTACGAGTCTGCGATATAATTCCGCCGTATCCCTGTCGATATCGGCGCCGTAGTCAAGCAGTCCTTTTATCAGATCTCTTTTATAAGGCGCGATAACGTCGCCGCCCGAACCGTAACCCGTATAAAACCAATCGTACTGGCACCTTCCGAATACCGTGGTTCTTCCTTTCAGGGGAAGAACGCCTTTGTTTTTAAGCAGAACTGCGCCCTCTGCCGCCGCCCGCAAAAGAGTTTCGGAATGTTCTTTTTTCACCTGTAAGGCTTGTCCGTCGGCCTGCGCGTTTTCTTTTTGCGCAAGGGTATTGCCTACGGTGGCGTTTGCCAGATTGCCTATTTTTTCTTTGATTTTGTCTAAAAGTCCGCTCATAATTTTACCGCCGGATATTATTGATGTTATAATTATAACATATATTTGCCGACAGTCAACACCCGTTTATCTCTGGTCGCTTACGTTTGCGGAAGAATTCGACGCTTCCAGAGCAGGGACGGAATCGTACGGCACGCCCGACGTAGTGCCCGAAAGCAAAGCTATATCCACGGCATTGGCGGGCGAGCCCCAGGAATTACCCGAAAACTGCATAAACGCTCCGTCCACCACAAAACCGCGAGTATTGTAAACGGTATTGTACAGCACGTTCCCCGAAGAGGAAGGATTGAAATATGCCGGCTGCCTTAGCGAGTAAAACAGATTGTTAATCATTCTGAGTCCGCTTACCGAATTCTGTGTAACCACGCCCCTGTTTACTACCCAACCGGTAGACGGGCCCGATTGGTCGGGTCCGAAAAACACGTTTCCGTCCACGAGAGCGTTGTCTCCCCCTATCTGCACGAACTCTACGGGATACGGGTTGTCGCTTGTGAAAGTAAGCCCCGACAAAGTGAAATTGCTGCCCGTAATCAGAAAGGGAATCGTCGCCGCCTGCAATATTATACGCGCCCCGTTACGGCCGAATACGGTTACGTCGTCCTTGGCAAAGTTAAGCGTTTGGGTAAAAGGATAGTCTCCCGCCTCTATTATGACGGTGCCGTGCGGCAATACTCGGGCGTACGCCTCCTGCACTGTTGCAAAGGGATTTGTCCGCGAACCGTCGCCGCCCGTATTACCCGCCCTCACGTACAATTCGTAAGGGTTAACCGCTTCGAATCCGGCAGGGCCGGTTGCGCCCGTCGCCCCGTCGGCTCCCGCAGGCCCTGTTGCTCCCGCAGGCCCTGTTGCGCCCGTTGCGCCCTGAGGCCCCGTGGGCCCGTCGAGTCCGTCCTTGCCGTCCGCGCCCGCAGGACCTGCAGGCCCTGCAGGCCCTGCAGGTCCGGTTACGAATCGTATTATACAGTGTCCGGCGCATTTACCGCATAAATCACCGCTAGATAAACCGCAAAATTTTCCGTTCTTGTTTACCATAAATACCTCTTTTACAATATATGCGCTTCGCTCCGCGTTTGTAAACACCGGCCGGACTAAAAAAATAAAGTCCGCAAAAACGGACTTTATCATATTATATTACAAGTATAAAATGCTTATTAAGGTATAAAGTATACCATTCCCGCTGCAGCGGAAATCAATATAACGGCTATCGGCGGCATGCTTTTCCTGCGCATTAATCGGTAACATACGGTAACCGCAATCACTATTGTCAGTATTATCAGCGCGCGCCAGTTAAAGTCTCCTTTTACCTCGAAATCGTTATAATTTGCGTACAGGCATTTTACGACCAGAAGCAGTCCCGTGGAAATTATCAGCCCCCATATTACGGGAGTAATACCCGTAAAGGCCGCCTTGACGTATTTGTTTTTACTGAAATTTTTAAAAACGGTAGCAATTATAAGTATTATACAGAACGCGGGCAGTACTATGCCAGTGGTGGCCAGCAGGCTTCCCCAGAAACCGCCTTGCGCGCTTCCTATAAAAGTGGCTATGTTTACCGCAATCGGGCCGGGCGTGGACTCGGCTATGGCGATGTAATTCCACAACGCGTCGTCCGTCAGCCAGCCTCGCGAGGTTACTTCCTGCGAAAGCAAGGAAATCATACCGTATCCGCCGCCGAATGACACCGCGCCTATTTTGAGAAACACCAGAAAAAGTTCGAGATAAACGTTCATTTCCCTTCCTCCTCCGATCGCTCCCGCGCATCCCCCGAAAACGGAGTTTCTCCGTTCGCGCCGTCGGGTATATCTCCGTCTTTCGACGTCGGCGGATTCTTCTTCCTCTTTACGACGTCGGATATCAGCTGTAACGTTATACCCAGCGCGCCGCCTATCAATATAAGGTATATGGTGGAAAAGTTGAGTTTGAATATATCTATCGCCACTGCCGCAGCAAACGAAAGAAGGAAAACGCCCTTGGCAAAGGCGTCTTTTTCGGCCTGTTTTATCATTTTTACGCCCGCCGTCGTAATCATTACGGCGATTCCGACCTTTATTCCCTCGAAAGCGTACTGCACCGCGGTAAGCGCCATAAAGGCGTCGTAGAATACCGAAATCAGGTAAATTATCACAAAAGACGGTATGCAAACGGCAAGCGTCGCCAGAAAAGAACCGTAAAATTTCAATATTTTATACCCTACGAAGGTAGCGCAGTTAATTGCTATAGGCCCGGGAGTGGATTCGGATATCGCGATGATTTCGTAAAGCTCGGGAGTGGTTATCCACTTTTTTCTGCTTACGAATTCCCTTTCGATAAGCGCAATCATGGCGTACCCGCCGCCAAAGGTGAAAAGACCGATCTTGAAATAGCTTGCGAATAAAATGAGCGCAAGCGTCAGTTTTTGTTTTCCGGAAGCCGTGCGATAGTCGGGAAGCATAAACCTTACCTCTTTTCAAACGGTGTCATTATAACACAAATAAGTACTCAATACAACTATTTGCCGGCCGTTGACTGCAAAATCGGGCCGAATAAAAAACTTCCGAACGGGCGTCGGAAGTTTTGTATCGGCGTTATAAAGAATTTTTCCTGTCGCAAGCGGCGGCAACAAATGCTTTAAACAGCGGATGCGCCCTGTCGGGTCGGCTTTTGAATTCGGGATGGAACTGCACTCCGACGTAAAAAGGCGAATCTTTTATTTCAACGGTTTCCACCAGAGTACGGTCGGGCGAAGTTCCGCCTATCACCAGGCCTGCGCTCACCAGTCTGTCGCGGTAAGCGTTGTTGAACTCGTAACGGTGGCGATGTCTTTCGTGTATAAGCTCGCTTTTATAGCAGTCGTACAATACGGTATCCTTGTTTACGAGGCAGGGATAGCTTCCCAGTCGGAGCGTGCCTCCTTTTTCTATATCGTCGCTCTGGCCGTCCATAAAGTCGATTACTTTGTATTTGCAATTGGCGTCGAACTCGCCCGAATTAGCCTTTTCCATACGTGCGACGTTCCTGGCGTATTCTATAACCGCAATCTGCATACCCAGGCATATTCCGAAATAGGGCACACGGTTCTCGCGCGCGTACCTTGCCGCTTCAATCATTCCTTCCGTTCCTCTCGTGCCGAATCCGCCCGGTACTATAATTCCGTCGGCGTCGCCCAAAACGTCCGCCGCGTTTTCCGCAGTGATGTTTTGGGAATCCGTCCATTCGATATCGACGTAAGAATTCAGGGCATATCCCGCATGTCTCAGCGCTTCGGAAACCGACAGATAAGCGTCGTGCAGTTTTACGTATTTGCCGACGAGTGCTATTTTTACTCTGTTTTTGCGGTTTTTGATTTTATTGACCATTTTCTCCCATTCGGATAGGTCTGGATCGCGGGTTTGCAGGCCGAGCTCGCGGCAGACGATTCTAGAAAAATTCTGCTGTTCTAGCATAAGGGGCGCTTCATACAGCACGGGCAGCGTTATGTTTTCGATAACGCAATCCTTTTTAACGTTGCAGAACAGGGCGATTTTATTGAATATTTCCTCTTCGAGAGGCTCGTCGCATCTCAGCACGATGATGTTGGGGTTTATTCCCATGCCCAGAAGCTCCTTGACCGAGTGTTGGGTAGGTTTGGATTTATGCTCGTCGCTCCCCCGCAGGAAAGGCACCAGCGTAACGTGTACGAAAAGGCTGTTTTCCCTGCCTGTTTCCAGGGAAATCTGCCTGGCCGCCTCGATAAAAGGTTGCGATTCGATATCGCCTATCGTTCCGCCTATCTCGGTAATAACGACGTCGGCGTCCGTGGTTTTACCCACGCGGTAGACGAATTCCTTTATCTCGTTGGTTACGTGCGGTATTACCTGAACCGTGGAACCGAGATACTCTCCCTTGCGCTCCTTGTTAAGCACGTTCCAGTAAACCTTACCGGTGGTGAGGTTGGAATATTTATTGAGATTTTCGTCTATGAACCTTTCGTAATGCCCGAGATCGAGGTCGGTTTCGGCCCCGTCGTCCGTAACGAACACCTCCCCGTGCTGATACGGGCTCATCGTACCCGGATCCACGTTGATATACGGATCGAGTTTCTGCGCGGCCACTTTAAGCCCGCGCGCCTTTAACAGTCTGCCCAGCGAAGCGGCGGTTATGCCCTTTCCGAGGCCGGATACTACGCCGCCGGTAACGAATATGTATTTTGCCATAGCCTTTCTCCTTAAAATTATTTTCCGCTGTCGCCGTAGTTGGCAAGAACTCTCGCGGACGGATCGTCGACGTCGCACCCCTTCCATTGTTTGTTGGGCATCCAGAACCCGCAAATCATATGTCCCTGCCCCGGATAGTACTTTTCGAACAGTTCGCGGTACAAGAGCGACTCTTTCGTAAAGGGGCGCGCATGCGAATACTTTGCCCTTTTCTCCTCGAATTCGACGTCCGAATACAGGCCTTCCGCATATTGTTTCAGACAATCCACCATAGAATGCCCTACGGCGTCCGAAAAGGCGGCTTTTTCCCTGAACAGTATTTCCGCAGGTAAGTAGTCTCCTTCGAAAGCCTTGCGCAGCAGATATTTTCCTTTACCGTATATGTTCATTTTTATTTCGGGCGGAATGGACATTACGTATTTCACGAAGTCCAGATCGCCGAAAGGTACCCTCGCTTCCAGCGAGTTTGCGGATATGCATCTGTCGGCGCGGAGAACGTCGTACATATAAAGCTCGCGCACTCTCTTTTCCGCCTCTGCCTGAAATGCCTCGGCAGAGGGCGCGAAGTCGGTATATTTGTAACCGAAAAGCTCGTCGGATATTTCCCCGGTAAGCAATACCTTTATATCCGTCGTCCTGTGCACGGCGCGGCACACGAGATACATGCCTATGCTGGCCCTTATCGTGGTAATATCGAAAGTACCCGTTATTCTGACCACGGTTTCGAGGGCGTCAATCACGTCTTCTTTCGAAATGATAACCTCGCGGTGGTCGCTTTTGATATAATCCGCCACCTCTCTTGCGTACTTCAGGTCGATTGCGTCCTCGCTCATGCCTATCGAAAAAGTGGTAATGGGACGTTCCGACGCCTTTGCCGCAACCGAACAGACGAGAGAAGAATCCAGTCCGCCGCTGAGCAGAAAACCTGTTTTTGCGTCGGAAACAAGCCGCTTTTCGATACCCGCTATAAGTTTTTCACGGATATTCGCAAGCACCTCGGAAAAACTGTCGGTACAAACTTTTTCCGTTTTGGCGACGTCGGCGTAACGGTAAAACCGTCCTCCCTTATAGTAGCAACCGGGCGGAAAGGGCATGATTTTATCCGTAATGCCAACCAGGTTGGCGGCTTCGCTGGCGAAAACGATAACGCCTTTGTCGTCGTAGCCGTAGAACATGGGACGAATTCCGATAGGATCTCTCGCGGCGACGTACTCGTCGGCGGCCGCGTCGTAAATGACGCATACGAACTCGGCGTCAAGCATGGCGAACATGTCCGTACCGTACTCGGCATACATCGGCAGCAGCACCTCGCAGTCAGAACGGCTTCTGAAGGTATATTTTCCTTCCAGATTCTTTCGGATTTTTTCAAAACCGTAAATTTCGCCGTTACAGACGAGGTAATTGCCGTTCAGCGAAAACGGCTGCATTCCTTCGGGCCCCGGGCCCATTATCGCCAGACGGTGGAAGCCGAACAGCCCTTTGCCCGTATCCGTGATTCTGCTGTCGTCGGGGCCTCTGTATTTGGTACGCATGAACCCCTCTTTGAATTTTTCAAGCGGCGCTTCCGGCGCGCAATAAACCATTATGGAACACATATACCTATCTCCCTCGATATTTTATCTGACGCCGAAAAGCAGTTCGCCGTACGTCGGGAAGGGCCAGAATTCTTCGGCAGTACGCGTTTCCGCCTCGTCCGCGACAGCCCTGAGCTCGTTCATCGCAGGCAGAAGCCCGTCCCGTATGGCAAACGCCTCTTCGGTAACGGAAGAAGCCACCCTGACCTTTTCCAACGCCGCTTTGAGAGCGGCTGTTTTTGCCGAGGCCTGAGCCGTCAGGCATGAAAGCGTCTTTACCAGTTCTTTTTCGTAGCCGCAGTCGATGTCGGGTAACAAAGTCTGTTTGGAAACCGCCGCCCGCGCTACCGACGCCGCGTATTTTTCCACTGCGGGAATAATCTGTTTCTGCGCCATGTCTATCATGGTAGACGCTTCTATAACAACAGTCTTGCAGTAGTTTTCAAGCATTATGTCGCATCTGGAAGCAAGTTCCTTTTCCGAATAAACGCCGTGAGAAGTAAGCATATCCACGTTCTTTTTATCCATCAGGTGAGGCATACAGTCCGGCGTAGTGGGATAATTCAGCAATCCGCGCTTCAGAGTTGCCTCTTCTATCCAGGCGTCGTCATAGCCGTTGCCGTTGAATATTATGCGCTTATGGTCCTTAATCGTCTTTTTGATCATGGCGTGAAGGGCCGTGTTGAAGTCCTTGGCGTCTTCAAGTCTGTCGGCATAAATTTTAAGCGATTCGGCCACCGCGCTGTTAAGCATAATGTTTGCGCAGGCAATGCTGTTTGAAGAGCCCAACATACGGAACTCAAACTTATTACCGGTAAAAGCGAACGGTGAAGTACGGTTTCTGTCGGTTGTGTCTTTCGGGAACAGTGGCAGAACGTCTACGCCGAGTTTAAGAAGTTTCTTTTTTGTCCCGCTGTAAGGAAGGTCGTTTTCTATGGCGTCGAGTATTGCGGTCAGCTCGTCTCCCAAAAATACCGAAACCACTGCGGGAGGAGCTTCGTTCGCGCCAAGCCTGTGGTCGTTGCCGGCAGTCGCCACTGCTATGCGCAGAAGGTCCTGATAATCGTCCACGGCCTTTAATACGGCGCAAAGGAAAAGCAGGAACTGCGCGTTTTCGTGAGGCGTTTCGCCGGGGGTAAGCAGGTTTACTCCCTTGTCCGTGGCTATGGACCAGTTGTTATGTTTGCCGCTTCCGTTCACGCCGGCAAAAGGCTTTTCGTGCAGCAGGCAAACCAGGCCGTGTCTTGCCGCCACCTTCTGCATAATTTCCATAGTAAGCTGGTTATGGTCCGTCGCTATGTTTGTGGTTGAAAATACGGGCGCGAGTTCGTGTTGAGCCGGCGAAACTTCGTTATGTTCGGTTTTGGCCAGTACGCCGAGTTTCCAGAGTTCCTCGTTGAGGTCGTCCATGAACGCGGCCACGCGCGGCTTGATGACGCCGAAATAATGGTCGTCCATTTCCTGCCCCTTCGGCGGTTTGGCGCCGAACAGAGTGCGCCCCGTGTAAATCAGGTCCTTGCGCTTGTCGTAAAGCTCCTTGGGCACAAGGAAATATTCCTGTTCGGGCCCTACCGACGTTCTAACGCATTTTACGTTTTTGTTCCCGAACAGTTTAAGGATACGCATAGCCTGCCTGTTGAGCGCCTCCATCGAACGCAGAAGCGGGGTTTTCTTGTCGAGAGCGTCTCCGCCGTACGAACAGAACGCAGTAGGTATACAAAGCGTTTTGCCCTTGATAAACGCGTACGAAGTCGGGTCCCATGCGGTATATCCGCGAGCCTCGAAGGTGGCTCTCAGTCCGCCCGAGGGAAAGGACGAGGCGTCGGGTTCGCCTTTGATAAGTTCCTTGCCCGAAAATTCCATTATTACTCTGCCGTCGGGAGCGGGCGTTATAAAGCTGTCGTGCTTTTCGGCCGTGATACCCGTCAGCGGCTGAAACCAATGCGTATAGTGAGTAGCGCCCTTCGAAACCGCCCAGTCCTTCATTGCGGACGCGACGGCGTTGGCAACGGATAAATCGAGTTGCGCTCCCTGGTCAATAGTCTTTTTGAGACTTCTGTAAACTTCCGCCGAAAGCGTTGCGCGCATAACGCGGTCGTCAAATACCATACTTCCGAAATAATCTGCTACCGTTTGCATAATGTAATTCTCCTTGTTAAAATATAAAAATATAGACAAAGGCGCCTTCGAGAGTGGTATCTCAAAGACGCCTTTGCCTTTTTATGCTAGGAATTATACAAGACCTTTTTTGGATTTGTCAACGGTTTTCGGATATTTTTTTAAAAAATTTTTACGCCGCGCAGCCTGTGCGATTGTTGACAGCGCCTGCCTCTTATGCTATAATCCTTAACAAATGAGCAAAGGCGTTCATTTCAGGAGTATATACTCTATGAAAAGTGCGCCTTTGCTTTTTTATTACCAAAAACCTACAAAGGAATACGTTATGAACTTAAAAGAAGGACAAGTAAGAATACCTTCGGGTTGCGCTATATCGGCGGTAATCTCAAGAGAAGGAAACAGGCAGGACGGTTCGGGCATCATAAAAAGCATGATTCCCATGCACGCGCGATCCAACGGACTGGGCGGCGGCTTTGCGGGATACGGAATATATCCCGAATACGCCCGGTTTTACGCTTTTCACGTGTTTTTCGAAAACACGCTTTGCAGAAAGGAAACCGAAGCCTTTCTGAAAGACAGTTACGAAATAGTACAGGCCGAACCCATACCGGTAAGAAAAACGCCTCTTATCACCGACGAACCTATAATATACCGCTATTTTCTCGCGCCGCTGAAATCCCGGCTTGCCGCCGCTCAGCTGGACGAGCGGGAATTCGTAGCGCGCTCCGTAATGCATATAAACAGCACGTTTAAAGGAACCTGTATAGTTTCCAGCGGTAAAAACATGGGCATTTTCAAGGCAGTGGGCTATCCCGAGGACGTCGGCGAATTTTACCGCCTGGACGAATACGAAGCCTACTGCTGGACGGCGCACGGCCGATACCCTACCAATACCCCTGGCTGGTGGGGCGGCGCCCACCCCTTCGGCCTGCTCGACTTTTCGGTAGTGCACAACGGCGAGATATCCTCATACGACGCAAACAGACGCTTTATAGAAATGTTCGGCTATAAATGCACTCTTCAAACGGATACCGAGGTAATCACCTACGCGATAGATTATCTTACCCGAAGACAAAAGCTGACGCTGAAAGAAGCGGCCGCCGTGATAGCCGCTCCGTTCTGGTCCACGATAAGCCGCAAGCAGGAAGAGGAAAAACGCATACTGACTTATCTGAGAACTGTATATTCGGGGCTTTTAATAACGGGGCCTTTTTCCATAGTGCTGGGTTTCGAAGGCGGACTTATGGCTCTTAACGACAGACTCAAACTGCGCTCCATGGTAATGGCGGAAAAGGACGACGTCGTCTATGTTTCCAGCGAAGAAGCCTCTATCCGCGCCATGGAAAAAGAAGTCGGCGAAATATACTCGCCCGAGGGCGGCGAAGCCGTGATAGTAAAGGTAAAGGAAGGTAAATATTAATGCAAGCTGATTTTATATATCCCGAATACGAGGTTTTAAGAAACGATTTGCGCTGTACAAAATGCAGAATATGCGAAAAAGAGTGTTCAAACGGCGTGCATTCGTATTCTCAGAAAGGCGACGTCATGATATCGGACGACACTGCATGCGTAAACTGTCAGAGGTGTGTCGCCGTATGCCCTGTACATGCTATTAAAATTGTAAAAAGCAATTGCAATTTAAAAGACAACGCCAACTGGAACGACGCAACCGTGAAGGAAATTTACAAACAGGCGGCCAGCGGCGGAGTACTGCTGTCGTCCATGGGCAATCCCTGCCCGCAACCCGTGTATTGGGACAAAATACTGATTAACGCGTCGCAGGTAACCAATCCTTCGATAGATCCGCTGCGCGAGCCTATGGAAACCAAGGTTTTTCTGGGCAAAAAACCCTCTTCTGCCCAAAGAGACGAAAACGGAAATTTAAAATGCGAAATTCCGCCTCAGCTGGAACTGTCCCTTCCCGTAATGTTTTCGGCCATGAGCTACGGCTCGATAAGCTATAACGCGCACGAAAGTCTGGCCATAGCCGCCACCAGACTGGGTACCTTTTACAATACCGGCGAAGGCGGCCTGAACGAGAACTTTTACCTCTACGGCAAAAATACCGTGGTTCAGGTCGCCTCGGGCCGTTTCGGCGTGCATAAGGATTATCTCGAAACGGGCGCGGCTATCGAAATCAAAATAGGACAGGGAGCAAAGCCCGGCATAGGCGGGCACCTGCCGGGTTCCAAAATAGTGGGTGACGTATCGCGCACACGCATGATACCCGAGGGTTCGGACGCCATATCCCCCGCCCCGCATCACGACATATATTCGATAGAGGACCTGCGTCAGCTGGTATATTCGTTAAAAGAAGCTACCGGATACAGAAAGCCCGTTATCGTAAAGGTTGCGGCCGTACATAACATAGCCGCGATTGCAAGCGGCATAGCCCGCAGCGGAGCGGATATTATCGCCGTAGACGGTTATCGTGGCGGCACGGGCGCCGCGCCTACCAGAATCAGAGACAACGTGGGTATTCCCGTAGAACTGGCCCTTGCCGCGGTTGACAAACGGCTTCGCGAAGAAGGAATACGCAACAACGTATCGCTTATAGCCGGCGGCAGTATAAGAAACGCCGCGGACGTGGTCAAAGCCATTGCGCTGGGCGCGGACGCCTGCTATATAGCTACCGCCGCGCTTATCGCCATGGGCTGCCATTTGTGCCGCAACTGCCAGAGCGGAAAGTGCAACTGGGGCATTGCCACCCAGCATCCCGACCTTGTAAAACGACTCGACTCACGTACGGGCAGCGAAAGGCTTGTCAATCTTCTCACCGCATGGCGCAGAGAAATCATGGAAATGATGGGCGGCATGGGAATAAATTCCATAGAGGCGCTCAGGGGCAACAGGCTTATGCTGAGAGGTATAGGCCTTAACGACAAGGAACTGTCGATACTCGGCATAGCGCACGCGGGCGAGTAATTTTAAAAAACAGCTTCAAAATTAATATAAAAACACGCGAGGTATGATATAATATGGAAATAAAAGTTACAGACTACGCCGAAGGTCTTTTAAACGAAGCTATCCGTAAGGCGGACGATACCGTACGGATAACCCACTGTCTGGGACAGCGGTTTATCGGCGCGGGATTAAGCGATAAGACGGTGGAAATTGACGGGATACCCGGAAACGCGCTCGGAGCCTATCTGAACGGCGCCGTCATAACGGTACACGCAAACGCGCAGGACGCCGTGGGCGACACGATGAACGCGGGCGAAATAATCGTACACGGAAACGTAGGCGACGCCGCCGGATACTCGATGCGCGGAGGACAGATATTCGTAAAGGGCAACGCGGGTTACCGCGCAGGCATCCACATGAAAGCATACGGCGACAAACTGCCCGTCATGGTAATAGGCGGCAGGTGCGGCAGTTTTCTGGGCGAATATCAGGCGGGCGGCCTGATAATCGTTCTGGGCAGGCACACCGACGGCAGAAATATTGTGGGAAACTTCCCGTGTACGGGAATGCACGGCGGCAAAGTTTTTTTGCGAGGCGACTCGGCCGGTATCGTTTTTCCCGGGCAGGTTACCGCAGCCCCCGCTACCCCTGCCGACGTTAAAGAGATAAAACCTTACGTCGCCAAGTATTGCGCGCTCTTCGGCTGCAACGAAGCCGAACTGCTGAAAGACGGTTTTACCGTAATTACTCCAAACAGCTCTAACCCGTACAAACAGATGTACGTCGAAAACTGATATATAGGTGATATTATGAATTACACGGCAAAAGAAGTAATGCAATTCGTAAAAGAAGAGGACGTCAAATTCATACGTCTTGCGTTCTGCGACCCCTTCGGCGTTCAGAAAAACGTATCGATAATGCCCTCCGAACTCGAAAGGGCTTTCAGGCACGGCATTGCCATAGACGCTTCGGCCATAAAAGGTTTCGGAGGCGAAGTACATTCCGACCTCTTTCTGCATCCCGATTCCTCCACGCTGTCCGTGCTTCCGTGGCGACCCGAACACGGCAGAGTGGTAAGGTTATACTGCAACGTATCTTATCCCGACGGCACTCCTTTCGAAAACGATACCCGCAACATACTGGCCAAAGCCGTAAGCGACGCCGCAAAAGCGGGTTACTCTTTTAACTTCGGCTCGGAAATGGAGTTTTACCTTTTCAGACTCGACGAAAACGGTCTGCCCACAACCGTGCCTTACGACAACGCCGGATACATGGATATCGCGCCCGAGGACAAGGGCGAAAACGTAAGACGCGAAATATGCCTTACTCTCGAACAGATGGATATTATGCCCGAAAGCTCGCACCACGAGGAAGGCCCCGGACAGAATGAAATCGATTTCAGATATTCCTCTCCTCTTGTAGCGGCGGACAATTCGGTAACTTTCAAATC
Organism: Candidatus Faecicola pullistercoris; assembly: GCA_018714105.1. Lineage (GTDB taxonomy): Bacteria > Bacillota > Clostridia > Christensenellales > CAG-917 > Faecicola > Faecicola pullistercoris. The sequence continues at coordinate 74,970 of DVNW01000021.1, read as the reverse complement.
GGTAGTCAGAACGGTTGCCGCGCGCAACGGTCTGTACGCCGATTTCTCGGCCAAGCCCTTGCAAAGCATGCCCGGCAACGGCCTTCATATCAATATCTCCGCCGGAGAAGGCAAAAACAAACAGCTTATGCCTTACGTCATCGCGGGCATACTCGACAGGATTGCCGATATTACTCTGTTTCTCAATCCTACCGAAGCGTCATACTCACGGCTCGGCAACAACAAGGCGCCTAAATATATATCCTGGTCGGGCGAAAACCGCTCGCAACTCATACGCATTCCCGCGGCGACGGGCGAGTACAGCCGCGCCGAACTGCGTTCTCCCGACCCCGCATGCAACCCCTACCTTGCGTTTGCATTGCTTATATACGCGGGACTCGACGGTATAGAACGCCGCGCCGAACTGCCCGAACCCGCCGACATAAACCTTTTTGCGGCGGACAAAAGCGTAACCGCACGGTTCAAAACCCTGCCCGCTTCCCTTGCCGAGGCTAAACGCATTGCGGCCGACAGCGACTTTGTAAAAAGTTGTCTGCCCGAATCTTTAATTCAGATTTACTGCAAACTTTAATAACGGAGGAACTATGGCGCTCAAAGAGCGGATTTACAGCGTTTTAACGGTATCGTCAACGGAGAAGTTTACCTCTTCTCTGTCGTCGGTACTCCGCGAAAACCGCTTTTTCCCCGTCAAAACCGTACTTTCGGTCTCGCAGGCTAAGCGCGCCATGCTGGAAAGAGACTACGATATAGTAATCGTAAACTCGCCCCTTCCCGACGACTTCGGCATAAAACTCGCCATCGACGTCTGCAACGAAAAAAACTCGGTAGCACTCGTATTCGTAAAAGCGGACGTCTATCCGCAGACCTATTCCAAAGTAAGCGAATTCGGCGTGCTGACTCTGCCAAAACCCACTTCGCCTCAAATGGTTGCGCAGGCGCTCGACTTTGTGTGCGCCACGCGCGAACGCCTCAGACGCTATGAAAAAACCGTATCGTCCGTAAAGGATAAAATGGAAGAAATCCGCACCGTAAACCGCGCAAAATGGCTTCTGATAGACGTGCTTAAAATGTCCGAGGAGGACGCCCACCGCTATATCGAAAAGCAAGCCATGGACCGCTGCCTCACCAAATCCGAAATCGCCCGAAACATCATAAACACCTATAAATAACCGCATAACCAAAAAACCGAGACGTCCACTCGGTTTTTTCACTCCATATGTTAAAATCCGAAATAACATAGCTTTCAAGCAAACGTCAATTTTGAAAATCGCTATTACGGAAAAAGCTACCCGTATTTCATTATAGCATTATCATTTTTATATTCTCTTTTTATGTTTTACCGAATCTCCGACATTTTTCAGGTTTTAATATTAATATTCCCCCGCCGACATAAAAAACAATTGCAAGCAGAGATGTTTATAATCTGTTTGTTGTTTAACAAAGTAATATTGTCTTTGCTTTCACATCCCAGGTGCAAACCTCGCGCTATTATAATTTGTATAAGCAAATATATACGTAGCTACGGCTGAGGCATATGTAAGTCAGGTATATGCGTTTCCTTTTTTCCGTCTGTTCCGCACTTTCGTGTTAATTTAATAATAGCGGTACAAGAGCGACTCTTTCGTAAAGGGACTCACATGCGAGTACTTTGCTCATTTCTGCTCGAATTCGACGTCCGAATACAGGTCTTCCGCATATTGTTTCAGACAATCCGCTATACAATGCCCTACGGCGTCCGAAAAGGCGGCTTTTCCCCTGAAAAATATTTCCGCAGGTAAAGAGTCCCTTCAAATGCTTTGCGTGTCAGATATTTTCCTTTACCGCTGAATCCCCCTTAAATCAAGACAATTTAAATGTAATTGCGCAATTCATTGTAATTATAATACAAAGCGCTGAAAATACAAGTCTCTGTCTTTTCCTCTTTCAATGTTTTCTCCGAGCAACGAAGGTATAAATCAATGCGAGCGTGAATAACTGCAACCCGAAAAATAAAAATCAGTAATTATCATGTACATACTCATCGCGTACAGCTAATCCTGCCAACAACTCCGCAGTTGCAATTGCCGGATAACACAGATTATCGGGCTGTATATATTTGCACGAACACATACGGTGCAGAAAATACAAATCATATAGTTTTACTTTGTCTTTAAACATCGTTTTAGCAATGTCGAGTGTGTCCAACCTGCGATTGTCAAAATCTATTTTATATTTTTTTCCTGAACTGATCAACAAGGAATCAAACCTTTTGAAATCATACCCAACCAAAATTGCATCGCCCAAAAAATTTTTGAAGCCTAATAATGCCGTATGCAAATCACATTCCCCGTGCTCGACATTTATACGAGTTTTTTTGCTGTCTGCGCCGGCGCAGAATATGCGCCTATAGGAAATGCGTCGATAAAAACTTCCAACATTATTCAGTTTATCGTACTTAATATCTTTACATGCTCTCCATCCGCACACCTTGACGGCACTTATATACAATATTTTGCTTTTGCCATGACGAACGATTTTGCCGATGTCTACCGCAACGATATATGATTTTTCTATAAGTTCAGTCAAATGCATAAAAATTCCTCCTTGTTCTTACTGCATCGTCACACAATTGTATATTAGCTACCCCAATGCGACAAAAAAGCACCGAGAAGTAAGTTATAATTGGCTCAGGAGGTGCAACATGCAAGAAAACAATATAAACAATAACCTTAACGATATGATTAAAGACTGGCAGTCTTTGCAATTCGGCGCCTGTTCCGAACCGACCAAAGATAATATTTCCGGCGGCAGAAAGAAATTTATCATAGTGGCGATTGCAGTCGTGGCGGTAATCATAATAATCGCCTTATCGTTCGGAAACGGTATGAGCGGAATCGAGATTCTGGAAGAACATCTTGTAACAAATCCTTATTACACGATAATAGGCAACAATCTGTACCCCATCGTCGTCGTCAAGGTCAAAAACACCTCAAACACCACCAAAAAGGTTTCGTTTGAAGCCAACTTCTACGCGGACGGCAACCTGCTCGGAAGCGACCAAGCAAGTTTCGTAACGCTTGCCCCCGGAGACGAGGCGTTTTTGCACGCGCAAAGCAACAAGGGCTATCGCGCCTGGTCGTCTCACGAATACTCCTACAAAATCACCAAATGGCACGTCTATTCTTGACACTGCGAAAACTGATTGTTATAATTTTTATATACACAAAGGAGAGGACTTTATGGGGAATAATAATCAAACTGATGATTTTCAACAGGCAATCAAAGAGCTGCTAAGCTGTCCGAAAACGACCGAACTTGAATACGGCTCCGTTTCGAACGATAACATTTTCCAAATTCTGAACATAGAAAATAAAGAATTATTTCACAGCAGATTTTTGAAATATCTGATTGATAATAATTGGGATAGTTTTATAAAGCTTTTTAAACTGAACGAGAACAAAAATGCAGGTAAATTGTGTAGCAGCCAATGCGAATTCTTTTGTCCTGCCATGTCGGACTGCCCGAAATCCAAGAACGGACGCATTGACTTATATTTCGAAGCGGAAAAATATATCGTCGCAATCGAAGTTAAATGGCGCGCGGGCGAACAACCGACACAACTTTTAAGATATCATCGGTATCTGCAAAAATCAAACAAACAATTTACTCTGATTTTCCTTACTCCGACAGGACGGTCTGCAAATAAAACCACTTGTTCCGAATGCGAAAAAAAATGCTCGCTCGACAACACCGAATATTACAATCTTTCCTTTGCAGAACTGACTAAATGGCTGGGAGATTTGGAAAAATCAAACAAAAACGGACTGATAAGTCAATATTGCGAAATTCTGACGAAGGAGACAAAAAATATAATGAATGCAGAAAAAATACTTGAAATGATAAACAAAGCGGACACCTTTAAGGCTGCCTGCGCATTGGCAGACGGTATGGATACAGTAAAGGAACAAATAAGAACCGCGTTTTTTGAGGCTTTGACGTCCAAGCTTAGCAGTCTAGGCTATGATATGTCTAAAATCAAACCCAAAATCTATAAAATAAACCATGGAAATAATAATGAAGAAGTTGGCCGTGTAGCATACTACACAAACTTGTATTGCCAAAAAGGGGACAAATGGTGGTACATAAAGCCCGAATGGTTTAAAGACGAACTAAATCTTGATCCGAACCAACAATCCGACAAGGAAAACGCTAATGAAAATTGCAAAATCAATCTCACAAAGTTATCGGGAGCAGACAACCCCGTTGTAAAATGGTATTTTGAAGAAGATACCGAAAAGGAAAAAATGATTGACAATAAGGAAAAAATGATTGACAATGTGGCAAAAAATATACTCAGACAACTCGGATTAAATAATACCCACTGACGTTTATAACCAGCCTGAACTAAAAACCCCGCGCTTTTCGGCGCGGGGTTTTGAATTAAAGAAAATTTAATCAAAACAGAGGGCGTCGAGAACGGTTTTTGCCGACAGAACATACGCCTTGCAACAGGCGTGTTTCAATTTGAATTCAATTTCGGCAAACAAACGCTGACTTTCCGCAAGCGAAAGACCATGCGCCGCCTTGCGTACAAACTCCCTTCGGTATTTTTCGATTTGTTCCGTTTTGCGCTTCCCTATTGTTTTGCGTATGTTGTCGGCCTCGGTATAGTCGTAGCCTGCCGCGTAATGCATGATACGCATATAGTCTTCCTGAAATACCGCTATGCCGGAGTCATTGATTGACTCCTCGATGCCGGCATACGACTGTCGGAGAGGTTCAATCGTGTCTATAACGGTAACGCTTGTATCCCCTACGGACAAAACTAATCCGCCGTCGCGTCTGAATGAAAGCGTATCTCCGTAAATCTTATTCATACGTTCCGTAAATTCAGGCACGGTTTCGGGAGAAACAAAGAAGGAAAACGGCATTTCGGGCTTTTTGCCGTCTCCGAAACCGCGTTCGAAGATGAGTCCGTGTTCGATAGGATCGAGTTCAGGCTCCGTAATGCCGATCATAAACGCCACAAGAGAGCAACACCCTATCCCTACAAAGCACGGAGCTTGGTTCAGTTCGCGCAAAATTTCGGCAACGGACCGCGCAAACAAAAAGTCCGCCGCCATACCGAGGCTCTCTATGACCGCCATCTCTTTATAAAGCCTCTCATACACCTCGTCCGGAGTATATCCGCTGTCGGGCAGGGCGTCGTTCAGGATTTGTTCAAGATAAAGCATTTGCCTTTTTGCGTCAAGTTCAAAAAAACTCTTTTCTATCTTTATTCGGCTTTTATCTTTTATCAAATCGTATATCTTTGCAGCCGTCGCGTATCCGCATCTCAATGCCCTTTGAATATTCACAATGCCAATTGTCCCTTGCCTTGTCAAAACGGGAAGCTCGGCAATCACCTTTTCTATTGCGTCGGCATCCGCAAGCATCTTCTCATTTGTCGCATTATTTTCGGTATTATTCATAAAAGTATAAACCTCCGTTACCATAATAATAAAAAAAACAATGACCCTAAAAAAGGACATTGTCGCGCGCACAGATATCGAAATCAATCAAAAATCGCCTCACTTACGCAATTTATGCAAAAATTTGAGCTAATCCTGGTTCTGAACCTTCCAAACTCAGAACAATATGGTTCAGTTTTAAACATTAAACCGCCCTTATATGCAGGACGCCGTCCTTACGACAGCGTTTTTAAAACGGAAGCAATTATTCGTAATACTTAAACTGTGGCTTTCGGTTTGTGTCGAATATTTGCAGTTTTCGGCTTTAATTATCCTGTTTTTCCCGCCTGTATTTTTCCGCTGCGGAGGCGAGTTTGTCTTTTATGCCGTCACGCAGATGCGGCGGCGACACAACTTCCGCATAATTGCAGTACTGCATTGCCCAATATGACATTGCTCTGGGACTTGCCGTCAAAGTCACCTGAATCATATTTCCGTCCGCCTTTTTAACTGCTACATCAGTTCCGAACCAGTCGACCACTTCGTCGAAAAACCATTCGGGGCACGTCAGCGTTATTGTTTCGGGTTTATCCGAATACATATACGGTCGGGACAGCGCAAGCTCTTTATAATTGATACCGCGCTCATAACCTTTTATTTCGCGTAAAGGCGTACGCGGTGTTTTCTTAACGCTTATGTTGCTGATTTTATCCACCCTGTAAAACGCCATATTCCCCCAATACTCCTCATAAGCCATAAGAAAATAATGCTGATTACGCAGTATCATCTGATAGGGACTGACTTTGTGCGACTTGGATTTATGAAGTTTTTTATCGATACCGTACTTATTGTAATCGAACGTTATCTGCACTTCTTTTTCTATAGCTTCGTCAATAAGGTCGATATTATAAAAAAATTCCTGATTTTCGGACTTGCTCCAATCGTTTACGGAAAAAACGTGCTTGACGTGGGCTTTGAAATTGCGTCCGCCGAATTTTATGAGTTTTTCTATAAGTGCTCCCGAATGACTCGGATTTATATGACGACTGCACAATATGCTGTCTATTAAAACGCGCAGCTCGGAATGCTCAAAATGCCGTTCTGCAAGATAACACCCCTTAGGGGTGCCGACAATATCAATCCCCATTTCCGTAAGGTACGAAACATTTCTTCCTATCGCCTTTCTTTCGGCCTCGATGCCGTAATTTTTTTCCAATAGTTCTATTATTTTACTTTGTGTTAAAGGGCGATCTGCGTCAGAATACTCGTACAGCACCTGATATAATCGGAATATAAGTGTTTTCTTTGCTTCTAACGACATATGCTTACTCCTTATTTATTCTACCATGCCTATAATATATTGTCATGCATTTTGCAGCTTTTCCAAATTTATTAAATTACTCATGCGGAGCAACGCTTCCCTTAATAAGTATATTTTAGAACATTCAATGCACCGTTTTCGGGACAGTTTAACAATATTTGTACACGGGTCAATTGCCTAATCTATGCTACCCTTGTTTGCCTGGGTCTTTCGGGGCGTAGCCCGTCCCCCTGCCGAAATAAAAAAACCGAACGGCTTTCCCGTTCGGTTTTGGTGGTGGAGATGAGGGGGGCGTAAGGAGTTTTACGACGGAACAGCGATTGCTGCCTCGGGCCAATCGCGTCAGCCCGGGGGTTCGGAAAGGCGCAAGGCCTTTCGGGGCGCAGCCCGTCCCCCGCCAACATAAAAAAACCGAACGGCTTTCCCGTTCGGTTTTGGTGGTGGAGATGAGGGGGGTCGAACCCCTTACCTCTTGAATGCCATTCAAGCGCTCTACCAGTTGAGCTACACCCCCAAGGCATCGTAAAGTGATATTATATTATCACAAGGCGGGGAATTAGTCAAGAAAATACACGTGAAATCCAAAATTAACTCACAGATTTTCTCGGTCGGGCAAATTCTGTTTGACCAGTGCTTCGTCGGATTTAACGGCAACGAGACTGTCCTTACCGAACAGGTCGATGAGGTAATCAATATCCTCAAAGAGGCGCGCGGTTTCGATTTGAACGGTAAAGAGGTCATCGGGCTTGATTTTCTTTTCGCCGTCCTTATCGGTGCCCGCCTTAGCCGACGACAGGTTGGTAATTTTAAGAACGAGAGTACGCGCGGGCCAAAGAATATCCCTTACGCTTTTGCCCACAACGAAAGCACCTTCTTTGACAACCATGTCGATATAGAATATGGACTTAGGCGCGGCGGAACGATTTTGTTTCAGGATAATGCTTAAAAGTTTATCGTAAAGCGGCTCGACGTTAAGAATTTCTATTACAAACATCGCCGTAAAAATTGTAATGCCCGTAAGCAAAAATCCCGCCAGCTGTCCCGTAAGTTCGATAACCAGAATCATTGCGGTAACTGGAGCTCTGACTACGGCCCCCATAAAAGCAGTCATTCCGATAACTACTATTACGTTAAACGACTCGGGCGGCAGTCCCCAAAGCATAAACAGTTTACCGCACAGAGCCCCTATCAGTGCGCCCAGGGCCAGCATGGGGATAAACATACCTCCCGTTGCGCCCGAATTGGAACACAGCAATATAAGGATAAACTTTACAACAAGCACAATCGATATGATTACCCAGCTGATATTGTTGTTTAAAATATCGTTTACGAGTTCATGGCCTCCGCCGAGAACTTGCGGAAGAAACAAGCCCGCGACGCCAGTAAGCACGAAAACGGCTATGAGTTTAAGCGTAAGCGGAACGCTTTTTTTTGCGCCGGGTTTTTTGAAACGGAATATAACGAGATTGTAAACGGCGGCAAGCAGTCCTACCAGAACGCCCAGCAAAAGCAGCATCCACACATACTTGATATTGGGCGCTACCAGGTTTTCCAGGGGGAACATATACCCGCCGGTTTTAAGCACGTGCTTGTTAATAAAAGCCGAAACCAGCGTGCCCGTAAGCACGGACGCGCCCGCCGACAGCAGAATCATGGGCGTAATGCGTTTATGCGCTTCTTCAAGGGCGAATACTATACCCGTCAGCGGAGCATTGCACGCGACTGCCAGACCGGCACTAGCGCCTCCGGTGTAAACGTATCTGCGCCAAGCTCTTTTGTTATCGGTAAGTTCGCTGGCCCCTTGCGCGAGGCAAGCCCCCATCTGCACGGACGGGCCCTCGCTGCCGAGAGGCAAGCCCGCAAAAAACGATATATATCCGCCGATAAGCGTACCCAAAAGTATTTTAAGCCATTTAAAAGTGATGATGCCTCTCAGCAATCCCTCGGTCTGCGGAATACCGCTGCCCGTAACTTCGGGTATAAATTTAAAAAGCAGACGCATGAGAAGCGCAAGCGCTGTCAGCCCCGCGAACAGCAGAGGGATATATCCGGGATTAGCCGCAACAAACGAATAAATCCACACCGACTTCTGAAGCAGCCAGTTCGCTCCGTACAGATAAAACGAAATAAAAATCCCGACGATAATTCCCGTACCGCCGCAATAACACAAAATAGGTAAAAAGATATTAAGAAAATAGTCTTTATAGCGAAAGGCCCCTGATTTTCTGGTGTTGTCGTCCATAAGCCCTCTAAATTAAAAGTTGTTTTCGCAAGTTTTATTATACACCGCGCGCAGGGAATTGTCCACACAATAAGAGTCGGGCGTAAAAATTATTGCATACGGTAGCAAAAAACAAAAATATTTGCTATAATATATTTATAAAATTCCAAATCCGTAAGGAGAATGCACATGGCTGAAAAAACCAACAAGAACGCGCCCGTCAAAGTCGCCGATCAATCCCCCGACAGAACGCAGCAAAAAGCGCCTGAAAAAGAGAAAAAACGTAAGATAAGCATATTCATGATTTTCAACATACTTTCGCTGCTGCTGTTTATCGCATCCACGGTCGCCAGCTTTATGAAAAGCAGCGAAACCAGCCCCTACCGGCCTTTCGTAATAATAGCGCTCGTAATATTCGTCATTACATTCGGGCTGGTAATAATACTGACCTTAAACGACAAACGTAAGTTCAAAAAAGCCACGGGTGAATATAAATACGCCGTCAAAACCACCAAAAACACAATTGCGATAATAAAGAAAATAATGTTCCTTATAAACCTTGTAACCGCCACACTTATCGCTTTGGACGCGGCCGGCGACAGCGGCATACGCAGAATAGTCGCAATAGCTACCTGTGTAGTATCGGGAGGTATGGCCGTCTTTTACATAATAATGAAGCTCATAAAAATACTTAAAGGCGGAATCAAACTCAAACGCAAGCAAAAGAAAGCGGAAAAGAAGGCCAAGGAAGAGGAAGAAAAACAAGCGCAGAAGGAAATAAAGAAAGAACAGCAAGCCGCCAAAAAAGCCGAAACACAGGCAAAACTCAACGAAATGAAAGAAAAAATGAAGTTGCCTTCCAAAAAGAAATAAAGCGGCAAAAACGCACTGGACAATCAAAAAATCGGGTACTACCCGATTTTTTGTTTTGCTAATCTCCCGAAAATCTGTTATGCACCAGCCCGCCGCGCTCGGCTTTTTTCGACGCAAATGCGTTAGCCGTCAGCCATACCGCCGCAAACAGTACCGTACACAAGGCCGGAATCGTTATGGTCTGCGAAGTAAAACCTTGCGCCATTACGTATCTCCCCACCATCGCCGCCATAACGGGCGTAGTCCTGTTAAGCCCGAAAGTAATAAGAGCTCCCGCAACAAAGCCCGAAATTGCAAGTTCCGCCGCCTCGAAAGCCACTGTTCTGACCTGTCCTGAAGGCGTCATTCCGGCCAATGCAAGTACGCCGAATTCGTGTTTGCGCTGAAATGCGGTAACGGTAATAAGGTTGGCCAAAGCCACCGCCGTAAGCACATAAACAAATCCGGTAAATACTGCCAGAAGGCCTCTGAGGTCGTCGTTGGCGGTCGGAAGCGGATAATAATCGTCCGTTTTAAAAAGAATTTCCCCATCCCCGTCAACCGCAAGCCTGAGCAAGTCGAAATCGGCTTCTCCGTTAAGCCAGAAACTGTTAGCCGCCTGAACGGGGCTTCCATTCGTTTTCAAATCGTCAATCAGAAAGACCACGGTATAATCCCATGCCGTAACCGTGGTATCAATCGCGGCAACGGTCAATTCCGGAGACGGATTTCCTGTCGCGTCTTTCAGAACTACGGTATCCCCCTGATTAATGCCGTATTCTCGCGACATGAAATAAGTTATCATAATCGGGTGCCGAACTCCGTCAAATTCCTCTACCATACTGTCGGTACAGTTCAGCGAAAAATATTTTAAATCCTTACCTCCCGAAACGGCGTATGAGGTGACCGTTTCGGGTAATTCGGTTCCGTCCGACTTATATAAATAATTGAAATACGTTTTTTTGAAAAGGCACCCGTCGGTAACCCCGTCGGCGGCCAGATAGTCTTGAAGCGCGGAATATCCCTGCTCCGTATCGTTTGATGACGATATTACAATATAATCGGAGTCAAACCTCGAATAAGTGTCCTGCATGGTGATGTCGACTATTCCGAGCAGCCCGTTACCCGTAAACGCAAACAGTATCAGTAAAAGCAGCATGGTAAACGACGCCGAAATACCCGCGTTGGAATAAAGCCCCATAGCGCCTATGGCCGGCTCGCGGCTGTGAAACAAGGCGCCCGATAAAGACGCGACTCCTTTCAGCAAAAAGGGCGCGATCGTCAGCACCCATATAACGGCCACGATTATAAAAATTACCGTTGCAGCCGCCGTATGGCCGTTTTCGGCGGCAAACAAGAACGCAAACGCCGCCGCAAAAGCAAGCGTAGCCAATGCCGCCAAAGGGAAAGGAACGCGCCTCGTAAGTCTGGCTTCTCCCGCCGTAAGCCTTCTGACCGATTTGAAAGAAATATCGGCCGCGGGTTTAAAGCAGGAGGCAAAACAAACACCGACCGCGATTAAAAAAGCGTATGCGTAATTCGCGAAGGCTATCTGCCCCGTCGCGTCCGTAACTGTGGAGGCAACCGCCTTTTCCATTATTTCCATTACGATTCTGCCTAAAATAAGCCCCGTTATTCCGCCCGCGACGGCGTAAACGGCGACTTCGGCAAACAGTATGGCGACGCATTGAAAAGGCGTAGCCCCTGCCGATTTGAACCTGACCGTGTGCTCCGTCCTGTTTTTTACAATTACCGAATAGGAAAAGTAAAGCAGAAAGGACATCAGTATTATCACCACCGTCACCGCCACGGCAAGTATCCTCATACTTCCTTCAACCGAGTTTTTAATATAATTAAGGCTTTTACCGTCTTCTTTTACCACATTAAACCCCGGATAATGCAAAGCCTCGAGTTCAGCGCACAGCTTATCGAGTTCAGCGGCTCCCGGGCCGTTTTCCCCGCAAGGGTTATTCATATACACGAAAACGGTGTTGAATTGTCTTACCGTTCCGGTCGGCATATCGGCGAAATCCAGAACGATATAGTTGGAATTACCGCTGTAAAACAAACCGCCGCTGTTAAATATTTTTTCCACCGTAACCGAAATATCGACATTTTTGATATATACGGAATCTCCCGCTTCTATACCTGCTCTTTCTGCAAAAGTTTGGGAAACGTACGCGGGAATTTCTCCCGACGGACAAGGCGAGGACGATACAAGTTCCGAGCCGTTTAGCGTTACGGTCTTATCTTTATCGTCCGTAATATATATAGTACCGTTCAGGGTTGCCGTTCGGGTGAGTAAAGCCGTACCTGTCAGAAAAGCGGCAAAATAATTTTCCACGGTATCGTCTGCTTCTATGCAATTCAGCAATGCGTCGTCGGAAGTGGAATTAAAACTTATTATTGCGTCGCTGCCGGCAAAGCTCGCGCCCGCCCACGTAGAAGCCGTCGCCCTGAAAACGGGCGAAACCGAAAGAGCGACGAGAATACACGCCGTAATAATTATTACCGATACGATGATTATTGCTGATTGAACGGGATTTTTCCCCGTGCACTTGAACGTATGCCTTGCGATGATGTTCATTATATCCTCTCGCCCGTCTGATAATCGTCCGTAATACGGCCGTCCTTGATTTTAATAATGCGCGTGCCGAACAATGCGTTTTCCTCGCTGTGAGTTACCTGAATCACTGTGGTACCGGTTTTTCGGTTTATTTCGGAAAGCAACCGCATCACGGCCATGGCGTTTACGCTGTCCAGATTGCCCGTAGGCTCGTCAAGAAAAATTATTTCGGGATTGAATATCAGTCCTCTCGCAATGGCGGTGCGCTGCTGTTCGCCCCCCGAGAGTTTATCGGGGAAGGAGTCTTTTCTCCCCTTCAGCCCCATAAAATCGAGCAGAAAATCAAGTCTGTCGGCGACGTCTTTTCTGCGCTTGCCTGCCAGCAGTACGGGCACAAGAATGTTTTGTTCGGCCGTGAGATACGGCGCAAGATTGAAAAACTGAAACACGAAACTTATTTCGGTACGCCGCAAAACGGCCAGATCCCGTTCGCGCAACCCCGTAATTTCTCGGCCGCCTATAAAAACTTTGCCGCCGTCCGGTCTTTCAATGCCGCCGAGAACGGAAAGCAAGGTGGTTTTACCGCTTCCCGAAGCACCCAGAACGGACACGAATTCGCCTTTGTTTACGCTAAGCGAAATGCCGTCCAGCACGTTTCCCGTACCCTTATAATTTTTAACTATGTTTTCCGCTCTTACTATTTCCATAACAAAACTTTCAGCTTCCCATTCTGTGATAGTTTTTGGCAAGGCCGCCCTCGCTTGTCTCTCTGTATCTTACCGAAATATCCCTGCCCGTCTGATACATGGTTTCGATAATGGTATCCAATGAAACGGTACGCGTAAAGGTCAGAAATTCGGCAAGACTCAGGGCGTTGAGCGCGCGCATCGCCGCAACGGCGTTCCGTTCGATGCAAGGCACCTGCACCAGTCCTCCCACCGGGTCGCACGTGAGTCCAAGAAAATGCTCCATAGCCACTTCCGCGGCGTACTCTATCTGATCGATATCCATGCCTGACAGCTCCGCTGCGGCGGTAGCCGCCATCGAACAGGCCGACCCTATTTCGGCCTGACAGCCGCATTCTGCGCCCGAAACCGATGCGTTGTGTTTTATGACGTTACCCACAACGCCCGCCGATATCAGAGCGTTTACGACGCGCTCGTCGGAATATCCGTTTTTTTCCTGCAGATACATCATAACCGCAGGCACTACCCCCGCCGCTCCGCAGGTAGGTGCGGTAACCACGGTTTTTGCCGCGGCGTTCTGTTCGCCCGTAGCGAAAGCGTAGGCGCACACGATACGGTTTTCCCTGGTCTGCGGGCTTTCGTCGGGCTTGATTTGGCCGTACAACAGCTTTGCTTTTCGCAGAATATTAAGCCCGCCCGGCAGCGTACCCGACACTTTAAGACCCTCTTTAACGGTATCTTTCATCTGCTTCCAGGCCGCCTTCATATAATCGTAAAAATCCGCGTCCTCGAATTTTAAGGCGTATTCGTACAGTTTAAGATTGTTTTCCGAGCAGTATTCGGAAATTTCGGTAAAGTTTCTGTGCGGATATATTTCGGGAAGAATCTCAGCTTTCCTGCCCTCGATTTCAATGGAGCCGCCTCCTACGCTGAAAACACGCCACGAGGCCTTTATGCTGCCGTTTTGTATAGCTGAAATATCCATTGTGTTGGGATGAGGCAAACCGGAAGTAACCGTATCGAAAACCGTTTCCACGGGTTTTGACAAGGTTTCTTTAAGCACTCTGTCCGTACCGTGCCCTCTGCCGGTAAGCGCGAGCGAGCCGTAAAGCACGGCTTTGTACGAGTCGGCTTCCTTTCCGTAAAGCGCGTCGAAAAGGCGGGCCGCCCTTTCGGGGCCCATCGTGTGCGAACTCGAAGGTCCGCGACCTGTTTTGTAAAGTTCTTTCAAGGATTTCATTTCAGTCGTAAAAGGCCGCCCGAAGGCGGCCGCGTATTTACTTTTTCAAGGATACGGCTTTTTCGGCCGCCGCCACTATATCGGAAACCGTCATTTTGAATTTTTCTTTGAGATAAGGCATTTTACCTACTTCGCCGAAACAGTCGGGGATACCCACGCTGATTACGGGTATCGGGTTAACTTCGCTTACGACTTCCTTTACGGCGCTGCCCAGTCCTCCGATAACGTTATGGTTTTCGGCCGTAACGGCGCAACCCGTTTTTGCAACCGAGGACAACACCGTATCGGCGTCAATGGGTTTTAAGGTATGCACGTTTACGATTTCGGCGTCTATTCCCTTTTCTTTCAAAATCCTGCGCGCTTCCAGGCTTTGCGCAACCATGATACCCGAAGCGAATACGGTAACGTCCCTGCCTTTTTCAAGCACGTCGGCCTTAAAAAGATCGAACCTGTATTTAGGACCGAAAACCTCGGGCTGCTCCTTTCTGAACAAACGGATATAAACGGGGCCGTCGTAAGCGTTGATTACGGGAAGAGCCTTTTCAAGCTGAACCGCGTCCACGGGCTCGAAAATAACCATATCGGGGATACTGCGCAGCACGCCTATATCCTCAACGCTCATATGAGTACCGCCGTTAAGCTCGGCCGAAATACCGGGATCCGTGCCTACTATTTTCACGTTCTGTTTTGCGTACGCAATCGAAATGGCAATCTGGTCGCAGATACGGCGTGTGGCAAAAGGCGTAAAAGTGGTTATATAAGGCTTGAATCCGTAGCTCGAAAGACCTGCGGCAATCGAGGCCATGTTCTGTTCGGCAATGCCCACGTCGAGCGCCCTTTTGGGAAAGGCCTTTCTTACGGGCATGGTACCGTCCGCTTTGGCAAGATCCGCGTCGATTACAACGATATTTTTATCCGATTTCATAAGTTTAATAAGAGTATTGCAAAAAACGTCTCTCATCAACATAATTACGCCCTCCTTATCTCTTCTACGGCCGCAGCCATCTGCTCTTTGGAAACGGACATGCTGTGGCTGCCCACTTTGGCCTGCTCCGCGAAGGAGACTCCTTTGCCTTTAACCGTTTTCAGAATAATCATCGTGGGTTTCTTGGACTTTTTGGCGGCCGATATCGCACCGTCGATAAGGTCGAGGTCATGCCCGTCCTCGACGGTAATTACGTTCCAGTTAAAGGCTTTCCACTTTTTGTCCAGGGGATTAAGGGTACAGATTTCGTCCGTAGTGCCGTCAATCTGCATTCCGTTATAATCGGTAAACGCGATAAGGTTGTTCAGTTTTTTAGCGCCCGCATACATAGCCGCTTCCCAAATCTGCCCTTCCTGACTCTCTCCGTCGCCGAGAACGGCATAGACGGTAGCGCCGTCCTTTCTGAGCTTGCTGCCCACGGCGATGCCCACCGCGCAGCTGAATCCCTGCCCGAGCGAACCGGCGGTCATATCGATGCCGGGTGTCTTGTTCATATCGCAGTGGCTTGGCAGATTAGTGCCGTTTTTATTGAGGGTAAGCAGTTCGGACTTGGGGAAATACCCTCTGTTGGCAAGCACTGCGTAAGCCGCGGGGCCGGCGTGACCTTTGGATATAACAAGCCTGTCCCTGCCGGGCATGTCGGGCCTTGCGGGGTCAATGTTCATATGTTTGAAATAGAGCAGTACGAGCACTTCCACTATGGAAAGACACCCGCCTATATGTCCGACGCCGAGAGTGCCTATTTCGGTAACTATGTCCTCGCGGACGTCCTTGCAAATCTGTTTAAGTTGCATAAAATTTCTCCTTACAAAGCGGTTATATGATAATATTTTATCTTATAAAAACACGCGTGTCAATACCAAACAAAAAATAAAAAATCAGTAAAAAAAGAAAGCCTGCGGCTTTCTCGTCAAACTCTTTCCGAGGCTTTAAGCAAAAACGCTTTGGTCTTTTCGCTGGTCGGATTTCCGAAAATACGTTCGGGCGTTCCCTCTTCCTCAATCACGCCGTCTGCCATGAAAATAACCTTGTCTGCCACGCTTTTCGCAAACTCCATTTCGTGGGTAACCACAATCATGGTGGTATCGCCGCCTTTAAGGCTTTTGATAACTTTCAGCACTTCGCCCGTAAGCTCGGGGTCGAGCGCCGAAGTAGGCTCGTCGAAACAGAGAATCTCGGGTTCGAGCGCCAGTGCTCTCGCGATGGCCACGCGCTGCTGCTGCCCGCCCGACAGCTCGCACGGATAATTGTTAAGTTTGTCCTGCAATCCCACCTTTTCCATCAGCGAGTATGCCTTCTGCCTTATAAATTCTTCTTCTACGGGCGTAGAGGCTTTAAGCGTGGGGGCGAGAATCACGTTTTTGAAGGCTGTGTAATGCGGAAACAGATTAAACGACTGAAACACCATGCCGAAGTGCTTTCTCTTATCCTGCACTGCCCTTTCGAAATTCTTGACGCTTACGGGATACTCCTGCAAAAGCTCGCCGTTGAAAAACATCTGTCCTTCGTCGGGGGTTTCCAGAAAGTTAATACATCTCAGAAGGGTTGTTTTGCCGCTTCCGGAAGAACCTATTATTACAAGCACTTCCCCTTTTTCAAGCGTAAAATCGATACCTTTGAGAACCTCGGTATCGTTAAAGCGTTTTCTGAAATTTCTGATTTCCAACAAAGCCATAATCAAATCTTATAGTAATCGAGTTTCCTTTCGATATAGGCAAACAGCAAAGTAAGCGCGCCGTTGAACAGCAAATAGAACAAGCCGGCATAGAACAGCGGCCAGATAACCACGTATTTGTTGAGGGCGGTTTCGGCCGCCATGATAATTTCGACCACGCCTATTATGCGCGCAAGCGAGGTATCCTTCACGAGAGTAATAATCTCGTTTGACATGGGCGGCGTGATGCGCTTGACAACCTGCGGCAGAATGATTTTGAAAAAAGTCTGTTTTTTGCTCATGCCCAGGACCTTTGCCGCTTCGTGCTGTCCCGCGGGTATCGCCTGAATGCCGCCCCTGAATATTTCGGAAAAATACGCGGCGTAATTTATGACGAAAGCTATGCAGACGAATATGAAGTTCACGTTGGCGACCGTGGTGTTGAGGAAAATTGAAATCTGCTTGTTGTATATGCCGAAAACCGTGCTCGGAATAAAGCTGATAACTATTATCTGCAACATCAGCGGCGTGCCGCGAATAACCCAAATAAAGGCTTTTGTAAGCCATTTTACGGGTTTAAACTTCGTCATCGAACAAAACGAAATTAAAAAACCAAGCGGAATTGCCGCCACCAGGGTGACGGCAAACAGCAATACGGTAAGGCCGAAGCCTTTTAATAATTCGTTCGTTACCTGTAAAAACATTTTAGATTTCCATGGTCAGAATCTTGTATGCGGCCGATCCGTTTTCAACGGCTACGACGGCGTTGCGGCTGTTTTTGAGGAAAGCGGTAAAAGTGGAATACTTTTCGTAATCGGCGTTCTTTACAAGACATACCTGTTCGTTTTTAAGGTAAGGTACGCTTACCGACAGGTTTTCCTTCAGAGCGGGAGTAATGGTCATACCGTTCCAGATAAGGTCGATGCTGCCGTTTGCGATTTCGGTTTCCTTGTTGGCCCATACGATGAGTTTGAATTCCACTTCGATCTGTGCGGAATACTTCTCGTTAAGATAAGCCACAACGGCCTTCGCAAGGTCTATGTCGTACCCTTTGAGATTACCGTTCTCTTCGTAAGCGATGGGCTCGAAAAGGGTGTAACCGATAACTATTTTCTTGCTTGCCACTATTTCGTTCCAGGAGTTGTCCGTCGCGTCCGCGAAAGAATCGGTAGTGTCGTCGCTGACGATAACTTCGCTTTCAAGGCCGTAAGTACGGGCTATTTCGCCCATCGTTCCGTTTTTGTAAAGAGCGATAAGGCCTTCGTTGATTTTAGACATAAAGGCTTTATCCGACTTTCTGGCGGCGATGCCGTACTGCTCCTCGTTAAGTTCGACGTTGTCGAGAACTTTCATGGTGCCGGCAAACTCGCCTTTGGTAAGGAAGTAACCCGCCATTATTGCGTCGATGACGGCCATATCCGCGCTGCCGTTTTTAAGCTGAGTGAGCGTATCCATCTGCGAAGTGAGCGCGAGAACTTCTTTACCGAACAGCAGTTGCGGTTTATTATCGTCTTTGTTGCAGGCGGTAAACGCCGTAAACGCGCACACGACGAGTGTGGCTATAAGCATGATTTTAAACAGTTTTTTCATAAATAACCTCTTTTAATGTAATTTAATACTTTAAACCGATAAAGTAAAACTATTATAGCAGTTACGGTGCGGTTTGTAAAGCGAATAAAGGACAAACAGGCGGATTTTACTTAAAAGTATGCTTTTTGATATTATCGTTAAGCGTCATTTCCTCTTCCTGCTTCCCCGCAAACCACTTGCGTCTGGTATTTATGCGTTTCAGCAGGGACGACGGCTGACTTACCGCGTCCTCGGCGTAATTAATATCGAGCGCGCGGAGCACCGCTTTATATTCCTGAAGCCTTTGCATGAATTCGGCAAAATCCTTTCGTGTTTCCGTCCAGCCGGCTTCGGCCAGGGCCTGCATTCTCGGGAACAGATGAAGTTCGAACTTGCTTTCGGTGGCAATCCATTCCGTCCACATCTCGCCTTCCACGCCCAGGATGTTTTGCTTATCCTCTTTTGTAAGCCCCTCGGAATAAGGGTTATACGAATAAGTGTTTTTAAGCGGATACATGCCGTAACACATATCGAAATAAAAGGCCGAATGTTTGCTCAGAACGACCTGTCCGCCGCCCTTGACGTGCCTGACTACGCGCGGATCGTTGCGCGCCGTCCAGTACTGCACCACGACGTCTTTATCCAGGTTGCCGCCTTTGAGTACTTCGTTCCAGCCGATAAGGCGTTTGTTTTTGGTTTTGAGATAATCGGCCACAAGGTTGGTAAAATAGCCCTGCAACTGTTCGACGTCGGCAAGCCCTTCCTTTTTCATAAGAGCCTTGCACGCGGGACAGTTTTTCCATTCTTCTTTCGGGGCTTCGTCGCCGCCTATATGGAAATAAGGCGCGGGAAAGATTTCGGCCATTTCGTCTATGACGTCGTAAATAAAGTCCATAGTGGTTTTCTTGCCAATGCAGGCGCTGCGGTTCCAGTCCTTAATGCGTTGTTTTTTAGGAACAGAATTGCCAAAATACCACGGAACTTCGGTCCGGAGTTCGCGGCAGCCGAGTTCGGGATAAGCGGCGAAAGCCGCGGCGAAATGCGCGGGCATATCGATTTCGGGCACTATGGTTATAGCCAGTTTTCTGCCCAGCTCGACAAGTTCTTTCAGCTCCTCTTTCGTGTAAAACCCCTCGTGCGGAGTATGGTCGGAATCCGTCGAGCGCCATCCGTTGATATGGCTCTGACTGCGTTTGGAGCCAATCTGTGTCAGCAAGGGATATTTGTCTATCTGCACTCTCCAGCCCTGATCGTCGGTAAGATGCATATGCAGGACGTTGAGTTTGTTCAGGCTCATTGCCTCCATTATTTTCATGACGAACTCTTTTTTGAAGAAGTGTCTTGCCACGTCAATCTGCAAGCCGCGCCAGGCAAATTCGGGCCTGTCCATAACGGATATCAGGTGCAATTCGTTTTTAGGGGTATCGAGGTCGGTTTCGGCAAGAAGGCGGAGCGACTGAAATCCGTACAAAGCGCCGGCATAAGACGAAGCGGCTACCGTCACCCCTTCGTGAGTAACGTTAAGGATATACTCTTCCTCCGCGAGATTCTCCTGTCTGATAAATGAAAGCGGCGTACCCGAAACGGGGTTAAAGGATTTGTTAAGCCTTTCGGCTACAACCTGTTCGAGCCCGTCGAACATGCACTCTTTAACGGAAAAACCGTTGAATACGATGCTTCCGTTAAGATTCTTGACGCTAAAAGGTTTGGGAATAATATTCATTAATGTTCTCCGCGGGAGCGTGGCTCCCGTATTTATTTTCTTTTTATGTCGGGTTTTTAAGCAACCTGATTTTCGCCTCTACCGTCTTCTGGATTTCGCTGACGGCGTACGGCAGATAAATCTTAGGGTCGTAAGCGTCGGGATTTTCCTTTATTCCGGCTTTGACACCTCGGGTAAAGGCCTGCCTGAGCTCGGTTGCGAAGTTAACCTTTCTTATGCCCGCGGCGACGGCGTCTTTAAGCACTTCGTCCGAAAGGCCCGAAGCCCCGTGCAGAACCAGGCTGCAAGGTACCGCCTCGTGAATTTCGGCGATTCTTCCGATGTTTATAACGGGAGTGCCCTTATATATGCCGTGAGCGGTGCCCACGCCTATGGCAAGCATATCCACGCCCGTAATCTCGACGAAGCGCACTGCCTCGTCTACCCGTGTATATACGCAGGCCAGGTCGGTATCGCCCTGCTCCTTACCTCCTATAACGCCGAGTTCGCCCTCTACAGAAATGCCTCTGCATTGCATCTGACGGCATATTTCGGCCGTGTTGGCGGCATTCTGCCCGAACGGAAGAGCCGAACCGTCGTACATTACGGACGTAAACCCGCAATCGGCCGCCGTGCGTATGAGCTCGGGGACGGAAGCGTGGTCGAGATGAATTGCCACGTCGGTATCGAGCTTGTCGAACATGGCCCTTATCATCGCGGGATAGGTGGCAACGCCGCCGTAAGAAAGCGTTTTCGGTATGGTCTGAATTATGACCTCTTCCTTAAGTTTTTTCACCGCGTTGAAGACGGCGAGAGCCGATTCCATGTTATCTATGTTGAAGGCCGGCAGAGCCACGCCTCTTTCGTCCGCCTTTTTCAAAAGCGAAAAACAACTTACAACCGCCATAATCAACCTCGGTACAAAAAAATCATAATAGCCGCAAACTGCAATATGCTTCCCAGCAGTACGAACAGATGCCATACGGCATGCGAAAACTCTCGTTTAAGCCCGTAAAAAACAAGACCTGAAGTATAAACCAGACCGCCCGCAAGCAGAAAAGCGAAAGCCGTCTGACCCAACGTCTGCATCAGCTGTTTTACCACAATCAGACAGCACCAGCCCGTAATTATGTAGGTAACCATGGTAACCGCGCGGAATTTTTTCACGTTGATCAGATTGAAAACAATCGACATCAGCGACAGCGCAACCACGCACCCCGACAGAATAAAAGCCGTTTTATCAAACAGCACTCCCGCAAGAAAGGCTATGTCCGAACCCATTATGAGGATATTGACCGAAGTGTGATCGCCCTTCTGAGTAAGCCTGCGCCGTTCGGGATTTTTAGTACCGTGATAAACGGAAGACATCACGTATAACTCTACCAGGCAAACCGAGTACAATAAAAAGAAAAACGGTCGTATTCCGCCCAGCACGGTAAACGCCCTTATGAGAAGCCATACCGAAGCGCCGCCGAAAACAACGGCTCCTGCGGCGTGGGACAAAATATTAAGTTTTTCCTCGCGTACGGAATATGCGGGCAACGGGACCGTGTAAGCGCTCATGCGACCTCTTGCGTTCAATAATCGATATAGTTTATTATAACGCATAAAAGCCGCTAAGTAAAGTAAACTTCGGTCAAGAACGGCTAAACCGTTGCAAAATTCCGGAATTTAGTGCACAATTAAATAAGAAAATAAAAGACAGATTTTGACACCTGAAAAATAAAATTTGTAAAAAAGGGGTTTATTATGCGAAAAACTAATTTTAAACATGCGAATCGGTTAATTGCGATTGTAGCGCTTTTGCTGATTTCGGCAGGAACGCTGAGCGCATGCACGGGTTACAAAATCAAACAATACCCTGACACGCCTTCCGCTTACGCCGTCACGCCCGTATACAATATTCCCGTACTCACGGCCGAATCGGATTTTTATCCCAATCCCGACCGAGGTTTCAGAGGCGAAACCTACATTACCCTCGGCACAGACGAAGCCTTTCCCGAAAGCGGCGAAACTTATACCGAAAGGCTTGAGGCTCAGCTTGAAAAATACTCATCCGAAGGCGTAACGGTATTGCAGTGCTACGTATATCTCTACGAGTATCGACACACTCCCATTCCCGACGAAGCTCTCGATCAGCTTAAAAACTATTTTTCCACTCTGAGAGACAAAAACGTAAAAATACTTCTGCGCTTTGCGTACGAGTATACGTCGGCCAATAAGGACGGCCCGAGAACAAGCGACATAATCACTCATTGCGCGCAACTTAAAACTTTTTTCGAGCAGAATATCGGACTCTACCGTTCGGTAGTATACGCCATGCAACTCGGAATGATAGGACTTTGGGGCGAAGGACACGGCAACGTGAACGCTCTCAACAAAGCCAGAATAATAAAGGCCGTGGCCGACATGACGCCCGAGCCTACCGTAATAATGGTGCGCACTCCCGAGCTTCTGTCGCTGGTTCCCGACGAACTCGAACACAGGTTTTCGATTCACGACGATTTTATAGTAGGCTTTGACCACGAGTGGGGCATGATATCCTTCGAGGACCCTGCCTATCCCCTTCTGCTCAGCAAATGTAAGCACACCGTTACCGACGGAGAAATGCCCTGGGGCCGCGGTAACGTGGAAGGCACTACTGCTCAAGGCGTAATCGCGCAGTGCGTCGGATACGGCCTCAGCACTCTGTCGCTCGAACACAATTACACCGAGGACGGAGGCGAATACTATCTGAAACAGTGGCAAGCCCTGTTTTTAGACGGAGATTTCTTTACCGGCAACGGCTATCCGCTCAACCCCAATCTTCTGTCTGACGGTAAAATAAACGTATTCGACTATCTTAAACATCATCTGGGCTATCAGCTTACGGTCTCCGACTTCGAGGCCGGAAACGGAAAAGCAAGTTTCATGATAACCAATTACGGCATGGCCGCGCCGCACGGCTACAAGATGAAAATTTACGTAGACGGCGCGGAAGTCGCCCCCGACAATGCTTTTGACGGCGGCAGCCTTCTTATGTTCGGCCAGAGCGTAATTACTTTCGGTTACGACGGCGGACGCATCGGCATAGAGCTGTATAAGGAGAATTCGCCTTCGGACAAGATAAAACTTTATAACGACGTTCCCTTCGAAAACGGCGTAAACGTCATAGTCGGCTGAACGCGTTTAATCCATAAACAAAAGGCCTTCCGACAGGAAGGCTTTTTAATGCAGGTTTGTTACAGGCGGTTATATTTCAAACCGCAAACGGATCGGCAACAGGTATCCAGTTAAAGGCAGCCCCGTTACCGGGAACAGAATTTCCGTCTTCGCCGATATAACCGTATTCCTCGATCTGACGGGCCACGCCGAATTCCGAAACGGAAGCGTCGTACATCATAAACCCGAACGGACGGTTACCTGCGGCAATTTCCATAAGTGCAACCAACGAATCGCCCGTATCCTGCAGACTTATCGAATAGCCCGCAAAAGGCACTCCTTCGAACTCTGACAAATCGGCTACCGAATAGTTTTTGCCGCCGCCGAAGAAGGCTATTCCTCCGTGGACGTAAGTTTTTCCGTTATAATCAACCGCCAGCTTGCCGTACCCCGGTTTGCTCGTCACGCCTTTAAAAATTGCGGCCATATCGAATTTCAGAATACTGTTTTCCGCACTTTCGATAAGTGTAGAGCTGTCTATTGACTCTATGTCTTTCCAGTCGTAAAACCTGACGTCGCCTTCCATTTTAAGAAGAGCCCCGTAAGAAGTCGCGGCGCACCCGTCCCAGTAATCGTAAACCCTGCCGTTAACGGGCATCTCGTCGAGCGCAGGCCCTGCAAAGTGCGAGTCCATACCTACGGTAAATATACCGCATTCAGCCAAAGTACAGTTTTTTAAAGTCAATTTAGTCTGTAAAACGTCGTTTTTGAAATTTTCGTCGTTTTCGTACAGATTATATTTATCGTTTACGTCATATCCGTTTATGGATGGCGAGCAGCTTTCGTATGCCTGTTGCAAAGTCATATCCGCTCTGTATTCGCCCGTAATTTTACGGTTACTGCCCAAACGTATCACGAATTCCCTTGCAGAGCGCAGAATACAGCTTTCTATGTGCGCGGATACGGGCTTATCGGCATACTGGTCGTCGCCGAACATTCTGACTACGGTGCGCCCGTTGGAAATGCGCGAATTCGTAACGGTTACGTTGTCGCCCATTATTTCCAGCGTTGTTCCGACGTAATCCAGCATGGTAAGATCGCTTACGTCGTTACAGCCTTTGAGCACGGCATTGTCGATAATAACGTTATCGTATATGGCAAAAACTATGTTGTCCTGCGCCTTTACCGATGCCGAAGGTATGGCAACAAAGTTAAGCGGTCCCTTGAATACGGCCGAATCGGTAGGCTGCCCGGTAGCGTCCAGTCTGTAAGTCAGGTTGTGCGCGTTTATGGTATAACCGTTGCCGTAAAGGTTGTTTTTGATTTTAAGGGCTATTTTGATTTTAGGTACCGGAAGGCCCTGATTCGTATAAAAAGTCGCGTCCCCCGTGGTATCGGACTCGTAATAAACCGATCCGAATTCGGAAACGTCCACAAGCCCGTTCTGAGTATCCTGTTCGCTGCCTATGGTTTTGGTCAGCACGACCTGTTTTTCAGCTTCGGTAGCGGCAATCAGAGCGTCGTAATCGTCCACGTTCACTCCCTTCACGCACTGCACCGTCAACTGCGACTCCACAATTTTAAACGAGGGATTTGAAGAATTTATCAGTACCGAATTGTAAGATTTGGCCGTTACCGTCAGGAAGCCGTCTTTGATTACGGTCAGTTTTCCCTGCTCCGCAACGCCCGTCAGGCTGTCGGAAGTATCCCATATCAGCCGATCGTTCTTATCGGAGTCTGCGGGGGAAAGCGAAGTTTTGAAAGTATACGGTTTTGACGTAAAAGTCCCGTTTTCATAGTATTGATCGGCTATGGCAACCCTTTTGGCCAAACCCGTATCTCCCGTGCTTTCGGTAAAATTGACCGAAGAGTAACATTCCAGCACGGTAAACTCTGCCTCGGCGGTAAAAGTGTAGCCTTCCACCGTAATCACGGCCTTGACGACCGTAGTTCCCGTATTGGACGTCAGCGGGCTGATAACGAATTCGTTTTCGGGATTGACCGCGACCTCGTTTACGCCCGAGGCCGTCCAGACGACATGACTCGGAGCTCCGTCGTAAGCGGGATTAAGCTTCACCGACATAGAGGGGCCGGAATCCTTGAGGTAATAAAGAGGCTTATCCGAAATCCATACCTCGACGTTATCCGGGTCCGCCCTTTGAATAACGACTTTTTCGGTAACTCCGAAAACCGAAGCGCTGAATTCGGCCGAGGAAGCCGCGGAATCCAGAGTAAATATAATTTCCGCGCTGTTTGCGGACAAAGGCACAAACTCGTACTCCCCTCCCGTGCTCAAAAACGCAACTTCGCCGAACTCCACCTCTTCCGCCTTGCTGATTATAAAGGAAGCCGTATCGTTCCATGTCACTATTTCGGTATCGGAAAAAGTCAGCAGTTTGTCGGCCGTAACATTAATAAGGGCGCTTTTTACAATGTCTCCGTAAGGAGAAGGATAGGTGGCGGTGACCGTGGCAGAGCCTACCGAAAGCGCTTTCAGCGTCCCCGTAAACTTATCCGCCGACAAAACGGAGGGATTGTCAGACTGCCACACGAGCTCGGAAAAATCGCCTATCGCCGGCATAAAGGCCACTTCGGGCACGAACTCCCTGCCCGCTTCCATCGTATCGGGCATATCGGTAAAGGAAAAGTCTATTACTTTATCGCTGGACACAACCAGAATAATGTCCGCAGAATAAGCGCCGTCGTTGGTGGTAACCGTCACGGTAACCCGACCGCAGCCCACGGGTCTGATACGCCCCTCAGCGTCGATTTCCACTATGCCTTGCGGGCTGGCCTTGAAGGAAACGGTTTTGTTGCTGGCGCCCACGGGCAGAACTTCATAGCTGAGCGTAATGAATCTTTCATCGGAAAGTTCGGCATAATCCACGTACTGAACCGCTTCCTGTTCGGACACGTATATACCGGTCACCGGAATGATTTTTATTAAAGAAGTGGTTTTTGCGGCTGCGTACACGCCGATCATCAGCAATATCGGCAGAATTATAATCAACACGATAATACGTTTGTTCACAGGCTACCTTCCCTTTGCTCCCGCGGCCTCGAACCGCGCGGGCAGATTAATGAACAGATAAAGCGCGCAGGCTCCGCAATATACGACGGCCACCAGTGCAATCGCCGCAAAAGTAACCGCCTTTGAGGCAAGAAAATCGGTTACTCCGAAAGAATGTGCGAAAGCAAGCGCGCCCATTGCGGCGGCAACCGTGATGCCGGCGGCCGATACAATGCTGAGATTGGCGTTGGTTTTTGCGCCGGCGGCGCCCGAAAAATCAGGATTGTTAAGGTCTTTCGACGTGGCAAACATAATCCCGCCGGCAGTCAGAATAAGCATAACCGGAAGGGCAAAAGCCGCGTCGCCGAAGGACATCCTGTCCATACAGGCCATAATAAGCACGGATATCATCAAAGATAGCGCGTTCACGACGAGACAGAACAGAAGTTTTGCTCCTATAACCGCATAAGGCGACAGAGGCAAGGTCTTGATTATACAGAACATCTCGCCGTCCCTCGACACGTTGGAGGAGCTGAACGTATTGGTCAGCACGGTAAGAAGGGCCAGCACGAACAACGCCACTTCGGTATCGGCTTTAACGCTTATCATTCTGTAAGCGAATTCCGAAAGAACGTCCGACAGCGTAACCGCCAGCACGGGCATGGCCAGCGCTACGGCGAAACAGTTAAAAGTAAGCGAAGGTTCGCGGAAAACCTGAATAAACTCTTTGCGCATAAGCGACGCGAAAGAACTCTGAGCCTTTGCGGACGGTCTTATTCTTATTTTAACGGGATTGCGGTATTTGTTAAGAAAATAAATATCCTTAAACAGTTTTGCCGAAAGAACCCATGCCCCGGCAAGCAGAGCGGTACCCGACGCAAGAAGTATAAATGCGTTCAGGAAAAAGCCCTTGCCAAACAGCATTTTCGCAAAAAGGTTGGCGGGAAAGAGATATTTCGTCAAGGCCTGCAAGGTGCGCACGAATTGCTCGTTGAACAGAAATTTTATGTTTCCCGTTTCGAGAAGCCCTTTCAGGCCGTCCAGCAGAACGGAATACAGATAAAACCCCAGCGACAGCAACAGTATGAAACTTATAAGAAGCAGTACGTAACGGGATTTCAGAAAATCTATCAGTTTTTTCAGCGGCAGCGCAACCGCCGCGGCTATCGCCGAGGGAATCATCGGCATCGTCAGGCAGTTAAACAAAGTAATCAGCCAGAACCGCAGAGTTACGTATCCCGCCGTAATGCCCACCGTAATATTAATCAGAAGAAGGAAGAACGACGTAAACGCCAAGGTTTTCAGATAAGCGAAAAATATCTTCTCTGCAAAAATATCGGAAAATGACAAAGGCAGCCTTAACAGAATTTCGGTATCTCTGTCAAAAGAAAACAGCTTTATCGTTACCGAGCAGGAATAAAAGAAAATCGCCGTAAGCAGTACCGCGTTGATGAGGGTTGCTATTTCCACAAGCCGCGAAGTCACGTCCCTGACGCCGTTGAGCCTGACGGCGGCGTACCCTCCTACGAGCTGACTGAGCGACATTACCACGATACAGGCCACCAGCACGGAAACCGCAAGTCCGAAGAAAAGCCCCGCCGCGTCGAATTTTTTAAAGAAATTACCGCGTTTGAAAGGCGCGGTTTTTTCCAGCCATTCTTTTTTAAGTAGGAGTTTGAACCCGCGCATCACTTTTGCTCCGATATAATGCCGAGGAAGTATTCTTCCAGCGAGCATGAATGTTTTTCCTTAAACTCTTCCATGCTGAAAGCGTCTTTTTTGCGGCCGCCCGAAATTATAATGCAGTAATCGCAGATTTTTTCTACAGTATCAAGATTATGCGAGGAAAATACCACGGTGTTCCCCTTTTCCTTGTGATAGAGCATGTACTGTTTTACCGCAAAAGCGGTCTGAGCGTCCAGGCCTACCATAGGTTCGTCGAGAATTAGCAGTTTAGGGTTGTGAATGAGCGCGCCCATAATGGAAATTTTCTGTTTCATGCCGTGTGAATAGGAAGAAATAATATTGTCGATTTTGTCGCCCAGTTTCAGAATATCCTGAAATTCCCCGATGCGTTTTTTGCGGGTATCTTCGTCCACGCCGTAAACGTCGGCCATGAAGTTCACGTAATCCGTACCCGTCATTTTTTCGAAAACCGCATGGTTGTCGGGCACGTATCCGAAGCACTTTTTAGCCTGAACGGGCTGCGTTTTAATATCGTATCCGCAAACGGTTACCTTTCCTTTTTCAAACGGATGAATACCCGTAACCGCCTTGATGGTAGTGGATTTACCCGCTCCGTTTTCGCCGAGTATGGCAACGATTTGCCCCTGTCCGCATGAAAACGATATATCCGAAACCGCGTACGGCAGTCCGGGCGAATATCTTTTGCAAAGTCCTTCGACGTTCAGAAAACCCGTGTCGCTCATAAATTCTCCTCACAAACCGTTTTATTGTTATCTTTTGTCTTCGGCAGTAAAACAATACGCTCGTCCGGCGCGTCTTTGCCGCTCTGACCGCTCACGCAGGCGTAAAGTATCATCGAAACGGTAACGAACGGAACGGGGAAAAAGGTAAACGGATGCATGAGCGCCATTCCCTCGTAAGCCAGAAGCGACAGAAAAACAAATACATTAAAAAGCCTCGGTCTGCCTAACAGCGTTTTAAGTTTATATCCGTATAAAGCAAGCATGACCGCCGTGCCTGCTATGCCCGTAGAAGCCAAAGACTGCACGAATGTATTGTGATACCAGAAAATCGCGCCCGTATCGGGAACGTAATATTTGCCCTGCTCGCCGAGACCGGCGCCCAGCAAGGGATGCTTCTTAAAAGTTTCCATGCCGAAAGCCCATATTTCGTTACGAATGTCCGAGCCCATGTCTGGAAGCCTGCCCAGAACGCCGTCGGCTATTTCGGGGTTAAGCCCCACGAAAAGCGCCACGCCGGCAAGCACGCCCACCGACAGAACGGAATATACCGCCCTGTATACGGGCAGCGCGGTAAGCACGCAGCATATAACGCACAATAACGTTATAAACGTGTCTACAATAAGCGCGGCGCGCGAAGAACTGAGTACGATAGCCGCGGACAGGACTAACCCCAGAACAAAATACGCCGTCCGCCCTTTCCGCGCCTTTACGGCCGCATAAAAAGGAAAGGGCAAGGTAAACAGCATAAGCCCCGAGATGTTGTTGCGGTATCTTATCGCCATAGTCTGGCCGCTTGCTATGGAACGCCCGAAAACCGAAGTCATTTCGGCAATACCCAAAATACCGGCAAACAGCATAGCGGCCACAAGCGCCCGTATAAGTTCCTCCTTGCTTTCGGGCAGATAATTGACGACTGCAAAATAAGTAATCAGAGCGCCGATACCCAAAGCAAGGCGGTAATAAACGTTAAGTCCTTTGAAAAACAAGGCCGCGTCCATGGCACCCGCGCCGCAAATAAGCATTATAACCGAATAAGCGGCCAGCGGAACGAACAGCGGGCCCGTTTTGATTTGTTTTGCGGAAACCGGGTATATCACGAAATGCGCGACCAGCGCAAGCAGAAAAATTATACCCCATGGCAACACTTTTCCTATGTCGGCCGCCGAAAATTCGTACCAGTCGACAACCGCCAGGCTTGTGAGCATCAGGGGCAGAAAAGCGTATATCACCGACCGCTGAAAAATCAGAGCCAGCACGGCGGCCGTAACCATAAATCCCACCAGCACGAAATAAGCCTCGAAATAATAACACAAAAAGGCAATCAGGGTAAGCACGGCCGAATAGACGTCGGACTTAACGGCCTTCGCCAGAAGATATCTGATATTTCGGATTACGGATACGGTATACGCGCAAGCGTCGCCTTTGTCCATTGCCACCTCTCAAAAACCGAATAAGTTTTTCAGAATAGTAATTACTTAAGCCATTATATTCTATTTATAAGAAGTAGTCAAACAAAATTCGACAAATATCGCCCTGCGTACCGTTCCGCGGCGGTCCGCGCCAACCGAATAGTAAAAAACGGCTTGAAACATAAAAATAGTACTAATAATTATTTACTGAGTATATAAAAACCGCCCTTAGTCAAAAATGACAGAAAGAAAAATCGCAAAGGAGCGGAACATGAATCTTTACCTCGATATACTAATAAGAACACTTGTGGCGCTTATCGTACTTCTGATACTTGCCAGGATAGCCGGCCAGCGTTTTATATCTCAGCTGACGTTTTACGACTTCGTAACTGCCATAACGGTAGGTTCGGTATCGGGGGCGGTATGTATCGACACCTCTCTCGATATCTGGGGCGCGATTATGAGCATGGCAATATTCGTGGGAGCAGCCGTTTTAACCGCCATACTTACCAGCAAAAGCATATGGCTCAGGCGTATTATAACAGGCAAGCCGATAATGCTGATAAGCAACGGACTTATCCTGGAACGGGGTTTAAAGTACTCACATTACGACATAAACGACTTGTTGCGCGAATTGCGCATACAGGGATACTTCGATATAAGCGAAGTCAGCCATGCCGTTCTGGAAACCAGCGGACAGCTTTCGGTACTGCCCAAATCGTGCGCAAAACCCGTAACCGCGTCCGACCTGTCCATTCCCGTGGAAAAGGCGGGGCTGCTTGCCAACGTCATTATAGACGGCAAGACCATGCACCGGAACCTGCATGCCATGGGCAAGGACGAAAGCTGGTTGAAAAAGGAACTTGCGGCAAAAAACGCGGGCGAAATATCCGAGATTTTTCTTGCCACACTCGACGAAAAAGGCACTCTCGGAATTTACAAGAAAAACCATACGCGGCAGCTCAATTCCATTTTTCAATAAAAAAGACGGCATAAGCCGTCTTTTAACCTGCTTTGGGTAACAGCGTTACTCGAGCCCGTTCGGATTGTTTTTCTGCCAGCGCCAGCTGTCGGTAGCCATTCTTTCCAGGTCGTATTCCGCTTTCCAGCCGAGTTCTTTGAGCGCGAG
This sequence comes from Candidatus Faecicola pullistercoris, assembly GCA_018714105.1. Lineage (GTDB taxonomy): Bacteria > Bacillota > Clostridia > Christensenellales > CAG-917 > Faecicola > Faecicola pullistercoris. The sequence goes on along the minus strand of DVNW01000021.1, from coordinate 43,627 downwards.
AGAGCAATCCGCATAGCATTCGGCGATATCGCCCGCTCTTCTGGGAGCAATCCTGTAATTGATAGGCTTACCCACTACCTTTCCGAAAGCCTCTACCATCTGCAGAACGCTGTAGCCTTTACCCGTACCCAGATTATATACTGCAAGGCCGCAACCGGTATGCAGCTTGTCGATGGCGGCAAGATGTCCCTTGGCCAGGTCGACAACGTGAATATAGTCTCTGACGCCCGTTCCGTCGGGGGTGGGATAATCGTTTCCGCACACGTTCAGACAAGGCAGTTTTCCGACGGCCACCTGCGTGATATAAGGAACGAGGTTGTTGGGAATACCGTTGGGGTCCTCGCCTATAAGCCCGCTTTCGTGCGCGCCTATGGGATTAAAGTACCTCAGCAAGGCGATATTGAACGAGTTGTCGGCTTTCTGAACGTCTTTGAGTATGAGTTCCAGCATGAATTTGGTTTGGCCGTACGGATTAGTACAGCCGCCGGTGGGAAACTCCTCAGTTATGGGCACGGAAGCGGGAGTTCCGTAAACGGTGGCCGAACTGCTGAATACCAGATTCTTCACGCCGAATTCCTTCATGCATTCTATAAGTGCAATGGTCGAATAAATGTTGTTTTTATAATAATCCAAAGGTTTGACAACGCTTTCGGGCACGCATTTAAGCCCCGCGAAATGAATAACGTCGTCAAATTTTTCCTTTTTGAAAACTTCGGAAAGAGCGGCTTTATCCTTTAAATCAATCTTATAAAATGCGGGTTTGACTCCTGTAATGGTTTTTATCCTGTCCAGAACCCCTATTTTGCTGTTGCAAAGATTATCCGCTATCACGGGCTCGTAGCCTTTGTTAATCAGTTCAATCACGGTATGGCTGCCGATATAGCCCATGCCACCCGTTACGAGAATTTTACTCATAGTTTTCGGGTTATCTCCTTTAAATATTTTTTAAACGGCAGGGCCAGAGCACTGTCCCTGAGAGCGTATTCCACTGTAGCCTGCAAGTATCCCAGCTTATCGCCCGTATCGTAGCGGACGGCGTCGAACACGTAGGCGTATATTCCCTTTTCCTGCGCCTGCAATTTAAAAGCGTCGGTCAGATAAATTTCGCCGCTGGCAGAAAAAGGCGTACGTCTGAGATAGGAAAAGAAATCCGCCGAGCATACGTATCTGCCCAGCGAAGAATAATTACTGGGCTGCGTTCCGGGCTCGGGCTTTTCAATAATGGACTTGATTTTCAGCGTTCTGCCTTCTGCGGAAACCACGTCGCAGGAGCTGTATTTGTAAATCACTTCGGGGGATACTTCCTGCACGCCGATGACGCTTGTGCCGCATTTGTCGAAACAGGAGGCAATCTGGCCTATGCAGGTATCCTTTCCGGGTTCCGTATACATAAGGTCGTCGCCGTTAAGCACGGCAAACGGCTGTCCGTCTGCGAACTCCTCGGCAAGCATAACCGCGTGCCCGCTTCCCAACGCCTTATCCTGATGCTTACAGGTAACTTTGGCCATATCGGCCACGGAGCGTATTATATCGAGTTCTTTCTGTTTGTTTCTTTCCTCGAGGAAAGCCTCATACTCGGCGTCGTGCGAGAAATGTTTTGCTATTTCGGGCTTATCCTTGGTATCGATGATTAGAATATCCTTTATTCCCGCCTCTGCGCATTCTTCCACTATATACTGCAACGCGGGTTTATCCACGAGGTTAATCATTTCCTTTGCGCACGCCTTGGTGTAAGGCAGAAACCTCGTTCCTCTTCCTCCGGCCAGGATAACGGCTTTATTTATCATAAAGAACCTCCCGTAATTTGTTATTATTATAATACTCCATTTATTCCCGTAAGTCAACGCCAATGACGCGAAGGGGCGCAAGGCAACAAAAAACGGGACTTGCGTCCCGCGTTTTCAATAATCGAGCTGCCCGAGAAGTCCGAACAGGATATTGTAAAAACCGTCTATAATCTTGCAGTCTTCCTCGTTGCATCTTACGGCAACCGAGAAAGTAATCTCGCCCATAAAAGTAGTGGCCGCAAGCTGAATATAAGGCTTGTACTTGATTGCGCCGGTATACCATGCGTAATAAGGGAGTTTGTCGCCCATAGCGTAATCCTTCTGATTCAGAAGTCCTATGTTGCTCATGCCTATCAGGGGGTTCTGATACCCTATTCTGATTGCGGTTTCGGCGATGGCCTGAGGGAAAATCTTAAACGCCAGCGTCAGCAGAGGCAATCCGTACAGCCCTACGAATTCGTCCTTTTTGGAAGGTTCCAGGCTTATCTGCACTTTTTTGATTACGTCTTCGAGGTTATCCTTGGGGTCTACCTTCACCGAGCACGGCATAAAGCCCGTCATATTCGTGAATCCTGCCGTTTGTCCGCCCTCGATATGTCTTCTCATATCGATCATATTCGGCACGGAAATAACGCCGTCGGCGGGAGTTGTCATCTTATAAACCGCCAGAATATATGCAGCCAGCAGAATATCGTTTACGGTCGCGCCCATGGCCTTTCCGTTTTTCCTGATATTGGCAAAGGATTCTGCGGGCAGACGCCTTCTCAGAATTCTGCAAACGTCGTTGTCCGGCCTGGCAAAGGGAAACCGTACCTTTGACGGCACGTTGGAAACGTTTTTGTAAAGAGCTTTTGCCTTTTCGGCCTTTTCAGGGGGCATCGTATCGTAAATCTGCGTGGCCGCCCTCGTTCCGTTTTTAACGACAACGCTGTCCTGAGTGCCGCTTAAAAGAGCGGAATAATACTCCGCTATTTTGGCGTTGAATACCTTAAAATCTCCGCCGTCGGCACACATATGATTCTGTACCACGCACAGAGTATCCTTGCCCGCCGAGCGGATAAGTCCTATTCTGATCTGACATACCGATTTGGGATTAATGCGCCGGGTAATAAACTTTTCGGTTTCCTCTTCGGGCGAATCCGTCTCGATAAAGGAAAAGAAATCGTCCGCCGAAAAGACCTCGTTTACCCTCCATCTGGGTTTGACGGGATTATACTCGTAGGACGAGTGCAGTACGGGGATACGGGTAATTACGTCGGTATAAGCCTTTACCAGCACCTCTTTATCCAGCTCGGAATCATAGTAAAATACGGCATGCATCATACCGTCGTAGTACCTGCGGAAGAGATATTGCATTCTGTCCCATGTTTCCGCAGGGAGATAAGTTTTTTTCATAATATATACCTTTTAAAAATTATTTACAATTAATTTTAAAATATAATAGCACAAAAAAAGCAAAATGCAAAATAAATTAACACGGATATAAAACAATGCCGTTTATTTTTTACAAAAATCTATGAAATCTTCCGTGGACAAGGCCTTGGAATAATAAAATCCCTGTACCGTAACGCCTCCGAGTTTTTTGAGAATTTCCACCTGACTTTCGTTCTCGATGCCTTCGGCCACTACGGCAAGCCCCAGTTTCTTAATCATTTTAACGATAAATTCTATAATGGTTTTTCCTTTCGGGGACATAAGCGCCTGCCCGAAAAACTCCTTGTCGAGCTTGACTATATCCACGGGGGCGTCTTTGAGCATGTTGAGCGACGAAAACCCCGAACCGAAATCGTCTATTGCCACTTTGAACCCTTCCTTTCTGAGCGACTTCATGACTTCGTACATTTTTTCCACGTCGGCGAAAAAGGCGCTTTCGGTAAATTCGAGTTCCAGCTTGCCGTGAGGAACGGAATATCTGTCCGCAAGCTCTACAATCTGCTCTGTGATATCGTCGTCGAAAATGTTAAGACGGGACATATTTACAGATACCGAAATATCTATTCCGTTTGCGTTAAGAACTTTTAAAGTTTTTACGGTCTGCTCTCTGATATACGCGTCGAGCTTTGCCACCGTGCCTCTCTTTTCGAACATGGGCACGAATCTCGACGGCGGAATATTGCCTCTGTTAGGATGTCTCCATCTCACGAGGGCCTCGGCGCCCACCACTTTTTCGGTAACGCAATTGACTTTGGGCTGTAACTGAACGTAAAACTGGCCTTCTTCGAGGGCCTGATCCAGATACCCCTCGAGAGTCTGATCGTCCAGCATCTGACGCCGCATGGTCTCGTTATAGAAATAAACGTTGTCCGCGTTCTCCTCCGTGGTCCATTTCTGCAAAGCAAAAGCCGCCTTGTCGCACATGGCCTCTAAAGAAAGGCTTTCGTCGTTTACAATATACACGCCGGCCATGGCGGAAAGCGTAACGTTAAGCGAATAACCCGCAAGTCTTTGGTTAATGGATTTCACGCCGCTTATCAGCCCGCGGTTTCCGTAAAAAGGCATTATCATGCAAAACCTGTCGTCGTCGTATCTTGCCGCATAGCTGCCCGCGGGGAGAGTTTCCTTCAGAAGCTGAGCGTAAAACTTCAGAAGGGCGTCCGCCTCCTGCCTGCCGAACAGGTCAACCACCATTTTAAAGCCTCTTATCTCTGACTGAACCACCGCGAAAGAATGATTATCGTGAAGCACCGCGGGGGCTATTTCCATAAACGCTTCCTTGCGGTACAGTCCGGTAAGAGTGTCGAACTGCGCGCGGTTGCGCAGGCTGTCGAGAGCGGAATCCACGGTATCCGCCAAAACGCCCAGTTCGTCCTTTCTGTCGTTGTGAAGCTTTACGAAATAGTCGCCTTTGGCTATGGCCGAAGTTGCGGCGGTAATTTGCTTGATAGGTTTGACAACCCACCACGCCACGGCCGAATTAACCACGGTAATCACCAGCATGGCTACCAAAAACATACATATAACGAATCTGGCCGTAGAATAAAATATTTCGTTGACCAAATCGTAGGATTTGGCGGCTGTAACCGTCCACTCGGTACCGAAAAGCGAAACGCGTTTGTTTCCGATAATGTAGTCCGCACCGTTGTATTCCACGGGCGCGTGGGAAGCTATCACGTTAAATTTTTTCTGCACGAAAAAGTCTTCGTAGGACTTGAACGTATGGCCGTCGAAATAATCGTTCCGTCCGTCGAGATATATCAGGCTGCCGTCCGAAGCGGATACCGAGCATACGCCCGTATATGCCGCAAAATCCGATATGCCGGACAGATTGATATCCAAAGCGGCTACCGCCGAAACCTCGTCCCATTCGTTGACCATCGGCACCGCTAAACTCATAACAGGCACTTTATTACCATTTTCATCGTTGATAAAGTACGGTTTCGTGAGATATGTGGTTTTATTAAGGATAATATAGTCATACCATAACGAGTCGGACGGGCGATAAGACGGGTCTGCCGTGTAGTTTTGCGTGCTGCCGTCCGCAAGACGCCTGCATCCGAAAGCGACGGCCGATTTGACGTCGCTCAGCCAAAATCTGCTGACGGCCGTTTTGCGCTTTACGAACCCGCTCAGATTTCGCATTATCTCGGGATAATATTCCTGCTCCGTTACGTTGTAACTTTGGCAGTTATAAGTTTCGGGCGTTCTGTCGGGGTTATAAATTTCCAAATTGAAAAAGAAAGAAAATACCGAACCGTTCTCGTTGGTATATGATTTAAGGGAATCTTCCAGATTCTCCACCTCGGAAGAAAGCTTGCTTGAAAGCAAAGCCGACTCCTCGTCAACCTGTCCCGTAACTATTTTTATGGATTTCTGATAATAGCCTATAAGGGTGAATGCGCATACTGTCAGCATCACCGCAACAACGGGCACGAAAAGTTTGGAAAACAAATTCGCGCTGAAATATTTAAATCCTTTCTTAATACCTTTAATTGTTCTTTACGCCCGTAAGGCGTCCCCCTCTCGCTTTTTCTAATCGCCGAAAATTCTTTTTACTATTCCCGCCGAAACCGAAGCGGGCAAAAACTTAACGGCAATATAGATAATTTTCCATTTCCCGCCTATTATGTTCATGTCCTTAGGCTTTTTGCAGAATGTTTTTTTTATTATTTTATCAACTGTTCTGTCCAAATCCGCCTTTTTGCCCGCAGACTGCCTGCTCGTTACGAAGTCGTCCACATTTTTTATCCGGTCTCCGTACCTGTCCGACGTCAAAGTCACGGCGTCGCGATGCAGGAAAAAATCGGTTTTTATGTCGCCGAGGCATAATGCGGATACCTCTATTCCCGTCCCTTCAAGTTCCATACTCAAGCCCTTCGACAGCATGTTCACCGCGGATTTTGTGACGGAGTACATAGTCCTGAAAGGCATAGGCACGAAAGCCGCCGCCGAACTTATATTGATAATCCTCGAACCCGGCTTCATATAACCGAGAGCGCACTTGCAAGCGTATACGGGACCTTTCAGATTTACGTCCACGATTTTATCGATACTATCCGCGTCGATAAGTTCGAGAGCGCCAGACTGCCCGAAACCCGCGTTGTTTATGACTACGTCGATAACGCCGAAATGACCGGCGACTATCCCGAACACTTCCTGCAGTCTGTTGAAATCCGACACGTCGCATCTGAAGAAAAACGGAGGTTTGTCTTCAATCGAGCGCGCCAGGGCGACCACGTTATGCCCTTGCGCTTTGAGCCTTTCGCACAGACGCAGACCTATTCCCTTGCTTGCGCCCGTTATGACTATCGTTTTCGGCAATATCTTTTTCATAACCGTACCTATTTAGAATTTTAACACAAAAAGGGTTAATAATCAATAGTAAAAATCGTTTAATTCCGTCGGCCTTTCAAAAATACTTGTTCTCAGACGGATAAATTAAAAAAGGGCGGTTGCCCGCCCTTAATAAGTAAAATTATCAGACTATTCCCTGCCTCAGCATGGCCTGAGAGACCTTTTCGAAGCCTGCGATGTTTGCGCCGATTACGAAATTGTTGGGCATGCCGTATTCCTTTGCGGCCTTGTCGATATTGTGGAATATCTCGACCATAATATTTCTGAGTCGGCTGTCTACCTCTTCGAAACTCCAATAAATACGCTGGCTGGACTGCGCCATTTCGAGCGCGCTCGTAGCAACGCCGCCCGCGTTAGCGGCCTTGCCGGGAGCAAACAGAACGCCCGCTTTGAGGAATTCGTCCGTCGCGGCCATAGTCGTGGGCATGTTTGCGCCTTCGCCTACCGCTATAACTCCGTTGGCGATAAGCGTTCTGGCGGCGTTGTCGTCAAGTTCGTTCTGAGTGGCGCAAGGCAGCGCGATATCGCAAGGTACGTTCCATATATTCTTGCAGCCTTCGGTATAAACGGCGTCGGGATATTTTACGGTATATTCCTTAATTCTCTTTCTTTCAACCTCTTTAAGCTGTTTGATGTATTCGAGGTCTATGCCCTTCTCGTGATAGATATAGCCGTTGCTGTCGCTCATGGCAACCACCTTCGCGCCGAGGGCGGTTATCTTCTGATTTGCGTAAATGGCAACGTTGCCCGAACCCGAAATTACAACCTTTTTACCTTTAACGGAGTGTCCGTTACAACGCATCATTTCGTCCACGAGGTAAACGAGGCCGTAACCTGTAGCTTCCGTTCTTACCAACGAACCGCCGTAAACTATACCTCTGCCCGTAAGAACGCCGGTGTATTCGTTGGCGAGTTTTTTGTAATAGCCGAACAGATATCCTATTTCCCTGCCGCCTACGCCGATATCTCCAGCGGGCACGTCGGTATTCGCGCCGATATGCCTGAACATTTCGGACATAAAAGCCTGACAGAAGCGCATGATTTCGTTGTCGCTTTTGCCTTTGGGATCGAAATCGCTGCCGCCCTTTCCGCCGCCTATGGGAAGACCGGTAAGGGAATTTTTGAAAATCTGCTCGAAACCGAGGAATTTAAGTATGGAAAGGTTAACCGAAGGATGAAACCTCAGTCCTCCCTTATACGGGCCTATCGCGCTGTTGAACTGAACGCGGTAACCTTTATTGACGTGTACGTTACCCTCGTCGTCAACCCACGGTACTCTGAACATTATAATTCTGTCAGGCTCGACAAGCCTTTCGAGAAGACCCACCTTTTCGTATTCGGGGTGTCTGTCGATTACCAGCGAGAGCGATTCCAGAATTTCCGTTGCCGCCTGATGGAATTCGGGCTCGTTAGGGTTTTTTCTGATAAGTTCGTCTAAAACTCTTTTTGCATAACTGTTCATAAACTGACTCCTTAAATATATGAAAAATTTAATAACGTAAATTAATAAAACGATTATAGCACCGCTTAAAACTTTTTCAAAACGCCCAGATAAGCTTACCGCATAAAAAATATGAATAATTTTTAAAAAATGTACTTAAGTGCAACGAAATAATACAAAATCGGTTAAAAAATATGGACAAAACGAAAAAATTGTTTCAAAACGCCTTTTCCATGTGCTATACTGAAAAAAGCAAGATCCTACAGGAGGAAAAAATGAGTAAAGCAATAAAGGTTTTCAAAACAACGGCGCTCGCGTTGGTAATACTTATCTGCTGCGGAGTTATCGGTTTGTGCTCGGTATTCGCGGTTACCCAAAGCAGCAGGGACGCGCGCATTGCACTTATAGAGTATGGCGACACCGATTTGTCCGCCAAAAACGTAATACTTATGATCGGCGACGGTATGGGCGTTAACCATATCGCTACCGCCAAAACGGACCGAGGCGTCGACAGCCTTTACATGGAAAGCCTGGCACTCAGACAAGGCCAGGTCGAAACCTTTTCTTTCAGCGACAACGTAACGGACAGCGCGGCGGCAGGCACGGCGCTTTCGTGCGGGGTAAAGGTTACGAACGGCAGGATAGCTTATTCTATGGGCGCAAACATAACCAATATGACGGAATTCGCGGCCAGTCTTAACAAGGCCACGGGCGTTATAGCTACCGAAACGCCTACGGGCGCGACTCCCGCTTCCTTTACGGCGCACGCCAAAGACCGCGGATTGACGGACGAAATAGCAAACTGTCAGATTACCGGCAACGTCGACGTTATCATGGGTGCGGGTAAGGAGTACTTCGACGGCAAGAAAGACCTTATGTCCGCTAACGGTGTAGCGTACTACAACAGCCTCGACGTCGTCAGAAACGAAAGCGGCGAAGGCAGATATATCGCCTGCTTCGACCAAATCGACACGGGTACGGGTACGGACGCGGCTCCCACGCTTGCCGAACTCTGCCTTGCCGCGATAGACAGCCTCGAAAAGCGTTCGGACGAAAACGGCTTTTTCCTGATGATAGAGGCCAGCCATATAGATAAGGAAAGCCACAGCAACGATTTCGACGGCATGGTAGACCAGCTTATGGCCTTTGACAGGGCCGTGAAGGCAGTTGTCGAATGGGCGGCCGCCGACGGGGATACCGTAGTCATGGTAACGGCCGATCACGAAACGGGCAAACTGCAAAACGACCCGAATCCCGGCGACGACAGCTTCAAATCGGGACAGCATACGGCAAACAACGTATATTATTTTATGTACTGCAAACAGGACGAAACCTTACCCGATGTGATTGACAACACGCAAATCTGCATGTTCCTCCGCAACGTGATGGAAAACAACGCCGCCCTGACCGGCGCCCTTCCTCAGGCTGCTTAACATATCTTCGCGCATAAAACAGGGCATAAAACAGTAAGTGATTTAAAATTAAAAACGGCGGTTTAACCGCCGTTTTGTTGTTATTAAATATTGTTTTTAAAAATTTCGTTCAGTTTTTTTACCGTATCGTTGGCGTCTGAACAATATATTCCGCCTATACTTCGGGCATATTCCGGGGTAAGCACCGCGCCGCCCGTAAGGATTTTCAGGTCGGGGTATTCGGCCTTGACTTTTTCTATGGTTATTCTCATGTTTTCCACCGTCGTGGTCATAAGCGCGCTGAGCCCCAGTACGCACGGATAGTTTGCCCTTACCGCCGCGGTAACTCTGTCGTAATCCACGTCCTTTCCGAGGTCGATGACGCTGTACCCGTAATTTCCGACCACTGCTTTCACTATATTTTTACCTATGTCGTGTATATCCCCTTTCACCGTACAAACGACAAAGCGCCTGTCGTCATTTCCCGTTTTCGGCGGGAGTTTCAGCGATATATGTTCGAACACCTTTCCGGCGGCTTCGGCCGAAGCTATAAGCTGAGGCAGAAAATACCTGCCTTTTTCGTAAAGTTCGCCCACGACGTCGAGAGCGGGTATAACGTGTTTGCTTACTATTTCAAGCGGCGACAGGACCTTTTCTTCTTGCTCCGCCGTTTTCAGAGCCTCTCCTGCCAGCCCTTTGATTATTGCCGTTTTAAGGTCGATTCGGCCGTGCGGCGCTTCGCCGGAGTCGGGTACGGGCGCTTGAAGTTTTTCGGCAAACTCAATATATCTGTCCGCCGCTCCTTCCTTGGCCAGCAAAAAGTCCTCTGCTTCTTTACTTCCCTTTATTTCCAGCAGGGACGGATTTATAATCGCCAGGTCCAGACCGGCCTCGCGCGCCATTTCCAGAAACTTCGCGTTTATGTCGGGTCGATTCGGCATACCGAAGGATATATTACTTATACCCAGCACTGTTTTTACGCCAAGTTCGCGCACTTTTTCAAGAGTATTGAGCGTGCAGAGCGCGTTGCCTTTGCCTGCGGCCTCAGCCATGGTAAGCGTATCAATATATATATCGTCTTCCGAAATCCCCGCGGCAAGGCACCTGTCCACGATTTTTCTTGCTATTGCAAGCCGCCCCTCGACGCTTTCGGGTATGCCGTTTTCGTCTATGGTAAGCCCGATAACCGCCGCGCCGTACTTTTTTACAACGGGCAGAAGAGCGTCCAGAACTTCGTCCTTTCCGCTCACCGAGTTGACCAGGGCCTTACCGTTGTAAATTCTGAGTGCGCGTTCCAATGCCTCCGCGTTGCTCGAATCGGGAACGAGAGGCGCGTCGGTAAACTTCTGAAGCTGTCTTACCACCTCTTCGAGCACTGCGGGTTCGTCTATGCCGTTGACGCCCACGTTCACGTCCATAAGGTCCGCGCCCTGCTCGGCCTGTTCCGCGCCTCGGGCGAGCACGTAATCGATATCTCCCGCAAGCAAAGCCTCTCTGAACCGTTTTTTGCCCGTAGGATTAATCCGTTCGCCTATGACTTTCATGCCGTCTATCCTAACGGTTTTACGCGCAGAGCACACCGCGCTGCCCGAAACGGCCTTTACCCTCGCGCTTTTTACGCCCGCGCACAGCCGCGTGGCAATGGAAATATGTTCGGGAGTAGTTCCGCAGCATCCGCCCACGATGAGTACCCCTCTTTTCCTGGCCTTGACAAGCTGTTCGGCAAAGGTCTCGGGCGTTACGTCGTATTCGGTACGTCCGTTGACCAGCTTAGGCATTCCCGCGTTGGGCTTCATGAATACGGGAAGCGAAGTGTATGCTGTAAGTTCGGTTGCCAGCGGCAGCATTTCCACCGGACCGAGAGTACAGTTGATTCCTATTGCGTCCGCGCCCAGCCCCTGCGCGGTAAGGGCAAAACTGTGAAGATCCGTTCCGAAAACCGTTCTGCCGTTCTTTTCGAAAGTCATGGAAACCATGACCTGTTTTTTGCTGTTTTCCTTTACCGCCAGAAGAGCCGCGCGCATTTCGGCCATGTCCGAAACCGTCTCTATAACGGTAACGTCCTGCCTGTCCGCGGCGATATCGACTATTTTTTTAAAAGCGAGGTAAGCCTCTTCGAAAGAAATGCCTCCTTCTCCTATGAGTTTTCCCAGCGAACCTATATCCAATGCGACGGCCTTGCCTTCGGCAGCCTTGCGCGCGATATCGATACCCGCGGAAATAATTTTTCCGAGTTCGCGGTCGGAGTATTTGAAAGGATTGGCCCCGAAAGTATTGGCGAATATCACGTCGCTTCCCGCAGCGATATAAGCCCCGTGTACTTCGGCGACTGCCCGCGGGTCGGTAAGGTTAAGTTTTTCGGTGGGAAATCCCGCGGGCATTCCCGCGGTTTTTATCAGCATGCTTCCCATGCCGCCGTCAAGCATAACGGGTTTATTGAAATCAATCACCGCATACGGCTCCTTTACAAAGGTTTTTTTTGGGACAATTCGCACAGCGTTCCGGCTTCTGCCCCGACGGGACATCGGAAATTCCCATAATGGCGGTAATGCTTTTGAAAGGAGTCATCATACCTCCTTCCGTAAGCACGATTTTAAGGATTTTGTCCGCGCCTAACGCGGTAAGTATTCCTTCCTGTGACTGAAGAGGCAAATCCCCGTATCCGGGGCTGAACCTTTCGGTAACGAACCTGCCCTTCTCCGCCGCCTTTTTTCCGACTTCCGCCTGAATTTCCTCGGCCAGCATGTCCGCATAGTAGCCGGCAAGCGTGTCCACGGCGTATCCTTCCAAAAGGCCCGAAACGCCGCTTCTTTCTATAAAAGCGTCCACTCTCCGCCCCAGCGTAAGCGCGAACATATAACACTCGTCGCACCCCGACAGGCGGTTTTTGATATCCTTTCCCGTCAGTATGAGGCTTGTTCCTTTAAGTCCCGTTCCGCCCTCTTTTTCCTCTAACGCAAAATAACCGCCCGTAAACTGAGGCTCGGCAAGTTCTGCAAGCGTAAGCGCGGCTTTTTTTATCAGGCCGTCGCCGAAGCCCAGCCCTTTGAGGAGTTCCGCCGCGAGTTCGGGCGTAACGGGAGTAAACATATCAGATTCTTCCGAAGTGCCTGAAAATGCTTTCGGCCACGTCGGCCTTGTTCATCGTATAGATGTGCACTGCGTCCGCGCCGTTCTTTTTCAGGTCCTCGATCTGCTCGATGGCGTAACGTATACCTGCGGTTTTAACCGTTTCCTCGGTATTGTTGGCAATCATCTTGGTAAATTCCGTGGGAAGACGGACTCCGCACATGGTAACGGTCCGCTCGATCTGCGACATGGCCGTAATAGGCATAATGCCTGCGGAAACGCGCGCGGTTATACCGTGAGCCGCCATTTTTTCGCGCATCTCGTAAAAGGTGGAGTTATCGTAAAACAACTGGCTTATCAGATGTTCTATTCCCGAATCCAGTTTTTTCTTGACGTAAACCAGGTCGTCGTCCAGGCTTTTTGCGGCGCTGTGTCCCTCGGGATAGCAAGCGCCCATCAGGAAAAATTCGGGATAGTGTTTTTTAATGTAATAAGCAAGTTCGTTTGCGTGCTTGAAATCGTAAAAGCGACTTTCAGGCGTAACGTCTCCGCGCAAAACCATGATATTTTTGATGTTTTTGCGTTTGAAAGTCTGAATAATTTCTTCGAGTTTCTGAACGGTAAGATTGACCGCCGTAATATGAGCGACGGCTTCCATGTCGAAAGCGTCTATGGCTATAGAAGCCACGTCGGCGGTTTTATCGCCGCCCGTGCCGCTTGCGCCGTAGGTTATGGACACGAAGTCGGGTTTAATGGCGCTTAGCCCTCTGAGCGCACGGGTAATGCCTTCCAGCATACCGTTTTTCTTCGGCGGAAAAACTTCCGCCGACATCACGAAATCCTTTTGTGAAAGTACCTGTCTGAGATTTTCCATTATAATAAATCCTTAGGGTCGTACTGAGGCTTGATGAAAATATTTTCCTGCGGTCTGTCCGTAACCTCGTTTCTGAACTGCTCCTGCCATTCTGCGGGAGTATAATCTTCTATACTTACCGTGATATGCGTGGGCGCGGCGCCTATGGTCTGTTGCATAGCTGCGGCCAGCGCGTCGGCAAGTTTTCTCTTTTGTTCGTCCGTTCTGCCTTTAAGCATTTTTACGGCTATGTGCGGCATAAAAATTCCTCCTTAAAGCCCGTGAGGGCAAAATATATTAATCGTCTGTCCGGTTAACTTCGTCGGCAGGCGTGTCTTCCGTACGGATTTCCGCGTCCCCGTCAGGCTCGGCCGGACCCCGGGTTTCATCTTTCTGCACGTCTTCTTCCGAAACGCTCCGGGGTGCGACGTCGTCCGGAGCGGCGTTCTGTTCCTGCTCCGATACGTCCTCGAGCCTTTCGCCGCCCGTTACCTTGATACCGGCCAGATGCTTGTTGCTTATAAGCATATATAGAACGCCCAGCATACTGTAAAGCGATGGGCATTTACTTTTTTCCATAATGGCTTTGATATCCCTTTCGCCCGCCTTGATAATTTTAAGCACCTGCTTTTCCCTTATTACCGAGCGCGCAATATCAGCAATCATGAAAGCCAAAAAGAAAGCCGCTATTATAAGAGTGTATTTGTAGGAATTGTTTTTCACGAATACCGCGCCCACCGCCGCGGCAATAAGCCCGACAGCCGAACCGCCTATGTAAGCAAGCTCTTTTTTAAAGTCTTTTTCTTCGCCGAAATAGGCGTCCACGTTGCTCAGCTCTGCTATTCTCTGTTGTTTTTTATCGTCCATAATATCTCCGTATAAAAGGTTTATAAGATGATTTTAAAGTTATAAACCTCGGTTTTATATTTTAAGCAAGTATCTGACGACTTCTTCCGCAGCCATAAGTCCGGCAATGGCCGGCACATAGCTCACCGAACCCGGCACGTCCTTTCCTTCTATCCTCAGCTTGTTTTCGGGCGAGGACGGCAAGGCGTCGGAGCAAACCGTTTTAACCGAAGTAATCCCCGCCTTTTTCAGTTCTCTGCGCATGACTCTCGCCAGAGGACAGCCCGAAGTCTTTCCGATATCCGTTATTTTAAAGCCCTGCGAGCTCAGTTTGTTTCCCGTACCCATACAGCTTATAACGGGGGTGCCCGCCGCTGCGCAAGCCTTGATTAGGGCGATTTTGGCCGTTACGGTATCTATTGCGTCCACGACGTAGTCGTATTTTGCAAAGTCGAAACGGTCAACGGAATCGGGCGTTACGAACATAAAATACGTATTTACTCTGACGGTATCCGTTATAGATGCGGCGCGCTCAGCCGCAACTTGGGTTTTCGGCCTGCCCACGGTGTCTTTAAGCGCCAGCAGCTGTCTGTTTAAATTGCTTTCGGAAAAGCGGTCGCCGTCTATAACGTCGATATGCCCGACGCCCGCCCGTACAAGCGCCTCGAAAGCGTATCCGCCTACGCCGCCCAGGCCGAACACTGCCACCTTGGCCTCGGCAAGCCTGTTGACGCCCTCTTTGCCGACAAGCATTCGGGTGCGCTCGTCAAACGCCATTTTCCACCTCGTCCAGCGGAAGCATGGTAACCGTAAAATCGCCTTTGCCGTCTATTTCTATTACGGTTCCGCCGCGCTGAGTGTGTTTCTTTTTGATGCCGAAATAGGCAAGATAATCTATGCTCATGCCGTACGTCAGGCGTATGCCTTTATAAGTAAGCGACAGCGTGCTGAGGTGGTCGTGCCCCATAAACATGGCCTTAACCCCGCCCAGTTTAACCATTTCGGAAAAGAAAGAGCACTCCTTTGTTTTGGGATAGCCGAAATAATTGTCTTTTTCGCCGACGAAGCCGCCGTGATAAGTAACCTCGTCAAAGTTACCCTTATAGCATTTTTCCCACGCCAGCTTGAATTCTTTCGGGGGGATATGGAAAAAAGCCATGGAACCGACGGAGGGACCTCCTCCCGACAGTTTTGCGATTTCCCTTTTATACCACTCCGTCTGGTCGTCGTGAATAATATCGAATCCGCTGTAAAATCCTCTGCCCAGATACATATTGCTGTCAATCATCATAAGGGCCGTATTCAGGGTTCCGTCCGCGTTTTTTAAAAGTACGGAATAATTGCCTTCGCCCGTAATGGACGGTTCTCCCCTTTGAAAAAGGCTGTAAGCGGCGCGTTCGTATTCCTCGGCCAGGCGCGATTTTTTGTGCGTCGAGCTCTTTTCCTCGTCGTGATTGCCGAAGACTACGGCCCATGGCAGGCAAAACCCCTCCATCAGTTTTATGAACGTTTTGGTGGATTTAAGGTTGTTGCGGCTGCCCGAAAATACGGGTATGGGATAAACCATGTCGCCCGTAACGATAATCAGATCGGGTTTCGCGGCATTTACCGTCCTGATAACGGCGTTCGCGGCGGCAATATCCTTTTTATACGATAACAGTCCCCCGCCTATATGTACGTCGGTAAGTTGAAGAATCCTGAATTTTCTGCCCTCGGGAAGGGTAAAACACCAGCGTCCGTCCTCCTTTACGGGAAGAAGATCGGCTTCAAGAGGTTCGGGATTAAGTTTTACGAGGGGCTTACCGTTGAATTTCATAATGTTACCAATTTACGAGTTCGTCTATAAGCGCCTGTTTTTCGGCGGCTTCCTGCTCGGTAAGTTCTTCCTGTTCGCGGAACTTATCGTTAAAATAGCGTATTCTTTCAAGTTTTTTGTCGGTAACCTTATACTTGCTCGCGGCAATGAAGCCTACGGAAAGCAGGAGTACTACCGAAACGGCCAGCAGCAGGCGTATGGCCAGCAGAACGCTGTCGGGCTGATCGACTACTTCGTTGGCCACGCTTTCCTTATAACCCGCAAAACCGAGAACCCAGCCGACCATAGCAGTGGCGAACGCCGTGGTTATCGTACGGCAGAAGGTCATGATGCCACCCATACTGCCCGAAGGTTTTTTGCCCAGTTTTAGTTCGGCCACGTCCGTGGTATCGGGGAATATCAGCCAGGGCATAACCTGCGCCCCGCCAAAGCCGAATCCCGCTATAACCGCAAACACGGGAACGAGCCAGCTCGGCCACGAGGGCTGATATACGGCAAGACCCAGCGCGCCCGTAATGTAAATGGGTATACCGAATCTGTAAGCGAACTGTTTGGATCTGGTCTTCATGAATTTAAGCGCAAGCGGAATGCCCAGCACCGCGCAAACCATGAGCGGACCGATAAGGAAAATGGAACTCATCTCTTTTCCGAACAGCTCAACGCCGCGCAGAATATTGTCGGTATAATAAAGCGCGAGCGCGGAAACTACGTCCATACATATAAACGCGCTTACGTACATGACGATAAGCAAGGTAAAGGACTTGATGCTTACGGTGCCGAAATACTCTTTGATATCGAATTTTGCCTTATGCTCCTTGTCGTAAGGCGCCCTTTCCTTGACGAACAGCCCGCACAGCACGAGGGGAACGGAAAACAGAGTGCCAAGGCCGAGCACGAGAATAAGATAAAAAGGCAAAGTATCTATTTTACCGCTCTTGTACGCGGACAGAAGCAGCGTGGGCACGAGAAAGCACAAACCTGCGGCTATAACGTCAAACAGCATCTTGAATATATTAGCCACGTTTCTTTCCCTGTAATCTTCGGAAATATCGGACGCCATCGAGTTATACGGCACCTGAGAAAGAGATGACACCGAACAGTATATGAGATAAGCCAGCGTGGCCCATACGCCCTTGACTGCGGGGCTCAGCGACTGAATAGGCGCGAACAGCAGAGCCATTGCGGGAATAATTAGCGCGCCGCCCGCTATTATGTAAGGCCTGCGCCTTCCAAGTTTGGTACGGGTATTATCGGTAAGAACGCCGTACGTCGGATCTATTATGGCGTCCCATATCTTTGCAATCATAATAGCCGTACCGGCTATGCCGGCGTCTATACCTATTATGTTGGTAAAGAAGTACAGCAGGATTATGGACAGCATGGTGGCCTGTCCGCCGCCGAACAGATCGGCCGCGCCGTAAATTATTTTTTCCTTTATGGGAATTCTGTCCTCTTCCCTGACGTCGGGATTAGGAGATACTATTTTGGAAACAGCCTCTTTAAGTTTGCTCATTCGTCCTCCGCAAGCCGTGTACGGCACACTGTTATTTATTTAATTATAAATATATATTAAAATATTTGCAATGATTTTGCCCGGATTGCGCGATAAATGTGCCTTTAAAGTTTTTCCAGAACGGCGACTTTGAGATAAAGGCTTTCCTCCATGGCCGCAAGAGTAGCGTGGTCGCGGCTCTGAATTCTCAGTTCGACAATCTTAACGGGATAGCTTCCCGCACTTTCTTTTATCATATCGGTAAACTGTTTTACCGACAGATGCTGCGAGCAGCTGCACGTAATCAGAAACCCTCCGCGTTCAAGCAGTTTGAATGCCAGGGCGTTTATATCGCGATACCCTCTGTATCCCTGCATAACGGTATCTCGGCTTTTGGTAAAAGCGGGCGGGTCGAGAACAATAACGTCAAAGCGCCTTTTTTCCGCCTTGTATTTTCTGAGCAAGTCGAAAACGTCGGCGGTAACCGTACGGATATTGTCGAATCCGTTAAGTTCGGCATTGGCCTCCACGAGTTCGGTAGCCGCGCGACTGATGTCGGCCGCGATAACGCTTTTTGCGCCTGCCGCCGCCGCGCACAGCGAAAACCCTCCCGCGTTACAGAAACAGTCAAGCACGTTTTTGCCCCTGGCGTACCTTGCGGCCGCAGCCCTGTTCTCCTTCTGGTCCAGAAAATATCCCGTTTTCTGTCCGTTTTTTATATCCACGTAAAGTTTGACGCCGTTTTCGGTAATAATAACCCTGTCTGGTACTTCGCCGTAAAGCACGCCTTTGACCTTTTCCAGGCCCTCCGCCTCACGGACGGAAGCGTCGCTTCTTTCGTAAATGCCCTTCGGGGCGAAAATTTCCACAAGAATATCGGTAATGAGCTGCTTACGCACCTCCATTCCCAGCGAAAGAAACTGCACCGAAAGATAATCGCCGTAGCGGTCGACTATAAGCGCGGGCAAAAGATCGGACTCGGCAAACACCGCGCGGTAATTGTCGGTAAAGCCCAAAGCGAGTTTTTCGTCGTTGGCCCTTTTGATTCTGTCGTAAAAAAATTGTCTGCCTGTTTCCTCTTCCCTGTCGGTCAGCAGACGCACAATGATTTTGGATTTGTGATTGATGTATCCGAGGCCTATAAACCGTCCGTCGTGCGACAGAACTTTCGCGATACTGCCCTGCTTGTCCTTCCCCTCGATTTTGGCAACCTCGTTGGCGAAAACCCAGGGGTGCCCTGCGAGCAGACGTTTTTCCTCGCCCTTTTTCAAAGTAAGAATATACATACGATCTCCTTAAAACATATTAATTATACATATTTCGGCGCGCGCTTGCAAGCGATTAACGGAAAAGCCCGCCTAAAAGGCGGGCTTAATCAATTATAAACCGACGTTTATTTACCTTCGTCGAAGTTTTTGAGAGTCTGAACGGTAACTTCGTAGCAATCTGCAAGACAGCCGAGGTCGAGATTGTCGTAACTGTCGCGTCTGGTGTGATAGTAATCCTTGAGGTTATGGTCCATGGCGGTAATGCCCGTGGCTTTGAATCCGCCCTGATTGAAAGCGGCAGAGTCGGTAGCGCCGAGAGGAACCGCGCCTACGGAGCACTTGATGCCGAGTTCGTCCGCCGAGTTCTTGAACAAATCGGAAGCATGCCTGTCGGCCTTTACGGTGAGGTTAAGGTCTCTGTCGTTTACGTACAGGAATTCACCCTCGTGAATGGTATCGAAAGCGAAAATAAGAGTCTCGACGTCCTTATAATCGTCCTTATGCGCTTTGCACCATGCCTTTGCTCCTCTGAGGCCCGCTTCTTCCGAACCCGAAATGATAACGCCTACTTCGGTATTTTCAAATTCCACGCCCTCGTCTTTAAGAGCTTTCATAAGAGCGATACCCATATAGCAACCGGTAAGGTTGTCGTTTGCGCCGTCAACGACTATTTTCTCGTTCCACAGGAAGTACATGCCTATCCAGAAAGGCACGAACGCAAGCATGATAAGGCCCAGCGTACGCAACAGACCGGCGTCGAATGCAGCGTGCACCCAACCGATTTCCATGCCTTTTATAACTGCAAGAATGCTTACAGCGAAGGCGTATACGACGCCGACAACGGCAATAATGAAGTGCGCCACGAAACCTACGCCGCCGAAATGATAGTTCATCGTCCATTCGCAGGCCGCGTCGGGGTGTCCGTTAAAGAAAATCCTTCTTTTGACTTCGCCGACAGGATGTTTGACGGCGGTAATATTGTAGGAAGTTTTCTTTTTGAAAAGCTTGTCAATCATCTGACGGTAGAGCACGAACTGCCCGATCATCAGGGTAGCGCCTATAAGTATAAGCGCAACGGTAACGACAGGCGCGAAGAAATAAGCCACAACGCCTGCAAGTACCAGCGTAACCGTAATATAAATCCAGCCCATAAAGGATGCGGGATAAACGTCGAAAGGCTCGACGGTAACTTCGTCGCACAAGGGTTTAAGCTGTTCGGCCATATATTCAACGGCCTTTTTTTCGCCCTCGCTGCCGGGGTCGCGTTTACCGAAAGTTTTGATGATATGGGTGATTTCGTCAGCCATAAACTGTGCGCTTTCGTGCTTTTTTTGTTTGATTTTTTCAAGGCTCATAATTTAGCGGTTCTCCTTAACAATATTCTTCAAACATTATATCATAAAGATTTACCGTTTTCAATTATCGGCCGCAAAAAAATTGAATAATTCAAGTTATATTATATAAAGTATGCGATTTGTCTATTTATTCGGGCGGCGCGGACTAAATAACAGCGGAAAGAATGGTGTATTCGGCGGTATTGTAGTGGCAATCCTCGCTGAATTCGAAATAATTTTGTTCTCCTGCTTCGTGCACGAGCCAGGACGGAGAATTCTTGTGGCTTACAATCATGATATAATACTCGAAATCGGCAAAAGCTTTGCCGTAATCTCCGTATTCCACGGCCAAATCGGTATTTCTTATCCTGATGTTTTTTATAAATTCCACGTTGACGCCCTGACTTGCGTCGGTAAGCGTCCTTCTGTCGTAACAGAGCGAAAGCACGGGTTCGAGATCAGCGATATACAGTTCGCTACCCTTTAAAATATCCTTGTTATCGCCCGCATACATCGCCTTTTCCGCCTCGCCGAGCGTAGTGTAAATAACCGAGGAGCGGCCTTTTGCTCCGGGTACCGCTATTTCGGCCTTGTCGTCTGCCGAGATTCCGTCGCAGATAAGTTCGGCCGCCGGCCGCGCGGAATCGGAGCCGCGCTCCCGGAACAGTACCGAATACCTGGTACGGAAATCGCCCGCGCGCATGAATTTTTCAAGTTTTTCAGTCAGGCTTACGTACTGACCCGACGTGAGGATATATTTGCTGCGAGTATAATTTTTCATATTCTTCCTCCTGAACGTATGCTATAATCCCATTATTAATTTTGCATTAAAATTAAATCGGGCGGATAAAACAAAAAAGCGCATTTTGCAAAAAATACGCTTTTAATGTAATAATCTGTATCAGTGAAACGGCCTATTTGGTTTTTTCCGTCTTTTTTATGGTTTGTAAAAATCCGTCGGCAAGATCCACCATGTCGGAATTCACCTTAATAATTTTAAGCGAAAGAATCTTTCTCAAAGGCACTTTGTAAAACAGCTTTACGATAGGATTGTCTATCTTTTTGCCCGCAAAATTTCTGACCATGGAATATATCTGTTCGTTGGCAAGAAGGTCGCCTATCCTGTCGTCTACCGAATAACATTCGGGGTTTTTCTCCTGCCCTACTGTAAACCAGTTTCTTACCATGGTGGAGCAGCCTTCGGGCATCTTGTACGTCGCGGGATTTTCCTTCCCGGTAAACACGGCCTCGTCCCGCGCGTTTTCGGTGAAGGCAACAATGAGGTTATCCCCTTCGGCTATATCAACTCCTTCGAAAAGGAATATGCCTTCGCCCTGTTTTTTAAAGGTCTTTCCGCCGGCAGTAAGCGTAACCTCGGCAGCGTTGCTGTATACCTTTATCGTTTTGGGGCCTATGCTTCTTTCCTGCATGCGTTTTCCCGCGATATGCACGAAAGGTCTGTCGCTCCAGAACGCCTTGTACATATAAAAAGCGTCCTTTTTGATTTTACGGTCGGCAGTAACCATGCCTTTGTTGTTAAAACCTTTTACGCCGCCCTCGTTGCGCATGGCAGAGCCGAAGTCGAACATATTCCATATATAGCTTCCCCATATCCATGGACGCTCGTTAACGGCTTTGAGATAATGCTCGTGGTAGAGGGCCTGATAGTCCTCGGTATAGTCGCCCTGCTCGGGCGTTTCCGAATGGTAAGCAGTAATTCCCTCGGCGCCGTACTCCGAAAGGCACAGGCACAAATCGGGGTTGATTTTATGAAAATCGTCCAGCCACTCGTCGAGTTTTGCCACCGTCTGCATATACCAGCCGAAATAATGATTATAGCCCAGAATATCCGTAATTCTGTTTAAAGGCGAATCCTTCGGGCACATGGAAAGCTGCGCCATAACCGTGGGACGCGTATCGTCAAGCGTATGCGCAAGGTCGTTGAGCTGTTCCAGAGCGGGTTCGAGCCCTTTTGTCTGGCTTTTTATCGAAATTTCGTTGGCGATACTCCAACAGAAAATACTTGCGTGATTGTAATTCTGTTTTATGAGTTCTTCCAGCTGAGACAGCGCGTTCGGCTGTTTCTTTTTGGAGAACGAGGAAATAACGGGAACTTCGGCCCACACGAGCAATCCTTTTTCGTCGCAAAGGTCGTAAAAATCCCGACTGTGCTGATAATGAGCCAGTCTTACCGAATTCGCGCCTATATCGAGTATGGTTTCTATGTCTTCGAGGTGATCGGAAAAAGACAGCGCGTTACCCTTTCCTTTTCTGTCCTGATGGCGCGAAACGCCTTTTAATTTAAGGGGTTTGCCGTTAAGTTCGAATCCCTTCCGGCCGTCGAAGGAGAAATGTCTGAATCCGACCTTGAACTCGACGTTATCGGTAATCTCTCCGTCTTTGCAGAGCGCGCAGGCAAGCGTGTAAAGATATGGGTCCTCCACTCCGTTCCAAAGTCGGGGATTGTCTATATCGAAAGTAATCTCGTTGGAAGCAGCGTCCGTTCTTGCGGAAGCCGCCACCTTCTTGTCGGCGTCGAAAAGGTTATATACAAGCTCGGCTCCGTCGGGATTAACTACCGACGATTTCACGTTAAGTTTCCAGCCCACTTCGAGTGCGGGCGTAGCCTTAATGCCGTACAGGCTTTTGTCTTCGAGATCGAAGTGCGTGCGTCCAACCTCTATCAGGTTGACGTCGCGGTAAAGGCCGCCGTAAAAAGTAAAATCGGCCATAGCGGGATAAACGTAAGCGTCTTCCGAATTATCCACGTAAACTTCGAGCTTGTTTACGGGCTGATCGAGATAAGCGGTAAGATCGAAACGGAACACCGAATATCCTCCGCAATGCTCGCCTGCCTTTTTCCCGTTTACATAGACCTCGGTAACGCTGTTCGCGCCGTTGAATTCTATATATGTTATACCGCGCGCGGCGGGAAGTTCTTTAACGTAAAGGCACTTACCGCGATAATAGAAACCGCCGGCCTGCCCGTCTTCGGCATTCCAGGTATGCGGAAGATTGACCTGTGCGGCTTTGCCCTCTTTAATAAAGGTCCAGTTCTCGTTGATATTTATAACCTTTCTCATGGCATATACTCCGACAGATATATTATTCGCTTATTTCCTGACGTATAAACTGCTTGACGTCCTCGCTGAAACCGCCTATTATTATGTTGTCGCCCGCGTTAAAAACGGTCTCGGGCTCGGGAATTACGGCTGCGGAATCGGCGCGTATGACCAGCAGTACGTTTATATTGTAGCGATTTCTGATTTTAAGTCCCACAAGGGTATCTCCCACCCAGCTTTCGGGCACGTCGACTTCGGCCACGCTGTAACCCTCTTCAAGTTCCATAATCTCGCTGACGTGCGGGTTGATAAGCGTCATAGCCGTACGCAACGCGCTGTCTGCCTCGGGAATAACAATTTTGTTGATGCCTATTTTTTCCAGTATTTTAGCGTGTTTTTCGTTGCTGGCCTTCGCGACTATATATTTGGCGCCGAGCTCCTTACAGCACAGCGCGCAAACGATGGAAGCCTGCATATCCTCGCCTATGGCTATAATAACAACGTCGAAGTTGTCTATCGCAAGCCGCCTTAAAGTAGCCTCGTCCGAAGCGTCGGCGACAACGGTATGCGTAGCAATCTCGCTCAAAGCGGCGGCCTTGCTTTCGCACTTGTCCACCGCCAGCACTTCGTAACCGTTCTGCGTAAGTACTTTCGCAATCTGGGTACCGAACCGTCCCAGGCCGATAATGGCATACTGTTTGTTTGTCTGATTTTTAAATCTTTTTAACATAAAACCACCTTATATACTGATATTAGCTTCCTGATACTGAATGGCGGACCGACTTTTGTTTCCCTTCGCGAACGCGATAAAGAAAGTCAGCGCGCCCACCCTTCCGATAAACATATTAAATATAATAATAATTTTTCCGACGGACGACAGTTCGGGCGTAAGTCCCGTAGACAGTCCCACGGTGCCGTAAGCACTGATCTGTTCGAACAGAATGTCCTTTATATCCGCGCCCTTCTCGGAAAGGCACATGATAAAACAGCTTATAAAACTCATGACCAGCGCCAGAGTAAGCACGGTAGCCGCTTTGGCTATGGTTTTTTTACCTATCGAGCGCATATCGAAAACGGCTTCGTTTTTCTGTCGTATGGTCATTATAACGGCGACGACGAGTATGAACAGCGTAGTTGTTTTGATGCCCCCGCCCGTAGAGCCCGGGCTTGCGCCTATGAACATCCAGGCCACGGTAGTCATGTAGGAAATGGGCGACAGGTCTGACAGGTCGAACGAATTGTACCCGGCGGTTCTCGTCGTAACCGAATGGAAAAACGCGTTAAGCACCTTCTGCCAGAAGGGCATTCCTGCAAAATTGCGCGAGTATTCCCCCAGCAAAAATATCCCCGTACCGGTAAGTATAAGGACAAGCGTAATGATAAGCACGGCTTTGCTCTGCAAGGCCAGCTTGCGCCATCTGTGATTGCGCAAAATATCCTCAATAACCAGAAAACCGATACCGCCGGTAATAATGAGGCCTGCAATGGTAATAAGCACAACGGGATTGTCGTTATATAAAATGAGGCTGGAATTTTCCGCCGCGGGCAGAATGTCAAACCCTGCGTTACAGAAAGCGGACACGCTGTGGAATATGCCGAACCACAGCGATTTTCCGAAAGGATAATATTTGGAAAAAGCAAAAGTAAGCACGGCGGCGCCTATACTTTCCACTATAACCGAAATCAGTACTATGCGCAAAGTAATCTCTTTCAGTCCGTCCATTCCGCCGTAAGAAAGGTCCTCTTTTATCGAGATTCTGCGTTGAAGGCTGATTTTGTGGCCTATAAGAATGTAAATCAGGGTGGACAGCGTCATGAAGCCCAGGCCGCCCAGCTGAATAAGCAATAATATAACGACCTGACCGAACCCCGTGAAGGTAATCGACGTATCGAAAATAATAAGGCCGGTCACGCAGGTAGCCGAAGTCGCGGTAAACAGAGCGTCGATAAACCCGAGACTGCCCTGCTCCTTTGTGGATATCGGAAGCATCAGAAGGGCCGCGCCTATAAGAATGGTGACGGCGAAAGCAAGCACGACCGCGCGCGTAGCCGTAAGATGCTTGTTGAGATACTCTTTAAAATTAAATTTTTTGGCTTTAGCTTGTTCCATATTTTTCTTTCGCCGCGTCAGACCCCGCGACTTTAAGAAATTATACTATTTTTTACTATAATAAGCAACTGTTTTTTGTGTTAATAATAAAGTATATACGCTTTCAGGCATAATAAGACCGCAACCGAAGTTGCGGCCCTCGTTAAATTTCCTCGTTGCTCTCCACGGACACGATATAAGAATGCGTCCGCGTGAGTTCGTACAGCTGTTCGGACGAAAAACTCAGTTTGGTCATGAATTCGAGCTCCGCGAGACTGTCGCCGTCGTTGCGATAAGTGCGAAATTTCAGAAATTTGTTTATCCCGAACAGTTGCTTGAAGTCGGTAATATCGTTTTTATCCTCTATTTTTATAATGGCTTTCATTACGGTGATAGCCTTATATTTAGCCGTTCTTACGTGCATGTGAAGAACTATCTGCACAAACATGATTATCGCCGTACCGGCCAGACCGAGTATTATCATACCCGAACCGATAGCCATGCCTATGCCCGCGGTAGCCCATACTCCCGCCGCAGTGGTCAGCCCGTGAAGGATATCCCTGCGGTAGAAAATCATGCCCGCGCCGAGAAAGCCTATGCCGCTTACAATCTGAGCCGCTATGCGCGCCGCGTCGTAAGTGTCGTATCCCAAATCCGTAAACGAATATTTGGAAACAATCATTATCAGTGCGGAAGCAATGCATACAATGGTGTGCGTCCTGACGCCGGCCTCTTTAGACCGCGCCTTTCTTTCCATACCGATAACGTAACCGCACAGGCCCGCAATGCACAGGCGCACGATAAGTTTCCACACGTCCGGATAAGCGTCAATAATAAACTCTCCGACCATATCCCGTTTCTCCTGAAATCGTTTTATATTATTATAAATATAATAACCTTCAAAAGTCAACAACCCTTACGGGCTTTTTTTATGAATAAACGGTTGCGCCGCGCCGGGAAACCGCTTGCCGCACCGCATGCGACCCGCAAAAAGCAAAAAGCGGCACTTACAGCCGCTTTTTGACAGATTATTGAGGATATTTGGGAATTGAGTTCTTGCAAACCGCCGCATCGCGCCGTATAAAGCCGACTTTGCGGAGCCGAAATTTATTATATATTAGGCAATACCTAATTGTCAAGTATAATTAGGCAATACTTAATATAATTAAACGGAGGCGAATATGGAACTTCAACGACAAATATCTTTAAATCTGCGGCGTGAAATCCTGCTGTCGGGCAAAACCAAATCCGAAATAGCCGACGCGATAGGCGTATCCAGGCCTACTTTGTCGCAGTATCTGTCGGGCAGAGCGCTGCCCTCTCTCGCAACTCTTTCCAGGCTTTGCGATTTTCTGGAAATATCGGCAGACGATATTTTAAAGGTAAAATAAAAGACGCGCCGCAGCGCGTCTTTTTAAATCCTGCCGCTCAGGAAGTAAGCTCTGCAAACGTCGCGCACACGGCCGAAACTATATTGTTTACGTCCGTTTTTATCTGCATTCCTCTCTTTCCGCCGCTCAGCGTAACCGTTCTGCCGCGGGCGCTTTCGTCGATAAAGGTCCTGAACCGTTTTTTCATTCCCACGGGCGAGCACCCTCCGTGCACGTAACCGGTAATGTCTTTAAGCTTGTTGCGATCGAGCATTTCAACCCGCTTGACGCCTGCGGCCGCGGCCGCTTTTTTCATGTCCAGGCTTTTGTTTACGGGTATGACGAAAACGATGTTTTCGCCTTTGGCGGACTGAGTAACCAGCGTTTTGAACACGCCGTCTGCGGGCTGACCCGTAAGGGCGGCCACGCTGACCCCGTCCGTAACAGACTCGTCGTACTCTATCACTTCGTAAACCGCTTTGAGTCCGTCAAGTATACGCATGGCGTTAGTTTTGTCCATTCAGTCTCTCCGCTTCTTTTTTTACGGTCTCAACCCAAAGGTCAGGTTCTTCCCGCATAGGCCCGTGCGCCGAATTTTCAAACCAAATCCAGCGTTTATAAGGCGCTTTTAAATTATCAAACCACTGTTTTGCAAGTTCTGAAGGGGTATTGTAATCGTATCTGCCCTGCGTTATTATTACGGGTACGCTTACTTCGGTTACCGTTTTATCGAATTCGTAAGACACAACCTCGGGCCACAGAACCCTGCTTAAATACATACCGCCCTTTGCATATTTGGCTATATCCGCAAGGCTGTATTCGGGGCTTTTAAGAAGGGGTATAAGCAAGGATTTGATCATGCCGCATCGGTGATTGTAATCCGCCCCTCCGAATCTCGTCAGATAATCCCGTTGAGTCATCATTGCCTTCTGCGTCGGGTACTGTCCGGCTACGGGCGCGCCGCCGGCAAGCTTTTTCAATGCTTTTTTATCGCCGGCCTTCTTTGCCTCGGCGAGACAGAACTCATACGACAGTTTTTCGTTCAGGGTTCCGTTCACGAACTGTCCCTGCCCTATATATGCTTTTATGCCGTCGGGGTATCGCGTAATCAGCAAAAGTCCTATGATTGAACCCCAGCTGTGCCCGGCAACGTATATATCGCCGCCGAATTCGGCCCTCAGATATTCTGTCAAAGCGCGGGCGTCGTTTACGTAATCGTCCACGCAAATCGTTTCGCCCTTATTGAGTTTCCTGTAACTTTTGCCCGAAAGGCGCTGATCCCAGCATACCATAGTGAAAGTATCCGCAAGTCCCGAAAGGTCGCCCATTACGCTGTGTCGGTTACATACTCCGGGGCCGCCGTGTATGAAAAGCAACACGGGCAACCCTTTTTGTGCCGCTCTGATACGTATATTCTGCCTGTCGCCGTTGAGTTCAACCAAAAGTTCCTTATCGATTTCGTATTTCATGCTTCACCTGTAAAGTTTTATAAAGTTCGTCGAGTTTTGCCTCGATAAATGCGTTCCGTTTTACCTTTCCTTTAACTTCGACGCCGCGGCATATCACTTTGCACGGCGCTTTAAGCGCGGTAAGGTCGTCGAGAGGATTCCCGTCAAGCACAATCATATCCGCGCTCTTTCCTTCCTTTATCGAGCCCGTAACGTCGGCGACGCCCGCGATAGCGGCGTTACCCAAAGTAGCCGTATACAAAGCCTTAGCGGTACTCGCCCCCGTCATCCTGCTGTAATAACACACTTCCCTCCACATATTGTACTGCGTGCTGAACGGACAGGAAGAATCCGTACCCAGCCCCACGGGTATGCCGTTTTTCTCGGCGGCAATCGCACCTTCCGTCATGCCGTCCAGAACCACCTCGCTGTTATACACGCACATTTCGTTCAGCTTTGTAAGTTCGGGGCTGAGCCTCGCAAGCGGCAGCGCAGGCGAAAAAGTAGCCACTATCTTACCGCCGTATGCCTTAATCTTCCCGATAAGCCCGTCGTCCGGGAAACTTCCGTGTTCAATAGTATCCACGCCCGCTTCGGCGGCTACTTCCATTCCCTTGGTGCTTTCGGTGTGCGAAGCGACTATTAGGCCGAGTTCGTGAGCTCTGTCGCATACGGCCTTTGCCTGTACGACGTTCATTTTAAGTTCTCCGGGCTCTCCCTTCTTTTTGGCGTCCATAACGCCGCCCGTGATGCAGATTTTTATAAAATCCACGCCCGCGCTCTTGTTTTTGTCCACAAAGGATACAAGCTCGTCCGTACTGTCCGAGGTCATTGCGAAAGTGCCGTCGCCGTGCCCGCCCTTAACGGTTATTGCGGGGCCGGAAACCAACAATCTCGGGCCGAAGCAGCGTCCTTCGTTAATCTTATCCCGAAGCCGTACGTCCGAATATTTGAAATCGCCCACGCATCTTACCGTGGTAACGCCCGACCTGAGTTGTTGCACAGCTGCCGAAAGCACGAGTTTATCAAGAATTTTATCGCCCGCGCGGGTATTTATCAGCTTGATAAGAACCTTTTGAAGTTTTCCTCCGCCCAACACTTTACTGGGCCTGCCCGTTCCGAACAGATGCGCGTGCAGATTGACCAGCCCCGGCGCAACATACTTGCCCTGCAGGTTAACCTCGGTAAAGCCGGCGGTATCAGCCTTTCCCGAAACCGCTTTCACTATCTTGTCGCCGTCAACGAAGACCGAAGCGTCGGGAATAATTCTGCAGCCGTCTTCAACGTCGATGAGGTTACACCCGGTATATACCGTTTTCATATTCAGCTCTCCTTAATTCCGATTTACTTTATTATATACTGCCCGATAAATAAATTCAACGCTTCTGTAAAAAAAGCGGGGGAAATTTCCCCCGCAGACTAACCTTACCGGCGTCAGGCTATATCCAGCACCCGGACTTCGGAACTGTTTTTGCGCTGCTCGTAAAGTTCGGCGTAAATTTTTTCGCGTTTTTCACCGACGAAATCGTAAAATTTCATACATACGGCCGTAAGTATCCAGCCTATAACGGGCACGACGCACACCACTATCAGCAAACCCTGCAAAGCTCCGTCCGTCTGAGGCGGCGAGGGATTATTCTCGGTAGGCTCGATAAAGCCGACAAGAAGCATCAGCATAGGCATAACGCCCGACTGAATAGCTCCCACAAGCTTGTTCATAAGCGTCTGCATCGATATGCTCACGCCCTCCGCACGCGCGCCCTCTTTCCATTCGAGATAGTCTATACTTTCGGAAATCATGGCGTAATTCACGTTGCAAGCCATGCCGTAAGCCATGCCCGTAATGGTCTGGACTCCCAGAAGCAGATAAATGCTGCACCCGGCCGAAAGCCCTACTGCCAGCAAAATCAGATCTCCGGTTATACCGAGCACGCAGCAGGCCCAGGTGATAGTGCGGTAATTGTATTTTTTAACAACCATGGGCGTAAACAACATAGACAGCACGCCCGACACGGCAAATCCCGCCATCATAAAGGTATTGCCGAGAGCCGGAGTCATAAACGACGGCATATCGTGGCACAGATAGGTCGTGAGATAAAGCCCCGCCACCGTGCGCAACGCCCGGCCGAATCCCAACACGTTGGCAAGCACTACAACCAGAAGAGGCTTGTTTCTGAAAAGATACCTGAAGCATTCCTTTACCGAGGGCGAAGCCGCGCTGCTTACCACCCTTTCGGTAGTACCGAAAAAGGCTAGCATATAAAGTGCGCCTCCAACCACGCCGCTTATAACGGCAACGGCAAGATAGCTTTCCTTCGTCTTTGCGCCGCAGAATATTTCCGTAAGGGGCAGCAGAAGCAGAGGCAGCGCGCCGCCCGCACTGTGAAACAGACGGCTGAACGTAATAAATTTGACGCGCTCCTTCGGATTGGGCGTCATCGCCGCAGGCGAACTCCAGAACGGAATATCGCCTATGGTGTAAAAAATGTCCCAAAGCACGTACAGCATCGCTATATATGCTATGCGCCCCGGTCTTTCGAATCCGGGTACGACAAACATTAGCACGGTAACCAGGGCAAGCGGAATGGGCGCGGCCAGAAGATAGGGCCTGAGTTTACCCATTCTGCTGTGCGTTTTATCCACCACTACGCCCATAAACGGATCGTTGAAAGCGTCTATGGTTTTTGCGATAAACATTATTACCGTGGTAGCGAAATAGCCGATTGCGGTAATGTGCGTCATAAAAAACATCAGATAGCTGTTTACCGTAGCGCCTATAAGGTTCTGCCCGAAACCCGAAGCGGCAAAACAAAATTTGTTTTTGCGGGTAAGATAATTTTTATCGTTGATTTCCATATTTCCCCCGGAAAACGCGTTATATTTTTATAATGAGGCAAGTCCGCCGCTAAATCAACTGTTTTTTCGTCTGATTTCCGTTTTGAAGGCAAAATACCGCAATATCGGATATTTTTAACGGACATATAATAATGGAGTATTAAAAAGCGGGCAGATTGCCCGCTTCAAACAATTACTCGTTTCTGTTTTCAATGGCGTTGTTAAGGTCGAAGGCGGCGTCTTCCTTGCCCAGTTCCTGCGAAATGCGCGCTACTTCGCTCTTGCCGAGGTTGTAAACGAACATCAGCGCCAGGAACATCATGACGGCACCGACCAACATCAGGATAACGTACATTTTTACCATTCTCTCACCCACTCCGGGAAGCTGATTGCTAATGGGTTCGGCTTTGGAGTTGTATCCCACTGCGGACATGCACGCCAACGGCAGCACGAGCGCCACCCCCTGCGAAACCTTGCGGAAGAAGCTGTAAAAAGCGTAAACGCTGCCCTCTTCCCTTTTGCCGGTTTCCAGCTGCTGATAGTCGATGCAGTCCGTAATCATGGCCCAGCATATAAGCTGGAACAGCCCGCCGCCCGTCTGAATGCACATAAGCCCTATCATATAAATTATACCGCCTTTGCTGTCGGGCGAAACGGGTACGAACAACATGACGAAAGCGGCGACGATACTCGAAATAAGCGGCAGAGCCGTAGCTTTTTTCTTGCCGAGCTTTTTGACTATTTTGCTGGTAAACGGTATAAAGAACACCATGGGAAGATAAGCCACCACCGTAGCCACGGTTACCATGGTGCCCGCATTGCCGAAGTAAACCTGAAACAGCCACTTTGTGGTAGTGGTACAGGACATGAAAAATACCAGCAGCGCGAAAGAAGCTATACACATGGCGATAAGCGGCCTGTTTTTAAAAAACGTTTTAACCGTTTCGATATAATTGATTTTTTGTTTTTGAGGGGCGTCGACGTGCACTCTTTCGGTAGTGAGTTTTAAAAGTAGGGTATAAGCCACAAAAGCCACCAACCCCATAATAAGCCCCATCCATATCAGCCTGCCGCCAATAATGCTGTTGTTTTCGTCGTAAACGAACATCGGCAGCACGACGCAGATTGCGCCTCCGACCGCCGCGCCTATACTGCGCCAGGTGGAAAGCTGCGTTCTCTCGATGGAGTCTGCCGATATCGCGCTGTTAAGAGCGCCGTAAGGCACGTTAAGCAAAGTATAGCAGACGTCCCACAGCAGATAAGTGACTATACACACGGTAATTTTAACCCAGCCGGCCGCATCGGGAATGGGCAGAAAAACAAGCGCGCCCGTAAAAATCAGACCTATAGCTCCTATTCTTATCCACGGCTTGAACTTGCTACCGCTTTTACCTATGCGCACGCGGTCTACGATACTGCCCATGATAGGATCGTTGATACCGTCCCAGACTTTGGTAAGAATGATAATAACCATCCAGGCCACGTCCGCGATTTTGATATACTGCGTATAGAAGTCTATCATAAAAGCGGATATCAGCGAAAAGCTCAGATTACATCCGAAATCGCCCATGGCGTATCCGATTTTATCCTTGAATCCAAACGGCGGTTTAGCCTTTACGTCGGTTTGCTCCATAAGACCCCCTTATGCGTAAAAAGTATGATTAACATATAATCTTAATATATAAACACCTGCTTATGTAATTTGCAGCTTGTTAATATAGTTCAGTCCGAAGCCGACGCTCCTGTAAGGCGAAGGCGATTTGTCAAGTTCGATAACGGCGTTTTCGGCGCCTGCCTTTTGCGAAGCGTCAAGTATGCTTCTGAAATCGAGGTTTCCCTTGCCGACCGCGCGGAATACGGGTATGCCCAGAATTTTGCAATAATCTTTAAGGTGAACGGTATTTATTCTGCCCGCCGCCTTCGAAATGTATTCTTCGGGGGCGTATCCCCCGACTTTTATCCAGAACGTGTCGGGAATAAACATAACCTGCGGCGACGTGTTCTCGATGAGATAATCCATAACGACGTGCCCTTCCGTCCTGTCAAACTCGAACCAATGGTTATGATAGGACAGCGTCATTCCCTCTTTTTTCAGCAATTCGGCCGTATCGTTCAAAAATTTTACAAACAAATCAATATCTTTCAGCTTGCCCGTGCGGTATTTGGCGGGCATCATGCCTATTCCCATATTGCAGCAACCGAAATCCTTATGCTCGCAAATCAGCTGTTCGGGTTCTTCTTCGAGTCTGCCGAAAGGCACGTGACTTATACATACGGGCAATCCGTACTCGCGCGACAGCTCGCCCAGGCGCCTGCTGTCGATATTAAGGCGTCCTGAAACCTGGACGACCTCGGCGCCCATGTTTTTAAGCCGCGCGAAAGCGGTTTCATACCCTTTTTCGTTTTTCAGGCTGTTTCTCAGCGAATATAACTGAACTCCGATTTTCATAACTGCCCCTTACGCGTATATTTTAATTATAACAGTAATAAATATACATTTCAACATAAAACAGAAATTAACATAATTACCACCGTTTTTTACATCTTTAAAATAAAAAACCCGCCTTGCGGCGGGCTTTGACAGCGCTTGTTTATTTGTTGATTTCGTCTTTAAGAGCTTTGCCGGGTTTGAAAGCGGGAACCTTGCAGGCGGGAATCTGAATTTTTGCGCCCGTTGCGGGATTGATACCTTCTTTCGCGCTGCGCTCTTTGGCCTCGAACGTTCCGAAACCTACGAGTTGCAGTTTGTCGCCGCTTACCATAACTTCTTTAACCGTTGCGATAAAAGCGTCGAGGAACTTTTCGGCATCGCCTTTTTTCAAAGCGGCATCTTCTGCTATTTTGGCTATAAATTCGTTTTTGTTCATAATTTCACCTCTTGTGTTTTTTTAAAACTACTTATATTTTACCATACGCACCGAGATAAATCAAGACTGTAAACACAATTTTTTCAAATTTACGACAATATTTCGAAAAACCCTTACGGCAAGCCTTACTTACTCTCTAATCGGCCTGCTACGGCAACGGCAAGCCTGTAAGCCGACTCGTCGTAAAGCACCAGAAAAGCCTGCATATCGTCGGGCACGCACTTTTCGAGTACGGTAAGCGCAATCTGTATCGCCTGCTCTTTGGGGTAACCGTAAACTCCCGCCGATATCAGCGGAAAAGCCAGGGTTTTCACTCCCGCCGATATTGCCGTTCTGACGGAATTTTCGTAACAGCTTATAAGAAGTTCCTCTTCGCCGTATCCGCCGCCCCGCCATATCGGGCCTACGGTGTGAATAACGTATTTTGCGGGCAGATTGTAACCTTTTGTAAGTTTTGCCTGTCCCGTTTCGCAGCCGCCCAGCGTTCTGCACTCA
Source organism: Candidatus Faecicola pullistercoris (assembly GCA_018714105.1). Taxonomy (GTDB): domain Bacteria; phylum Bacillota; class Clostridia; order Christensenellales; family CAG-917; genus Faecicola; species Faecicola pullistercoris. The sequence continues at coordinate 9,352 of DVNW01000021.1, read as the reverse complement.
TTAAGCAGTTCCTTTCCCGCCGCCAGGTGAATGGCGCCGTCAACCCCTCCTCCGCCCAGAAGGCTGCGGTTTGCCGCGTTGACGATTGCGTCTGCGCGGATTTTGGTGATATCCCCTTTCAGGAGGCCCGTTTTCAACATAACCTTACACCTCTACGCTTGCCGGTTCCCCGCCGTCCGTCAGGGACTGCAAAAGTTTTTTCCTTTCTTGCAGCTCGCCTATTATCTCGATCTGTTTCTTGCGGGAAATACCGTATATCTTTTGCATAACGCATATCATATATGGATTCCTTCTTCCAAATTAATTTCTTTGTACTTACACATTGAATTCACCAAGCTTTATCTCATAAATTTCTTCCAACAATTCTCGTGTGATGCAATCTTTAGCCTTTCCGCATTGAATTACTTTTCCATCCTTCATAATAGCCACGTCGCAATTTAAATTTATTACATGTTCAGGGTTATGGATGGTAAATACAACCGTTTTTCCTATGCGCTGCAAATCTTTTACAATCTTGAAAAGTCGAATTTGATTACCATAATCAAGTGATGCCGTCGGTTCATCCATAACGATAATTTTCGATTCCTGCGTCAACGCTCTTGCTATAAAGGCAAGTTGTCGTTCTCCGCCACTTAACTTATTGATATCCTTTGAAAGCAAGTGCGTAATACCAAGTTTTTCCGCATTATTCTTTGCTATCTCATAATCGCTTTCGCCAGGTGAGCCCCCAAAAGGCAAATGACAATTCCTACCAAACAAAATAAACTCTAAAACCGTATAGTCAATGTTGATAACCGTATTTTGTGAAATGTGAGCAACCTTTTTGGCTAATTCTTTTGAAGATAAGCGTTTCACGTCTATGCCGTCAACCTTTATTTCCCCTTGATTATAATCGTTATAACCGATAATGCAATCAAGCAACGTGGATTTTCCACAACCGTTTTTACCGAGAATAGCAACTATCGCGCCTTCTTCAATCGACAAATCAACTTCGCGTAAAACGTTTTTATTCTTTTCATAACTAAAAGATAAATCTTTTATTTCTATTACGTTTTTCATTGAAGTTCCTTCCTCCTTTTGAAAATCGCATAGATAAACAATGGTGTTCCTATAATGCCTGTAATGACACTTAACGGAATTTCATTCGGCGCAAGCGTTCTAGCTAGCATATCCACAATAACCATAAACGCTGCACCCGACAGCATAGAAAGTGGTAAAACCTTTTTGTTATCACTCCCCACAATCAGTCGTACCACGTTTGGAATTACCAAACCTATCCACCCAATTGTACCACTCACCGATACTGCGCCTGCCGTTAAAAGCGTAGCAATTCCAATCAAAATGCCCATATTTGCTTTATAGTTAATGCCCAACGCTTTGGATTCTTTTGCCCCAAGAGATACGATATTTACCCGCCAAGACGTTAAAACCGTAACGACGCAACTTGCCACAACAATTGGAAGCATAATCCATACTTCTTTCATTGTCGTTCCAGATAAATCACCAAGCAACCAATACGTCATTTCGGCAAGTTTCATCTCATCGTCGGCAAGATACTTCATAAGCCCTACTCCAGACGACATTAATCCACCAACTGCAATACCCGAAAGCAATAACACAACGTTAGATTTATTTTTGAAAATCTTTGCAATTAAAACGGTTAAAATAACTGCAATAAAACCCATCGCAAAGGAAAACAAGCTAATGAACACACCCGACAGACCAAGCAAAATCGCAAAGCATGCGCCAACGCTTGCGCCCGAAGAAACACCGAGCAAATCGGGAGAAACAAGTTTATTATTAAAGGCGCTTTGATAAATCGCGCCCGAAACAGCTAAAGCGCAACCAACAAGCGCTGCCAATAACGTTCTTGGCAATCTTAAATAGGCAATCACCCTTGCCGATAGTTCAGGTACAGTTTGTCCTGTGAAATACTTTATGACGTCTGGAAACGATATTCTATACCGCCCCACGCTCATAGAGACAAAAAATAATATCACTATGAGCGCAGACAATATTAAGACCGATATTATAAACTTTTTTTTGCTTTTATGGTACTCACTCTGCATTTACCATTACTTCTCCGTTTTTAGTTAATGCATTGCACATATTTTCAACGTCGCCATCGGTAAGATCGTAGCCGAAATACTTTTTGATATTTGCTTTCAATTCCGTCTTCATATCAAACTCGTAAGATGGATTAAATAAGCTTGCTACGTATTTGAGCATAACGGGTGTTTCCGCGCTTACGTTTTCAATGCCGACCATTGCAACGGGAATACGATAAACTCTACCTTGCTGGTTACATTCCAAAGCCGACCAAACGGGAGAGTTATCAAGCTGGTCCATGAGATAGTTTTGATATGCACCGCCGATTAGCATTGCGTGGGGATTAAGAGCTACCATTTCTTCATCCGATACTTTATGTACGTTCAAGACCTCGTATTTTTCCGTCGCAAGTCTCACGTTTGCCACGTCAAAAATTCGCGAAATCATAGAGTTCCCGCCGTCGGAATAATACAACCCTTTTTGCTTTTCCCCGTTTACGTAATAAACTGCTTTTTCACTATTCGTTTTGCCAATCGCCGTTTTAATTTCCGTAATCGTATCTTTAACTTCTTTTATCCAAGCGTCGGCTTTTGTCTTTGCCTCACCGCCGAAAATATCTCCCAAAAGCTCCGCAACTTCATATACTTCTTCATCAAAAGCTCCGTTCGGCGAGTATTGGTGCACTGCAACTACGGGAATCCCTGCATTTCTAAATGCCTCGGCGTTTTCTGTGTTTTGGATGATAACAAGGTCTATGCCATCAGCAAGCAATTCTTCTGCCGCAACGCTATAACTATATCCCTTAAAGTTTGCCGCATTTGGATAAATCTCTGCAGCCCAAGGATTATACGTAAAGGAACGATACGTTCCTACAATTTTATCACCAAGCCCAAAAGCAATCATCAAGTCGGTTGCGGAAGGCGAAATGCACGCTACCTTGTCCACGTCCGTAGGAATGGTTACTTTCGTCCCCTCCATGTCTGTTATCGTCACCGTTTCGGGCGGATTGCTATTCTCGTTGCAGGCGGTTAAACTCGCACTTGCCCCTATCATCATAAACACCGATAACACTATTACTAAAAACTTCTTCATTATTTTACTCCTTCTCCTCTTATTTTTGTATAGACTTCAAAATCCTATTAAATTCTTCTTCGTCCTTAGCATCAATCAATTGATTGATTTTCTCGTTAAATTCCGCCATCGTCATATCCTTAAATCCTTTTTGACGGGACAGCCTTTTTGTCAACCTTTGCTTAGCATTAAACTCTTTTAATGCAAGATATTGCAACTCAGGATTCTTATTAAATTATCCCAAAGTGTTTAAGAGCGTCTTTTATCGCCTTTACCATTTCCGCCGTTGGATGTGAACGAGGACGCTTTAATTCTTCCACGGCGTTGGGTGCGTCGTACATTGGTAGTCCCTCATTTCTCTTCACTTCTGCAATGTAAGCGGTGTGCACCTTAAAACCGTAGTTTTTCTCCACCCAATCCTGTATATCCTTATAAGTCGGCTTGTCTTTGGGCTTTCTTTTCTCTGCTCGTTCGGCTATTGCCGACTTATCAAGAGACGTATTGTCGAAGTCAATTTTTACTTCGATATGCGAATCGGGCTTTTTGTGGGATAATACCACCAGCGTTTCAACGTGGCGGGTTTGAGGGAACATATCGAAGGGCGTTACCCTGTCGATATTATAAACCTCGCAAAGCGTTTTCAGGTCCCTCATCAGCGCAGCAAAGCAAAAAGCCGCTTTTTCCTTAAAAGGCACGCAGTTGACGCCACTCTGACAGATCTGCTCTTCGGCCCTGACGGTGTTTGCGTTTTCGTCCATATTGTTTCCCTTCCTTATCCTGATAAAAAAATTATATTATAAGAATAAATCAAAGGCAAATTTTTTATAAAACTTTTCCCTGAAACGGCAATTTTATGGTAATACGGGACATTTTTTAACATTTAAATCCCGCCCGCTCCTGTTTATACGGTTTATACGCTTGCCGTGAAACGACTGAAAAAATAAAATATTAAACGATATTTTACATAAATTATCCTTTTCGGAGCGCGGCAGAAACAAGTAAAAACGGCATATAAGCACTTGTTCAGCGAGGGCTTTAATACCCTCGGCATAACCGCCTTACGATAAAACAGGCGAAAGATTAACCTTCGCCTGCTTTAACCGTTTTAATCAATACCGCCCTGCCTGCTCTGCCGGTAGGCATTGCGGTCTTTCTGACATGCTATCTCATTCCGTTATCGGCGCCTCGGCAAACACAAAAATCAGTTTTATGGTTATGCCGTCCCCCATATACATGTTCAGATAGGTATATTCGGCGCCCGCAACCTGAGTCACCGAGCCGTCGGCATCCGTCATAAGCGGCAGCGTTATTGCCGAAAAATCCGTTACGCGCGTCATATCCGGCATAAATATGTTATCCGCAAACACGGATTGACCGCTCAGCGTAACCGTGCCGACGTCCTCGGGATTTTTGTTTCCGAAATATCCGATGAAGCACTGATTCCCGTCCGTTCCGAAAAACATTTCCATGTTACCGCCGGGGGCGTCGCTCCCTTCTTCTATATACAGCCTTTCCTCGCCGTAGAACATTTCAAGTACCAGCGCGCTGTATTCCGAAACTATTACCGTAACCGTTCTCGTAGCGGTATTGTCGGAGGATATTATTTCTATCTTATAAGTGCCCGCTTTATTCAGATTCAGGTGTCCGTAATAGAAGTCTGTAATCAATTCGTCGTTATAGTAGTATTTATGATACGTATACGGGTCCTCGGTAATAATGTTAACCGTGGCCGACAAATTAATTTTCTCTATAACAAGGGTATCGTCATTAAGCATCGCCGTAACGTCCTTAACGGAAGATCCCGTTTCCTGTAATGTAAATCGGGCGTTGAGGTTATCCGACACTCTGCCTCCGGTATTTAAATATACCCTGTAAGTTTTCTCGTCGCCTGCCGCCGTAAGAACGGTATATTCGATATAGGACAACCGGTTTGCCTCGGTTAAAATAACAAGATTTTTGGATATAAGCGTATTGCCTTCCAGTAATTCGATACGGATATCGTCTCCGGACATTCTTAAAAGGCCGGCAAGGTCAATCCAAGAGGGGGTAACGCCTTCGAATTTGTTAATGCCTACCGTATTGACGCCGCCCCATTGGCTGACGTAATCTGCTTCAATGCTTTTAACGTAATTGCTCGCCGGATCGTCTTCCGGGTTATACTCGACGAACAATTGGAAATTAAAGGTGTATTCCCTGTCTTTTACGGTGACTTTATAAACTACGTCAACCTTGTTTTGCCCCGCGATCAGCGCCTTTGTCGGCTCTCCGTCAAAAGTGATTGACTGGCCGCTGTAAAAATCGGTATCCTCAAATTCTCTGCTTAGAGTAGCCGATGTCGTTACCAGTACGGGCACGTCCGCACCATCCACGTTTTGTATGTCGGTATCGGGGAACACAAAAGACATATCGTAAGCGATATAAATATCGATACTGTAAATTTCCTCGCCGCCAAGATATATCTTAAAGGTATAAATGCCGCCGACAGCCCGGGTGAAATCGGTAATCTCCGTTCCCTGTGCGTCGAATATCCTGCTTGTGCAATGCTCGTATCCTTCTCTGTAAACTACTTTGACGTTTTCGATAACGCCTCTGACCGTCAGTTCAGGCGTTCCGCTCCATTCCGACGACCAGGTATTCGGGTTATTGTCGCTGTATGCGTCTGCACTGTATAAAACGACCGAATCTATGGGCGTGAAGTCGCCAAGTTCTAAGTACAGCACCTGAGTTTCACCCATATCTTCCGCAAGGTACACGTACATATATCTTTCGATGTCCGCCGCCGACAAGGTAATAGAAGTCTGCGTCATTCTAACCCTTTCGGAATTGAGGTCCGTACTGTAATACAGTTCGTAATCCGTTATCGCTTTCTCGTCGAAAACCACCGTGAAGGAGGTTTCGCCGAGTTCTTTGACATAATTGAAATAAGTGCTGTTAAGTTCGTAACTCCTGCCGTTGATAGTTATGTTTTCAATCACAATGGAGTTCAAGCTGACACTATACGGCAGCCATGAGCCGCTCATGTCTTGTATACTGATAAACAAACGGTCCGAAAAGTCCGCGAAAACGAAAGAATAATCCCCGGTTGCAAAATCTTCCTGTTCGTTATTTTCCCGTATACTGATTTTATACAGGTCGGCAAATTCCTCGTTTACGGTAAACGACAGAGTTTCGCCCAGCAGAACCGTATTCCTGGCGGCCAGCTCGTCAAAAGACAACAGCTGTTCTCCTATCCTGACGTTTATAAGAAAATCCGTATTGCACAGCATGTCAAATTGCAAAACTTCCGCGCCGCTTCCGGAATAAATATATATGGTCGCATCTTCGGTCAGCCTGCCTTCCGACCACGAGCTGTAAAAACCTTCATAGCCGGGTTTAAAGTTAAGCGTGAAGTACTCTCCGTATCTGATAACGGGATTGGCGATAAACTCCTCATAAGATACCGTACTCTCGCCTATCGTTATGCTCTCTACGGGATCGAACAGGCAGACGATTTCAACGGTAGCGTACGTTCTGGGCGTGCCTGCCGTTTCATAGGTAATTGCAACCGTTATATTTTCGGTTACTGCGAAATTGTTCTGAGAGAAGGCGAAAACGCCCGAATATTCCGCTTTCAGATTGAAAGAAACTTCGGTGCCGTACTCGACTGCGGGATTTGCCGCGAACTGTTCAAACGTCATAACTACGCCGCCCGCCGTCACGTTTTCGAAAACGTCGTGATTTACCGATACCGTTTTGGTGTAAACTCTTTCGCCGTTTTTACTTATTCTGAACTCGAAGGAATAATATGCGGGCGAAACGGTAAAACCGGTATCCGAAGTAACCGAAGAACCGAAGTCGCCGGTCTCGTGGTTCTTATACTCGTAGTATAACGACCAGACGTAACCCGACTCAACCGTAACCGTCCATTCGTCGCCGATGTTCAGCTCGCTTAGAGCCTCGAACTCGTCGTCCGAAAGAACGATGCCGTTCAAAGTCATTTTGACGGGATTAGCTATAATGCTCCACGGCACGGTTCTGTCCTCGGCCGTAAGCCCGTCCGTAAGCTTCCAGCGGTAGTTGGTTTTGTCGTTCAGAGCAAAGGTTATCGCGTAATTTCCTATTTCGGTTGCGGCCAAATCGCCCGATACCGTAACCGTGCCGTCGTCGGGAAGATTAAGTATGGCCGGCGCGAATTCCGCACCCGTGTATATAAAGCTGTTTCTGTCCAGTTTTACTGACGGTCTGCCGATTAAATCGAAGGGTACTTCTTTCGGGTAAATGACAAACTCCTTATACTCGCTTTGCTGCGCGGTATAATTGTCGTCTCCCGAGGAAAAGCCCGCTACGTAATAAGTACCTGCGTCGGTCAGAGCGGTGGGAGCTGCTGTTTCGGCGTAGGCTCCGTCGTCGGTTTTGGTAAAGAATTTATATTCGATATCGCCGTAAACCGCCGTCAGACCTGCGGGCGCCTCGGCGGCGTCGCCGTAAGCCCTGTCAGACAGTACGATACTTCCGCTGACGGTATTTACCGCCTTGTTAATCGTCCAGGTAAGTTCCCCGGGCGCGCCCGTTACGGAATAATTCAGTTCGTCGTATCCGTATATCGGGCTGACGGTATAAGTTGAAGCGTTCGTCGCGGCCGCCGTTCCGTTATATCCCGTTACCGTCAGCCCTTCGGGCAGACCGACAACGGCAACGCTCTTTTCCGTGCCGTCATAGGTAAAGGCCTCGGTATAATTCCACCTTGCCTGTCCCGCGCTGATTTGAGCTTTATGTATTTCCCATTCGAGCGTCAGGCCGAAATTCTGATTCGCAAGCACATAATTCAGGCTGTCGTAATCGAGCGCGGCCACCGCGGTGTATTGACCTGCGTTCGTGTGGCTGTTGCCCGTATACGACGCCGTAACGCCTGCGGGAAGCCCCGTAATCGTTACCGTTTTCTCGGTTTGGTCGTAAACGAAATTGCTGCCGCCGTAATTCCAGCGCGCTCCGCTTAAATCGATTACGGCCTTATTGATTTTCCACGATTTGGAAAGCTCGAAGTTTAAGTTCACCGGTTCGCAGTTGTTCTCGTCGTAAACCAACGTCGCCGTAGCGGTATATTCGCCCGCGGCTGTTGCCGTATTCCCCCGATAGGTTACCGTAATGCCGTCGGGCAGGTTTATAAGCTCGGTCGTCTTTGCGCTGCCGTCGTAAGTGAAAACGGTCTCACCCCACCTTACGGCAAACATATCTATGCTCGCCTTGTTGATGGTCCACTGCTTCGACAGTTCTTCGGTCAGGTTTACGAGACTGTAATTCTCGCTGTCGTAATTTAGAGTAGCCACGGCGGTATATTCGCCCGCGTCCGTCTTGCTGTTGTTCGTATACGAAGCCGTTACGCCGTCGGGAAGATTGTCAAGCTCGACGCCGTGCGCTTTGCCGTCGTAATCGAACTCGCCGTAAGTCCACCTGACGCCGCTCATATCTATCTGCGCCTTGCCAACCACGAGTTTAATACCGACTTTATAATCCTTATAAGATACGGTCAGGTCGTACCCCGTCTCGTTGGCTTTGAGGCTCTGAGGAAGCCCCGCAACGGAATAGCCTCCGTCGCCGCGACTCAGACTCTGCTTGCTTCCGTCGTCGAAATCCAGGTTAACCGTAATATAATCCTGTAATACGTCGGCCGCGCTCTGATAGTCTCCGTAAGTTATTTCTATTGTGTTGTTCCCCGCGCCGACAGGCGATCCGCTTAAGAAAACGGTTATTCCCGTTTCCGCGGGCGCACCTCCCTTGGTACACGAGCTGAACACAACGGCCAGCGGTATAAGCGCCGCGACGACCAAAATAATCATAAGAGTTTTCTTTTTCATAATATCTTTCCTTATACAAGCGTTAAATTAAACCGAAACCGTCGATTCGGACGCCTGCTATATACATTATATCAAAAAAACGCCTATGCAGTCAATAAGCGTTTTTATCCGGAATATGTTAAACTTTTGTCGAAATTATCCTCAAAGCGCTTTTAAAAAGTCTTTGCTCCGCGCGCGGATAAGCCTTTACGGCCCCGCCGATTCCGCGCTGATCGCTATATTTCCCGTCTTACAATATGCCTTCCGAGACAAACCAGCGTCTCCACGTGGCGGGTTTGAGGGAACATATCGAAGGGCGTTACCCTGTCGATATTATAAACCTCGCAAAGCGTTTTCAGGTCCCTCGCCAGCGTGGCGGGATTGCAGGATATGTAAAACACCTTGTCGGCCCCTGACTG
>DVNW01000020.1 GCA_018714105.1 Candidatus Faecicola pullistercoris | reverse complement strand
CGGAGCGGCGCAGGCTAAACCCGTAGCTCCTGCGGCAAGGCCTCAGGCACCCGGAGCGGCACAGGCTAAACCCGCAGCTCCTGCGGCGGCACCTCAGGCACCCGGAGCGGCACAGGCTAAACCCGCGGCCCCTGCGGCAAGACCTCAGGCACCCAGAGCGGCGCAGGCTAAACCCGCAGCTCCTGCGGCAAGACCTCAGGCACCCGGAGCGGCGCAGGCCAAACCCGCAGCTCCTGCGGTAAGATCTCAGGCACCCGGAGCGGCGCAGGCCAAACCCGCAACTCCTGCGGCAAGGCCTCAGGCACCCGGAGCGGCGCAGGCTAAACCCGTAGCTCCTGCGGCAAGGCCTCAGGCACCCGGAGCGGCACAGGCTAAACCCGCAGCTCCTGCGGCAAAACCTCAGGCACCCGGAGCGGCGCAGGCTAAACCCGCAGCTCCTGCGGCAAAACCTCAGGCACCCCAAACAAAACCTGAGCAACCCAAGAAGCCCTGACTCTAAAGGGGTGTAAAACCGAATTCCAATAAAAAAACCCGTATTCCTCGAATGCGGGTTTTTATTAAACACCGTAGTATACGTGATATATTAGCAGGTCAGAAGATACTGTTTTTTTGCAAGTTCGGTATATTTGTTTATAAAATCCGTTTTGCCTTGGGTATATTTATCCCTGTCGTATTTATATTTTGCGCACAAAGCAAGTTTTACGGCCTCATATTCCTTTGCCGTTTCGGGGTACTCTATAAGATATTTTTTGAAATAAAGCTCGTCGTTGTCGCCGTAAAACCTGAGGTGCAGATGAAAAACTTCGGGGGCATATCCTTCGAGGGTGTATCCTTTGTTGAAAGACATTCTGTCTGCGCTCTCGGACATACATATATAACCGTTGTTTAGAAGAAGGTCTTTTACGGGCGTCATTTCGCATTCATGAGGAATTTCCGTCAATATATCCACTATGGGTTTGGACAGAATATTTCCGACGGCGGTGCTTCCTATGTGATATATACGGCAATACTCGGGAAGAAAAGAACCGATAAAGTTTTTCTCGTCCTCGTATTGCTTTATATATGCGGGCGAAGGAGGACACAGCGTTACAGGGAATAGACGCCACAGCTTTTGCAAACTCATGTCGCATAGTTTTTTATCCATATTTGCCTGACCGTTATGATAAAAAAAAGACCTTTAAAAAGGTCTTTTCCGTTTAATTATTTTGTACCGAAAATCCTGTCACCGGCATCGCCGAGGCCGGGCACTATATAGCCTATTTCGTTGAGTTTTTCGTCTTTCAGCCCCACGTACACGCTGACGTCGGGATGGGCGGTTATAACTTTGTCGATGCCTTCCTGTACACCTAATATGCACATAAGTTTTATATTTTTGCATCCTTTGCGTTTAAGCAGAGTTATCGCCGCAGCAGCACTGCCGCCCGTAGCCAGCATCGGATCGAGAAGAATGACTTCGCGTTCGGCTATGTCCTCGGGCAGTTTGCAATAGTATTCTTTCGGCTCAAGCGTATCGTGATCGCGGTATAAGCCTATATGGCCTACTTTGGCAGTGGGCATAAGGGCGAGTATACCGTTTACCATACCGAGGCCGGCTCGCAGAATGGGCACTATCGCCAAATCTTTGGCTATCATCTGGGTAGTCGTTTTGGCCATGGGCGTCTGCACTTCTACGGGGACGGTTTCAATGTCCCTGAGGGCTTCGTATCCCATGAGCATGGCGACTTCTTCCACCAGCTCGCGGAATTCTTTGGAACCTGTTTTTACGTCGCGCATAATGGCGATTTTGTGTGTGATAAGGGGATGATTGAATATTGTGACTTTACTCATAGTACACCTCTTTTTCGGGCAGTTTTTATCATAGTATCATTTCAGGACCTTTAATGGCAAGCGTTTTAAATACTTTGTCGGTTTTTTAAACAAAAGTAGTTAAAAATTTAATTTTCAGGCTGCCTTGCGCAATACAAACATTTTATAAAAAACATTAAAAATATAATCAAAAACTTGGTTTTGTTTTTTATAAATGTTGAAATGCAAAAAAATTTATGTTAAAATATTACTATAACACCTTTAGGTGCGATTTTTTGTCAGGAGAATTGGTATGTTGACCGAGATTAAAGAATTTCTTGCCGCAAATCCCATTGTTTTGTACGCAATTATCGCAGTTGCGGCGCTTATAATCGTACTTGCAATCGTGGGTATAGCAAAAAGCGGCAAAAAGAATAAAAAAGAAAAACGTCAGGACGACGCCGTAACGGAAAACGCGCCGGACGCAGGCGTTACCGATATTCAAGCCGAACCCGAGGCCGTCGCCGAACCCGAGGCGAGTTCCGAGCCCGAAACCGCAGCCGAAGAGAAGCCCGAAGACGAGGAAGCCGTCTCTGACGTCGAGCCTGTCGAGGAAGAAAAAACGGAAGATAAACCTTTACAGTTGGGCGAGGAAGATAAAAACACGGAGTCCGAACAGCAGGGCGACGTACAGGCCGAAGAAAGCATAAGCGAGGAGCCTGCCGAGGAAACGGTTAAGCCCGAGGAGCCCGCCGGGCAAGCGGACAAGCCCGAAGAGCCTGCGGCGAAACCCGCTCAGAAAACCAAATCCGCCGCAAAGAAAACCGCGGCTAAAGCAGCGCCCGAAAAGGACGATGATACCAGACAGGTCGCGGGTAAATACAAAATAGAAAAATCCGTGGATATATATCAGTTTATTCTGTATGCCAACAACGGTCAGCTTCTTTACGAGAGCAGGGAATACGCTACTCTCGCAAGCTGCAAAAGCGGTATAGAAACTTTTAAAAAGAACGTTGCCGATTGCCCTTACCGTATAGCGCAGGATAAAAACGGAGCATGGAAATTTATTTTCAGAAAAGGCAATTCGATCTATATCGGCGAATCGTACAGCACGAAAACCGCTGCCGAAAACAATGCCGAATCGGTAAAAAGATTTTCGCAGATTTCAGAAATAGCTATTGATTAACGGAGGTACTACTATGGCTGAGAAAAAAGCACCCGCAAAGAAAGCAACCGCTCCTAAGGCTGCGGCAAAACCCGCGGCAAAACCTGCAAAAGCACCCGTAAAAGACGATAAACAGGTTGTAGGTAAATATAAGATTGAGTGCGTTTACGGCGATTTATACCAGTTTTCGCTGTTTGCCAATAACGGCCAGCTTCTTTATGAAAGCAGGGAATACGCTTCTATGGCCAGCTGTAAAAGCGGTATAGAAACTTTTAAAAAGAACATTGCCGATCCCAAAACCAAAATCCGTATCGACGAAGATAAAAACGGCAGGTTCAAATATATTATCAAAAACGGGAATTCGATATACGTGGGTGAAACTTATTCCACTAAATCGGCTGCCGAAAGCAGTTCGGAATCGGTTAAGAGGTTTGCACTCGTTTCGCAGATTTCCGACTGATTCAGGTAATTTAAAACGCACCAATGGTGCGTTTTTTATCCGAGGCGTTTTATCCTGATGTCGGCATAAACGGTTAATAATACAGAGTAATGAAAACGGACGGTTTATACCGTCCGTTAGTTTTATTTTCAATGCAATTAGCTTAATTATTTAGCTTGTTCAACGGCTACCGCGCATGCTACCGTCGCGCCTACCATGGGATTGTTGCCCATACCGATAAGCCCCATCATTTCAACGTGTGCGGGAACGGAAGACGAGCCTGCGAACTGTGCGTCGCTGTGCATCCTGCCCATGGTGTCCGTCATGCCGTAGCTTGCGGGACCGGCCGCCATATTGTCGGGGTGCAGAGTTCTTCCCGTGCCGCCGCCGCTGGCAACCGAGAAGTATTTCTTGCCGTTGTCGTTAGCCCATTTCTTATACGTGCCGGCAACGGGATGCTGGAAGCGGGTGGGGTTGGTGGAATTGCCGGTTATGGATACGTCCACGTCCTCGAAGCGCATTATAGCTACGCCTTCGGATACGTCGTCGGCGCCGTAAACGCGTACTTTGGCTCTTTCACCGTCGCTGTAAGCAGTTTCCTTAACGACTTCGAGTTTGCCCGTAAAATAGTCGTATTTGGTCTGAACGTAGGTGAAGCCGTTAATCCTGCTTATAATGTATGCGGCGTCTTTTCCGAGACCGTTGAGTATTACGCGCAGGGGAGTGGTCCTTACCTTGTTGGCGCTTCTTGCAATACCTATAGCGCCTTCGGCCGCCGCAAAACTTTCGTGGCCGGCGAGGAAGGCAAAGCATTTGGTCTGTTCGCGCAGAAGCATGGCCGCAAGATTACCGTGGCCGAGACCAACCTGTCTCTGTTCGGCAACAGAACCGGGAATGCAGAAAGCCTGTAAGCCGATGCCTATGGCTTCAGCCGCGTCGCTTGCCTTTTTGCAGCCCTTCTTGATTGCGATTGCGCAACCTGCCGTATACGCCCAAACCGCATTTTCAAAAGCTATGGGCTGTATCGAGCGGACGATGTTTTCGGGGTCTACGCCTTTGTCGAGGCAGATTTTTCTTGCGTCTTCCAAAGATTTGATGCCGTATTCGGCAAGAACGGCGTTGATTTTGTCTATTCTTCTTTCATATCCTTCGAATTTGATACTCATTTTTACTTCCTCCTATGCCTGACGCGGGTCGATATAATCGGCGGCACCGTCAAATCTGCCGTAAGTACCCGTGCATTTTTTAAGAGCCTCGTCGGCAGGGGTGCCTTTTTTGATTGCGTCCATCATCTTGCCGAGGTTTACGAATTCGTATCCGATTACTTCGCCTTCTTTGTCAAGAGCAAGTCTGGTTACGTATCCTTCGGCCATTTCGAGATACCTTACGCCCTTTAATTTGGTGGAGTACATGGTGCCCACCTGAGAGCGCAATCCCTTGCCGAGGTCTTCAAGTCCCGCGCCGATGGGTAATCCGTTTTCGGAAAACGCCGACTGAGTCCTTCCGTATACTATCTGCAAAAACAGCTCTCTCATTGCGGTATTGATGGCGTCGCAGACGAGGTCGGTATTAAGCGCTTCGAGTATGGTTTTGCCCGTAAGTATTTCGGCCGCCATAGCTGCGGAGTGCGTCATGCCCGAACAGCCCAAAGTTTCGACAAGAGCTTCCTGTATAACGCCTTCTTTTACGTTAAGAGTAAGTTTGCAGGCGCCTTGCTGCGGTGCGCACCAGCCTACGCCGTGCGTAAGACCGCTTATGTCCTTTATCTCGGTAGCCTGCACCCATTTGCCTTCTTCGGGAATGGGGGCCGGGCCGTGATAGGGGCCTTTTTTAACGCATTTCATTTCTTCTACTTCTCGTGAATATTGCATTAACGAAATCCTCCGTAAATTTATGTTCGTTTAAACTAAAAGTAATTATATCATATCAGAACGAAAAAGTAAAAAATAATAGCCGTGTTTTATAAAGAATTTTTCGGGGTTTTTTATAAGTATTTGTTCTTAAATTAACTTGTTTACTGCGGGTATGTGTGATATAATATTACATAAAGAATTCGGGCTTACGCTTTGAGCCCGCCCGCCGCAACGGGAAATCAACGCGTCAGGCGGCAGGTCTTACGCGCGTCGGTGCGTAAAACGCAGGTAAATACGGGCGCGCTTTTCAAAAATTTATATTCGGGCGGCGCACAAAAGACCGGGTTTGCCTAAATGTAAAAAGCAAACGGCGCATGAGCGTACGTCGAGCTGTGCGGTCGCGCGCTTAGGACCGGAGGCGAGCTCTGTCTTATGGCTTACATATAACCGGATTGTCCCATAAATGCGTTAAACTATACTTTATATATTAATTTTGAGGTAATAAAATGCAGAAAAAGAACGTTTACGACATTCTTAAAGAAAGAGGTTTTGTAAAGCAGGTTGTCGGCGAGGAGGATTTGTATAAGGCCCTCGGAAACGGCAGCGTGTCTTTTTATATAGGTTTTGACCCCACGGCCGACAGTTTGCACGTAGGCCATTTCCTGCAGCTTATGGCTATGAGCTGGATGCAGAAAGCCGGGCATAAACCCATAGTTCTTGTGGGCGGCGGCACCGGTATGGTAGGAGATCCTTCGGGCAGAAGCGATATGCGTATGCTCATGACGCCCGAAACCGTTATGGCAAACTGTGAAAAATTTAAAAAGCAGATGTCCAAATTCTTCTCCTTCGAGGGCGAAAACGCCGCAATTATGGTAAATAACGCGGATTGGATTTTAAACCTTAATTACATCGACTTTTTAAGAGACGTAGGCGTGCATTTCAGCGTCAATCGCATGCTTACGGCCGAATGCTTTAAGCAGAGAATGGAAAAGGGACTCAGCTTTTTCGAGTTCAATTACATGCTGATGCAGGCATACGATTATCTCGTGCTGAATAAAAAGTACGGCTGTATACTCGAATGCGGCGGAGACGATCAGTGGTCGAATATCCTGGCAGGCGCCGACCTCATAAGAAGAAAGGAAGGAAAGGAAGTTTACGCTCTTACTTTCGGCCTGCTGACCACTTCGGAAGGCATCAAGATGGGTAAGACGCAGAAAGGAGCCGTTTGGCTAGACGCGGCAAAAACGTCGCCTTACGAGTTTTATCAGTACTGGCGCAATATCGGCGACGACGACGTTGAAAAGTGCTTTAAGCTGCTTACGTTCCTGCCGCTTGACGAAATAGCCGCAATCGTGCCCGACAAAAAGGATTACGAAGGCGAGGTCAAACCCGAAACGAGTTACGAAAAGCGCATCAACCAAGCCAAAGCGCGGCTTGCCTACGAAATAACGGCAATAGTTCATTCCGAAGAGCAGGCCAAACTTGCAAAGGAACAAAGCGAAGGCGCTTTCGGCGGAGGAGATACCATGCCCGAGAAGCATATTCCCGCCGATTGCAGAAAAATTGCGGATATACTTGTTGCCGCGGGGCTGGCTCCCTCCAAAAGCGAGGCGAGAAGGCTTATAGACGGCGGCGGAATTAAAGTGGACGACGAAAAAGTAAGCGGTTTCAATTTCGAAATCACGGATTCCATGGCTGCCAACGGCTTTGTGCTCAGTAAGGGCAAAAAGGCGCGCTTTAAGATAATAGTCGGCTGACGATATGAAGGAATACCGCTGTCTGCATACCGAAATCAGCGGCGAGACCGTTATCAGCCGAAGCAGGTTTATCACCACCGCGCGTCCCGTTAGCGGAGCCGAAGAGGCCGAAGCGTTTATAAAAAGCGTGTCCAAAAAATATTCCGACGCGACTCACAACTGCTATGCCTACGTTGCCAACCCCGAAATGACGGAAATGAAGTTCAGCGACGACGGCGAACCTCAGGGAACGGCGGGACAGCCTATGCTGGAAGTCCTTAAAAAAAGAGGAATCGCCTGTACGGCCGTAGTGGTTACGAGATATTTCGGCGGCATAAAACTCGGCGCGGGCGGCTTGGTGTCGGCGTATACAAAATGTGTGGCCGACATACTGGACAGGGCGGATATACGAGTTAAAAAACCCAGCGTGTTTTTCAAGGTCGAGTTAAGCTATCAGGTTTACAACGCCCTGGAAAAACGGCTAAGAAACGGAGTATGGGATATCTCCGAAGTAAGTTACGGAAACGTCGTCGCGTTTACGGCCGCCGTTCCGGCAATATATGCGGACGAGGCGGAACGAGAGCTTAAAGACAAATCCGCGGGCACCGCTTCAGTAATCAGACTGAAAGAAGATTATCATTCGTATAAAAACTAACCGAAATAAATTTGAGAGGTAAAGATATATGAAAATTACGTTATCAAAAAATTTAAAGCAAAAACCCGACGTCAATAAACTCGGGTTCGGCAAATACTTTACCGACCATATGCTGGTAATGGAATATTCCGACGGGAAATGGTCGGAACCCGAAATCAAACCTTACGAGGATTTCAGCCTTAATCCCGCCAGTGTGGTTCTGCACTACGGTCAGGGTATTTTCGAGGGTTGCAAGGCTTACAAGAACGCGGAAGGCAAAATAACCATGTTCCGTCCCGAAGACAACATCAAGAGAATGAACAGAAGCGCGGCGCGTTTGTGTATGGCAGAACTGCCCGTAAAAGAAACGCTCGAAGCTGTTTTCGAACTTATCAGAATCGAGAAAGACTGGATACCCACCGCGCCCGGTACGTCGCTTTACGTACGTCCCACCATGGTAGGCACGGAAGCTTTTCTGGGCGTACATCCCAGCAAGAAATACATATTCTTCGTAATACTCAGCCCCGTAGGCAGCTATTATGCCAACGGTCTCGCGCCCACTCGCATATACGTTGAAGACGTTTACAACAGAGCGGCAATCGGAGGTACGGGCGAAGCTAAGTGCCTGGGTAACTATGCCGCAAGTCTGCTGGCCGCCGAAGTAGCCAACAAAAAAGGTTACGAACAGGTGCTTTGGATGGACGCCGCCGAAAGAAAATACGTCGAGGAAGTAGGTTCGATGAACATATTCTTCGTAATTGACGGCAAAGTCGTCACGCCCGAACTCGACGGATCTATCCTGCCCGGCATAACAAGAGACAGCGCAATAAAAGTGCTTAGGGAATTCGGATACACGGTAGAGGAGAGAAAGGTATCCATAGACGAGCTTCTTAAAGCTTACGCGGAAGGAAAACTGAACGAAGCCTTCGGTACGGGTACCGCGGCGGTAATATCTCCCGTAGGCATCATAGGCTACAAAGACAAGGTTATGGAAATCAACAACAACAAGATGGGCAGAATTACCGAATGGCTTTACGACAGACTTACCGGTATACAAACGGAAAGATATCCCAACAGTTACAACTGGGTTGTGGAAATCGCAAAGGCGTAAATCGGCTAAAAAGACAGTAAAGATTGTTAAATCGACACAAAAGCAGGCCTTAGGTCTGCTTTTTACAATTTTTTCCGATATTTTGCCCGATTAAGGATATTTGCAGGCCGACGGACTCGCTTTGTGTAATTTATTATTGACATTTACATTTAAATAATGCTAAAATATTATTGTCTATAATTATGTGCGTATGCGCTTGCGCGTGTGCATAGTTAAAAGGGACAACGCTTGATTTAATAAGGGGTATCAAAATATGAAAAAGACATCTTCAGTTTTTAAAATCCTCACAGTGGTTATGATTATCGCCGCGGCGGTTACGATGTTTTCGGCCTGTACCGAGGACGAGATTTCCGTTTCTTACATAAAAGGCGTGCAAGGCTTTAAAGAGTTTTATTACGTCGGCGAAACCATAGACTATTCGGCGGTTACCGTGGACGTCGTCATGTCGGACGGCACCTTCGTTCCGGTACTGCTGTCCGAAACCATTTATACGCCCGTTACCACGGACACAATCGGGGACAAGGAAATTCTTATAGCTTATCAGGGTAAAAACTTCCCCTATACCGTAAGGGTTGTTTCGGCCGCGTCGGACAAGAAACCGCTTTCGGCGCCCACCAAGCTTGCGGTTTCCAACAACGTGCTGTCGTGGAGCGCGGTTTCCAACGCTACCGGTTATTCGGTTTACATGAACGACGCTCTTTATAAAAAGGTAGGCTCTCAGGTGACTACCTGCGTGTTCGACGTTCCCGAAGGCGGCTCGGCCAGCTTTTACGTTATTGCTCACGCCGCGCAGGACTCGGCGTTTACCGATTCCGCCAAGTCGCAGGTTCTGGTTGTGCAAGGGCTTATAAAGTTGCCTACCCCTGCAAACTTTAAGCTCACGGGCACAGTGCTTTCCTGGGATGCCGTTTCGGCCGAGGGAATAGAGCAAAGCTCCGTTACTTACGTAATCAAACAGGATAACGGCGTAGCGGCGCGCGTTACCGGCACTTCTTTCGATATAGCTGCGCTTAATCTCGGCGCATCTTCCAAGGCGTACGAGTTTTCGGTTTACGCCACTTCGACAAACAGCAAGGCGGTTCAGTCCGACAATACGGCCACGGTAAGCTATTCCGTTACAAGGCTTGCCGTACCCGAAATTTCCGTTTCGGGAAGGACGGTGAGATGGAACGCCGTTTCGGGCGCAACCAAATACATACTTTACATGAACGGCGTTAAAGTTACCGAAACCAATCAGACCACGTACGAAATAACTCAGACCGAAGTAGGCAGTTACGCCTTCTCGGTAGAGGCGGTAGGCAACGGCGTCAACGTACTCAACTCTTACGTTTCGCAGGCTCAGAAATTTACCGTCGTAAAGCTTTTGGTGCCTTCCGAGGTAAGTATTTTCAACAATACTCTTACCTGGAAAGAAGTGGAGGGCGCAAATCAGTACGTCGTTTCTCTTTACAACGCAAACGACAATACCCAGGTCAAGCAGAGTTCGTTCTCGGTAAACAGCGTAAACCTTAACGAATTCGTTACTCAGAACGGAAACTATTATATTAAAATCAAGGCTATTCTGAATACGGCCGACAATCTCCTTTACAATACCGTGCTCGATTCGGATGAGTCGTCTCCCGTTTCTTATCAGTATAAGACGCCTTTGCCCGCGCCCACAGGTATAAACTATTCGGGCGGCAATCTGCGTTGGGACAGCGTCAGCGGCGCGTTTTACGAGGTTTACAATCAGTACGGTCTTGTTTATACGGGCACTCTGACCAGGGCCAGCGTCGGCAATCTTCAGAGTTCGGCCAACATAAAACTGGATTACGGCTCTTATCAGCTTAAAGTAAGGGCTATACCCAACTCGGGTAACGATACTTACGTTCAGTCGGCTTTCAGCAGTGAAGTTACGGTCAAGATAACCCGCTCGCTCGAAGCGCCCGAACTGTCGCTTGACGGGACCGTTCTGTCCTGGAACGCGGTGGAAGACGCCGATTATTACATGATTACCGTAAACGGGCAGGAAGTGGTTATATCCGAAGGTTCGCCCGTATTGCAGGATATTGCCGCTGCGGAATTCAGGTGCGAGCAGACCTATTTCGACCTTGCCGTTCAGCCTGCGGGCATATATTCCGTTAAAGTAGTCGCATGCAGCGACACGCCGGATATTTTCATTACCGACGCTGCTTCCGAGGCCGCTTACGACGACGTAAAAATCACTAAAGTCCTGGCCGCGCCTTCGGGGGCTTCCGTTTCGGCGCAAGGCAACGTTACATTCGACGCCGTTCCTTTCGCGATGGAATATCTCGTGGAAATACTGAATTCAAACGGTATCAAACTGGGCGAGACTTCTTCGGCGGTAAATAACGTAAATATTTCCGATATTTCCTCATTCGTTCCCGAACAGGGCGAATATGTAATAAGGCTTACTTCGATCGCGTACGATTTCGAGGGATACTTCTTCAATTCGCAGACGTCGACCGTTGCGTACTCCGTAGTCAAGCTCGGGACCGCCGAATTATCGGTAGGGGACAGAATTGCTTATTACGAAGGAGAAACGCTCACGGGTTATAACCGCATGCTTTACTGGAACGCGGTCAGCGACGCAAACGGATACGTTATCTATCTCAACGGAGACGAGATTCAAAGAGCGGCGGCAGGAGATACGTCGGTCAAACTCGAAAAGCTGTTCCTCGACGAAACGGCTACATATACCATCGGCATACAGGCCGTAGGCAACGGGACAAATAAACTCGACGGAGATATCTTTACCGTCGAACTCGAGGTTATCGGAGTCGAAGACCTGCAGGCTCCCGTAAACTATGTTTACGACAACGCGCTCAGCGCGATTACCTGGGAAGCCGTACCCGGCGCGGACGGTTATATAGTCTATTACGAGAAATACGATAATTCCTATACGGGTACTTATACCCCCGTGGAAGTTTCTTCCAACATCCTGCCCGTGAACAACACTCAGCTTCCGGGAGGCAATAAATACAGAATTTACGTTTGCTCGTTCATAAATATCGAAGGACTGCAGAGAAAGGAAGTCGGTTCGGCTGACAACGTGCTCGAATTCGATATCAAAACCCAGCTTAACGCCTCTTACGACGCCGGTACGCAGAACATAAACTGGAACGCTTCGGCCGCCGGCGAATATATCGTTTACGCAGGGGATATAGTTTACAGGGTAAACGCCACTCAGGCCGGACTTATGACGTTAAACGTCAGCGCACTCAACCTTGTGGGCGGCACGTACGAAATCAGAATAGCAAGAGCGGGCGACAACGTACAGCAGAACCCTGTTGCCGTTATAGTTAAACTCGAAAAACCCGTTGCCGGCGTAAAGGACGGCATGCTTGTATGGGACGCCGTTCCCGGTGCCGACGGCTATTACGTTTCGGTAAACGGCGAACAGGAATATTTTGTCAGCAACAATTACCTTGACAAGTACGCTTTCACGGGCGGTTTTGCAAGTGAGGACAGATATTTCGAAGTGCTTATCAGGGCGACTTCGGCAAGCGTGGGCAACGGTTACGTATTCGACAGCGAAACCGCGGTAGCGGGCGTCAACAAGCTGTCTTCGCCCGTCGTTAACACGGGTACAATGTCCTGGACGCTTGGCGGCAGAGCTTATATGGTTGTACGCGAATACACCGTCGGCAGCGACAAATTCCAACAGGAAATCTACATCTCCAAAGAAATCTGGGATTCGGCAAGCGAAGCCGACAGGGCTAAATTTGCCTATACCGTCAGCGGAGACGTCGTTACCCTTAAAAACGTGCAGAACATTACCGAATATACGGTTGTGGCAATCAGCGACGGGTATATCTATTCCGACGGCTGGTCATATCCCGCTTGCCCGGACAGCGACGTAATCAAATACGGCCTGGGTACGGAAGAGTCGCCTTATATCATAAGTACCCCCGAACAGTTCTACGCCATAAACGATTATACGGGTAAAAACTTCAAAATCGACGCCGATATAGTTCTTCAAAACCATCAGCCTTTCGAACTCAAAGAGGGCAACGTGGTCAACTTCGGCGGCTATACGGTTACTTATAATTTCGTTTACATCGGTTCCGGCTCGTCCACCTCGCAGGTAAATATGGGCTTGTTTACCGTTAATAACGGTACGGTTTATAACGGATTTGTGGTTGCCGACGTTTCCGCACAGGGTTCGTCCAACGTATATGCGGGCGGCGTGGCCGGCGCAAACCAGGGTATTATCGCGTATATTTCGGTCAGCGGAATTATACGCGGCGACCGTGCAGCGGGCGGTATTGCCGGCAGAAACAGCGGCGTTATTACGGCCTGTGAGAATACAGCTTCCGTTACCGCGCAGTGCGACGGCTTCGACGTTTATGCGGGCGGAATAGCCGGTATCGTTTCGGGCGGCTCGATAACTTCGTCAAGCTCGTTCGTAGAGGATTTGAAAGTATATGTTGAGAACATGTCTTCCTACACCGGCGACGATGCGGCAAATCCTTATTATCAGATTAAGGCAATAACCAAATCGGCAATCGCTTACGCCGGCGGTATTTTCGGCTCGGCTTTAAGCACTACGGGTATATATGAAAACTATACTTATTCCAACGTTTACGCTTATTCCGAATCCAAAAACGCTTACGTCGGCGGATACGCGGGCTGGGCGGAAGTAAACGTCAATATCGACAACAGCTCTTCCACCGGTACCGTCAAGGCCGAAAGCGGATCCGGCAAGGCCGTTGCCGCAGGCTTTGCGGCTTACACCAAAGCCGGTATCTCCAACAGTTATTCGCTCGGACACGTCAAAGCGGTATCCGCAACCGGCTCGGTAATTTCCGGCGGCTTTATCGCTCAGAAACAGGCGGCCGCTCCCGTAAACTGCTATTATAATTATCAGACTGCGGGTCTAATCGAAAACGGTTACGACAATGCGGATATGCGACTTGACAGCAACGAGTTCAAACGTCCCGCGACCTTTGCCTCGTTCGATCCCGAAGTATGGTTCGTAAGTACGGACGGGATTTCCTTCCCCAGGCTTATCGGCGAAAAGGCTTACGTCAAAGAAGTCGACGGTAAATTCGTTTATGCCGAAAAATCCGAAGAGGGCGCGATAGGCTTCTATAACGGCACTTTCGATCCTTTCACTTACTCGGCTTCGGACGATAACGCTCACAGCAAGATGATTCCTCTCATCGCCGACGAAGGATATAACTTCCTTATCAGAGTGGAAAATACCGACTGGGCTTTCAGTATGAGCGAGGATATAGACCGCAGCGACGTGGAAAACTACGAAGCAATCAATAACTTTACCGGTAACATGTTCGGAAGAAATCACACCGTTTCGGGTATAAGGCAGATTTCGGGCGAGTATCTCGGCCTGTTCGGCATTAACTACGGCTATATAAGAGATCTGAACGTGAATGATATTACCGTAGACGTTAAAACTTACAGCGGCAATATTTACGCGGGCGGCGTCGTAGGATACAATTACGGTATCTTGCATAACGTAACCGCAACAGGTTCGTTGACGCTTTCCGCAATGCAGGGGTCGACTTTCGCGGGCGGCATTGCCGGTTACAACTTCGGCAGCATACTCGGCAACGACGTGAGCGAAGGCGTTACGGAATATACTGCTTACTCGGTTTGGGCCGACGTGATTATCACGGCTACCTCCCAGTTCAGCACCAAAGGCTCGGTAGGCGGTATAGTCGGTTACAATAACGGCGGCCTTATAAGAAACGCCAACGCCATAGGCGCAATCAACACGGGTACCACCAACAACAAGGGCGGCATAGCGGGTACCAACGTCCGTCCCGTTGTAGACGGTATAGCGCAGGACAACGTCGTGGGTTGCGTATTCTCAAGCGATCTGACGGGCGTAAGCGAAAGCGACAGTCCGTGGGGCGAAGCTTATTGATGATTCAGCGTGAATTGCCGCCTCTGTAAAGGGGCGGCAATCGTTATTTTATTTTGTCTGCAACGGTGATTTATGATAAAGTCGGTTTTTCCTTTGCCTCAGAATAAAAAAAAGGTCAAGGTTGTTTTCGACGACGGTCAAACTCTGATAACTTTCGGGGAAACTCTGGACGAAAGGGGAATCAAAGAGGGCTCCGAAGTCTCTTTCGACAAACTCCGCGAATATGCGGAGGACGGGGAAAGACATCTGGCAATCAAAAAAGCCACGGAAACGCTGGCAAAATCCCTGAAATCCGAAAAGCAACTCAGACAGTTTCTGTACGAAAAGGGTTTTTCCTCCAAAGCTATTGAATGCGCTCTTGAAAGAATGAAAGAATACGGCTATGCAGACGACGCTAAATTCGCCGCCGCATACGTCGATTTCCATTGCGCGAAATACGGCAGAAAAAAACTTTTGTACGAATTGCAGACAGCAAAAGGCGTGGATAAAGACATTGCTTTTTCCGCGGTTTACGACGCGCTTTCCGACGAGGACGAACTCCGCAAGGCAACGGCTTTCGCCGAGATTTTTTACAGGAAAGCGGCAAATAAGAAGAATCCCGCCGAAAAACTTTACGCACATCTGTATGCAAAGGGCTTTGAAAACGAAATAATCATTAAGGCGATAGGCGCCGTTACGGAGGAATAAATATGCTTGACAAATTCAGAATAGGCAGCGTCGATAACGATAATACGGGAGTAACCGTTATCCTTGCTCCCGAAGGCGCCGTCGGAGGTGTTTCCGTGAGAGGCGCTTCTCCCGCCACAAGGGAAACAGACCTTCTGAAAAGCGAAAACACGGTGGAAAAAATCAACGCCGTGGTTTTGTCGGGCGGCAGCGCTTTCGGGCTGGAAGCCGCGTGCGGCGTTATGGATTACCTGTATGAAAACGGGTCGGGTTACGACGCGGGAGGATATACAGTTCCCATAGTGGTAGGCGCGAGCATTTACGACCTTGAAAAGGGCGCATTCGATTATCCCGGCAAAGCCATGGGCTATCAGGCCGCTAAATGCGCAGATAAGGATATGCGCTGCGGCAGGGTAGGCGCGGGTAAAAGCGCTACCGTGGGCAAAATTCTGGGTATGAAACACGCTTCTCCGGGAGGCCTGGGAATAGCCGTTTCCAAGGTAGGCGGCGCGGAGGTAGCCGTTATAAGCGCGGTAAACGCTCTCGGCGACGTTGTTGACGACAAAGGCAAGGTCCTGGCAGGCACGACTTTGATGGGCCTTAACCTAAATACCGAGCGTACCCTTAAAATGAAAGGAAAGGCCGACAATCTTTTGGGTAAAAACACTACTATAAGCTGTATAATCACAAACGCCAAATTTACCAAAACGCAGATGAACAGGCTTTGCGATATAGCGCACGACGGTTATGCCAGGGCGATAAAGCCCGTTCATACCATGTACGACGGCGACGCCGTTTTCGGAATGGCTTCGGGCGAAGCGGAAACGGATTTCTTTATTTTCAGCGTAGCTATCCCCGACCTGGTTGCCGAGGCTATAAGGAAGGCCGTAAAATGATTAAACTTTTAACTTCCGAAAGCGCAAGACTGTGCGACCGCAGACAGATTGAAAAAGGCACTTCTTCGTTACTGCTCATGCAAAGAGCGGCGGAGGGCCTTTTTGATTTTATAAGCGGTAAAAATTTTAAAAAAGCGGCTATAATATGCGGAAAGGGCAATAACGGCGGCGACGGATACGCCCTGGCGGCCATAATGCAGGAAAAAGGGCTTGATCCGACGTTGTTCTGCACGGAAGGCGAGCTGACCGGCGACGCAGAATATTATTCCCGAAAATATACGGGAAGGCGCATGCCGCTATCGGGTAACGAGAACTTCGGCGGCTTTGACGTTATTGTAGACGCACTGCTGGGGACGGGGGTAAACAAACCCGTTACCGGGCTTTATAAAGCCGTCATAGAAAGCATAAACGCAAGCGGCATATTCGTACTCGCGTGCGATTTGCCGAGCGGGCTTAACGCTACAAACGGCCGTATTCAGGGGCTTGCGGTTAAGGCGGACGCCACGGTTACTTTCGCCGCCATGAAAACGGGACTGGTTCTGGCCGACGGACCCGATTGTTGCGGAAAAACGATAGTGTGGGATATCGGGGTGGAGACAGAAAGCTGCGACGCATATCTGGCGGAAGAAAAGGACGTTGCAAGCTGTTTCAGACCTTTAAAAAGCAATACTCATAAAGGCACCAACAAGCGTACGGGGATAATAGGCGGAAGCAAAAATTTCGCAGGAGCGCCGCTGTTGAGCCTTATGGGCGAAAGCGCGTTGCGAACGGGCGCGGGGCTTGCAGGCATAGGCTTTCCCGATTTTCTGTACGACGCTTTCGCCGTGCGCGCGCTACATACCATGCTGTATCCTCAAAAGAGCGATAACGGGGTAATCGCATTTGACGAAAAACAGCTTGATTACTTTACCTCTTGCGACGCCGTCGCTTTGGGTATGGGCATGGGCAAATGTGCGGATATTGACAAAATATTACGGTTTATCTGCAGAAAAGAGAATGTAAAAGTCGTTTTAGATGCGGACGGTCTTAATAACGTAAGCGGCGGAGCAATAAAGGAGCTGGGAGCGAGGCTGGTGCTTACTCCACACGTCAAAGAGTTTGCGCGGCTTGCGGGCAAAGAGGTCGAAACCGTTTTAAACAATCCCGTAGAGGAAGCTAAAAATTTTGCTGCGGAAAGCGGAGCGGTGGTTATGCTTAAATCGAATACTACCGTTGTTACTGACGGTGACAAAGTGATTTTGTGCAATTTCGGCACGCCTGCCATGGCCACGGGCGGCAGCGGGGATTTGCTGTCGGGCGTTACCGCGGGATTGCTTGCGCGAACGGGCGACAGGTTGAATTCGGCCGTTGCGGCCTGTGCGGTTACGGGTACCGCCGCTAAAATCGCGCTGAAAGAATTCAGCGAATTTTCCTTGCTTCCCGCCGATACTTCGCTTTATATAGCCAAGGCTGTCAAACTGCTTTTACGTGCTGAAAAAGCCCAGAGATATTAACAGGCCCTGATTTACTTTATCCATTACGGAGGGAGGCAGTTCGCCGATTTTTTCTTTAAGGCGCTGTTTGTCGAGCGTGCGTATCTGTTCCAGAAGCACCACGGAATCCTTGGGAAGGCCGTACTCGGCCTGCGGCAGATTTATATGCGTGGGCAGATTGCTTTTATTCATTTTGCTGGTTACGGCCGCCGCTATTACGGTTGGCGAGTACTTGTTTCCGATATCGTTCTGCACGACTAAAACGGGGCGCACGCCGCCTTGCTCGCTCCCGATTACGGGACTTAAATCAGCATAATACAATTCGCCTCTTTTAATCATATATTACTCCGCTCTTTTCACTATTGCCAATCGGAGCGCGTTTAATACGCTGCTGCCCCTATTTATAAACTATGGTTTTGCAAATTTCTTTGTTCCGATTTGCGATTTGCATTTACTTTTACTTGTTACTTTTTAATAAATGGTGTATAGTAGTATTGCTTTTAAAGGAGTTTATATGGCACTGTTCGACTACGTTTTATTTGATTTGGACGGCACTGTTTCCAATACTCAGGAAGGTATTTTCAAGAGTATAGATTACGCCATGGATAAAATGGGCATGCCCAGAATGACGGCGGAAGAAATGAAAAAGTATATAGGTCCTCCGCTTACCGTAAGTTTCGTAAAGTTTTTGGGAATGGACGACGAGGCGGCTTTGAAATGCCTTAACGCTTACAGGGAAAGGTACGACGCCGCAGGCGTCAGGGAGTGCTGTTTATACGACGGCATAAAGGAAGTAATGCTAAGGCTCAAAAAAGCGGGCGTAAAAATCGCGCTCGCGACTTCCAAACCTCAGGAACCGGCAGAGGCTATTCTTAAAATGCTGGGTATTTACGATATTCCCGATTTTATAGCCGGCGCTACTCTGGACGAACGCAGAAACACCAAGGCCAAGGTTATAGAGTATGCTTTGCAAGGGCTGGGAAATCCCGACAGGAAAAGAACGGTACTGATAGGGGACAGATGTTACGACGCGGAAGGAGCTGAAAAGGCCGGTATAAACTGTATAGGCGTTACGTACGGGTTCGGCACAAAAGACGAATTTGAAAAATACGGAGTGAACCTTATTGCGGACAGCCCCGAAGATATTCTGCGGATTTTGAAAGTATAAGAAATAAAATGTAAAAGCCCTGCCTTGTGGCAGGGCTTTTTTTTTAACGAAAAATTATCTGAGAGCGTCCTCGGGGGAAGTATATTCCATACCGAAAAGGTCTGCAACGGGTTTGCAGGTGAGTTTGCCGAGGTGTGCGTTAAGTCCGAGAGCAAGGCCCTTATCGGCAAGCAGAGCGGCTTTATAGCCCTTGTTGGCAATGCTTAAACCGTAGCGCAGGGTAGAGTTGTTAAGCGCAAGCGTGGAAGTATAGGGTACGGCGCCCGGCATATTGCCTACGCAGTAATGTACGACTCCGTCCACTTCGAATACGGGATTGTCGTGGT
Organism: Candidatus Faecicola pullistercoris; assembly: GCA_018714105.1. GTDB lineage: Bacteria > Bacillota > Clostridia > Christensenellales > CAG-917 > Faecicola > Faecicola pullistercoris. Next base: position 10,375 of record DVNW01000020.1, on the reverse strand, counting down.
AGGTAACCTTTGAAGTTTCGCAGGTACCGCCCTGGTCGATAGCTACGTCTACTATTACGGAGCCTTTCTTCATGACTTTAAGATATTCTTTTTTAATCAGCTGAGGAGTAGCCGCGCCGGGAATCAAGGCCGCGCCTATTACGAGGTCTGCCGTAGAAAGCGCTTTTTTGATGTTGGCTTCGGTGCTGTACAGGGTATTGATTCTGCCCTGATAAAGTTCGGCAAGACGGGTAAGGGCGTCGATGCTTATATCTATAACGGTGACGTTGGCCTGCATGCCTACGGCAATGGCGCAGGCGTTGGAGCCTACTACGCCGCCGCCGCCTACTATAACTACGTTGGCCGCGGGTACGCCCGATACTCCGCCGAGAAGAATGCCGCTTCCTCCGAAGGGTTTTTCGAGATACTTGGCGCCTTCCTGCACGGACAGTCTGCCGGCTATTTCGCTCATGGGTTTCAGGCAGGGGAGTTTACCGTTGCGGTCTACTATGGTTTCGTAAGCTATTGCTATACATTTCTGTTTAAGTACGGCGTCGGTAAGGGCTTTGTCGGCCGCGAGATGGAAATAAGTGTAAAGTATCTGACCTTCGCGCATGAGCTTATACTCGGGCTCGAGAGGCTCTTTAACTTTTATAATCATCTCGGCTTTGGCGTAAACTTCCTCGATGGTGTTAAGAATTTTGCAGCCGACGGCCTTATAATCGGCATCGGTATATCCTGCGCCTACGCCTGCGTCCTTCTGTACGTAAACGGTGTGACCGCATGCGATATAGCTTGCTGCGTGGTCGGGGGTAAGGCCGACGCGATACTCGTGTTTTTTGATTTCAACGGGAACTCCGATAATCATAAATTTTCTCCTTGATATATTATATTTTTTATAAATTACATTTATAAACCGAAATTATAAATTAAAGTTATTGTAGCATATTTTAAATGCGATTTCAATATCTATTTAAAATAATTGTAAAATTTTTAACCTTTGTCTGTTTTAATGCCGAGCAGGTGCGTTTTTAATTATTTTTATTGACTATTTCACACGATTTTGCTATAATCTTTATGCTGTGCTAGACGGGGAACTAGCGGTGCCCTGTATCTGAAACCCGCTATACGCAGAGTCGAATGCTTCCGTAGGCTTTATTTATGGGAGGCCCGGCCGTTGTAAGGAATGTTGATATTAAGGTCTTGTGCAACTGTGCGCTGTGAACCATGTCAGGGCCTGACCGCAGCAGCATTAAGCAGTTAGCGCGGTGTGCCACAAGGAAACTTTAAAGGAGTCACCTGCAACGATACCGCTCCGGTAGATACTGTCGAGGGAAGATGCACAGCATTTGAAAAAAACAGGTCGGGATTTACCCGACCTTTTGTTATACCCTGTAAACCGTTTTACGCCTATATCGCTAGTTCTCGTTTTCAAAATCAGCCTCGGTCGCGCCCACTGACGCAAACTTAGGCGCAAGCACCTCGCGGTAGTACGGGGATTGTCCGCTTTCGGGAAGACCCTCACGGCGCTTTTCAAGGTCGCTTTCCACAAGCTGCTTTTGCTGTTTTGTGTATTTTATGAACAGCAGTGGAATTACGTAGGCGATAGCGGCTATTGCGGGAGTAAGTATTACAAGCGGCCATATCCATGTTTCAAACGCCTGCGATTGAGTGCCCACGAGCACAGCGCCCGGAACGGAATCGTCTACGGCTTCGTAATTCATAAGCGACAGAGCCAGCATCGCCAGGCCCTGGTTAAGTCCGCTGGATACCTTGGTAAAGAAAGTCTGCATCGAAAACGTCATGCCTTCTGTACGGCGGCCGGTCTTCCATTCTACAAGATCGATACTGTCGTTGAAAAGCGCGGTCTGCGCTATGGAAACCACGCCCGTAGGCAGCGTGCCTATCGCAATAACTATCATCGAAATCCAAAGCATTTTGCCTTCGAATCCGATAAAATAAGCTATGATTCTGAATACCGCGCATATTATCTGTACGGCTATCAGAAGTAACACGAAGCTGTCCTTACATATTTTTTTGAGTTTGTCCACAAGCAGCATTGCGATAAAGGTGGGCGCCGAAGTTATCGTAAAGAATATGGTGGACATTCCCAGTGCGCCTATAAAGGGTAAATTAATAAATTCCTCGGTGATTTTATACTTGAAAAAGTAGGTTACCAGACTGCTGCCGAAGCCTATCGCGCCCAGTATGCTGCTGAGCGATACCAACAACAGGATACGGTTGGATTTAAGAAGTTTGAAACTTTCCTTTATGCTTTCCTGCTTTACGGCGAGAGGCACTCGCTCGCGTATGGCATAGGCCTTGTAACTGGACCCCGCCCCCGCAAAAGCAAGTATGAACACGATTATTATTATAGACACCGACCAGCTCAGCCCGGTGGTTTTGACGAATATTTCAAGAGCCATGGGAATAGCCATGCTGGCTATGCCGTAAACAACGCTGCCGTAAGTCCTGGCCCATTTTACAAGGTTGTCGCGTTCGTCGGGATTGGGGGTGCTCATGGCGGTAATACTCCATATAGCTACGTCCTGTAAGGTGTAGACGATATCCCAGCAAAGATACATTATGACGAAATAGCTTACCCTCAGCCATAAAAGATTATCCCCGGGAAAAGCTACGAACATCAGGAAGGTGAATACCGCTATGGGGATAGGCATCCATTTGAGAAGGGGACGCAGTTTTTCGCCCGATTTGAAGGTGTGTTTATCGACCATTGAGCCGATTAAAGGGTCGTTTACGCCGTCCCATACCTTTGCAAGTATCAGCAGAACGATAAGTATTTCCGACGGAAAACGCGCTACGTCCGTAAGAAAATAAGTGAAGAACGCGCCGCCGATCAGCCCGTAAATGATATTCTGTCCGCCGAGCCCCAGCAGATAGTTGAGTTTTTCCTTTTTGGGAATGTGTTTTTCCGAAGTCGAATAGACGTTTTCCTGCCCTGTACTCATATATTATCACCTCTATTAAATAATTATACTTATACCTATAAAGGTTTGTCAATGCTTATTGAGAAAATTTAACGGTTGTAATTACACGATGCCTATGGTATAATTGTCGGGAAGGAGAAACTTTATGGATCAGAGAGAAAAAACCGTAAAAAAGAATTACGTATATAAAGGTAAAATCATAAACGTAAGGCGGGACGACGCCGTTTTGCCCGACGGACGCCCGTGCGTTAGAGAAACCGTCGAGCATCCCGGCGGCGTGGCCGTCCTTGCCGAACACAACGGAAAGATTGCCTTTGTAAAACAGTTCAGGTACCCTTACGGCGAAGTTATACTCGAGCTTCCCGCCGGTAAAATGGAAAAAGGGGAGCAGCCCGCAGCGACGGCGCTAAGAGAACTGTCGGAGGAAACGGGGCTTCTGGCCGAAAGCGTAAGTTTCGTCGCCGAGATATATCCCACTCCGGGGTATACTGACGAAAGACTGTTTCTGTACAGAGCCGAGGGCGTTACCGAAGGAACAAGCCATCCCGACGACGGCGAATTTGTTTCGGTGGAATGGTATACTCCGCAAGAGGCGGCGGATATGATAAAAAGCGGAATTATCAAGGACGCCAAAACCGTGGTGCTTGTTTTAAGCTGTTATAAATTTGATAACTGATTGTTTATTAAGCGTTTTCACTGTGTAAACGTCGGTTTTGGTTAAAGGAGGTTGGTAATGAAAAAATCCTTACTGTGTATGCTTGCTATCGCGGTGTGCCTTTCGGCGCTGGGATTTTCGGCTTGCAACGTAAAAACGTACGAGGGCGAATATATTACCGATGCCGATATAACCGCAGGTAAAACGGTTATTAACGACAAAGGTTTCGTTCAGGCGGGAGGCGTGGGCCGAGTCGTTATTCTGCGCGGGGTGAATCTGGGCGGCTGGCTTTTGCAGGAAAGCTGGATGTGCCCTGTAAGCGGCGAGGATAACGAGTGGGCAAATCTGGATACGATTGCCGCGTTTGAACAACGGGGTTTTACCGACAGTCAGATTGCCGCTTTGTTTCAAAGCTATCAGGACAACTGGATTACCGAGGCGGACTTCGATATTATTTCCCGCATGGGTTGCAACACTGTGCGCATTCCGTTCTGGTACCGCAATTTCATGACGGACGAATACGGTACATGGATTACCGAGGATTTTGACCTGAACCCGGGTTTTCAGAGGCTGGATTGGGCGATAGAACAGGCCGCCGAAAGAGATATGTACGTCATTCTGGATATGCACGGCGTGCCGGGCGGACAAAGTTTTAACCACAGTACGGGCGGTATAGGCACTAATAAGATTTATACCGATTCTGCCTGTCAGGACGCCATGGAAAAACTGTGGGTTGCCATAGCTTCACGATATAAAGACAGTACCGCCGTCGCCGCTTACGATATCATGAACGAACCCCATAACAATTCATCGGAGTTTGCCGACAGGCCCGAATATAAAGATATATGGTCGGAGGAAAGCCATAATCAGTATAACGGGATATACGACCGCATGATAAAAGCCATACGGAAAGCGGACGATAATCATATGATTACGGTTGAGGGAATATGGCGTGTGGAAAATCTGCCGCTTCCGGCGGAAAAAGGTTGGAGCAATATGATGTATCAGCTGCACCTTTATGACGACACAAAGCAGTTTAAAACCCTTGTGAGGGATCTTCATAAGTACGCGGCAAAGTATGACGTGGCGCCTTATATAGGCGAATTCAGCAACATAGACGGCTTCGGCATATGCGAAAATTACGGTATTGGCTGGACAAGCTGGACTTACAAAGGCGCGAAGGCAGGTCAGGGCAACTGGTTTATGTACTGGAAGGACTTGCCCGTTGCCGACGTCATTCACGACAGTTACGAGGAGATTTCGCTTAAATGGGGAGAATGCCTCAAAACTTCGGGGTTTAACGAGAACCGAATTCTGACGGATGCCGTTAAAAAAGCCGCAGCCTGACATGTCCACAGGCTCGGCCGATGGGCTGTTTTAGTGATTTATATGTAAAAAATTGTCTGTTTTTAAAAAATCTTACTATTATATGTAGAAACAGGAGTAAAAAGCGAATAATTTTCAATAAAATACCTCTAAAATAATTCAAATTTTTTAAAAAAATATTTACAAACAGGCACCTCTGTGTTAAAATATTACTATAAAGGAGAATATAATAAAAAGTAAACCGATTGTTTTTCAGTATTATATAGGGGGGCTTGTATATGAAAAAAGTCGTTTTAATTACTTGTTTCATTATAATATTATCTTTAGGTTTATGCGGTTGCGGCGAGAAGGAACTGACCGAGTACAGGTTTGAAAGCGCAACCTTGTTAAACAAGGCGCGCACTACGTCTTCGCAAGCGCTTTTCGAGGCCGTCAAAAGCAAGTTTGAGAATACAGATACAATAACTTTTGACGGAAAGACGATTACGGGTAAAAAGAACGGAAATTTCGTTCTGAACATTAACGTGTCGTCAAATAATAATTATACTGCTCAAATTGTTGACAAGAAACTGATAATCAATTATGAAGACGATCATATCGCCGTCGAAATCGTGTGCGTAAAAAAATAAGGAAAACTTAATCGGATTAAGCCCGCAAGGGCTTTTTCTTTTTAATTAACTGCTGAAATTCAATATTTATCGGCGGGGCTCCGTAGCAGAAGTACGAATCCGCCCACGATTATGAATACTCCGGTGAGGATTATGAACCATGCCGTCATTACAAACGGGAATGCTATGAGAAGGGCTCCCAGTATGAAATCGAAAAGAACGGCGAGGCATTTTGCAGCAACTATGTGCTTACTGCCGAAAAGCCACATCAGAGGAACGGCGCCCAGAAATGCAAACTGACTCCCCCTGACCGTTTTGCCCGTTTTAAGCGATATTATTCCGGATATCGCCGTCCATACAAAATATATACCCAGGGCTATCATGGCGTACTGTATTACTTCGTCGGCAAAGATGATTATGGGAATCGATACGCCTATTTCCATAAGGCCGATTACGAGAGTAAGAGGTTTGCGCGGGCGGTTTTTAAAAAACTCCGATATTCTGAAAATTCCGAAAAGTATAATTATAGCGGCAATAAAATATACCAACCAGGTTACCAGTCGGTGATGAAAGGCGCAGATAAGCGAGCCCAGAACTATCAGAAGTACGGATGTAAGAATTCTTTTGATACGCATAATAAGTAAAAGGGACTGAGCCCCCTTCGATCATCGGTATTATTTTGCTTTTACGAGAGTGAATACGCCGTCAATAACGGCCAGCGCACCGACTACTATAAAGAAGACGTCGGATACGGCAAAAGGCACTACGATAAGCAATATACCCAAAACCACGGAAAGCAAAGCCATTATTATTTTAAGCTGAGGGACTTTCTTTCCGCCCAACAGAGGCAGAAGGGCATAAGCGCCCACGAAAATAAAGTAAGCTCCGAGAATAATAAGCGCGTATTCGAGTATTTCCTGCGCAAAAATTATTATAAGCACGCCGCCCGCTATTTCTATAAGACTGAAAAGCAAACTGACGACGTCCTTTTTTTTCTTAGCGGAAAAGAAAGCCGCGACGCCCATGATTCCCAGCAGAATAAGCAGCCCCGCCACAACGTAAGCAATCCATTCCATGACTTCGGAACGGAAGACGCAAAGCACTATGCCGAAAGCAATTGTAAGAATTGCCAGAAAAAGATTTTTGTTTTTCACGAAGACCTCCTGTTAGTTACGAATATGTAATTCAGCCGAAGAAAGCGGCGTACCTGATGCAGGGTTTGTTTCGCGATTGTCTGAACACAATTCTTACCCCTTGCGCTTCGGGCGGGTTTTTAAATACGGTTATGGCGCGGTTTCCTATCGTTTCGCGGGAAGCCGCATGATAATATGCGCCGTCCTTTTTGACATAGATATCGTAAGATTCGACACGTTGCGAGCGTTGCATGTATTCGCTGAGAACGATACGGGATATTCTGGTTTTATTGAAATCGAAATCCAGAATATATTGCCCGTCTTTCATTTTGTAGTATGTGTCGTTGTTTTTCGTAATATTAAACATTTCGGCTTCGCTTACGGTTTTGTTTCCGTCGCCCGCGGCTATTTTGGTAATTTTAACGGGGTGCGAAAACTGTTTTGCCAAAGTCTGACCGAAGGTTTTAAGCACGGCGCAGTCGGCTTCGTCGATAAGTCCGGCGGGCGAGGGGGGTACGTTGAGAAGAAGAGTGGCATTGCCGCCGACAACTCTATAATAGACGTCAAGCAGTTTTTTCACGCTTTTCGGGCGTTGCCATTTGTGCCAGAACCAACCGCGTCTTATTGAAATGTCGGCTTCGGCGGGATAGAATACCGTCTCTTTGCCGGCAGTGGCTTTTCTGCTGCCCAGATCGCTCAGCGTAGGGTCGCACCCCTTGGGAACTACGGACCATTCCTGCTTTCTCACGGCGGCGCGTTCGTTGCCTATCCATCTTACGTCGGGCCCCTCGTTGGCTATTATGCAGTCGGGTTGAAGCCGGTTAATCGTTGCGTAATATCTTTCGAAATCGTAATTCCACCCGTGTACGTCCACTTTGGGGTCGCGCGCGCCGTCAAGCCAGACCATGAATATTTCGCCGTAACCGGTGAGCAGTTCTTCAAGCTGGCCGGCGTAAAAGTCGTTGTACGCGTCGGTTGCATAAGTTTTTTCGTGCCTGTCCCACGGCGAAAGATAAATGCCGAATTTAAGCCCGTATTTTTTGCAGCTTTCGGAAAGCTCCGCCACAACGTCGCCTTTACCGTCCTTATAGGGACTTGCCGATATGTTGTAATCCGTAAGCTTTGTGGGCCACAGGCAAAAACCGTCGTGGTGCTTGGCCGTAAGTATCACGCCTTCGCTTCCGGATTGCTTCAATACTTTTGCCCATTGATCGGTATCCAGTTTTTCAGGATTGAAAAGAGAGGGAGAATCCTGACCGCTTCCCCATTCCTTACCGGTAAAAGTATTTATGCCGAAATGTATGAAACTGTAATATTTAGTGCCGAAAAACTTTATCTGCCTTTCGTTCGGACGGGTTTTAAGCTGGGTATCTACGTTAAAAGTATCGCCGATATTGCACCAGCCTTTTATAAAGTCTTTTTCGCTTGCGGGTTTTAGCTTGCCGCTTTTAAGATAATCGGATTTACTGAATAACATATCTGTTCAACCTCGTTGCAAAATAAACAGAACGGTTTATAATATTATTATAGCACTATGATTTTTAAAAATCAACACGCAAAATTTGCAGCGGTGCTGATGAAGGAGCATGTTTTATGAAAAGTTTCAGGAAAGAATTGGTTTTTAATATTCCGGCGAGAAGGGGATTGGTCAACATTACCGGCGACGTTGAACGGGCCATAGTCGAAAGCGGAATCAGGGAAGGCCTTGTTCTTGTAAACGCCATGAATATTACGGCAAGCGTGTTCGTAAACGATGACGAAAGCGGACTTCACTCGGATTTCGAAAAATGGCTTGAAGGTCTTGCGCCCGAAAAACCTTATGACAGATACGCTCATAACGGTTTCGAGGACAATGCCGACGCCCACCTTAAACGGACGATTATGGGCAGAGAAGCGGTTTGTGCCGTTACCGACGGCAAATTGGATTTCGGCACGTGGGAACAGATTTTTTATTACGAGTTCGACGGTAAAAGAAAAAAGCGCGTTCTCGTCAAGATAATAGGCGAGTAACGCGCGGTATTGATTTATTACGTCAGGCTTTCTGCGCAGCGGCCGCGCCGGGGGCGTAAGACTGTATTGCCTGCGCCACGTTGAGCAGATGGTCGGCAACTCTTTCGGCGTTGCTGGCGTAAGTTAAGAATATTACGCCCACTTCGGCAGAGCAGGAGCCTTTATTAAGGCGTTCTATGTGTTTGTTGCGCATAAGAGCTTTCAGATCGTCCACGCTCTGCTCGGTGGCGTCTATGTCGGTCATGGCGGTGAGATCGTCGTTTTCATAAGCCTTTATGACAAGGTTAAACATTTTTTCTATCGCCTGCCGCATTTCCCCGATTTCGGCAAGAGCTTCGTCGGAAAAAGCCGCATTGTCGCCTTTTAATTTTTCCGCGCCCTCAATCATATTGATAGCATAGTCGCCTATACGTTCGAGGTCGGTAAGTGTGTGATACGTCGTACCAATCATGGTGCGGTCGGACAGCGATATATCCTCATGCGAAAGTTTTACCAGAAATTTGGATATTTCACGGTTGAGGTAGTTTATTATTTTTTCGTTTTTCAGTATTAGGTCGCGGCTGTTCAGATCTACTTTGGTTATCGCGTCTACCGATAACAGGAAATTTTCCTTGCACAGCTCGGCCATATGCGAGATTTCTTTTTTAAGCTGCGCCACGGCGATAGGGGGAGTGCTGAGTATATGCTCCTCGATATAATACATATGAGGTTCGTCCTGCAATCCGCGTTTCTGTGGTTTGTCCTTTACTATAAGCGTAGCAAGCTTAACAAGAGGTGAGGTAAAGGGTAAAAGTATTATCGTGGTTATTACGTTAAAGAAAGTATGCAGCATTGCTATCTGAAGCTGCGGCGTGGAGAACAGTTTGTCGAATATCATCGCGTAGTCTATCAGCAAATCGCAGAGCATAAATATTGTTACGCCGAATACGTTGAACAACAGATGCACTACCGCAACTCTTTTCGCGTTTGTGCTGGTACCTATCGACGCCAGCAGGGCGGTTACGCACGTGCCTATGTTGCTGCCTACGATTATATACATGGCCTGCTCGAAGCTGAGCATGCCCACTACCGACATTGTGATTACAAGACCGCTCACCGCCGAGGACGACTGTATTATACCCGTGAACAGTATGCCGAACAGCAGTAACAGAAGAGGGAACCTTATCCCCGATATGAATGTCCTTATACCCTCGGAAGCACTAAGCCCTTTCATGCTGTCGCCCATTACGGTCAGCCCGGCAAATATCATGCCCAGGCCCGTTACTATGCTTCCCGCTTTTTTGACGCGGTCGTTTTTGGCAAACATCACCATGAACGCGCCTACACCCGCACAGGCGGCGAATACGGCGGTAAGGTTAAGGTTTTCTATCCCGCCGTAACCGAAAGCTACAAGCTGGGCGGTTACCGTGGTACCTATATTTGCGCCGTAGATTATGGTTGTCGCCTGCATAAGCGTCATCAAGCCGGAATTAACCAGACCGACAAGCATGACCGTCACCGCCGAGGACGACTGTATAACCGCCGTTGTGGCAAGACCTATGCCCACACCCATGAGTTTATTGTCCGAAATTTTGGAAAACATGGTTTTTATTTTGTTTCCCGCCAGATTTTCGAGGCTGTCGCCCATGAGCTTCATGCCGAACATAAAAACGCCTATGCCCGAAAACAACGTGAAAAATGCGTATACGATATCCAATGCGTTCATTTACCGTTCCT
>DVNW01000019.1 GCA_018714105.1 Candidatus Faecicola pullistercoris | reverse complement strand
AAATATCCTATGTTAATTATATAATATAATCAAAAAACTGCGCAATTTTGCCGAAACATACTCCGTTATTTCAATAAAAGGCTTTCAAACGGTTTTATTTGCCCGAAAAAGTTGCGTAAACAGTCAATTATGTTATAATAAATTCAGTAATATATGTAAACGGGGAAATATGAAACAGGATACATACGATTTCGAAGAAAAGTTTTTATCGCCTTACGCTTTCAAAAGCGCAAACGCGGGAGCGCGCGCCTTTCCGGTTACCGAATGCGTGCTGAGGACGGATTTTCAGCGCGACCGCGACAGAATAATTCATTCAAAATCTTTCAGACGTCTCAAACATAAAACTCAGGTATTTCTTTCTCCCGAGGGCGACCATTACCGCACTCGGCTCACGCATACGCTGGAAGTAGCTCAGATCGCGCGTACGATAGCGCGCGCGTTAAAGCTGAACGAGGACCTTGTCGAGGCAATCGCGCTGGGCCACGACCTCGGCCACACCCCTTTCGGGCACGAAGGCGAAAGAGTGCTTAACCGACTTACCGATAACGAGTTTATGCACAACAAACAAAGCGTTCGGGTTGTTACCCTGCTCGAAGACAGCGGCAAAGGCCTTAACCTGACGCCTCAGGTTATCGACGGCATACTTCAGCACCGTACGGACGGCAATCCCGCCACTCTGGAAGGCAAAACGGTATTTTTTGCCGACCAGATTGCCTACATTAACCACGATATCGACGACGGAATACGCGCGGGACTCATGTCCGAATCCAACCTGCCCGAGGAGTGTACCCGTATACTAGGAAACTCCAAAGGCCGACGTATTCAGAACCTCGTTTACAATCTCGTGGAAAACTCGGCCGGCAAGCCCGTAATTTCGTATACGCCCGATTTCGAAAAAGCTCTTAACCTTTTAAGAGAATATATGTTTAAAAATCTCTACACCCTGCCCGCTGCCAAATCCGAAGAAGTAAAAGCCGCAAGAATGATCGAGATGCTGTTTCACTATTATATTGCCCATACGGACACCCTGCCCGAATTTTACAGATCGCTGCTTGCCGATTGGCCCGCCAGAACCGTGGTCGCCGACTATATCGCCTCGATGTCGGACAGATACGCCGTTATGATTTTCGAAAAACTTTTCGTGCCCGAGGCATGGACTTTAAGATAATTCAGGAGGATTATATGAAAAAGCGTTTTGACGTATTGCTCACTTCCGGTCCGTATAACGTTGTACTTTGGATTTTTGCCGTCATTGCTCCCTGGATGTTTTACGCGTGCAGAAGCGGACAGGTATTTATCGATATCGCGGTATTCGACGGCTTTTGCCTTACTTTGTTCTGGCTGATGATAGCTTCCGCCGCTTTTACTACTGTTACTGCGGTTAAAAATCTGCGGGCGGCTTTTGCGGCGAAGTTCGAATGCTATAATATGACGCGGAGACGCAGAGCCGCAAACGTAACGGCACTGGCTCTTACCGCCCTTTTTACCGTAGTATGGTGCGTTATGCTCATTGTAATGGGCGCGGAATCCGCTCCAATCGCGGGACGCGTGCTTTCAAGCACCCTGCCCGTAGGATTATTAACCGTTACCGCCGCATTTTTACTGATATTCGTCCCCGTTACGGGCAAAGGGAAAAAACTTGTCGCCTTTATTCTGACAATCATAGCCGCTACCTCTCTTATAACTTCGCTTTATCCGCTCGGCGGTTATAAGTTTTTAGCCGCGCCCATGGTTATCGACAACGGCAGTTCGTATTCGGTCGTGTTTGCCACTAGCGGCACGGGTACGGGATATATCGAGTATTCCTACGAAGGTACCGATTATAAAATTTACGACAACGAAAACGGCAGGCTCAATAACAGCTCTATTCACAGCATCGAAGTGCCCTATGCGCACCTTGACAACAATTCGTATAAGGTCGGTTCCACAAGAGTTATAGATGAACTCAGTTACGGCGGGCTGTCAGGCAAAAGCATCGTATCGCAAAGTTACGATTTCAAACGCTTGTACGCTGAAAACCGGACTTATCTGTGCGTTTCCGACTGGCACACCATGCTGAACGACGCTTACGACGCCATAAGTCATATAGGCGAATACGATTCCGTAATTCTGCTTGGCGACGCGCTTCCCGGTTTGCAGTTCGAGGAAGAGGCCGCTCAGTATATCGTCAAATTCGGCGGCGACGTCAGCGGCGGAGTCAAACCAGTTATATATGCCAGGGGCAATCACGAAACGCGCGGCGCGTACGCATCCTCGTTAGCTTCCGCACTCGGTATCGAGGATTTCTATACCCAGATCGTATCGGGCGACTACCGCTTTATCGTGCTTGACAGCGGCGAGGACAAAATCGACGCTCACCCCGAATACGGCGGCATGGTCGATTATGCCTCCTACCGCAAGGAAATGATAAACTGGCTGAGCTCTCTTACGCCTGACGGTAGAAAAACCGTGATTATCTGCCACGATAAAAACATATGCCTGGAAGATAATCTGCGCGAACAGGCCTACGCCGATTTTAACAGGCTAGGCGCTTCCGTTATTCTTGCTGGCCATAACCATACCCTTTCATTGGATACTTCGGGAGATATTCCCGTCTTCATAGACGGAGGCAAAACAAAAAGCGGATTTATCGCAAGCCGCGTTTCGCTTTCCGCCGACGGCATTTCGTTTTATGCCGTAGACGAGCTCGGCACTCCCCTTATCGACGAAAAAATCGAATGGTAAAGTACAAAAAAGCCGTTGCGATGCAACGGCTTTTTTAAAAACATTTATATATTGCGGATTACTATTTCCCGAGCGAAAAGTAAAACGCCTCGTCTATTTTAACGAAAAATTCTTCGTCTATTTCCTCGGGACGCGTTACGGCAATGTGATGCGTCCATCTTCCCGGATATGCCTCCACTGTCTGCAGAATCCGCCTTGACTCGGCCTTGTAAGGAAGCCCAAAAGTTATCAGCATATACTCCTTCGGCAGGTTCCCTATCCGTCTCATTGGCAAAGAAACAACGGCAAAAACATATTTGTTTCTGAAAGCTATCTGCGTTTTGCTTACCTTTATACCCACGCCTATACTGCCGTACCTTTGCATCACCTTTTCTCTGAAACAAATATATAACGGTAAAACCTCCGGAAGCCTTTCAAAAAACGCCGCCTCGTTTAAAGTAATTTCGGCCATTGCACTTCTCCTCGCCCGTTTTAATTAATTATATACCCGCAAAGTCAAACTATCAAGCCGGTTTTACCGTATTTGTAGAAAAAGGCTTACCCAGTAAGAGATAAGCCCCCATAACCATAACCCGATTATTTTTTGTATTTTTAATATTCGCCGTCCATACGCGATCCCGGAGGGGATCTCCATCTGACCGAGCTAATCATAATAGAGTTTCCATTTACTGTTTTCGATGTAAACCACCTTCGACCCAAGCTATACGCAGTCTGCGTACGAATACACCGGCATAAAGCCTTTACTCCCGTCGATACTCGCCCCGTCCACGCTGACGATAACGCCCTATTTCTGCACCCAACCGCATACATGGTTACGTTTTAGCTCACACAATCCGCATCAAACATCCAATTTCGGAACCGCTCTTATTCTTCGACCGGCCCGCAAAGGAAAATCCCGTCCGCCCGGGAGACGCAGTCGCCGTCAGCAATAACTCGGAAGGGATATCGCTCTTTAAAAACGTCGTTCCTCTATCCTGAAACTTGCCGTCGTTATGAAAAACAGAAATAAGAAAGCGCGTTCCCCACTGTAAAGATATTATGTTTGTTTAGCATGATCATTAAAAATAAGTATTTAAAAACAGCAAAATAAATCGTACATATCTTTAAAACAATGTAAAAATAACGGTCTGCCTTGAAGTCAGACCGTTATCCGATCGCGTTTATTGTTTTATCTATTATTCCTTCGGCAGCATCTTTAAAATCCTGTCGTACTCGATCGCGGGCGGATCATATGGATCGTATGCGTATCCGGGATAGTCCTTGCCGCCATAACTGTACGGAGCTACAGAGATCATGGAATCCAGTACGCGGATCTTCGGTTCCGCGCCGAGCGGATCGACTAACGCAAATATGATAATACCGTCCCCTTCCGGACCGTTCAGCGGATAGGGCAAAAGTATGACGACCCTTACACTGAATATGATACAGCCGTTCCCCTTCATGTCAAAAAAGTCGTCCTTTGCTTGGCATTGCATATTTACAAGAACGGGATGCACTCCGTTTTCATCCTTTTCATTCTCATTGACGATAGCGCATAATTCAAACGGCCCTTGGCTTTGATGCGTCCACAGCGTCTTTCTTTCGCCGTCCGTTTCGCATACGATGCTGAGCTTTCCCTCGAATCCGTCTCTCAACTCTTCCGAAAGAAAGTAGAAAGAATGTCTGTCATTTTTATAGAACGGCGCTTCCGTCTTGCGAAATACTTCGCGCGGGATCTCCCGTAGGAGAACATCACAGTCCTTTTCCAGCCGTATCGCGTGAAGATGGCTGATCTTGATCTCCCAGCCCAGCGGCAGACGTACATCGTCAATATAGACGGGTATAACGCGCTTTTTATAGTTAAGGGCCATAGTCAGTTCATTGTTCACGTTGACCGACTGTACCGAGTGACTGCTGATAAACAGCAAAACGCAATACGACTTTACCAGATGATTTGCGATCACTTCCGCCCAATCATCCCCCGCGTTATTACCCTTATCATACCAGACATAACACATTTTCTGCTGTAAATAATTGATATAATAATTTACTTTATCTGCGTCTGAATGGGAATACGAAATAAAAATATACGGCTTTCCGCCTTCATACGGTTGCATTTTGCCCTCCCGTCCGAACTTCGGTAAAATGATTATATCACACGCAGCACTCAAATACAAGCGGCGCGTAAAACTATCATAAACGCTTTCAATTCAACACATTTTCCCCTTGGTTTATAAACAACCAAAGAAAAAAGCCCGCCAAAGCGAGCTTTTTTATTTTATCGCAAATTACTTGCGGGGATTCTTGATGTTAGCCTGTCCCGGCTACAGCCCGCGGAGAGCAAACGGCCGTTTTTACCCCATTTCGGGGGCGGAGAGTTGCTTTTCGGGCACCTTTCTCCCTCTTCGCAACGCGCCGTCATTTTCTTTCCGCGCCCCTCCGTCGTCATCCTGAAATACGTCGGCTTATTCCTGAGCCAAAGCCCCCACAGGAAGATATTGTCCTTCTCTACCGTAACGGTGTCGATAAACTCCGTCAGCACGTCTTTGTCCGCCTTTCCGTTTTCGTTTACGGTGAGCCTTCCGAGCAGGTCGCGGACGTAATCCATGTCGATATTCTCTTCCTTCGGGTGATCCTGCGCGCTTTCAAACATGGCTTCCTTCAGTT
>DVNW01000004.1 GCA_018714105.1 Candidatus Faecicola pullistercoris | reverse complement strand
AAATATTTTCCCAAAAGAAAACCAAAAGCCGATATATGTGTACGGAATATTGAATATCATAAAGGCAAAACAGCCATATCTGCCGATTTGCTCAAAAATAATAGCCGCCTTGTTATCATAAACGACCACTTGATTTTTGTGCTTTACTGCATAAATTATATTAGGTATC
Source organism: Candidatus Faecicola pullistercoris (assembly GCA_018714105.1). Taxonomy (GTDB): domain Bacteria; phylum Bacillota; class Clostridia; order Christensenellales; family CAG-917; genus Faecicola; species Faecicola pullistercoris. The sequence continues at coordinate 134,052 of DVNW01000004.1, read as the reverse complement.
ATAATGACCGCCATTATGGCAAGTCCGTAATAATTAAACCAATCCATATTGAAATTATATCAAAAACATCGATGAATTTCAAGCAAACAACGTAGTCAAAAGTAAAATGGCACTGTGGCGGGTGCTTGAATAAACGAGCGGCTCGGCTACGCTTCGCTGCTTAAGTACATGCCACAAACAACACAATAAAAAACGAAACTCAAACGCGAAAGCCTTTCGGGGCGTAGCCCGTCCCTTGACGACATGAAAAAACCGAACGGTTTTCCCGTTCGGCATGCGTGGTGGAGATAAGGGGATTCGTAAGGAGCAATGCGACGGAAAAGCGATTGCTGCCTCGAGCCAATCGCGTCAGCCTCGGGGTTCGGAAAGGCGAAAGCCTTTCGGGGCGTAGCCCATCCCTTGCCGACATGAAAAAACCGAACGGTTTTCCCGTTCGGCATTGTGGTGGAGATAAGGGGATTCGAACCCCTGACCTATGCGTTGCGAACGCATCGCTCTACCAACTGAGCCATATCCCCGAAGCAAAGATATTATAGCACATAAATTTTTTTTTGTTAACCGAATTTATACAAAAAGACAAAAATAATAAAAAAGGTTTTCAGGTTATTAAAAGCGGTTGACAAGGCGGCCTGAAATTTTGTACAATATACTCAACCGGAAAGCGCTTCGCAACTGGTGGATGAACGGAGTTAACCGTAGGGAACGAAGCGTAACAGAAGCCGACCACCTGGGCAAGACAAAAGTGCCCGGGTGTTTTTATTAGGAGGCGGTACAAATGGAAAAAATCGACGTAAGAGGGTTTATACAGGCGAATTACACGCCCTATGAAGGCGGAGCCGAGTTTCTGAGCGGCCCGACAAAGCGCACGCGCGAACTTATGAAAAAAGTTGACGCGCTTTTAAAAGAAGAGCAGCGGAGAGGAGGGGTTTACGACGTCGATACGACAACGTTTTCCTCTTTGCTTACGTATAAAGCAGGATACATCGATAAGGATAACGAGATAATCGTAGGTCTGCAAACCGACGCTCCGTTAAAGCGCGGAGTAAATCCTTTTGGCGGCATGCGCATGGCTAAAAACGCGTGCGAGGCATACGGATACGCATTGTCGGACGAGGTCAAAAAGCAATTCGAGGTAAAAACCACTCATAACGACGGCGTATTTCACGTTTATACCGACGAGATGAAAGCCGCAAGGCATGCAGGGCTTCTGACGGGGCTGCCCGACGCATACGGCAGAGGCAGAATAATAGGCGATTACAGAAGAATTGCGCTGTACGGCGCAGACGCGCTTATCGAGCAGAAAGAGGCCGACAGAAAAAAATACGGCGCATGTCTTATGGACGAAGAAAACATCCGCCGGCTTGAAGAACTTTTCAAACAGATCGACTTTCTTAAAAAATTAAAGGAAATGGCGCTGCTTTACGGGCTTGATATATCCGCGCCCGCCAAAAACGCGAAAGAAGCCGTGCAATGGACTTATTTCGGATATCTTGCGGCAATCAAGGAACAGAACGGTGCGGCAATGAGTCTGGGACGGGTAAGTACGTTTTTCGATATTTATATCGAAAGAGACATAAAAGCGGGGCTTCTGACAGAGGAAAGCGCACAGGAACTTATAGACGATTTCGTAATAAAACTCAGGCTTACCAGGCAGCTCAGGACGCCGGAATACAACGACCTTTTCGGCGGCGATCCGACCTGGACTACGGAAAGCATAGGCGGCATGGGCGAGGACGGCAGGACTCTTGTTACGAAAACGTCTTACAGAATGCTTAACACTCTTTACAATCTGGGGGCCGCGCCCGAACCCAACATAACCGTATTGTGGTCGGAAAAGCTTCCCGAGGCTTTTAAAAAATTCTGTGCGAAAGTATCGGTAGATACCGATTCCATTCAATATGAAAACGACGACGACATGCGCCCGATATACGGCGACGATTACGCCATAGCCTGCTGCGTGTCCGCCATGAAAATAGGCAAACAGATGCAGTTTTTCGGTGCGAGATGCAATCTGGCCAAACTGCTGCTGCTAGCTCTTAACGGAGGGCGGGACGAAAAAAGCGGCTTGCAGATTGCGCCTGTGGGCGAAAGCTTCGAAGGTATACTCGAATACGACAAGGTTATGGCTGCGTTTGAAAAATACCGCAACTGGCTTTGCAGGCTGTACGTCAATACTCTTAACGTAATTCATTACATGCACGACAAGTACGCCTACGAAAAAATTCAGATGGCTTTGCACGATACCGAAGTAGAGCGTTTTCTGGCTTGCGGCGTGGCGGGACTTTCGGTAATAACGGATTCGCTTTCCGCGATAAAGTATGCAAAAGTCAGGGCGGTAAAGGGTGAAGACGGATTGATTAAGGAATTCGTTACCGAAGGCGACTTCCCCAAATACGGCAACGATATCGACGAAGTAGACGGTATAGCGGTGGAAATACTCAAAGGTTTTGCCGACGAGCTTAAAAAGACGCCCGCATACCGAGGCGCCATGCATACTTTGTCCGTACTTACCATAACTTCCAACGTGGTATACGGTAAAAAAACGGGTGCAACGCCGGACGGCAGAGCCGCAGGCGAACCTTTCGCGCCCGGCGCAAATCCTATGCATTGCAGAGACGTCAGCGGGGCGCTTGCGTCCTTGAATTCCGTTGCAAAAATACCGTATGCGTGTTGCAGGGACGGCATATCGAACACATTTTCGATAGTGCCGTCGGCTCTGGGCAATAACGAGGAGGAGCGCGTTGATAATCTCACCGACATGCTTGACGGTTACTTTGCGCAGGGAGCGCACCACCTTAACGTAAACGTTCTGGACAGAGAAAAACTCGTAAAAGCCATGGAAAATCCCGCGCTGTATCCAAACATAACCGTAAGGGTTTCGGGATATGCGGTTAACTTCCATAAATTGTCGAAGGCGCATCAGCTTGAAGTTATAAAGCGCACCTATCACGAAAGAGTATAATGGAAGGGAGAATTCAGTCCGTATATGCGGGCTCGGGCGTCGACGGAAAAGGGCTGAGGGTAGTCGTGTTTTTTTACGGATGCAACTTGCGCTGTCCGTTCTGCCATAATCCCGAAACTCTGTACGGCGACCGTTTTAAGGTTTTCAGCGACGAAGAAGTCGTTGCGCAGATAAAAAAATACAAAAGCTATATAAAACGCGGCGGCGTTACTTTATCGGGCGGCGAACCCTTTTGTCAGGCGGAATTTGCAAAAAGTATTATAAAAAAGCTTATAAACGAGAATATTCCCGTTATTATAGAAACAAACGGCCACATAATCGACCGCGAACTTCTGGCTTTGACCGAATACGTTATTCTGGACGTTAAAAATCAGGAAAGAGACAATACCGAAGTTTACGACGCGTTTTTGACGGCCTGTGAAAGTGAAGGCAAAAGGGTTGAAGTTACAAACGTGCTCGTGCCGGGAGTAAACGACGGCGACGAAAAAATATCCTCTTTGGCGGCGTTGCTGAAAAAACACGGTATTAAAGAAATTCGCTTTCTTCCGTTCAGAAAACTGTGCAGGGATAAATATCTGCAATTAAAAATTCCCTTTGGCTTTTCCGGGCACAGGGAGGCGGGAGAGGAAGATTTGCGCTCGGCTGATAATAAATTTTCCGAATATTATCAAAAGCGCAAGAGTTAATTGCTTTTATCGGTAAAACGATTCGATTTTTTTAATGAGCTCGTCCGACGACATGTTGCCGTCGCGGTTTATGCGTCTGATTTTGTAAAGGCTTTCGGGGCTGCCGCGTCTGACAACGGATACGCCTTCGTTGCAGGTAAACATCATTTTATAACCGTTATCCGATAAAAATCCTTGAACCGTGTCGTTATATTTTCCGAACGGATACGCAAACGTCTGCGGCTTGCCGATGCCGTTTTCCGAAAGTTTACCTTCTAAGGCGGCAAGGTCTTCGCCGAGATTTCTGAGATATTCTTCACGGCTTTCGCCCGTTTTCTGTGCTACGCCGAAGCGGGGTTTGTAATTATGCATATTGTAAGTGTGGTTGCCTATTTCAAAGTAGCCGCCGTCCTGTAACTGCTTAAGCTGAGCCCAGGTCAGATGCGAATAATTCGGATTTGAATGGTCTCCCGACGAAGTCGAATGCTCGGTAAACTTACCGATAAAACTTATAAGCGCTTTGGCGTTGTATTTTTCTATTAGCGGTAAGGCGTAATACATATTGTTATAATGGCCGTCGTCGAAAGTTATCAGCACGGGTTTTTCAGGCAGGCTTCCGTCGCCTAGGCAAAAATCGATTACTTCGGAAGGAAACACGAAAGTATATCCCGATTTTAAAAACGCTTTCAGGTCCTCTTCGAATGCCGATGGGCTGACTATATATTTTCCGCTTTTGCTTTTCAGTACGCTGTGATACATAACGACGGGAAGTTTTATTTCCGTCCGAGTATCCTGGTTGGCGCATGCCCTTACCGACGGGGTAAAAAAAGCGAGTACGATTAAGGCCGTAAAACAGAAAAATTTTTTCAGCATAGAGTTATTATAAGTTTTTTATTTACAAATATACTATTTTCAATTGTCGGACATTTAAAACATTGACTTTTACTTAACGGTTTAATATAATTAAATGGTATCAATGATAAGGGCAGGTTATTTATGGGAAAAGTCAAATCTTTTATAAGCAGTATCCCCGGTTACGTAGGTTTTCTGAAAGAGCATTGGAACAAAGCTCCCAAAAACAGATATCTTACCGTTAAGGAATACGGAGCGTATTGTCTGGGCGGTATGGGCGCGGTAGGCGCGTCGGTGCTGTTACAGTATATTACGCTTATCGGCGGCCTATATATGGCTGCGGCGCTGAATATCGATACCGGCTATATTGCAAACATTTCCATAATCACCTCTATCGTAACGATAATTACTTCTCCGCTTCTCAGTTGGATAATAGACAATACCAACACAAAATACGGTAAATTCCGACCTTATCTCATTATTCTTCCCGTACCAAGCATAATATTGTTTATAATTTTGGGCTGGCTTCCCAAAATGATTACCGACATTATGGCTATGCTGGTAGTGTATACCATACTGTTCAACATACTTAACTTCTTTATCAGAATTTATTCGTTATGCATAACTTCGCTGGCTCAGGTTATATCACCCAGTCCCGAAGAGCGCAACAGCCTTTTGGGCTTTGGTCAGTTCTGCACTTCGCTGGGGCCTTCGCTGGTCACCATGCTTTATCCCATGTTCGCAAATCTCTTTTTCAGCAGAGAGGTAGAGACTTCCAATATAAAAATACTAGGAGTAAACACGTTGGAAGCCATACAATACATACTGCCTATATTTGCGATTGTATTTTTCGGGCTCGGACTGGTGCTGGCATTTTTCACAAAAGAGCGCATGGTATTGCCCAGATTGCAGAAACAAAAAATTAATCTTATCGACGCAACCAAAAAAGTCGTGAAAAACAAATATTTCTGGATATACAACATTGGCGCGTTTTTCAACTCTTTCAAAATTGTTATGACCGTGCTGAATATAGCGATATGGGTTGTTACTTATATGATGGTTCCCACTATGGGCAAGATCGGGGAATTTATGCAGACCATAATAGTAACGCTGTTCGGCATGTTGTGTATACCGGGCTTGCTGTTCGGGCCCGTGCTGATAAACAAATACGGCATCAAGAAGGTCACGATTGCGTCGAATCTTCTGATAGCGCTGTTCACTTTTTTCGTTATATTCGTAAGGAATCCGATTGTGCTTTTAATTCTGCTGGGATTGCAGACTTTCGCCAATGCGGTTCAGGTAGTGGGCAATCCTGTAACTCAGGCGCAGTTTTACGATTATCAACAGTACAAAACGGGTGACCGCTTTGAAGGTTTTCTGTCGCAGACAGGAGCTATTATCACAACCGTCGGCGGCTTGTTGTCGGCATATATTGCGCCCGTTATTTATAAGCATTACGGGTATTTTGATAATACCGACGTTTTGTATTCGGTAGATACCGTTCTTATTCCCATTATACGCGCATTATCCATCATAGGGCTTATAGCGGGTATATTGCAGGTTATTCCTTTCCTGTTTTATGACCTTACTCAGGAAAAACACCATAAAATCATGTCGGTACTTACCGTAAGAAAGATGGTTGCCGACGGAGAGCTGACCGCAGAACAGGGAAGCGAACTCGAAGCTAAAATAGAAAGCGGCGACAAAGAGGCTCTGGACTTTTTCCTTTCTACTTCCGGCGGACACGAAGCCGAGACGGCTGACGCCGGGCCTGTGTCTTCCGATATTTCCGCCGCCGAGGAAGCCGTTGTTTCGGACGCCGGGCTTACTATGGATGAAGCCGACACCGAGTCGCATTCCGATTCCGACGACGAAGAAAACTGAGCGCTTTATTGTATCAATTAAACAAACGCATCCGAAAGGGTGCGTTTTTGTATAAAATTAATTTAGCTGTCAAAAATAATTATTATGGATAAACTTTATGCGTCAAACCTGGAAGATAACGAAATAAGAGTCAAGCCTGCCAAAAACACGGAGGAGAGAAATGGATAAAGAACAGTACAAGCAATACGTTAAAGATACCGCTCCCAGGTCGCCCGAGGTCAGGACGCTTTTGCCCGCTTTTTTTGTTGGCGGACTGATTTGCGCGATAGGTCAGGCAATATCTGACCTGCTTTCACTGTGGCTTAAAGATTTCGAGAAGGACCAGATAGCCGCGCTTACAAGCGCGATACTGATATTTTTAGGAGCGCTTCTTACCGGACTCGGAGTTTACGATAAAATAGGTAAATTTGCGGGCGGCGGTTCTATCGTACCGATTACGGGGTTTGCGAATTCGATAGTTTCTCCCGCTATGGAATATAACAGGGAGGGCATATTTTTCGGCGTATGCGCCAAAATGTTCACGATTGCGGGCCCCATAATCGTAATAGGCATCGCCGTTTCCGTTCTTGTAGGTATCATAGGTATGTTTTTATGAATAAACGCAAACGAACTTTTGAGCTTAAAACAAAGCCTAAAATCCTTTCCGGTTACACAGTGGTAGGTCCCAAAGAAGGAGACGGGGCGCTGGGCGAGTATTTCGACAAGGTGTTGACCGACGACCTGTTCGGCGAAAAAACTTACGAGCTTGCCGAAAGCAAAATGCAGCAGGAAGCGGTTAAAGGGGCGTTAAAACGCAGCGGTATATCGAAAGAGGAAATAGACCTGACCGTTTCGGGGGATTTGTTAAATCAGATTTATGCCAGCTGTTTTGCGGCCAGGGAGCTTGAAACCGCATTTTTGGGATTGTACGGCGCGTGCTCCACTTTCGGCGAAAGTCTGATAGTGGCTTCATTGCTTATAAATACGGGAATGATAGAAAAGTGCTGTTGCAGTACAAGCAGTCATTTTTCCAGTGCCGAAAGGCAATACCGATATCCTTTGGAACTTGGAAATCAGCGCCCGCCGACCTCGCAGTGGACGGTTACAGGCGCGGGTGCAAGCATACTGTCGGCCGACGGGGACGGCGTAAGTATAGATAAAGTGACCATAGGAAGAGTTATAGATTTCGGCATCGACGACGTTAATAACATGGGCGCGGCAATGGCTCCCGCCGCCGCGGACACTATATCGGCATTTTTCGGTGAGAGCGGCGAAAAACCCGAGGATTTCGATATGATTGTTACGGGCGACCTGGGCAGATACGGCGGCGAATTGCTTTTGAAGCTGCTTTACGAAAAAAACATAAACATATCAAAAGTTTATCACGATTGCGGCGCAATGATTTATAAGCCCGAACAGCAGACTTATCAGGGCGGTAGCGGAGCGGGGTGCTGCAACGTCGTGTTTAATGCGTTTATAGCCAACAAGATGCTTAAAAAAGAGCTTAAAAAAGTCCTTCTCGTACCAACGGGAGCGCTTCTGAGCAAGGATTCGCCGCTTCAGGGACAGACTATACCGGGAATAGCGCACGCGATTAGTTTTCGCGCGCCCGAATGAGGTATTATATGGAAATTTTATTAACTTATCTTAAAGTATTTGCCGGAGGCGGCATAATCTGCACCATAGGGCAGATCCTTATCAACAAAACCAAAATGACTTCGGCCAGAATTCTGGTTATATTTTTGCTGTCGGGCGTAGTGCTTGAATTATTCGGGGCGTTCAGATATCTTGAAAGTTTTTTCAAAGCGGGCGTAACCGTGCCTATAATGGGTTTCGGAAGCTCGCTTGCTAAAGGAGCTCTGAAAGGCGCGAAAGAAGCGGGTATCACGGGCGCGCTCGGCGGCGGTATGGAGGCTGTATCGGTAGGGCTGTCTTGCGCCATATTTTTCGGGTTTGTATTTTCGCTTATTTTCAAATCCAAAACAAAGCAATAATAAAATGCGCAGATTAATGCGCATTTTATTACATAGATAGCAAATAACTTTTAAATCCGCTAAACCGGAATAATTATTTTATACCCAGCATTTGCTTGATAGCGGCTTTCTGCTGAACCCCTACCGACTGATTGATTATCTTTTTATCCTTGATGACAATCAATGTAGGAATGCTCATTACGCCGAAAGAACCCGCTAAATCGTTTTCCTCGTCGACGTTTACCTTGCAGATTTTTACTTCGTCGGTTTCCTCGGCAAGGCTGTCGATAATGGGGGACAACATCCTGCACGGACCGCACCAGCTTGCCCAGAAATCTATAAGAACGGTTTTATCGCTGTTTAAAACTTCACTTTCGAAGTTGTCTTTGGTTACTTTAACTACTGCCATAAATTATGCTCCTTGTTTTTTATTTTATTATATCACGTATTAAATCAAATTTCACTATATTCGACAAAAATAAAAATAAAAATTAAATTTACAATTTCAAATTCATATAATAAATATATGTACAAAAAAGCGGGAAACATAAAAATAAAATTATTTGCCGCGGTATGCTTTCTTATTTTAACCGCGCTTTTCGTATTTACCTATTACAGGAATATAGTAATGCCGGTAATTTACAACAGCTGCGAAGGATACATAGGCGCATTGGCTTCGGACTGCGTGAATATAGCCACTAAAAACGTTACCGCGCAAGACTATTATTACGGCGATTACGTCGAAGTCATCAAGGCCGACGACGGCAGTATAGTCATGCTTAAAAGCAATATGGTAAACATCAATCTGCTTTCGCGTAATACCGTCGACGCCGTTCAACAAGAGATAAACAAAACAAAAACGCTGGATATAGCCGTTCCATCGGGCGACTTCAGCGGCATTAATCTGCTGCTCGGAAAAGGGCGCGATATTTACGTTACCGTTATACCGATAGGTTCGGCGGACTGTTATTTTTACAGCACTTTTACGGAAGCGGGTATAAATCAGACGGTGCACCGACTGTATTTGCGCGCGGTCGCGGCATACACCGTAGCGCTTCCGTTCAGGGATTTGGAACTTAGCTACGCCACCGATATGCTGATAGCCGAAAACGTAATAGTCGGTAAAATACCCGAAATATATCTCGACGCCGCGGGAGCAAACAGCGGCCTTGATCTCGTTGCATAGCAAATTATACAATTTTCTGCTTAAAATTTTGTTATACTTTCAAAAAAACGGGAATTTCGCTTTACTTTAAAGGTTATATGTGTTAAACTTTTTATTAATAAAAGGGGCGTTTTGCCCTTATTTTTCAATAAACCACTTTCAGGAGAAATTTATGAAGCAGAAACTGGCTAAATTATCCGAACAATGTCTTGCCGACAGCAAAAAGGCGGTTACGTCGGAACAGATCAACGCCGTCAAAATCAAGTATCTCGGCAGAAACGGCGCTTTTTCCGATTTGATGAAATACCTTAAAGACGTACCCAAAGAGGAAAAACCCGAAATGGGCAAGCTGATAAACGACGCCCGCGTCGAGGCCGAAACCGTTATCGGCGAAATCGAAAGGGATATTTTAAAAAAAGAAAAAGAGGCCCGTCTTGCGGCGGAAAAAATAGACGTTACTTTGCCCGGAAAAGAAGTTAAAACGGGCGGACTTCATCCTCTTACCATAGTAAGAAATCAGATTTTGGACACGTTTATATCCATGGGATTCGAGGTAGTGGAAGGCCCCGAAATAGAGACGGACGAATTCTGCTTCCAGAAACTCAATATCCCCAAAGATCATCCGGCAAGGGATATGCAGGACACTTTCTACATTACCGACAACATCGTTCTGAGGACGCATACGTCGCCCATGCAGGCCAGAGTCATGGAAAGCAAGGACCGTAAGCCGCCTTTGAGGCTGGTTATACCCGGTAAAGTTTACCGTTCGGACGACGACGCCACGCACAGCCCGATGTTCCAGCAGATAGAAGGGCTTGTCATAGATAAAAAAATCAGCCTTTGCGACCTTAAAGGTACGCTTGAAGAGTTTGCAAAATCCGTATTTTCCAAGGAAACCAAAGTAAGGTTCCGTCCTTCGTATTTTCCGTTTACCGAGCCCAGCGTAGAAGTTGACGTTTCCTGTTCCATTTGCGGCGGTAAGGGGTGCAGGATATGCAAGGGTACGGGCTGGATAGAAATACTCGGCGCGGGTATTGTTAATCCGCAGGTGCTTATCAATTGCGGTCTCGATCCCAAAGAATATACGGGTTACGCATTCGGACTGGGAATCGAGCGCGTTACCATGATCAAGTACGGTATACCCGATATGCGTATCTTCTTTGAAAACGACGAACGCTTCATTAAACTTTACAAGTAAGGAGGACGTATCATGAAAGCACCTATAAGCTGGTTAAAAGATTTTGTCGAAATAAACATTACGCCCGAACAGCTTGCCGATAAACTTGTAGCGGCGGGCTTCGAGGTTGAGGAAATCATACGTCAGGCCGACGCTTGTAAAAACGTTGTTACCGGCCTCGTCAAAGATATCCGCCGCCACGAAAACGCGGATAAACTGTCGGTTTGCACGGTAGACGTCGGTACTCATACCGTTCAGATAGTAACCGGAGCTTCAAACGTATCCGCGGGCGACGTGGTGCCCGTAGCGCTTGACGGCGCCGTGCTGCCGTGCGGCAAGTCCATAAAGAGCGGAGAGCTCAGAGGCGTAGCCTCTCAGGGCATGCTGTGCTCGGGCGAGGAGCTTTGCCTTACCGAGGACGATTATAAAGGCGCGTCGGTATACGGTATCCTTATCCTTGAAAAAGGCACGCCGATCGGCCTTGACATTAACTCCGTTCTCGGTAATGACGACGTTATTTTAGACGTTGCGGTTACGGCTAACCGACCCGATTGCAACAGCATTATCGGAATAGCGCGCGAGGTTGCGGCCGTTCTAGGAAAGAGTTTTAAAGAGCCTTTTACCGGTTACCGTGCTAATCCCGACCGCATAAGCAATTATCTTTCAGTTACCGTTCATGCCGACGACCTTTGTCCGCGTTATCTTGCAAAGTGCGTAAAGGACGTCAAAATTCAACCTTCGCCTTTGTTAATACAAAAACGTCTTAAAGCGGTGGGAATAAGGCCCATAAACAATATCGTGGATATAACCAATTACGTTCTTGTAGAAATCGGTCAGCCCATGCACGCCTTCGATTATCGCAATCTTGAAGGCGGAAAAATCGTGGTAAGAAGGGCGGCGCAGGGTGAGAAGTTCGTAGCGCTTGACAAGAGCGAACACTCTCTTGACAGAACCATGCTCGTAATTGCCGACGAAAACAAACCCGTAGCTCTGGGCGGCGTAATGGGCGGACTCGATTCGGGCGTAAAAGAGGATACCTCTTTCATAGTGTTCGAAGCGGCAAAATTCGCTCGCGACAATATCCGTCGCACGTCCAGAACACTGAATCTCCGCTCCGACAGCTCGCAGCGTTTTGAAAAAGGCATAGATTACAGCTCTCAGGACCTGGGAATGAACAGAGCGCTCGCGCTTATTCAGCAACAGAACGCAGGTACTGTCATTTCCGGTACCATCGACAGCTATTCCGGTACCGTCGCAACGCGTGAGATTGCAGTCAATACCAAAGACGTAAACGACATTCTCGGTATCAAAGTGCCGTATAAGAGAATGACTCAGATTCTGGACGGTCTCGGGCTTACCGCGCAGGTAAAAGGTAAAAAACTTTACGTACAGGTACCGCCTTACCGTGAAGATATCGTCAATGCCAACGACGTAGCCGAAGAAGTTATCCGTATATACGGCTATAACAAAATTAAATCCACCTTGCTTAAAAAAGCACAGCAGACAAAGGGCGGCAAGCCGTTATACATGAGGCGCGTCGATAAGCTCAAAACCGTAATGTCGGGTATGGGCGCCAACGAGATAGTTACTTATTCGTTTATCAGCCCCAAGGCCTTTGACAAACTTCTTCTTTCCGAAAGCGACGGCCGCCGCGAGGCCATAAAGCTTATAAATCCGCTGGGTGAGGACGTCAGCATAATGCGCACAACTCTTGCCCCGTGCATGCTTGACACTTTGGTGTCAAATATCAATAAGGGAAACAAAGAAGGCCGCTTCTTTGAAATCGCAAGGGTATTCATACCGAAACAGCTTCCTCTTACCGAGCTGCCCGTCGAAAAGGAATATCTGGCGTTCGGCGCATACGGCAAAGACGAGGATTTCTTCGCCTTAAAGGGATATATCGTAAACCTGCTTGAATGTATGGGCATTAAAAACGCAGAGTTCAGCGCTTACGGCGAAAGCTATCTTCATCCCGGTCGCAGCGCGGCCGTTACCGTGAAGAACAGGTATATAGGTCAGATCGGCGAAGTTCATCCCGACGCCGCCGAGGCATTCGGAACGGACGAAAGACTGTACTATGCCGAAATAGATATCGGAGCCATGTTCGATTACGCGGTTGAAGTGCCCAAATTCGAGGCTACGCCCAAATATCCCGCAATGGTACGCGACCTTGCGTTTATCGTGCGCGAAACCGTCACTGCCGATCAGATGGTCAAAGCCGTTATAAAATGTACCGATAAAAAGCTTCTCGAAAGCGTAAAAGTTTTCGATATCTACAAGGGAGCAAATATCAAAAAAGGTTATATGAGCATGGCTCTGACATGCACATTCAGAAGCGCGGAACGTACCTTGAAAGATTCCGAGGTGAACGACCAGGTATCCAGGATTCTGCGCTCGTTAAAGCGTAAGTTCAGGGCCAGACTCCGCTGAAATTTATGCATAAACCCGAAATTCTCGCACCCGCCGGCAATGCGGAAAATCTCCGCGCGGCGGTATATGCGGGTGCGGACGCAGTATATCTGGGCCTTGACGAGTTCAATGCCAGGCAGAAAGCCGATAACTTTACGGCCGACGTGCTTGAAAGCACGGTCGGCTTTTGCCATTTGTACGGGGTTAAGGTATATCTGACGCTCAACACTTCGGTAAAAGAAGAGGAACTGGAACGGGTTTACGCCATTGCGGACAGGGCGATAAAGTGTAAGGTCGACGCATTTATAGTAACCGATCCCGCGGTTATCGCTTACGTTATAAGCAAAGGCGGAACTGCTCATTTCAGCACGCAGACGGGTATAGCCAATTACGCGGACGCGCTCGAAGCGAAAAGGCTGGGCGCTACCCGCATAGTGCTGGCCCGTGAGTGCGGGTTGGAAGATATAAAACTAATCAAAGAAAAAACAGGGCTCGAAACGGAATATTTTGTGCAAGGCGCGCTTTGCGTTGCGTTTTCGGGCAAGTGTCTGATGTCGGGTATGCTGAACGGAGCAAGCGGCAACAGAGGTCGGTGCCGTCAGCTTTGTCGGTTGAAGTATACCGACGCCAAAGGAAATACGGCATATAATCTTTCGGCCGCCGACATCAATATGACGGACAGAATACGCGAATTAACCGAGGCGGGTGTCGATTCTTTCAAAATCGAAGGGCGACTCAGAAGCAGAGAATACGTATACGCTGCGGTTTCCGCCTATAAAAAAGCCGCAGAGGGGCGGAGCGTGTCCCCGTCCGACGCCGATTTATTGAGGCTTACTTTCAATCGGGGCGATTATTGCGACGGCTATTTTTCGGGTAAAGACGTCATAAGTAAGGAAATACAGGGCAATAAAGGACTTCGATTAGGTAAAATCACCCGCAACGGAAACGAGATTAAATTTACGTCATCCGTGCCGCTTACTTCGCGCGACGGCTTCAAACTGCTGTCGGCGGGAAAGGAAATCTGGGGCGGCCGCCTTAATTTCCCGTCCGGTCCCGCTTCGGGCGAACGCACGGGTTCTACAGACGAAGGTATACGCGTAAACAACCGCCGCGCTTACGAATATCGCGCCGAGCTGAAAGAAGGACGGACAGGAGACGAAATATATTTAACATATTCGGAAAAGCTGTCGGACGAGGTTAAAAACGCAGTAAAAAAATTACCCGTTTACCTGTCGTTTTCGGTAAAAAACGGGGTAGCGGAGCTGACGGCGGCGTGCAGGGGCGTTTCGGCGGTCGGGCGGCTTACTTTGCCGCAATCGGATAAACCGATTAATCTGAAAAAAGCCGAAGAGCAACTTTGCAAACTTGGCGAAACTGATTTTGCGCTTCAAAGCCTTTCCGTTAGCGGAGAGGGAAACTATTACGCTTCCAGCGCTGTTTTAAACGGTCTTCGCAGAAATGTTACGGATAAATTAAAAAAGGAAATAATAGATACATTTGAGTCGAACCGGCCTGAAAGTATTATAAATAATCGGATAAAATATAATAGTTATACCGTTGAAACTTCTTGCGGGCTGATTTGTGTTGAGTTATGCGCGGCTTCTCAGTTGTCGCCGGAGGCCGTAGGCGGCAATATAGTCGTATATTATCCTGACGTATTCGGCGTTAAAGCTGCCGAAGAGTTTGCGGCGCAGTCCCGCAAATACGGAGCAAAGGAAATATATCTCAAACTTCCGGTAAATCTGAGCGGAAGGGATCTCGCCTTAATCAAGGACATTTTGAAAAAGGTGCGGTTTGAAGGAATTTTTGCTCAGAGTCCGGGCGCGATTAATCTTGCAAAGGAGGCGGGGCTTGCGGTGTTTGCGGGCTGGTCGCTTAACATTTATAATAAACGGAGTCTTGACTCTTTTGATAATTTAAAATATTTCGTACCTTCCGCCGAGCTTTCTTTAAAAGAGATAAATAACGTCTTTCTTGGCAAAAAAGGCGCGCAGGACGGGAGGTATTCCGACAGCGACGGCTCACGGGATAACGATAAGCCCGCCATCTGTGACCGACGGGAGACCGACGTCGTTTCCGACGTCGGTGAAAACCGCTTGAGCCTTTTTGTTTATGCTTTCGGTAAAATTCCGCTTATGAATTTTGCTCATTGCCCGGTGAAAGTCTGTTACGGTGGCGATTGTTCTTCCTGCTCTTACGGTAAACCTCTGTATTATACCGATGAAAAAGGTTATAAGTTCGATATTGTCAGGAAAAAAGTTTCCGAGTGTTATTTCGAGCTTTTAAACAGCGTCAGTCACGACTTGTCCAAAAAAATAACGCATTTTAATTTTAATTTTTACCTTAATATGGTACAATTATCTAAGCATGAAATTACCGATGTAATTTCGGCGTATAAAAACAGAAAGGCCTCCGCCTTATCTAAGTATACCTGCGGGCGTCTTTTCAAAGGCGTCGAATGATTCTGAGGCAGTATGAACGGTAAATGTATTAAAGCTCTCGAATACGATAAAATCGCCGCGGAAGTAGCCGGCTTTACCTCGTCGTCCGCGGCCGGGCGTAAGCTGTGCGCATTCGTGCCGCAGGGAGATTTTGACGAGGCTTCTCGGCTTCTGACGCAGACATTTGAGGCCGATAAAGCGTTATACGAATATTCGGTCAGTCCGAATTTTGCCGTTGACGACATATCCGACTGTCTCGAACGCGCAAAGGTTTTGTCCACGCTTACGATGGGCGAACTTCTCAAAATCGCGCGCGTCTTGAAGGTCGGCAGGGAAATTGCGGCGGGTATCGAAAAAGTACCCGACGTTGTCGAAATAAAAAATATCGCTTCGGGACTGTATACCGACAAACAGCTCGAGGACGATATCTTTACGGCAATACTGTCGGATAACGAAATGAGCGACAAGGCATCTCCCGAACTCCGCGCCGTTCGCGCTAAAATCCGCAGGCTGAACGAAAGCATAAAAGCCAAGCTGAACGAGTTTGTCACATCTGCGACGTATTCCAAATATTTGCAGGACAATATTGTTACCGTCAGGGGCGACCGCTACGTAATTCCCGTTAAAACCGAATTCAAAGGCGCTATTGCCGGCCTTGTGCACGATCAGTCCGCATCGGGACAGACTCTTTATATCGAACCCGTGCAGATTGTAGAATACAATAACGAACTGAAATCCTGCCTTATCGAGGAAAAACAGGAAATAGAAAAGATTCTTAAAGCCTTTACATTCCGCATATCGTCGGAAGCGGATTTCATAGCCTGCAATTTTGCAACGGTTCTGACGCTGGACGGTATTTTTGCGCGGGCAAAGTATTCGCGTTTTATGGGCGGAGTAATGCCCGTGCTTAACACTGACGGTTATATAAATATCGTAAAGGGCCGTCATCCGCTTATCGACAAGGAAAAAGTCGTTCCGGTATCCGTTTATATAGGAAAGGAATTCAGGATTTTACTGGTTACCGGACCGAATACGGGCGGAAAAACCGTAACGCTGAAACTTGTGGGGCTGTTTACGCTTATGGCTTTGTCGGGACTCTTTCTTCCCGCTGCCGCCGCCGAGATTGCCGTATTCAAGGAAGTTTTCTGCGACATAGGCGACGAACAGTCCATAGAACAGAGCCTTTCGACTTTTTCCGGGCACATTAAAAACATAATCGAAATTACGGACAAAACAGACAAAAACTGTCTGTTGCTTCTTGACGAACTAGGTGCGGGTACGGATCCGTCCGAAGGCGCCGCACTGGCGCTTGCGATTGCGGATTATATTAAGGCGCAGGGCGCAACCGCGATAATTACTTCGCATTATAACGAACTGAAAGAATACGGGCTTTCCACCGAGGGCGTCGAAAACGCGTCTATGGATTTCGATGCAAAGACTTTCGCGCCCACTTTCGGCATTACGATAGGCCTTGCCGGGGCGTCTAACGCTTTGCATATCGCAAAAAGACTGGGGATAAATCCTACGATACTCGAAAAAGCAAAAGAACTTGTATCCAAAGAAACAAAGGATTTCAACCACATTTTGCTTTCTGCCGAACGCGCGAAACAGAAAGCCGAAAAGCTTACCGAAACCGCGCGTATCAACAAATCTCAGACCGAGCTCGAACTCAAAAGAGCGCAGGAAGAGCGCGACGCGCTGAAAAAGAAGGCGGAGCAAATCAACGAAAGCATCCGAAAGGAAACCAAAAGACTTATAGACGACAGTGTTTCCGAGGCGGAAGAGATAATCGGGCAGATGAAGGACCTTTTAAAACGCGCGGACGAAGCGGCGCTTTTCGAGGCGAGAAAACTCAAAAAGAAGCTGGAAAACATGTCGGCAGAATACGTCAGCGAGTCGCAGTTCAGGAATCCCGACGAGGAAGAGGAAGGAGAAATAAAGGTCGGCGACAGGGTCTTGTACGTGCCGCTTAACGCAAAGGCGATCGTACACTCGGTAAGTAAAGATAAAGTAACCTTAAAAATGGGTGCCGTTACTTCCAACGTAAAACTTAAAGACTGCAAACGCCTCAAAGCGGCGCCTCAACAGCCTCCGAAAAGTAAGGGCGACGGCAAGCGCGAGCTCAATACCGCGCTGTTCAAACCCGAGGTGAACGTAATAGGTCAATCGGTAGAAGAGGCCTTGTATAACGTTGAAAACTTTCTTGACAAGGCGCAGCTTGCCGGAGTGCAGGATCTCAGAATAGTTCACGGCAAAGGAACGGGCGCATTACGCAAGGCGGTAAGAGAACTGCTCTCGGGCCATTACGCCGTAAAAGAGTTTCGCGACGGTTTATACGGCGAGGGCGAAAAGGGCGTGACCATAGTTAAGCTGAAATAGTATGCAGATATATTACAAACAAACCCTTCCTTTGGGGGAAAAGCAGTCGGTAATACGGATAAAGCGTCTTAACTCGGTATCGCTCTGGCTTAAAATAAGCGCGGCCGCGTTCTTTGTTTTGGCATTTTCGGTTTCGTATTACTTTCTGACGGGTGCCGCGCTGTGTCTGATTTGCGGAATATACGCCAGGCAGAGGGCGCTGAGCAAAATATACGTTTACGAATATACCGTTACCGACGACTGTCTTATTGCCGACGGGTTTGACGGATTTGGAACAAAAAAGAAGTCGGTAAAAATATATTATTCGGATATAACGCGGTTTTCTGCTGAAACTGAATTTCCGCGTGCCGAAAGCGGCCTTGTTTATACCGACAGAAACAACAATAATTTCATTATAGAAACCAACGGTTTTTCCCTGACGTTTTCACCGGACGACTACGTCAGGGCCGTTATAAAAAATTTTGTTACGGGAAGAGAAAATGGTTTATCTTGACAACGCCGCGACAACACCTATGTATCCCGAATGCGTAAAGGTACTGGAAGAATATGCGGTCAAAGAATTTTTCAATCCGTCGGCGCTTTACGCTCCTTCGGTGAAAACAGCCGTCGCGCTTAACGATTGCAGACGCTATATAATCAAGGTTTTAAAAGGCGAAGACAATGCCGACCTTATTTTTACCGCAAGCGGCAGTGAGGCCGACAATATAGCGCTGTTGTGCACGAAAAAAATGAAAAACGGCAAGATTATAGTATCCGAAGCCGAGCACAGCGCCGTATATAACTGTGCGACGGAACTGAAAAACAGGGGATACGAAGTGACTTTCGCCCCGGTAAATTCCGACGGTTCGCTGAATATCGAGGCGTTCGAAAGCATGCTGGACGATAAAGTCTGCCTCGTGTCGGTAATGCACGTAAGCAACGAGACGGGTGCGGTAAACGATTTGTCGGCAATCGGAAAGCTTATAAGAAAAAAAGCGCCGTCCGCACTATTTCATTCCGACGGCGTACAGGCCGTATTCAAAACGCCCGTTAATTTAGCGGAGTGCGGCGTAGATATGTATTCGTTTTCTGCGCATAAGTTTCACGGGCCCAAAGGCGTTGGGGCTTTATACGTAAGAAAAGGCGTGAGTCTGTCGCCCGTTATTTTCGGCGGTGGACAGGAAAAGGGCATACGCTCCGCAACCGAAAACGTACCCGGAATTATGGCCATGAAAAAAGCGTTTGAAATCAATGCCGAAAGATTTAAGGTCGATTATTATAAAAAACGCGATATTTTAGAATACTTGCGGCAAAAACTATCTGACGATAAGGATATCAGAATTGTTTCTCCCGCAAACAGCCCGCATATTCTTCTGCTTGCGTTTAAGGACGTGCGCGGCGAAGTTCTGATGCACGCGCTTGAAAAATACGGAGTCTATGTAGGGATTGGAAGCGCCTGCTCGTCAAGAAAAGGCGTGGGACGTCTGGCAAAGATTTTAGTCGGAGAAAGAGCTTTTCAGGAAGGCATCATCAGAATAAGTGTTTCGGATTATACCGAAAAGAAAGATGCAGACCTTTTTATAGACGCGGTTTACAAGGAATACGCATTACTTAAAAAATTCGTAAGGGTTTAAGGTGAATTTATGGACAGAATTATTTTGATAAGATTCGGTGAAATATTTTTAAAAGGGAACAACAGGTACTTTTTCGAGTCCGCACTTGTAAAAAACATCAGGCACGCGCTGAAGGATTTCGATTTTGTCCTGACACGTTCGCAAAACAGATATTACGTTGAAAATTACGACGCGGGCGACGAAAAAGCCATACTCGATTGTCTGCTTCACGTTCCCGGCATACATTCGGTAAGTCCTGCTTACAAGATGACTACCGATATGAAAACCGTCAGCGCAAACGCGGTTTCGCTCATGGCGGACAAATCGGGGACTTTCAGAGTTACCGTAAACCGCGCCGACAAAAAAATCAACAGGTCGTCAACCGAACTTGCTTCGGAATTCGGCGGCGACGTGCTCGAAAGCAATGCAGGCCTTAAAGTAAACCTTTTCGAATACGATACCGAGCTGTATATAGATATGCGCGAAAACGGCGTTACCTATATGTTTACCGATAAAATTTACGGAGTTCAGGGTATGCCCGTAGGTACCGCGGGTAAAGGATTGTTGCTGCTTTCGGGCGGCATAGACAGTCCTGTGGCCGGGTATATGATGGCAAAACGCGGCATGAAACTGGACGCCGTTCATTTTCACAGCGCGCCTTACACGAGCGAAATGGCAAAACAGAAGGTTGTCGATCTTGCGCGTCTCGTATCCAAATACGCAACCGAAATAGATTTGTACGTAGTGCCTTTTACCGATATACAGCTTGCCATTCATCAAAACTGTCCCGCGGAGCTTATGATTACCGTAATGCGCAGATTTATGATGCGCATTTCCGAAAGACTTGCTTTCAAGACGGGTGCGGGCGCAGTAATAACGGGCGAAAGTTTAGGGCAGGTAGCCAGTCAGACCTTGCAAAGTATAACCGTTACAAACAGCGTTATAGAAAATTTGCCTGTTTTCAGGCCTTTAATCGGAATGGACAAATCCGAAATAATGAAAATTTCGCGCGATATCGGAACTTACGAAACCAGTATTCTTCCTTATGAGGATTGCTGTACCGTATTCCTTCCCAAAAATCCCGTTACAAGGCCTAAGGTGGAAATTGCGCAAAAGGCCGAGAGCAAACTGGACGTTGAAACTCTTATTTCAAAAGCAATGGAAAATATCGAACTTATAAAGGTAAAATAAAACCGGGGCCTTTATCCGCCGGGAAGTCAGAACAGGCCGAAGAATTTCGGTCTGTTCTTTTTATTCTCTTTATAATGAGAATTATTTTCGTCGTTTTCGGTAAGATATTGATGTTCGCCGCATATTTTTTGCCCCGAGTCGTTTATAAAACCGACTTTTATATAATAGTCATTTAAATTATTATCTTCGATATTTACCGAAACGTCTCCGTCGCCCTCTGTTACCGTATACAGAATTCGGTCGCCTAAAATGTTATTTTTGCATATTTCGTATTCAAGGAAAGGCTTAGCCTCGAATTGTACCGTGCAGCCGCCCGGATATGGGCTGAGGCGCAAGTTGGCGACTTTCAGTTCGGTAAAGTTTAGGGATACGGTATCGGGCGCGTATCTGATGTCGAACAGTTCGCTTACCGTATATCGCAACGGCGTTTGCTCGGAGGCAAGCGTGATTTTTTGGTTTTCAAGATCCGTTTTGTCGAGTTTTAACATTACCGTATCCGCAGACATGACGAAATCCGATAAAATACGTCCGCCGTATACCTCTTTATATATTGCCGCGGCCGTTTTGGTTGCAAACGCGCCGCCCGTTTCCGACGAGGGCATGGCGGTTTCCGAGGAATAGTTTTTACTGCCGTGCCATACTATCAAGGTATCTTCCGTCGTATAACTTGCGCACCAGGCGTCGGTATTTTTGCCGTTAACCGAGGCCGTACCCGTTTTTGCGGCAATCGGAATTCCCAAAACGCGCAGGGCTTTAGCGGTACCGTCCGTTGCGGTGTCTTTGAGAATATCGGTCATAAGATATGCCGTGCTGTCGCTGAATACGCGTACGGAATCGGTTTTACGTTCGTACAGAGTTTTTCCGTTCTTTTTTATGCTTTTTATAAATTGAGGGGTAAGGTATTCGCCGCGGTTTGCAAGCGTAAGATATCCTCCCGCAAGTTCGTTGAGGGTAAAACCGTTCCGAGTAGAGCCGAGCGCAAGAGTCAGGTTTTTATCTTCGTCGGTAAGGCTGATGTTCATTTTTTCGGCGTATTCCGCCGCCTTTTCGGGAGTTATATAGGTCATGACTTTTACGGCGGAGACGTTGCTTGACTCTTTTACGGCTTGTCTTACGCTGATGCGGCCCGAATAGTTTTTGCCGTAGTTTTCAGGCGCATAGCCGCCGAAGTCAACAGGTTCGTCCATAATCTGAGTGGCCGGACTTACGGCTCCCATTTCCATAGACGGAGCGTATACTAACAGGGGTTTTACGACGCTTGCGCCCTGACGTCGCATCTGACCCGCGAGAGTATTGTCTATGGAATAATAAGCGCTTATTCCTTTAGAGGCGTTATCGCACATAATCGCGGCGCCGTAAGTCGCGTTGTCGCCGGGGGCGTAAAGGTTGCCGTCGTGCAGATTTTCATACAACGCTTTTTGCTTTGATTGCAAGTAATATGTCTGTATTTCGTAACCGCCGTTTTTGACCGCGGAAGGAGTTATGCCTAATTTATCGGCAGCTTCGGCGTAAACCGAATTAACGTAAAGTTCGGCATAGTCTTTTTGCGCGGTTTTTATTCCGAGCGGAGAGGCGCAGGCGGCGGCGTATTCCTTTTCGCCGATATATTCCTGATCGAGCATGAGTTTCAGAATCAGATTGCGTCTGTTTTTACAGGCCTCGGGATGATTTACGGGAGAGTAACCCGCAGGATTTTTAATTATAGCGGCCAGCATGGCGCATTCGGCGACCGTAAGTTCTTCGGGCGTTTTTCCGAGCAGTTCCTCCGAAGCCTGGTTTACGCCGTAAATGCCTCCTCCGAAATAAAGTACGTTGAGATACATGGCGAGTATTTCGTTTTTATCGAATTTCTTTTCTAGTTTCGTTGCCAGTTTAAGCTCTTTGAGTTTTCTTTCAAGGGTTTTTTCGCGGCTCAGATGGGTATTTTTGATAAGCTGCTGACTGATTGTGGAACCGCCTTCTGCAAAACTGCGTTTTTTTATGTCTTTAAGCGCCGCGCCCGCTATCCGTATATAATCGATGCCGCGATGATTGTAAAAACGCTTGTCTTCCGCCGCCACGAAAGCGGCACCGAGATTGCGCGGTATGGCGTCGGGCTGTATTCCCGACATCGTTGCCGAACTTTTGATAAGGGTATTGTCCGCTGCCAGCACCGTACTGGTAGTGTAGCTGTCGGGAAGAGCGTTTTCGTCGAATTCCGCGCCTGCGGTAACTGCGAAATATACGAGCGTCCCGCCCGTTGCCGCAAACACGACCGCCGCTAATGTTGCCGCCGCGATTATTTTAAAAGCTTTACGTGTTTTCATCACTGTATATTGTTTTAATTTTTAAATTAATTATTACTTTATGCCGCTTTTAAAGTTGAAATAATCTTTATTATTATGTATAATAATAATTGTTTTTACGGAGTTGACATGAAATACTTGACCATAACTTACGGCTGTCAGATGAACCTGCACGAGTCGGAAAAAGCGGCGGGGATACTCGAAGGCATGGGCTATACACCCACCGATGCCGCCGAGGACGCCGATCTGATAATTTTCAATACCTGTTGTATACGCGATACCGCCGAAAAGCGAGCCTTTGGCAATATCGGCGCTTTAAAGCCGTTAAAAAAACAAAAGAAAGACCTTATAATCGCCGTTATGGGTTGTATGACCGAGCAGAAGGGGTACGACGAGATTTTCAGAAAAAAATATCCATATGTTGATATCGTATTGGGCACAAACAACCTGGATAAACTCGAGTCCTTTATCCGTATAAGACGCGAAAAAGGAAGGAAGTCGTACGAGAACGTATCCTGTGACAATCCCATAAACGACGATCTTCCGGTTACGCGTACCAGCTATCCCAACGCCTGGGTTAACATTATGTACGGATGCAATAATTTTTGCAGCTACTGCATCGTACCGTACGTCCGCGGGCGGGAACGCAGCCGTAACCCCGAAGACATCGTATCCGAAGTAAGGGCGCTTGTGGAAAGCGGTTATAAAGAAATAACTCTTTTAGGTCAGAACGTAAATTCGTACGGTCACGATTTAAAAGACAAATCGGTTGATTTTGCTTATATTCTGGAAGAAATAGCAGGAATCGAAGGCAAATTCCGTATTAGATTCATGACTTCGCACCCGAAGGACCTTAACGCCGAAGTGGTTGACGTTATCGCTAAGTATCCCAATATCTGCAACAACATACATCTTCCCGTGCAAGCGGGCAGCAACGACGTCTTACGCAAGATGAACAGGCGTTACACGAGGGAAAGATATTTTTCGCTTATCGATATGATCCGCAGTAAAATACCCGACTGCGGCATAACCACCGATATAATGGTGGGCTTCCCCGAGGAAACCGAAGAAGATTTTTCACAAACTCTTTCGCTTGTCGAAAAGGTGCGTTTTTCCAACGCTTTCACCTTTGTGTATTCCATGAGAAAAGGTACGAAAGCCGTGGAAATGCAACAGGTCGATTTCAGGACCAAGCAGCGGAGGATAAAAGAACTTATCGCTCTGCAAAACCGTATAACCAAGGAAATAAGCCTTACTTACATAGGCGGCGTTTACGAAATTCTTGTTGAAGACGTCAGTGCCAAACACGACGGGTGCGTGTGCGGCAGGACGGACAGCGGCAGACTGGTAACTTTCAAGGGCGGCGCCGACCTAATAGGGCAATTCGTAAAAGTCAAAATCACGCAGTCGCGTTCTGCTTCGCTTTTCGGCGAACTGACCGAACAGGGGTAAAATATGGCTAAACTTTCACCAATGATGCAGCAATACGTCGAAATGAAGGAAAAATACAACGATTGTATTTTACTGTACCGGCTCGGCGATTTTTACGAGATGTTTTTCGACGACGCCAAAACGGCCTCCGAATTTCTCGGCCTTACACTTACGGGCCGCGATTGCGGCCTTGAAGAGCGCGCGCCTATGTGCGGCGTTCCTCATCACGCCGTGGAAATGTATATAAGAAAACTTATCGAAGGCGGTTTTAAAGTAGCCATATGCGAACAACTTTCCGATCCCGCCGCCTCAAAGGGCATGGTGGACAGGGACGTTATCAGGGTTGTTACGCCGGGTACCGTCATGGAAGACAATATTCTGGAAGATAAAAAGAGCAACTATCTCGCGTGCGTCTTCGGCGACGAAAACGGTTTCGGCCTTGCGTGGACCGATATTTCCACCGGCGAATTCAGGCTGTACGAATATAAGTCGGACGAATACGTTCGGGTACTGGAGGACCTGCTGGTTACGGTTGCTCCCGCGGAAATTATCTGCAACCTTTACATTAAAAACACGATAAACTCATTGGGTTCGGCTAAAAGTTCGGTATTTCCTGCCGCGCAGGCCTATTACGACTGGGCTTTCGAAGCGGATACCGCAGGCAAGAAGGTTCTGAAACAGCTTAAAACGGCAACCCTTGACGCATTCGAGTGTTCCGACAAGGTTTATGCCGTTAAAGCGGCGGGCGCGTTGCTTGAATATCTCGGAGAAACGCAGAAGCGTTCGCTGGAACAGATAAACCGTATTCAGTACGTCAAAGATAACAGTTTTATGTTCCTTGACGCCAACACCAGAAGGAATCTCGAACTTACCGAAACCGTACGCGACAGAAGGAAGAAAGGTTCGCTATTATGGCTTCTTGACAAAACCAGAACGAGTATGGGCGGAAGGGAACTCAGACGCTGGGTAGAGCAGCCCTTGCAGAGCGAAAAAGAAATAAATCTCAGGCTTGACGGCGTGGAAGAATTTGTATCCGACTCTGCCGCCGTTGAAAGGCTTAACGAAATTCTTCCCGGCATAAGAGATATCGAAAGGCTGGCCGGGCGTATAGCTTACGGCAGCGTCAATCCTAAGGATTGTCTTTCCCTGCAGGAAGGGCTTTCAAGGCTACCCGAATTAAAAAAACTGCTTTTTTCACTTAAAAGCAAACTGATATCGCAGACGGCAAAAAGCATCGATCTTCATACCGACGTCGAAAACCTTTTATCCGAGGCTATCGACGAAAGAGCCTCCGGCATTACCAAAGACGGCGGCTACATCAAAAGCGGTTTCAACGGCGAACTCGACAGGCTCAGAAATGCAGGCAACGACGGGAAGGAATGGCTTCTGAATCTCGAAACCAGCGAGCGCGAAGCCACGGGAATAAAAAACCTTAAAATCAGCTATAACAAAGTTTTCGGTTACTATATAGAAGTCAGCAAAACCATGCTCGATAAAGTGCCTTTCAGGTATCAGAGGAAGCAGACCATTGTAAACGGCGAGCGTTTTATCACGCCCGAGCTGAAAGAAATCGAGGAAAAGATTCTCGGCGCCGAGGAAAAGGCCGTCAGGCTGGAAGCCGAAATATTTGCCGGCATAAAGGAAGTTTTGCTTGAAAAAGTGGCCTCGCTTCAATCCACTGCGCGTGCCGTGGCCGTTATCGACTGCCTGTATTCGCTGGCGGTTTCGGCTGTCGAAAATAAATTTTCAAAGCCCGTAATCAATTCCAAAATCAAACACATTTCCGTCAAGGCGGGCAGACATCCCGTCGTGGAAAAAATGCTTACCGACGGAGTATTTGTGGCCAACGATACCTATCTGGACTGCAAAGACGACCGCACAATGATTATCACCGGCCCTAATATGGCGGGTAAAAGCACTTATATGAGGCAGGTTGCCGTTATAACGCTGCTTGCTCATATCGGCAGTTTCGTGCCTGCCCAAAGCGCCGAAATTTCCCTGACTGACAGGATTTTTACAAGAGTAGGCGCCAGCGACGACCTTATATCAGGCCAGAGCACTTTTATGATGGAAATGATCGAGGTGGCTACCATTCTTAACAACGCCACTGCAAGCAGTCTGCTTATTCTTGACGAAATAGGCCGCGGAACTTCCACGTTGGACGGGCTCAGCATTGCCTGGGCGGTTATCGAGCAGATTAACCGTAAAATCGGTGCGAAAACGTTGTTTGCAACCCATTTTCACGAACTGACCGAGCTCGAAGGCGCGCTCGACGGCATTAAGAATTACCGTATCCTCATCAAGGAAATAGGCGGAAAAGTGGTATTTCTGCATAAAATCGTCCGCGGCGGAGCGAATAAGAGTTTCGGCATCGAAGTGGCTGCGCTTGCGGGTATTCCCGACGAGGTGGTTTCACGAGCCTCCGATATAATGAAACAGCTTGAAGAAGCCGACGTTTCACGCGACGCAAACGCCATAATGCTTTCGGCCGCCGCGGCAAAGCCCAGACGGCAGCAACAGTTAAGCCTGTTTTCTCAAAACCAGAAAGGCGACGAAATAGTGAAAATTCTCAAAGATCTGTCGCTTGACAGCTGCACTCCGCTACAGGCGTTCGCAATATTAATGGATTTAAAGGAAAAAGCCGATGAATAACGATATTAACATTTTGGACAGTTCGGTATACAATCTTATCGCGGCGGGCGAGGTTGTCGAAAGACCCCGTTCCGTAGTTAAGGAATTGGCGGAAAATTCTATCGACGCTCTTGCAAAACGCATTAAAATCGAAATCGAGGGCGGAGGAATCAGAAAGATACGCGTTACCGACGACGGTACAGGCATTTCTGCGGAAAATATCAGAAAAGCCTTTCTTCCGCACGCTACTTCTAAAATAGCCCGAAAGGACGACCTTGAATGTATCACCACTTTGGGGTTCAGGGGCGAGGCTCTTGCGAGCATAGCTTCGGTATCGCACGTAGACGCGAAATCGGTGACGGCAGAGGAGGACGCGGCAAACGGAATAATACTTTCTGCCGGCAAAATAACCGAAGAATACGCGTGCGCGCTGAATTCAGGCACGGTAATAACCGTATCCGATTTGTTTTTCAATACTCCCGCGCGCATCAAATTCTTAAAAAAGCCGAAAACGGAAGAGGGATACGTTACCGAACTTGTCGAGCAGCTGATTCTGTCCAATCCTTATGTGGCGTTCGAGTATTACGCCGACGGTAAAAAAATTCTGGAAAGCAACGGCAAAGGGCTTAAAGATGCTGTTTTCAGCATATATCCCAGGGAAATTGCTATGAATTTTATGCCAATCGAGAATACTCGCGACAATTTTGCAATTACGGGTTTTATTTCCGTACCTACATATACGAGACCAAACCGTAATTATCAGACCGTAATCGTGAACGGGCGCGTCATTTCAAACAAGACCGTGAGCACCGCAATCGAAAAAGCATACGAGGGTTATACCGTAAAAAGGACTTATCCCATGTGCGTCATAAATCTTACCGTTCCTTACGACTTTGTGGACGTGAACGTTCATCCGGGGAAAGCCGACGTCAGATTTCAGGATAATAACAGGATTTTCGGATTTGTTTTTAAAAGCATTTTGGACGCGGTTTCCTCGTATAACGCTTTCGGAACAGAGGAAATTTTCCGTAAAGACGAGATTTTATCGAATCGTGAAAAGGCCGAGGAAGAGGATAAGGAGAGTTTAAAGCCGCTTTCGGAAAGCCTGGCCGCCGAAAAATACGGCGTTTATACGCCTGTAAATAAGGATAATATATATAACGAGGTATCGGAACACGGCGAATACCGCGCCTCAGACGAAGATTTTAAGCAAAAGCTGAAAAATCTTTCCGCGGGACGCGACAGCTTTAAACCCTCGGTTTCGGCATTGAAGGACGATATTTGTCGGTACGCCCCGAATAAATCGGCCGCCGCGGAAGATTCACGCGCGGCGACGGGCGACAAAGTCTTGTTTAAACGTCAGTCCGAAGAGATTTTCGGTCTTTCGTATAAATTGCTGGGGCAACTGTTTTCGGCATACATTCTTGTCGAAAAGGACGACGCCTTGTTTATCATAGATCAGCATGCCGTTCATGAACGCATGATTTACGACAGCCTTTCCGAGCCCGATAAAAACGTTCAGCAGCCGCTTTTGGTTCCGTTTACCTTCGACGTAAGCCAATACGAATATCCTTTGGTTGAAGAGCTTCTGCCGCATCTCAATTCAATCGGCATAGAAATCGAACCTTTCGGTCGGTTGTCGTTTAAAATTTCGGCATTGCCGCTTGCGCTTACCGATATGAAGCTCGGCGATTTCTTTAATTCGTTGCTTAAAGATATTTCGTCGTCCTTTCTGAAAATCAGCACAAGAGAGGTTATAACCGACAGATTGAAACAAACCGCCTGCAAGGCGGCGATAAAGGCAGGCAACGCGCTTTCGGAAGAACAGATTAAAGCTCTTCTGAAATCGGTGGATACCGCCGCTAAAATTCCGCTTCAATGCCCGCACGGCAGGCCTGCCATTATAAGGCTGTCAAAAGCCGAAGTAGAAAAAATGTTTAAAAGGATTGTCTGATTTTGGATAAAGTCTTGTTTATCGTCGGTCCGACCGCATCGGGAAAATCCGCTTTCGCGATAAAAGCCGCGCGTGTTCTTGACAGCGCGGTTATTTCCGCCGACTCGATGCAGGTTTATAAAGGCATGGACATAGGTACGGCAAAAGAATCGCCCCAAACCATGCGCGAAATTAAGCATTATATGATCGACGAAGTAGATCCTTCAGCCGAATTCAGCGTAGCCGCATATCAGGAAGCTGCTCTCGGATATATTTCTAAGCTCGTCGCGCAGAATAAAATTCCGGTTGTGTGCGGCGGCACGGGGCTTTATATAAATTCGTTGTTATATCCGCTTTCTTTTTCGGATACAAACAAAAATCAGGCGCTGCGGGCCGAACTTAACTTAAGATACGATGCCGAAGGCGGGCTGAAAATGTGGGAAGAACTTCACTCTTTGGACAGCGGCCGCGCCGAAAAAATACATTTTAACGATAAAAAACGCGTTGTAAGAGCTTTGGAAATATGTCTTGCCGACGGCAAAAACGGCAACGATTTTCAATCTCAACGGTTTGACGCGCTTATAATCGGCCTTAATGCGCCGCGCGACGTGCTTTACGACCGCATAAATCGGCGCGTAGACCTGATGTTCGATAACGGCCTCGAGTCCGAGGTTAAAAACCTTATCGCAAGCGGCTGTAATTTTGAAATGCAAAGTTTTCAGGCGATCGGATATAAGGAATTCCGTCCTTATTTCGAAGGCACTGTCGGCCTTGAGGAAGTCAAGGAATCAATCAAAAAAAATACCCGCAACTATGCCAAACGTCAGCTTACGTGGTTCAGGCGTCAGGACAATATTTTATGGTTCGATTCTGACGAAACCGACAAAGCGCTTGAAACCGTAATGAAAACATATTTGGAGTAATAAATATGGAATTTTTGCAAAAAAATATTGAAATTGTCGAAAACGCGCACAAAAAATCGCTTAAATTATTCAGTCAGATTGATAAAATCGCACTCATAAATCAAAAAAAAGTGCTTGACGCATTCCGAAAAAACGCCGTTCAGGCGCGTCATTTTTACGGTACGACCGGCTACGGATACGACGATATCGGCCGTGATACTCTGTGTCGCGTTTTTGCCGACGTTTTCGGTGCGGAAGACGCCGTTGTTTCGCCGCTTATAGCCAACGGAACGCACGCGCTGTCGCTTGCGCTTTTTGCCGTCCTGAGGCCCGGAGATACTTTTATTTCGGTCAGCGGCAAGCCTTACGACACGCTTGACGAGGTCATTTCGGGCGAAAATATTGGTTCATTGCGCGATTTTAAAGTGAATTTCAGCTCAATCGAACTTGAAAAAAACGGAAAAATCGCCGCCGACAAAACGGTTTCGTCGGTAAAAAAACTTAAGCCCAAGCTTGTTTTTATTCAGCGCAGCCGAGGTTACAGCCAGCGCGACGCATTGTCGGTGGCGGATATCGCGCGCGCCGCAGATAAAATTAAAAACGCCAACCCCGAAACCCTTATTATGGTTGACAACTGTTATGGCGAATTTGTTGAAGCGCACGAACCCACCGAATTCGGAGCCGACCTTATTGTCGGTTCGCTTATTAAAAACGCAGGCGGCGGTTTTGCGCCTACGGGCGGATATATAGCGGGAAAAAAAGATCTGATTTCGCTTGTAGCGGGCAGGCTTACCGCGCCGTCGCTGGGAAATGAAGTCGGAAGCTGCGTAAGCGGCTATTTACCGTATTATCAAGGGCTATTCATGGCGCCCGTAACCGTTGCTAACGCGTTAAAATCCAGTGTGTTATTCGGCAGAATTTACGGTGATTTAGGCTATAAAACGCTTCCGGCGGCCGGAAAGCCTTGTAACGACATAATAAGAAGCATCGTGTTTAACGACAAGGATAAACTTATTAAATTCTGTCAGGCAATTCAGCAGGCGTCTCCGATAGACAGCAACGTAACACCCGAACCTTGGGATATGCCCGGATATAACGATAAAGTAATAATGGCCGCCGGTGCGTTCGTTCAGGGCTCGTCGATAGAACTTTCCGCAGACAGTCCGATAAGGCCGCCGTATATAGCGTATCTGCAAGGCGGTCTGACTTATGAGCACGCTAAAATAGCTGCGCTTTATACTCTTGAAAAGCTTAACGTATAAAATCGGCCCCGAAAAGGGGCTTTTTTAGTGCATAAAATTGTCGCAATACGGATTTTTGCGTGTAAAACCCTAATATTGGCCGCCGATTATTATAAATATTGATATTAAAATATAATAATTAAACAAATTATCGGATGATTTAACGGCAAAATCAAAATTAGTTTCAGCATATATTCAGGCCGCGAAAACGGTGTATTTTACCCCGACACGACTATTTTTAGCTTATTTATGCGTAAAAGCTGTGTTTTGCGCATAAATATACGGGTATCACACAGGGGAAAAATACCTGAAAACCGCCCTTCCCGAATCCTTTTCATAAAAAAACAATTCGTCTTCCGTAAGCCTGATACGCAATTCAGAAAACCAAGAGACTGCATTAATCCGCAAAATGCCGATTACCGTTCGGTTGTTCCCGAACTCTTTTGCCGAAATATTTATTTTTGAAACGTTACTCTTATTCAGATAAACCCGACTTATACTGCAACGATATAAACTTTGCCGGATAAATTGAATGACGGAAATTTCCCTTTGCTTTCCCCTTACGTACGCTGCGCTGAAAATGCTGCCGTTTTTATGGCAATATGCCGCACAGTTTTGTTTGTCGGAAAGTATTGCGCCTTAAAACTGTGCCTTTTTTCGAGCGTAAAAGTTCCGCGTTCCCTTTCCTTTGAGGTAAAACAAAATATGGTCTGTGTTTCGGTTATTTTCAAATTTGCCGTACATTTTTAAAAAAACCGTTGACAAATTCGAATTAAGGTCTTAAAATAATAATTGACCACCAGCCCTCTAAAGGGGAAGCCACGGGGAACTCCGCGTGGACAGAGAAGAACGTTTGGTCTTCGTGCGTAGACTTCTCACTTAGCAGAGCCGCAAGGCTCTGCTTTTTTTTACCGTTTTAACTTCCGTTCCGTTTCGGCACTCATATCATTCTTCTTGCAGTAATGTAATAACTCCATCTTAAAGAGGAAATTTGTTCTATTACCGCATAATCGGACGCCGTGTGCAGAATATAGTTGTTGCCCAGATAAATAGCTACGTGCCCTATCCGCTCGGTTCCGCTGTAATTTTGTCTGGAACTGTTGGTAAAAAACATTAAATCGCCACGACGCAAATTCTCCGACGCCACATAATCGCCCTGCGAAACCTGAGTCCTCGTGGTCATATTAAGATTTATGCCCGCGCCTACGTAATATACGTATTGAGTGAGCGCCGAGCAATCGTATTCTCCCTGAACGAACTTGTCGTTTAATACACCGTTACCGAAATGATAACGCTGGCTGCCCCATACGTACGGGTAGCCTGACAGAGTTTTTCCTGTTTCAATTACGGCCTCAACCCGTTCGGAGGCTTTTTCGAAGCGCAGAACGTCCGTGAAGGCCGAACTTACGTAACATCTGCTTTGCCTGTAAACGGTTTCGTACCAGCCGTCGGACGGGCCGCCGATTAGGGCTACGGCGTCGCCTTTATTAATACTTCCGACCGATTTATACTGCGTGCCCGGGCCCGTGCGTATATTCAGCCCGTCAGCCAGAGATACCAGCAGATAATCGTATTCGGCGTCGGTATACGCGCTTTCGCCCGAGTCGGAGCTATTATCGCTTACGTCGTCGCTTTCCGGCTTGACTGTATCGGTAAAGGCGATACCTCCGTCGTTTACGGAAGTATCTTGCGCGAGTTCGGCATTGCAACCGCAAAACAGTAAAACAAACATTAAGGTTAATATAACGGTTTTATGTATATTTTTCATATTTTATCCTCTTGCCTTAATTATATACCCCGCTTCCCTAATCCCGACACGAAAGTTTTTTCCAATATCCGAATTAGATTTCTGCGTAAAATACTTGTAATGCAAACTTTCGGAGTGGTATAATTTAAGCATGAGTGATGATTATTTTAAAAACAGAAATAAAAACAATACCGTACGGCTCAGGGAGCTGGAAGACGAGCTTCCGGAGTTCTGTCAGGAGTTTTTCGTAGGTATCGAGTCTACGACCACTCCCCTTACGCGCCTAAATTACGCTTACGATTTAAGGATATTTTTCGGATTTCTGGCGGGCTTCGTAAGACGGTTCCGTTCTATACCCGTTACCTCTTTCGAGCTTTCGGATTTACAACGGGTAACTACCGAAGATATTGAAAATTTCATAAGCTATCTCTCCTTCTATACCGTTGACGGAAAGGAGTATTCAAACGATAATCGGGGCAAGGCGCGCAAACTTTCTACAGTAAGGGCGTTTTTCAAATACTTTTATAACAAAAACAAACTTGAAAACGACGCTGCGGCAAAAATTAAAATGCCGAAGGTGCTTGAAAAAGAAATAATCAGGCTTGAAGTCGACGAAGTAGTCAATCTTCTTAATACCGCGGAAAGCGGCGACGGGCTTCACGGAAGGCAGGTTGCTTTTCATGAAAGAACAAAACTCAGGGATACCGCCTTACTTACCTTGTTTTTAGGTACGGGCATACGTATTTCGGAGTGCGTCGGACTTAATATAGATGATATAGACTTTAACGTAAACGGTTTTACGGTTACCCGAAAAGGCGGTAAGCGCACAACCTTGTATTTTTCCGACGAAGTAGCCGTTGCGCTTAAAGAGTATCTTGATGAAAGGCTTAATTACGAAGGCGTCGACGAAAGCGAACGCGCGTTGTTTTTATCCTTGCAAAAGCGTCGCATCAGTACCAGGGCCGTTCAGGACCTTGTAAAAAAATACAGCAGTATCGTAACGCCGCTTAAAAAAATAACGCCCCACAAACTGCGCAGCACGTACGGCACTAACCTGTATCGCCAGACCAACGATATTTATATGGTTGCCGAAGTACTCGGACACCGTGACGTCAACACCACGAAAAAGCATTACGCCGCAACCAGCGACGATATCCGCCGTCAGGCCGCAAGGAGCATAATTTTAAGAGATTCCAAAGATTGACGGCTTTTTCCGATATCTACCCGAAATGCGCGTTTTTTTGCCGAAAAACGCTAAAAACCTCTATTTATTTGTTAGATTTACATGTTCATAAAATATAATCAACGTATTATAAATTATTGACTTTTTTATAATAGTTTTGTATTATTAATGTAGGTTTTAAAATATACGATATTTTAAACCGAGGAGACGTAACTATGGATATTTCTAACATCAACAGCGACCTCATCAGAGGAAACGTAACCACTATTATCCTGCGTTCTCTTCAGGATGAAGCAAGATACGGCTACGATATTCTGAAAGAGATCGAGGTTAAAAGCGAAGGTCAGTATAAACTGAAACAACCTACCCTTTACAGCTGCCTGAAACGCCTTGAAAAACAAGGTCTGATTTTCAGCTACTGGGGCGAAATCGACCAGACCGAAGGCGGTCGCCGCCGTTATTACGCTTTGTCGGAGACGGGAAAGGCATTTTTACAGAAAATGCAGAGCGAATACGAATACAGCCGCACCATTCTTGACAGGCTGCTCAGCGAGAAGGAATACGACTTCTCTTCCCCTGCTCCGTTCGACATCAATTCTCTGAGGCCTTATACAAAACGTAAAAGCGACGACGAAGACGACGAGGCTGCCGAAAAAGTTCGGAGCGTCGAGCGCGCCGAGGCGGAAACGGAAAAAGAACAGGCCGCAGAGCCGTTGCCGATAAAGGAAGAAATTGTAGCGCCCGAAGTCGCGCCGGTTGAGGAAAAACCTGCCGTAAACAACGTCAGGTACGAACAGCTTTCTATATCGGAAGAAGCTCAACCCGTTGAGGAAGAAAAAACCCGGAAATCGCCTGCAGCATCGTTTTTAAGGCCCGAACTGACTTATAAGTTTGATCAGGAAGCCGTCGAGAAAGCCGAAGAAAAACAGGCCGAAGCCAACGCATTTGACGATACCGCACCCCGCAAAGTCAATACCTCTTTTAACGAGATGCTCTCGAGAATCGACAATAAAATCGGCAAGGCAAATCAAAATGATTTATATAAAAACATCGGTGATACGACGCCTGTTTACTCTGCCGACGAGTCGGTCAAGCGCGAGTATTACAGACCGGAAAAACTCACTCAGAACGAAATCCGCTATCCTTCCGAGCCTGCCAAACCTGCAGTTTTAACCGAAGAGCAGAAACGCGCCCGCATTGAGGCCGCGCAGAAACTTGGCATTGGCGAATACGCAAATACCGAAAATTTTAATCTTCAGAGATACGGTATCGAAGCTCCGCAAAAGAAAAAAGAAGTCCTTGCCGACGATAACGGCGAGGACCCTGCCTTGCAAAAGCCGAGTCAGATTGATAATTTAACTTCGGAAATTACGAATACCCCTTCCGCCGTGCAACCCGCCAAGCCGCCCGTTGCCGAAAACTATTCTCCGACAGACGCCGACGCTTTAACGAAACCCGCGGGCGAGCCTAAAAAACCGGCCTCGGACTTCAGTTTTAAAAAAGACGACGTTTCGGTAAATTACAAGGACGCTTTTTACGATTTTTATAACAGATCGGACAATGCCTCTTTGCAGGATAACGTCGAAATCAAGGACGAACAGTCCAAAGAAACCGTAGTCGTCCCGCCTATTTCGTCGGCTGACCTGAAAACGCGTCTTTATGCCAAAGGGTATAAAATGAGCGTTTACAGCAGAAATACCACCGAAAGCTATTATTCCCAGAACTTTATACTGGCCTCAAAGCTTAACCGTGACTGCTACTCTATAATGTTTTTACTTCTTATTATCGAGGTTATGGCTTGCTGGCTTATTTGTAAAGAAAGGCTGTCAACGGCTTACTATATCGGGATATGCGGCATAGGATTTATCGTACCGCTGTGCGCTTTTATCGCGTACATGCTTAACCCGGACAAGCGCGTAAGAGCTTCGTTTAACATAAAAACCTCGTTACTGAACAGACTGATGCTGTATCTTAACGTTCTGGTACTTATACTGTTGATAGGATTTTTCGGATTTGCGGCGGATATTAAAGATACGCAGAGCATGCTCGCCCCCATTATTATTCCCGCGGTAGTGTTTTTAGATATTCCTGTCAGTTCGCTGATTTACTGGGCGCTTTACAGATCAAACAAATATCATATCGCTTAATTATCACTAATTAAAAAGCGGCCTTCGGGCCGCTTTTAATTTATTGTTTTTCTGATTCGTTTTCGTTTTCCGTTGAGTTTTCAGAGCCTGTACAGCCGTCTGAACTTTCATTATACGGCCCGCTTTCACTGCTGCCTTCGTCCCGTTTTTCTTTTGTAACCTCTGCAAAATCCTGCTCGTCTTCTGCAGGCGAAGAATTTTCCTTCTCTTTATTTTCCTTATTTGCCAGCTCGTTGAGTTCGTCTTTGGGAATAAGACTTTTCTGCAAAAACGCGGGCATCGTTTTATAAATCGTCTTTATCACTGCGTTTTCGATTTGTTCGCCCTTTTTCCAGAAGAAATACAGCAGAGCTATTATTACGATGCCTATCAGGATATAAACAGGTATTCCCCAGCCCGAAAACGGAATCGAGGAAACAACGCCCATAAACAGCGTGGTATATCCTATCGTTATGCTTCGTGAAATCAGCATAATTATAAAGAAGAAAAACCCCGTCATGTTGGTAAGGCCGGCAAACAGGCAGAGCACGTCGTCGGGGAAAAACGGGAACAAAAACATAAATATCAGAATGATTTTGTCGCGGCCTTTAATAAACTTCTGATATTTTTCAAAGACCTCTTCTCCTACAAACCATTTAACAAGTTTAACGCCGAACTTTCTGCCCAGATAAAACGCAAGCATGCTGCCCGCTACCTGGCCTATAAGGCTGAATATAAACCCTCTGCCGGGCCCGAATACCCACACTCCGCCGACGGTAGTAACCGTGGAAGGAAGCGGTATGAATGTAACCTGAAGAAATGTAATTGCAATAAACGTAAGTATACCTATCGGGTCGTCGCTTACGTATTCGAGAAGGTCCTCTGCCGAATCGAATTTATCGAATACGCCCGTTTTTAAAAGTATACAGTACGCCGTCAGCACGAATATCGCACAGTAAAAGCATACTATCACGAACTTGTAAAGATAATCCAGCTTTTTAACCAGACTGATTACAAACATAACCCACAACAGTACCAACGCTATCCATAATACGGCGTTGAGCCACGGCTTAAACGAATTGCGAACGTAAACGAGTTCTGCAATACTTATAACTGTAAGAATGCTGACAATGATCAGATTGATTTTTTGCTTTTTTTCCATATAACTTTAACCGTATTATACGAGTTGATTTGACGATTTTTTTTGGACGTCAGCTATTTGCGCTCGTGCCAGTTTATCGCAACGGTTGTTGCCTTCTACGTCCGCATGCCCCTTGACTTTGACGAATTCCACCTTGTGCTTTTCGGTTTCGATAAGCAGAAGCTTCCATAAATCGAGGTTTTTGACTTCGTCTTTCGAGGCGGTTTTCCACTTGTTTGCCTTCCAGCTTTGAAGCCATCCCTCATTAAAAGCGTTTACGGCATAAGCCGAGTCGCTGTAAACGGTAACCTCGCAGCTCTCGTTAAGCTGTCTGAGCCCCTGAATAATCGCGAATATTTCCATGCGGTTGTTGGTGGTTTCTTTCATATAGCCGCTGACCTCTTTTTCGTGTCCCATGTAATTGAGAATTGCGGCCCAACCGCCTATTCCGGGATTACCCGAGCAGGCGCCGTCGGTGTATATCGTAACTTTTTTCATAACCTGCCCAGTTCCTCCGAGCGGGCTTTGCACCTTTTCATACCTTCGATAATTATATTTTCAAGGCCTTTGTCGCGATAATAATCGACAGCCTGAATAGTCGTTCCGCCCTTGCTGCATACGCGGTCTATTAATGTATCGATAGGCGTATCGGAATTGTGCTTGACCATTTTAACGCCGCCTATAACGGTCTGCAACGTAAGAGTTTTGCTGTCTTCCTCGCTAAGACCGGCCGCTATACCGCCGTCAATCATGGCTTTTATAAACATATATATGTATGCAGGGCCGCTTCCGCTAACCGCGGTTACGGCGTCGAACATGTTTTCGGGTATTTCTGCGGCTTTTCCCAAAGTGTTGAATATATTGTAAAGGAACTCGCGTTCGGCCGCGTTAAACTCGGTGGAATCAATAGCCGACATAGCCTCGCCTACCATAGCGGCAGTGTTAGGCATTATCCTGGCTACTTTAACGTCGCCCAAAAGACTTTTTATTTTGGCTTTTGAAAATCCCGCCATGATACTTATAAATTTATTTTGGACCTTTCCGTTATATTCTCCGAGTATTTGTGCGGCAACCTGAGGTTTTACGGCAAGCAGGATATATTCGGCATCGGTAAAAAGTTCTGCATTGTCGTCTGTCGCCTTTACTCCCGCGGCATTAAAATAATCCCGTCTGTCACGGCTGGGATCGCTTACTATAATCTTGTCCGGGGTAAGTACTCCGCTGCGGATTACACCGTCGACTATTGCCGTTGCCATATTGCCGCCGCCTAAAAGGCCTAATTCAAATTTGTGCATATTTTCCTCCGCATTTCGTTTGACTAAATGCTTGTTTTATAATATAATAACCAAAGAAAAATCTATACTTCCTAGGGGAGTGGCTCAACGGTAGAGTAGTGGTCTCCAAAACCATCGGTTGCGTGTTCGAATCGCGTCTCCCCTGCCAAGTGAAGCAGTCTGTAACAACTCGTTGCGGGCTGCTTTTTTCACGCAACCGCCACAAACGGAAGTTCGCGGGTTGCGTTGCACGCTCGCAGACTCGCTGTAAGGCGAATCGCGTCCGGCAGTAAACTAGCCGTAACAGCTTTATACCGTATATTTCGCATATCCCGCACCAACTGGTCG
The DNA here is from genome assembly GCA_018714105.1 of Candidatus Faecicola pullistercoris. Taxonomy (GTDB): domain Bacteria; phylum Bacillota; class Clostridia; order Christensenellales; family CAG-917; genus Faecicola; species Faecicola pullistercoris. Next base: position 95,141 of record DVNW01000004.1, on the reverse strand, counting down.
GCACAGGTTGTTTTAAGATAATAAATAAAAAGGCGATGCCTTTTTATTAAGCCTTTTTATTATTGTATATTAAATAGCGTTAAAAGTCAAACCGCGCGGCCATATAAAAATATTATTGAAAAATAAAAAAGCCGCCTTTTTGAGGCGGCTTAATTGACTTTATTTAGCGTATTCGACTTTTCTTACTTCTCTTATTACGCTGACCTTGATCTGACCCGGATATTCGAGCTCGTTTTCAAGTTTTGTTGCTATTTCTTTTGCTAAAAATTGCGTGGTACTGTCGTCAACAACCTCAGGCTTAACCATAACGCGGATTTCGCGCCCCGCCTGTATTGCGTAAGAAGTATCTACGCCTGCGAACGAATTTGCAAGATTTTCCAATTTTTCTATGCGTTTTACATAATTTTCCAAAGATTCGCGACGCGCGCCGGGCCTTGCGCTGGAAATAGCGTCGGCAGCCTGAACGAGAACGGCCTCGATGGTCTGAGCCTCGATATCGCCGTGATGCGCGGCAATCGCGTGAACTACCTCTTTGCTTTCTTTGTACTTTTTGGCAAGATCAACGCCTATCTGAATATGCGTACCTTCGACTTCGTGGTCGACAGCCTTGCCTATATCGTGCAGAAGACCCGCACGTTTTGCCACCTTGACGTCGGCGCCCAGTTCGTTTGCCATCATGCCGGCGAGATAAGCAACTTCAAGCGAATGTTTCAAGCAGTTCTGCCCGTAGCTTGTACGGTATTTCAACCTGCCGAGGATTTTAATAAGTTCGGGATGAACGCCGTAGATATTCAAATCGAATACGGCGGTTTCGCCTGCTTCCTTGATGGTCTGGTCAACTTCTTTTCTGACCTTATCTACCATTTCCTCGATGCGCGCGGGATGAATTCTTCCGTCGGCAACCAGTTTTTCAAGAGTTATCCTGGCCACTTCCCTTCTGACGGGGTCGAAACTGGATAAGGTAACAACGTCAGGGGTATCGTCGATGATAAGATCTACGCCCGTAGCGCTTTCAAGCGCCCTGATGTTCCTGCCGACGCGGCCTATGATACGCCCTTTCATATCGTCGCCGGGCAAATCCACTACCGAAACCGTGGTTTCCGTCGCATGGTCGGCCGCACAACGCTGAATAGCAAGGCTTATTATGTTTTTTGCCTTTTTTTCGGCGTTTTCCTTAGCCTCCAGCTCGATGTTTTTAGCGGTTTGAGCCGCGTCCTTCTTAACTTCGTCAATCAGGTTGTCGAAAAGGATTTGTTTGGCTTCGTCTTTACTCAGACCCGAAACTCTTTCAAGCTCGTTCTGAATACGAAGATTTGCGTTTTTTAAGTTCTCTTCGATTTCGCTCAGTTCGCGCTGTTTGGATTCAAGAGATTTCTTTTGCTGTTCGAGTTGTTCCTGCTTCTTGTCCAAAGCGTCGTCTTTTTTGTCGAGAAAATTTTCTCTTTGAAGCAGACGTTGCTCCGTACGTTGAAATTCCGCTTTTCTTTCCTTGGATTCTTTTTCAAATTCGGCTCGCAATTTGTGTTGCTCTTCCTTGGCTTCGAGTAATGCTTCCTTTCTGAGCGTTTTTGCCTCGGCCTGAGCGTCTTCTTTCAGTCTTGCCGCTTCGGTTTTAGCCAGTCCGATCTTGTTTTTGGTATACAGACGGTAAGCTACGAAAGCTATACCCGCACCAACCAACAAGGCCGCCACGGCTATTACAGCCGCGATACCGCCGCTAACCGAGGCAAGCAATACCGACACTGAATTGCTTGTCATTATTGGTTTTAACCTCCTGTATATATTAATAAAACCGTTTTGTATATGTCCACGTTCGCAAAATATAAGACATATACACAGTTCTAGTTAATTAAATTATATTATAGATATATCTAAATGTCAATAAACTGCATTTTGAATAACCGTATTTTACATAAAAATTACTCAGCGTTTTCCGATCCTGCGGCAAGGTTTTCCTTAATGGTTTTTTCCAGGTCGGAAAGAATATCGGGATTAGACGTAAGAAAATCCAGAGTTTTTTCGCGTCCCTGTCCGATTTTTTCGTCGTTATAACTTAACCAGCTGCCGCTTTTGGCGATAAGCCCCTGTTGAACGGCCAGATCGAGAATACAACCCGCCTGCGAAATACCTTTTCCGAAAAGCATATCGAACTCCGCAACTTTAAAAGGAGGAGCAACCTTGTTTTTGACGATTTTTGCTTTAACTTTGTTTCCGATTACGTCCGCGCCGTCCTTGATTGCTTCGGTTTTTCTGACGTCGATTCTTACGCTGGAATAAAATTTAAGCGCCTTACCGCCCGTAGTGGTTTCGGGATTACCGTACATGACGCCGATTTTATCGCGAAGCTGATTTATAAATATAATCGAGCACTTCGTCTTACCGCAGACGGGTGTGAGTTTTCTGAGCGCCTGACTCATAAGGCGCGCCTGAAGGCCCACGTGGCTGTCGCCCATTTCACCGTCTATTTCCGCCTGAGGCGTAAGAGCGGCAACCGAGTCTACGACTATAAGATCGATTGATCCGCTGCCTACCAGGGTTGCGACTATGTCAAGAGCCTGCTCGCCGTTGTCGGGTTGAGAAATGTACAGGTCCTCAATCTGAACACCGAGTTTCTGCGCGTAATACGGGTCGAGTGCGTGCTCCGCGTCGATAAACGCCGCCGTACCGCCCATCTTCTGTACTTCGGCAATAATATGCAACGATACCGTGGTTTTACCGCTGGATTCCGGCCCGTATATCTCGATAATCCTACCCTTGGGAATGCCTCCGATACCGAGAGCAAGATCCAACGTAAGACAACCCGTAGGTATGGCTTCGACTACCTGATGTTCGTTTTCGCCCATTTTCATGATGGCGCCTTTGCCGAACTGTTTTTCGATTTGCTGCAACGCTTTCAGCAGGTTGCTGCTTTTTTCTTTATCCACCTTGGTTTTCTCCTAAAAGTTATTTATATAAACACGCAAGTGTTTAATCCTGTAAATTTTTATAAAGCATAAACAGAGCGTACTGAACGGCCTGCATGCGTATGCTGTCGCGGTCGCCGTAAAAAAGCATATTGCGGGAGTTGACGTTTTTACCGTCTGCATAACCGAACCATACCGTACCGACGGGTTTTTCAGTACTGCCGCCCGACGGGCCGGCGATACCCGTGGTGGAAATGCCGACGGTAACCCCGTCGCCTAGAAGTCCTTTTGCCATTTGCTCGGCCACTACCGAGGAAACGGCGCCGTATTTTGACAAATCTTCCCGCTTGACGCCCAAAGCGCTTATTTTAACCGAATTGTCATAAGCGACTATTCCCTTAAAAAAACACTCGGAAACGCCGGCTATTTTTACCATTTCGGCACAGACCGCGCCGCCGGTAAGGCTTTCGGCTATACCCAAAACGACTTTTTTTTCGCGCAGTTTGTTAAATACCGCTTGCGCCGGCGTGTCGCCGTCCGCATAAGAGTATTGCGAAGCAGCCTTTAAAAATCTTTCCAGACTCTTCTCGTTTAAGCCGTTTTTTATAATAGTCAGCTTATGATCAAGCAGATTGTCCTCGCTTTTAACGAATTGCGGGCTTATTCCGCATTCGGCAAGCAACGACGACAGTTTATCCTGCGGTAATATTAATTTAATCGTTTCTGTCGCTGTCATTCGGCTCCTGCGGCTGCTCCTCCCTTACGGCTACGGGCGAGAACACGTTTTTGTTTTTAAGTATATAATGTATGCCCGAATAAATCGTGAGGGCCACGCTGATATAGAATATCACGCTGCCACCGATGTAAAATATCTGTTCGAATACGTGCAGCGCGCCTTCTCCGTGCAGAAATATAGGGTCTCCCGAAATGATGAGTACGGCTATTGCAACGTCGGTAAACACCGTCTTTGCCTTTCCCCATGCGTCGGCGGAAATAACAATGTTTTTAGTAGAAGCCAAAAGCCTGAACGCGCTGATTATGAATTCGCGCATTATTATGGCGCCGCAGCATATAGCGCCCCACGGATGAGGCAGAGTATTGTCGCCTACAAGCAGGAATAAAAACACCACGACAAGTATTTTGTCAGCTATCGGATCCAGAAATTTGCCTAAATCGGTTACCTGATTGCGGCTTCTTGCTATATGACCGTCGATAAAGTCCGTACACGCAAGAAAGGTAAATAGCGCGCACGTGACTATTTTATGCGCCGTAAAATCTATCAAATATACCGCTATAACTACGGGAATGGCCACTATTCTGCTTAATGTTATTTTTATGGCGGTGTTCATTTTAAAACTCCTGTGAGATTTAATTTGCGGGTATTAACTATTTTTACATCGTAAAAGTTTCCGGCTTCAACGGGTTTATCCGATTTAAAATAAACCACGGTATCTATGTCGGGTGCGTTTTTTTCCGTCCTGCCGACAAACATCTGCCTGTCGAAATCGATACCCTGATACAATACCCTCTGCGTCGTACCTATCAGACTTTTCTGTTTTGACTCGGTTATCGCGCTCTGTACTTTTTCGAGTTCGGTTTTGCGTTGCCGTTTAATCCGTTGCGGTATGCGGCCTTTCAGTCCGGCGGCCGGCGTATCCTCTTCGGCGGAGTAAGCGAAAAAGCCCGCATAATCGAATTCAGCCCGTATGACGAAATCTTTCAGCTCCGAAAACGCTTCCTCCGTTTCGCCGGGGAATCCCGTGATGAAAGTGCTTCGTATGGCAACGGAAGGGATTTTCTTCCTAAGCTTTTCAATAAGGTTTTCAATCTGCGCGCGATTGCTTCTCCTGCCCATTCGCTTCAGAACGCCGTCGTTAATATGTTGCAGGGGAATGTCTATGTATTTGCACACCTTATCGTTTGCAGATATTGCTTCGATAAGTTCGTCGGTTACGAGTTCGGGATAACAGTACAGAAGACGAATCCAGCTTACCCCCGTCTGCGATAGCTTGTCTATAAGTTCGGTAATAGCGTATCTGCCGTAAAGGTCTTTGCCGTAGCGGGTAAGATCCTGCGCTACAAGATTTATTTCTTTAACGCCGTATGTCGTAACAAGCGTGCGGGTTTCCCGTACCAGCGAATCCATATCCCTGCTGCGGTACGGACCGCGAATCATGGGAATGGCGCAATACGTGCAGTGATTGTCGCAGCCGTCGGACACTTTAAGATAAGCATAGCTGTAATCGGTGGTAAGCACTCTGTTTTCGGTAAACGTATCGCAGCCGCGAATACAAACCCGTTCTTTGGGCGAAGAGGCTATCAGTTCGGGCAGCGCCGAATAATCGGCTATACCCGTAAAAAGATCCACCTCGGGTAAAAGCCCGGCAATCTTATCGCCGTAACGCTGAGGAAGACATCCGGTAACAACCAGCCTGAACTCGCGTTTTTGTTTGAGCGCGGCAATATCCAGTATGGCGTCGATACTCTCTTTTTTTGCGTCGCCGATAAAGGAACAGGTATTCACCACCACGACGTCCGCTTCGCTTACGTCCGAAGTTACGATCCAGCCCGCTTCAGAAAAATAAGCAAGCATATTTTCGGTATCGACGCGGTTTTTATCGCACCCAAGCGAAACCGCCCCTATCTTAGGCATCAAAGATCCTCTCCGAACATCTCTTTAAATTCTTCCGGCGTCATGTTTACCGAACGCAGTTTATTGCCGCCGGTCATGGGAGAAACAATACCTTTTTCTTCCATCTGATCGATAATTCTTGCCGCCCTCGTATATCCCAACGCGAATTTACGTTGCAACCTGCTGACCGAAGCCTGTCTTTCAAGTATTACAAGACGTACGGCGTCTATGAATTTATCGTCGATACGTTGATCGTCGTCGGAAGAAGTTCCGTCGAGTACGGTTTCGTCAACAGGCTGTTTAACCGCGCATATTTCGTTTTCGATATTCTCGTCGAAGTCGGCGTCGTTGTTGCGTTTGATATAATTTACGATATTTACAACCTCGTCGCCCGATACGAAACAACCCTGCAACCTGATAGGTTCGGCTTCGGACTTCGGGAAATAAAGCATATCGCCGTATCCCAGAAGTTTCTCGGCTCCGGCACGGTCGAGTATGGTACGCGAGTCGGCAATCGACGTTACGCCAAATGCTATTCGCGAAGGCAGGTTGGCCTTAATAGAACCGGTAATGTAGTCAACCGAAGGCCTTTGAGTGGCCACTACGAGATAAATTCCCGCCGCCCTCGAAAGCCTTGTGAGCTTGCTTATCTTGTCTTCGATTTCACGCTTGTTCATCATGATAAGGTCGGCAAGTTCGTCTATAATAATGATTATCTGCGGCAATTTTTCGAGATCGTCCCGTTCAATGGCTTTTTTATTGAACTCGGTTATATTGCGGCAGGATTGCTGCGAAAACATTTCATATCTTCTCGACATTTCGTTAATAGCCCATTGCAGCGCGTTGATAGCCATTTCGGGTTCGCTGATAACCTCTTTCATAAGAAGATGCGGCAAGCCGTTGTAAACGTTGAGTTCGACGCGTTTGGGATCTACCAATATAAGGCGCAAATCGGCCGGAGAAGCTTTATACACAAGGCTTATGATAAGAGAATTGATACATACGCTCTTGCCCGATCCGGTGGCGCCGGCTATCAACAAGTGAGGCATGGCGTCGATATCGCATACGAAATTGTTGTTGCCTATATCCTTGCCCAGCGCAAATGTCAGGTTGGATTTTGAAGCGTTAAACTCGACCGACGACAAAATCGAGCGTATATTGACTATACCTCTCTTTTCGTTCGGAACTTCAACGCCGAAAGCGTCCATGCCGGGTATGGGCGCCTCGATACGTACCGACTGAGCTTTAAGAGCCATAGCGATATCGTCGTCGAGCTCACGCACTTTGCTGACTTTGACGCCTTCAGGCATTTTCATTTCGAATCTGGAAAAAGTGGGGCCCTGCGTGACGTTAAGAACTTTTGCGTCTATCCTGAACTGATGGAGCTTATCTTCCAGTATAACGCATTTTTCGCTCACGTCCTCCTTGGCTATTTCGGTTTCCTGATTGGACAGTAAAGCAATAGGCGGAGCTTTATAAGGCCTGAGCTGCTTTTTTGCCGCAAAAGCGTCCTCGACCGTCATCTGTCTGGCGACGGTTTTGGGCTTTTCGGGAGAAAGCGGAATTTCCTTATTGTTTTGGGCTATGGGCACGCGTTTGGGAGCGTCGGAAATAAAGTCGGTCTCGCGCGTGGTGCGTTGCTCGTACGAAGTGCGTTCGCGCTGAACTCTGGGCGCGGGAGCCGGTCTGACGGGAGCTTCCATTTCTTCCTTAGTAGGCATGACCGCGTCGCTTTCGACCTCGGCGGAATAATTACTCTGATATACGGGTTTTACTTCGGCTTGTGCCGGTTGAGCGGCAGCAGGCGGAGTCGCGGACGGTTGAGGCGCGGAAGCGGGTTCGTCCATATCCATGCCTCTTAAAAGGTTAAGGAATGAAGCCTTGCCTGCCGTGGCCGAGGGTTTATCTGACGCCGAAGTAGCGGCGGAAGGCTTGACCGGAGGTTGTTGTTGCGTAAATTTATCGCGGTCTGAACCGTTCTGCGCCTGAGCGTTGTTTCTTAAAGCGTCCAAAACTGAGGGCTTGCGGCTTTCCTCTTTTTGCGGTTCGGTGCGTGCAGAAGCAGGCTTACCGAGAGCGCTCAGATCTACCGTGCCGAAAAGGCTTCTGCCCGAAGATTCGGGTTGTTTTTCATTCTGAACGGGGGCAGGTTCGCGTACGGGCTCTGCGGGAGCGGACGGAGTAACGGACTCTGCGCGTTTAGGCGTATAGTTAGCAACTTCGGGCTCGGTATAGGTTACGTTTTCTTCGGGTTGTAAACCGAAGTCTTTCTGTATCGGCTCGCGCGGTTCGTTGAGGATTTCTTTGGCTCGCTCAGGCACTACGGTTTTACCGTAAGGCGATTTTTTGTCGTCCAGAATATTTGCTATGGAGGCAGGAAGACCTTCTACGGGTTTTAAAATATCCCCGTAAAGTTCCTCTTTCGTGGGTTTTGCGGGTTTTTCCTGCTCGGGTTCCTTTTCGGGAAGGACCTCTTCGGGTTTCGGGGGCGCTTTTTTGTGCTTACCGCTGCCTAGAATGTCCTTGCTGGTAAGTTCACTGTCGAGTATATTGCGGTATCTGTCCTCGAAATCGCGCCTGATTTCTTCGTCGCTTCTGGGTCTGTCCAGAATTTTTTCTCTCAAATCCTTAATGTTGGTCCTGGGTGCGGTATAAGGAAGCGCGGGAGAAGATATATCGAACCTGCTGGAAATAATGTTCTTATCTCTGCCGAGAGGCGTTCTTACGTCGTCGTATTCGTTAAAGAGTTTGGCAAACATACCGCCCTGGCCTTTTTCGACCTCTATATCGGCCGAATAAGTGGGCATGGAATATTTTGACTCGTCAGCCTCGGTTTTTTTGGTGCCCATAAGTTTTTCCATGGCTCTGCGCTTACGGGATTGCCTTTCGTCCTCGAAAGCGGGTTTTGCCGCAGGTTGCTGCGTAAACGCGTCGTCGGGATTTTCGGGATAAAGCAAATCGAATTTCAAATCGCGCTTGTCGCCTTTTTTAGCCGATTTTTTAACGTCGCTAAACTGCGTTTTTTCGTTTAAATTACCTAAAAACAGCTCGTCACCAACGTTCTGCTCGCCTACCATAGGCATTTTGCCCTCGCGCTCACCGAAATTTACCGCGGTGAGCTTACGCGGATTTTTCTCTATTTTAACCTTGCGCGTTTTGTACGGAACTTCTTTTTTCAGATAAGGGTAAAACGAAACCAGAGTAACAAGGCAGAATAACGCGATAAGTATAATAAGCGAAATTACGGGCGTAATAACCTTCATAACCGGCCAGAGTACCGCACCCGCGACCACGCCGCCCGCGGTAGCGCCTTCGTAACAGAGTTTCAGGTATTCGCCGTAACCGCTTCCGGCAAAAACAGTCCTGCTGGAAACGATATGAAGCGCGAGAACGCCCAGCGCGAAAAGAAGAAGATATTTTACTATTTTATCCGTTGCAAGCGTAACTCGTCTGTTAAAAATAACGGCAACGCCTATAAGGCATCCGCAGATCGCGTATGCGTACGAAGTAAGGCCGACAACGCCGACCAGAAAGTTTTTAACCATTTGGCCGACGCCGCCCAATGCGCCGAACAGACTGAGTGCGGAGAATCCGCATATCAACAATACCAAAAAGCCCGCAGAAATGCGTATGCCCGAATTATCCCCTTTTTTGTAATCGTCGTAACGCACGATTTTCCTCCGAAAATTCGTAAATCCCTCAACGAATTTTTTAGATATTCATAGTAGTAACGAAAGTGCGCGCCGAAAATATTGTATGTGCATTCCGGCCTGCCACTATATATAGTATAATTATAGCATATATAAACTTTATTTACAACAGTTTAAGCCAAATATATCCTATTTTTCAAAAGCTCTTTCGCGACAGAGTACGGCCTTCAAGTCCGCGTCGGTTTCGGGGCCGACGTACGAGACGACGACCTTTTCAAAATCGAAAATTTTTGCCGCAAGCGCCTTTACGTCGTCGCGGCTGACTTTTTCGAAAAGCGCAAGCCTGCCGTCGATGTCGAACGGCCTATCCGAAAACAGCATGCTTTTAAGGTCTACTCTCATTAGCGTGGAAGTCGATTCCTGCCCGAACACGAGCGCGCTTTTCATCTGAGCTTTGCCCTTTTCGAATTCTTTTTCGGTGATTCCGTTTTCAACCACGTCGTCTATTTCTTTTCTTAACGCCTCGACGGCTTTTTCCACGCTGGCCTTGTTTGTGCCTACGTAAATTGCAAAAGTCCCTTCGTTTATATAAGACGAGGGATAAGAATATACCGAATAGGCAAGCCCCAGCTTTTCCCTGACGTGCTGAAACAGCCTGCTGCTCATACCTCCGCCGAATACGGTATTGAAAATCTGCATGGCGGCTTCGTTTTCGTCGTCGATTTTAATTCCCGGGAAAAATATACCTATATTGCTCTGCTCTATGTCCTTGAATTTGGAAACGCGGCAGGCTTTGTTCTGCGGCGGAGCCGTTTGCGGACGCACGCGACGACCTTTTTTAAGAGCGGGCACAAAATACTTTTTGATAAGCCTGTCCGTTTCCGCCTCGGTAATATTGCCCACAACGGAAACTACGGTGTTTTCTGCGGTATAATACTTGTTTTTGTAATCGAAAAGCTGCGCACGCGTAAAGCTCATTACGGTGTCTTTTGTGCCGAGTATGGCTTTTTCGAGAGGATGTCCTTTAAAAAACGCGGCGGCTCCTAGTTCAAGACAAACGTCGTCGGGAGTGTCCTCGTTCATGGCTATTTCTTCCAGAACGACGCCTTTTTCCTTTTCCATCTCCTTTTCGTCGAAAGTGGAATTGAAAAACATATCGCTTAAAATATCCATGCATTTTTCGGCATCGCTGTCCAACGACAGAGTGTAGTAGCAAGTGCCCAATTTGCTTGTAAAAGCGTTCATGTTGGCACCGAGCACATCCGTTTCTTCGACGATGTCGAATGCGCTGCGTCTTTCCGTGCCTTTGAAAAGCATATGTTCTATATAATGCGAAATGCCGCTTTCGTCGGGGCTTTCGTTAACGCAGCCCGCGCCTACCATAATACCTATGGCCACTGACCTTATGGAGGGAATTTCTCTACAGAAAACCCTGAGACCGTCGTAAGTTTTGATGCTGTTCATTAATAACCTCGTAAGATTTATTATTTTATAATAATACCATAAGGCGACGGATTTGTAAACGGTAATTTTACGACAAATTGTCGCTTACGGTCGTAAGTATAAGTCCGGATTTTTTTATGTAGTCTAGAATATCCGGAAGGGCCTGCAAAGTATGTGCGGTAGGATGCATCAGCACAAGGTCTCCGCCCTGCATATTGTTTACCGCCCGTCTGTAAACAAGCGAACTGTCTTTATCACGCCAGTCGACGGTGTCCCTGCTCCACATAATTACCTTATAACCGTTTTCCCTGCAAATATCGAACATATTCTGCGACAGGCTTCCCGAAGGCGGCGCGAACAGTTTTACCGGCTCTTTGTTCAAAGTGGCTTCAAGCAATTTCTGGGTCATCAGAATTTCGTCGCGCTGCTTATTGTAGTCCGTTTTTTCCGGTTCCAGATGAAAATATCCGTGATTGGCTATTTCAAACCCGTCGGCATCCAGCATTTTTAAAATATCGCCGTTGTCGTCGGCCCAACTTCCGCCCACGAAAAAGGTAGTGGTAAAGCCGTATTTTTTAATTAGTTCCGCCATAGGTAATACGAATTCCGTTCCCCAATACACGTTAATCATCAAAGTAACCTTCCGAGAATCCCTGTTACCGTTATACAAGGCCTCGTTTTTCGCGCCGAAAACGCTTACGCTGTCGCCGCCCGCCGTAGCGACAAGTGACAGTATTACCAAACTGACAACTATAATTACGTTACAAACCGTATGCGAAAAAAATTTTTCTTTCATATAAACTCACCTCGAATAATTATATTCAACATATCGTCGGATATGTTTCAGGGCTTTCTACAACCCTGACAACAATTATAAATTAAGGCGGAATTTATAATAATAAGCACGGTATTGCATTAAAAAAGCAGCCCGAAGGCTGCCTTTTAACAAAACTTTCGATTATTTAAGTTTTTTGAGAAGTTTAAGGTCTATACCCTTTTCGCCGACCTTGATAACCTCGACTTTAACCATATCGCCGATGTTGACGACGTCTTCGACTTTTTCGACGTGCTCTTTTGCGAGCTTGCTGATATGGATAAGACCGTCTTTACCGGGGGCGAGATTTACGAATGCGCCGAACTGCATTATCCTTACGACTTCGCCCTCGTATTTATCGCCCACTTCGGGATCTTTGGCGATGGTAAGCACAATCTTCTTCGCGCGTTCGGCCTGTTCGAGGTCCTCGGAGGCTATAAAGATGATACCTTCGTCGTTGATATCGATTTTTACGCCGGTATCTTCGATAATCTTGTTGATGACTTTACCGCCTTTACCGATAACTTCGCTGATTTTATCGGGATTGATAGAGAAAGTAATAATTTTGGGCGCGTATTTGCTGAGCTCGGGTCTGGGCGCGGCAATAGCCTCTTTCATCTTGTCGAGAATGAACAGTCTGCCCTGACGAGCCTGTTCGAGAGCGGTGGTAAGAATCTGTTCGTTAATACCCTTGATTTTGATATCCATCTGAATGGCGGTGATGCCTTCGGAAGTGCCGGCGACTTTGAAATCCATATCGCCGAGGAAGTCTTCAAGACCCTGAATATCGCTCATAATGGCAACTCTGCCCGACTCGTCGTCCTTGATGAGGCCCATGGCGATACCGGCTACGGGGGCCTTTATGGGTACGCCCGCGTCCATCAGAGCCATTGTGGAACCGCACACGCTTGCCTGCGAAGTAGAACCGTTAGAACTGAGAATCTCGGAAACCGTTCTGATAGCGTACGGAAACTCGCTTTCGCCGGGAAGTACGGGTTCGAGAGACCTTTCGGCAAGAGCGCCGTGACCGATTTCTCTTCTGCCGGGGCTCTTTAACGGTTTAGCCTCGCCCGTGCTGTACGGAGGCATGTTGTAATGATGCATATATCTCTTGAAGCAATCGTCATCGAGACCTTCGAGTTTCTGAACTTCGGATATAGTACCCAGGGTACAGGTAGTCAAGGCCTGAGTCTGACCTCTCGTGAAAACGGCGCTGCCGTGAACTCTGGGAAGAAGGCCCGTTTCGCACCATATGGGACGGATATCGGTTAGGCCTCTGCCGTCGGGTCTTACGCCCTTGTCCATAATTTTCGCGCGGACTTTTTCCTTTTTCATAGCGTAAAGGACGTCGCCCACGTACTTCATCTGATCGGGGAACTTGTCCGCAAAATATTCGGCAGCTTCGGCATTGAGAGCGTCGTCGCGAAGTTCTCTTTCCGTTCTGTCAAAGGTGTCGAGAACGTAATCCATTTTAGCGTCGCCCCACGCTCTGACGTCGGCTTCGAGTTCCTCTGACGCGTGGTCGATAGTAATTTGCTGTTTGGGCTTGCCGACTTCTTTCTGAATTTCTTCTATCCATGCAACGATTTTCTTGATTTCCTCGTGGCCGTATAAAATCGCGCCCAACATTTCTTCCTCGGATATGATTTTAGCGCCGGCTTCAACCATCATAATGGCGTCTTTTGTACCCGACAGACTTAAATGCAGTCTGCTTTTTTCCCTTTGCTCGTTGTTAGGATTGATTATATATTTTCCGTCAACCAACCCTACTACCACCGAACCCGTGGGGCCCGCAAAAGGTATATCCGAAATGCTTAAAGCTATCGAGCTGCCCAGCATGGCGAATACCTCGGGGGGTATGTCTTTATCAACGGACAAAGCGGTTGCGGTAACTGCTACGTCGTTGAAAAATCCCTTGGGAAACAGAGGACGGATAGGCCTGTCGATAAGGCGCGAAGTGAGTATCGCTTTATCGGAAGGACGCCCCTCTCTTTTTTTGAAGCCGCCGGGAATTTTGCCTACGGCGTACATTTTTTCTTCAAAATCGACTCCGAGAGGGAAAAAGTCTATCCCGTCTCTGGGAGTTTTTGCCATTGTCGCGTTGGTAAGCACGACGGTTTCCCCGCATCTGATTAAACAGCTTCCGTTAGCCTGGCCGCAGTAAGTGCCGATTTCTACGCTGACTTCCCTGCCGCCGATTGTTGTTTTAAAAATTTTTCTTTCCATTTTTCCTCCAAAGGCCCTTCCAAGTCCCGAAAGAGCCCGATTTTAATTTGCCGTTATAAATTTTTTAACAAAAAAAAGGGGCGTTAAAACAACGCCCTTAATTTTTATTTTCTTAACCCGAGCTTGCTTACGATATCGCGGTATCTTTCGATATCTTCTTCCTTAAGATAGTTAAGCAGACTACGCCTTGCGCCAACCATCTGCAACAGACCTCTGCGGCTGTGGTGGTCCTTTTTGTGGACGGCAAGGTGCTCGTTAAGTTCCTGAATACGGAAAGTAAGCAGAGCAATCTGAACTTCGGGCGAACCGGTGTCGTTTTCAGACCTTTGATACGTTTTGATAATTTCGGTTTTTTTAGCTTTATCCATTGTTTAGCCTCCTTCGGTGGATAATTAATTTACCAAAAGCAAAGTAAAACTTCGGAGTATCAGTCAAACCTTGCCAAAGGTACTACCATAATATAGCATAAATATTTATATTTGTAAACTATAATAAAGGCTGTTATGCCCAAAATTTTCGGGTTAAATTTTTAATTTCGTCAAACCGTGCGATATAATCTATCACGGATTTGAAATCCGCCTGACGCTCCAGTCTTCCGTTTTCGGCGAACAGGCGTTTAGAGATCGAGCCCGCGCCCGCCGCGAGAACGGAAAGGCTTTCCTCCATAATGTCGATATTGTACAGCGACGGCTTCCCCGGCAGAGCGTAGCCCGTATTCTCAAGGTTGCCGCTCTGATGTTTCTGTCTGTACATATAGTAAGGTTCGTATCCTTCGCCTGTAAGCGCGCGATAAGCGTAATCCACCATGGCCGCGGCCTCGTCCGAGGTGTTGTCGTAATCGGAAAGCATAAGCGACGACCCGCGTTTCAACGACAGCGTGTGCACGGTTACGTTTTGCGGTTTAAGAGCGCGGACCGAGTCAAGCGAATACTTGAAATCCCCGAAGTTCTCACCGGGTAACGCCGCTATAAGGTCCACGTTTACGTCAAAATCAAAACGCGCGGCAAGAGAATATGCCTCGAAAAATCGGGCGGCAGTGTGCTGTCTGCCTATAATTTGAAGCGTTTTGTCGTTCAGCGTCTGAGGATTAACCGATATTCTGGTTACACCGCCGTCGGCAAGCAATCTGAGCACGTCGGCGTTTACGGTATCCGGCCTTCCCGCTTCAACGGTGAATTCGTCGAAAGCAAAATCTATTTGACCAAGAAGCTCCGCCAGCAGATTTATCGGAAGCGAAGTAGGAGTCCCGCCGCCGAAATAAACCGCCCTTACCCTGTAATTATTCTCTTTTATTATGTTTTTCAGAATACTTATTTCTTCTTTTAACTTAAAAACATACTCATTAATGTATTTTTTAAGTTTGGATACAGGTACGGTTATGAACGAGCAATATGTGCATCTTGTAGGGCAAAAAGGAATGTTTACAAAAAAATCCACCGTTTGCGCGTCTTTCAGATAACTGTCTTTCTGTACTTCTGCTATGCGCTTTACAAGAGCCGTTTTTTCCGCCGATACGCCGAAATCCGTCAGAAAAACTTTTTCGGCGTCCTCGCCTCTCTCGCACAGTTCTCTGAACAGTTTTGTAGGCCTTATGCCCGTAAGAGACCCGTAAGGCAGTTTCTTGCCGGTTACGTCGGACAGAAATTCGTAAAGGGCTATTTTTGCGGCGCGTTTGGTTACCCTTTTATATTCGAGCCTGTCCGAAACCTTACATCCGATTTCCCCGCCCGACGTCTTTTCGCCGAGCGATACGGTAAACGCATACGAGTCATTACCGAAAACTTCTCTGAAATACAAAACCTCGCCGTCGGGCGACAGTTCCGCGTCGGGGAAAAATGCCCTTATCACGTCGGCAAGTTCGTTTGCATATACGGAATTGAGCTGAGCGGATATTTTCATCAATCGATAAGTACGGGATTGTTACGTCTTTCAAAAGATAATGTGCTGTCGTCGTAGTGTCCGCAATAAAGTTTATAGTCGCCTTCCAGCGCAAAGAGAGCGTTTATCGAGGCTTTTAAGGTATCGAAATCGCCGTCGGGAAAATCCGTTCTTCCGTAACCCAGCCTGAAAACGGTGTCGCCGGTAAAAATCACGTTACCCGTCTTATAGCACACGCTGCCTGCGGAATGGCCCGGAGTCGGTATCACCTCGATTTCAAGCCCTGCAATATTCAGAGTTTCGTTGCCCTTCAAAAGAACGTCGGCTTTGAGCTTGTCGAAATGAAACCCCATAAACACCGCCATATTTTTGAAAGTGCAAAGTTTTTCCGCGTCGTTTTTGTGAATATATATTTTATAACCTTTTTCCTGTAAAGCCTTTGCTCCCGCCGCATGATCGAAATGCCCGTGCGTAAGCAATACGTCGGTTATCTCGACGTCGGCATTTTTAATTCGTGCTTCCAGGTTCTGAACGTCGTAAGTGCCGCAATCGATAAGCAGGCCCTTTTTGCCGTTTTTAACAATATATATATTGCTGTCGACAAGTTCGGTAACGATTTTTACTACTTCCATTTAAGCCTCCAGAATAACGGTAATAGGTCCGTCGTTTATCAGTTCCACCTGCATATCCGCGCCGAACTCGCCTTCGACGACCGGGATTTCCTTTTTCAGCGCTTCAAGCGTTTTGATATAAAGGGGTTTGGATATTTCGGGTTTTGCCGAAAGCGAATAACTCGGCCGCCTGCCCTTTGACGCGTCCCCGTATACGGTAAAATTAGACACAAGCATAACGCTGCCTCCGACGTCTTTGACCGACAGATTGAGTTTTCCGTCCGCATCGGGAAAAATCCGCAGATTAACAAGTTTGTTTACAAAAAATTCCACGGTTGCGTCGTTGTCTTCCTCTCTGTAAGCAACCAGAACGACCAGACCTTTTTGCGTTCGGCCACCCTGCTTTCCGTTTATGACGATAGACGAATTTTTAACTACCTGAATTACCGCTTTCATCTGTGCACGTCGTGAACGCCGTTTACGGTAAGCAGTTTTTTGGCTATGTCTTCAAGCTGATTAGTGGACTTAACCTCAACCGACACGCTTATTACGGCGCCGTTATCCTTATCTATTTTGGCAAATGCCGCCGTTATAGGCACTTTGAGATTGGAAATAGCGCCCGTAATTTCGGCAAGCAGCCCCGAGTGATTGTCTCCCAATATGTTAAGCGTTGCGACAAAGCTCTGGTTGATTACGTCGTCCCATTTTGCTTCGATAAGCCTTTCGGGCTCCATATTCTTTACGTTGGGACAATCTACGCAATGTACCGAAACCCCGCGACCGCGCGAAATGTAGCCTACAATCTTATCGCCCGGAACGGGATTGCAGCAATGCGAAAGGCGTACCGAAAAGTCGTCGTAACCACGGATAAGCACGCCGTCGCTGGAACGGCTTTTATGAGTGGTCTCTCCTTTTATTTCGGCAACGGGATTTTTGGTAATCAGGTCTTTTTTGAAAAAGTCGATGAGTTTTATCAGTACCTGATTTGTAGTTATTCCGCCGTAACCTACCATAGCGTACAGATCTTCAAGCGAAGCAATGGAATATCTTGCTATAATATAATCGACGTAGGCAGGGCTCATGAGTTCGGAAAGATTGTAGCCTCTGCGCTTTGCCTCGCGTTCGAGCATTTCCTTGCCGCGCTTGATGTTCTCGTCTTTCATTTCGCGCTTGAAGTACTGACGTATTTTGGAACGCGCGCCTGCGGATTTTACGAATTTAAGCCAGTCCCTGCTGGGGCCGTGATTAGCGTTTCCCGTAAGAATTTCAACTATATCGCCCGTCTGCAACTGAGTATTAAGAGGTACGATTTTCAGGTTTACTTTTGCGCCGACGCATTTGTTTCCAACCGCGCTGTGTACGGCGTAAGCGAAATCGACGGGCGTTGAACCGACCGGCAGACTGATTACGTCGCCCCTGGGCGTAAATACGAATATCTCGTCGCTTATAAGATTGGTCTTAACCGAATCCATAAACTCGCTGCTGTCTTTAAGCTCGCCGGATTCGACAAGATTGCGCATCCATTTCATGCTGGGGTTTTTTCCGAATGCGCCCTCTTTGTATTTCCAATGCGCGGCGATGCCGTATTCGGCAACCTTATGCATTTCGTAAGTCCGTATCTGTATTTCTACCGGCTCTTTGAAATTGGTAAGAACGGTCGTGTGCAGCGACTGATAATTATTGGGTTTAGGCATGGCGATGTAATCCTTGAATCGCCCGGGTATAGGCCTCCACATCGTATGTATCGTACCTAATACCGTATAACAGTCCTTAATGGTTTCAACAATCACTCTTACGGCGGTTAGGTCAAAAATCTGGTCAAAAGTTTTTTGCTGTTTGCGCATCTTGTTCCAGATACTGTAAAGATGTTTAGGCCGTCCGTTGACTTCGCCCTTAATGCCCAGTTCCGTAAGCTTATCCCCGATTTCCTTGCATACTCTTTCGACGAAATGTTTGCGTTCTTCAAGTTTTGCGTTTACCATATGCGCGAGGTTATAATACTCTTCGGGATACAGATACCGCATTGAAAGGTCTTCGAGTTCGCATTTTATGTAGCTCAGGCCCAGTCGTCCCGCCATTTTCGCGTAAATTTCAAGGGTCTCACGGGAAATAGCCGTCTGCCGATAGCCGGGAAGAGCGTCGAGAGAACGCATGTTATGCAGTCTGTCGGCCAGCTTGATGATAATAACGCGATAGTCCTTTGCCATGGCAAAAAACATTTTTCTGAGATTTTCCGCCTGTTCTTCCTCGACGTTTTCGAATTTGATTTTATCGAGCTTGGTAACGCCGTCAACAAGATTTCTGACTTCTTCGCCGAAATTCTTTTCTATATCGTCCGAAGTAGCCGGAGTATCCTCGACGACGTCGTGAAGAAGAGCCGCCATTATGGTGGGCGCGTCAAAGCCTAAATCTACAAGAATTTCAGCCACGTTACAAGGATGCACAAAATACGGGTCGCCCGATTTTCTGAGCTGCCCTTCGTGCGCCTTCCTCGCGAAATCGTATGCTTTTTCGATTAAAGCCACGTCGTCGGCGCTGTAATTTTTTTGGATTTTAGCTAAAATGGCACTTTCCATAATTAACGATTAAGCCGTGTTCCCAACCTGTATATCCGCGAATCGTCCAGTTTCGCGCTTTTTCCCTTTATCATAAAGAAACCGCTTTTAGCGTCAAACCCCATAAGGCCGAGGTCGACGAATACGCCCAGAGCGAAAACGGTTTTGATATATGAATAATTATAACCCGTACTTTTGATTTTATCAAACAAATCCACGGTATCGGCCGTTTTATTATACGATAATAATTTATTTATTTCAATATAAATCGCACGGAGTTCGGTTTCGGACGGAAATTCCGTGGCGAATTTACTTATATCGCAACGTTTCGCGTCTTTTAAGCGGTAGATATTTATACGACTGCCCGACGGTGCGATATAACCTGCAAAGCCGTCGCAGACGGGCATATCGGCAAATATTACGTTGTTGTAATAATCGAAGCAGAAATCCGTATCCGGCAAAAGCACGACGGAATTATAAGGATTTATCATTTTTGACCACCTAACCTGAGGCAGAATAAATTTCCCCGCAGAAGTAAACTCTTCGATTACGGAAAGATATGTTTGACGGTCGGAAGCTATAATAAGCGTCCCGAAAATACCGTTAC
Source organism: Candidatus Faecicola pullistercoris (assembly GCA_018714105.1). Lineage (GTDB taxonomy): Bacteria > Bacillota > Clostridia > Christensenellales > CAG-917 > Faecicola > Faecicola pullistercoris. The sequence goes on along the minus strand of DVNW01000004.1, from coordinate 75,822 downwards.
CGACAAAATCCGTAAGAGTGCCGGGTAAAATTTTCAATTGCGCAGGTTCAACGTCCGCCCTTATGAGCTGACACATTTTGAGATAGTCGGCCGCAGTGTCGAAAACTTCGATAAATTTCCTTACCGCGCTTGTTTTAATAACGCCCTGTATGTAATAAGCGTCGCGAAAAGACTTCACCGACATGGTAAACAATACGTCGATTTCGGCAACGTAAGTATTATAATATTTTCTACCGCCGAAAAACACGAGTTCCATATCGCCTAAGCAAGCCTTGACGTGCATTGTGGATCCGATAGGTTTAAAGTCGTTTCGCGTCAACGGCTGTCCGGCCAGTCGGAACACGGGCTGAGGATTACCGTAACCGGTAGGTTCGAATTTTTCGAGTTCGCGAGCAAAAGCCAAAGTACACTCCTCGGGCAAAATATCCGCGTCGTACTGATAAACAGGTTTAAAGTATTCTGAATTATAGGTTAAATTGACATAGTCGTTAATCTTTTTATCGAACAATTCAAGGTTTTCCTGTAAAATAACTACGCCTGCGGCTGCGGAATGACCGCCGTAGGAAACAAATAAATCGGCGCAGGAAGTAAGACACTCGAACACGTTAATTTTACCGATGCTGCGAGCCGACCCGCGCAGCTTGCCGTCCTCGGCCTGTCCGAACAGCACTACGGGACGCATAAAATTTTCGCTTATACGTGCCGCCGCAATACCTAGTATACCCACGTCCCAGTTTCCGTCGGACAGAACGAGGACTTTCTTTTGCGACAGATCAACGTTTTTCAGGCGTTCTTTTACTTCGTTTATCAGCTTTTCGCACTTTTGCTGGCGAAGCTGATTGTAGGCGTCAAGCTCCATTATTATGGAGGTAATCTGCCGACGGTTATCCGACAGGAATAGCTCCATAGCCTTATCTGCATCGCCCAGTCTGCCCGCGGCATTGACTCTGGGCGCTACTTTAAACGCTATATCCCAAGCAGTGTATGCTTCTTTACGCTGAAACAGTCGGGCGGCCGTTCTTATTACTTCCCTCGCCTCCGTCGCGCTGTTGAGCTTTTTAAGACCGAGCGTGGTAATAATACGGTTGTCGTCGGTAAGCGGTACGATGTCGGCTATTGTTGCCACAGCCGCATAATCAACGTATTCAAGAGCTTTGTCGAGCCCTGCTACGGCATGAATGATTTTAAACACAAGCCCGGCTCCGCAATAGTCGTAAAAACCCTTTTTCTCGATTTTCGGGTCAATTACTATACAGTCGGGTATTTCCTGCTGAGGTTCGTGGTGATCCGTAATTATGACGTCTATTCCTCGGCTTTTAAGGTATTCTGTTTCGCTGATGGCCGTAATGCCGCAATCCACGGTAATTACCAGCGATGGCTCGTACTTTTCCAGAAATGCGTCAATAGTAGACAGCGTGATGCCATAACCGTCGTCGATGCGGTTAGGAATAAAGTATCCGACTTCGTTTGTAGAACTCAAAAACCTGCAAAGCATGGTGGTAGCGCAGAGGCCGTCGCAATCGTAATCGCCGTAGATAACAATACGTTCTTTGTCGGCAATCGCCTTTTTTATTCTTTCGGCAACCTCTGTCATGCCCGCAATCGAAAACGGATCCTGCAAATCGTCAACGGAGGGATTAAGAAATTTTACCGCCTTTTCCGGCGTGTCTATACCTCGCGCTATAAGTAATTTCGCGGTTTTGATATCGACGTCCGCCTTTCTGGCCAGCAAAGCGGCGGCCGATAAGTCTGTTTGTTTCTTACATTCAAAAGTGATGGACACTTTGTTTCCTCCGTAAATATTTCCGCCCCCGGTTTTAAAACAAAACCCGCTTGCGGCGGGTTTTGTCTTATCTTTGTTTTTTGAACTTTGTTTTACCTTTTACCCTGTTGTAATTACCCTTTCTGTCTGAAATCGCTTTGTTAATAAGCGCCCATGCCGGAGTAGACAGGAATATCGAAGAATACGTACCGGCTACAAGACCGAATATAATGGGAAGAGTGAATTCTCTCATCGACGGAACGCCCAGTATCGCCAGGAATATAACCGTAATAAGTGTAGTCGCGCTTGTGAACAAGGTACGGGTCAGCGTATTGTTGATGGCCTCGTCGGCGACTTCCGCATAATCGATACGGGATTTGTCGTCGATAGGTTTGATTCTTTCACGTATGCGGTCAAAAATAACTATGGTGTTATTAATCGAATATGCAATAATCGTAATGACCGCCGCAACAAAACTGCTGTTTACCTGTATCTGGAATATTACGGTAAGCGCAATCATGATGAAAACGTCGTGAATAAGAGCGAGTACCGCGGTAACGCCGCTCCAGAATTCGAACCTGATAATTACGTAAATCATGATCAGCGCAATTGCAATAGCGGCGCCGAGTATGGCATTTTTCAAAAGGTCGCGGCTTGCGCTTTCGCCGATGGTTTCGCTTGTTATAAACGAGGTATCGGCCGCATCTCCGCCGAACTCGGCCGCAACGTCGTTTTTAATCTGATTGACGATATCAGTGGAGTCGCCTTTAACTCTGAATCTGAAATCTATCGCCGATTTGGAAGTTTCCTCAGCGGAAGACTTCTGGAAATAGCTTACTTCGCCGCCGTTCTTTTCAATTATGTCTGTAATTTTGGCAACGCTTGCGTTATAATTGGCCCCGTCGGCAAGTTCGCCCAGCGTAACGGTCATAATGGTACCGCCGGTAAACTCGATACCCACGTTCATTCCGGGAACGAACAGCATTATAATACCTGCTATCATTATAACCGCGGGAATTGCAAACCATATTTTCCATTTATTTACTATTTTCAAATTACTCATTGTTCGCAACCTCCCTCTTCAAGCCGTAGCCACCCGCGTTCTGACTGTCAAACGGCAAGGCGAGTTTAATAAGACTTCTGGTAACGACAAGCGCGGTAAACATGGAAATGATAATGCTTATGAAAAGCGTAACCGCGAAGCCTACTATGGAAGAACCGCCGAATACCCAAAGGACTACCGCGCCGATAAGCGTGGTGATATTGGCGTCGATAACAGCAACGCTACCCTTTTTAAAGCCCGTATCTATGGCGGTGATAAGCGTTTTGCCGTTTCGGAATTCGTCCTTGGTCCTTTCGAAAATAATTATGTTGGCGTCAACCGCCATGCCGATACCGAGTACGATACCCGCGATACCGGGAAGAGTGAGCTGTACCCAAGGGAGTATAGCGCAGAATATAAGCAGTAACTCTACGTATATCAGCAAAGCCATATTCGCAAGCAAGCCGAGTTTACGGTAGAATACAACCATGAATAGCATAACCAGTACGAGACCGATTGCGCCTGCGATAAGACCGTTACGGATAGCGTTTTCACCGAGAGTAGGTCCTAAAACTCTGGTCTCTCTTTCAATCAGATCGACGCCGAAAGTACCGGCCTGCAAAGAAGTGGACAAATCGTACGCTTCGTCGAAGGTGTAACCGTTGGAAGAGGATATGGTAGCATTACCGCCCGTAATCTCCTGAGAAACGCTTACTTGGTCCATCAACACTTCGCCGTTGACGAGAATGGTAAGGTAACCCGTGGTGCTCCCGTCCTGGCTGAGCTCTTTTGTAACCTCGGCAAATTTTTTAGCGCCTTCCGTATTGAATTGAAGGCCTACGGCATATTTACCGCTTATCGTCTCGTGCGCAAGCACGTAAGCGTTGTCGAGGTGGTTTTTACCTTCGATATATACTTCGCTGTGGTCGTCGGGATTTACAAACTGCAAAGAAGCGGGACGTCCTATAAGGTCAAACAACCTTTCGGGATCGTCGACGTCGGGAACTTCAACCCTGATAGTGGGAGTCGCGCCCTTGTTGTAAGTTACGACCGATTCGGGATAACTTTTGCTAAGCAACAGATTCTGTAAACTTTCTACCGCGCCCTGGCAACGCTGGTCGAGCACGTCCGACGGAATTTCGGTGCCGTCGGCTTCGGTGGTAACCACTTCGTAAACCACGCTGACGCCGCCCGACAAATCCAGACCTAGTTTAATGGCTTTCGCATAGCCGGTATAATCGTAAAGACCTATGGGGAAGCTTACTACCGAAAGCACTCCCGCCGCTACGATAAATACCGCCAGCACCACGAAAACCACTATGGATTTCTTCTTGCTCAAAATATATGCCCTCCTGAAAGCAGCATTTAATGCGCCCGCATATGCACGCAGGCAATGATAATATTATATAATTAATTTATATTATAGTCAAACAAAAACAATAATTTACCGTCATTTAAGGCGTATTTTTTAACTGTTTTTCGCGCAGGAAGGTACAATATTGCATTAAATATAAAAAAGCGACCCGAAGGTCGCGTTTTTAAAGTTCCTGTTTTTCGACGGCGTATATAGCAAGGCTGAGTTCGAAGCGTTTGCGCATCATTTCACAGCCCCCCTCGAAGGGTTTTGAAATGTCGCCCGAGAAGTTGTACGCGTTGGCCAGACAACCGCCGCTGCAATAGTATTTTGCGAAACACGAACGGCATTTCTCCTTTTTATATACGTTTACTGCCGAAAAAGTTTTTTGTACGTCACGGTCGAATTCCCCCGTGGTAACGTCGCCCATTTTATATTTGCTGCCGACAAACTGGTGACAAGGATATATTTCGCCCGTCGGGGTAACGGCAAGGTATTCGCAGCCCGCGCCGCACCCGGTAAGCCGTTTATTGACGCAAGGTCCGTTTTCGAGGTCAATCATAAAATGGAAAAAATTAAACCATTTGTCCCCTTTTCTTCTCTCTATATATTCCTCCGCAAGCCTGTCGTATTCGGCGAGAATGGCGGGCAGATGTTCGCTTTTTAAAGCATACGGAGAAGACTCGGGCAAAACGACGGGTTCAACCGAAATCTGATCGAAACCGCAGTCGTTAAGATGAAGGACGTCGTCGGCAAAATCGAGATTGTTGGCGGTAAAAGTACCTCTTATATAATACTTTTTGTCGCCGCGCACCTTTCTGAACTCTTTTGCGGCCTTGATTGCAAGAGCGTAGCTTCCCTTTCCGTTGCGCGTCTTTCTGAGGGCGTTATGCACGCACTCGCGTCCGTCCACGCTTATGACAAGGTTGTCCATATTTTCATTAAGATAATCTATGGCGTCTTTGTTGAGAAGCACCCCGTTGGTGGTAAGAGTATAGGAAATGTTCTTACCTCGCGACTCTGCCTGCCGTCTGCCGTATTCGACAAGCTGTTTTACAACGTCGAAATTCATAAGAGGTTCGCCGCCGAAAAAGTCAACTTCGAGATTATGCCTGTTGCCGCTTTTTTCCATAAGAAAATCCAGCGCCTTTTTCCCGACCTCGAAAGACATATAGTCGCGCGGGGTGTTGTAGGTGCCTTCCTTAGCGAAACAATATTCGCAGGCAAGATTGCAGTCGTGACAAATATGCAGGCATAAAGCCTTAATTTCGCCGTTTTTTTGTATATTTACTATATTTTCGGGAGCGTTAAGCGTACCTTCCGCTTCCATATCGGACAATTCGGTTTCTATTTCGCAAACCACGCCCGGATCAAGCTCGGAATATTCGGACGCTTCTTCGTCCGACAATGCGGAATATCTTTTTTTCAGCACTAAAAAAGCAGCTTTGTCCACAGTGTGAAGGCTGCCGCTTTCTACGTCCCATGCAAAATACAGGGGCTTACCCTTGTGGGTATATATAAAAGTATGTACCATTTTTCAGCTTAAATCAGCCGTTTTTCTTAACAGTGTTGATTTTTTCTTCTCTTTGTTTGCAGCTCTGATTTCCGACGGTACAGCTGGTTTTGCAAGCGGACTGACAGCTGGATTGACATTCACCGCAACCAACTTTACCCTCTTTGACCAGGCAGGATTTTGCGACGGTATTAAAGTGTTTCATATTAAGCCCTCCGTAACTTCGGTATTATTTACTAAATTATACTACATTTACAAAGTTATTTCAAGCGTTCAGGCCTTTTTTTTGACATTTACGGCTAAAATTCCGCTTATCACGCCCGCCGTAAGCGAAGCGACGACGTCGGTAACCGTTATTGCCACGGTATCGAACCCTCCGTCCAGGGCCGCAAACATAAGGTATCCCAGCAGCACGAAAAGCGCGCCGGCAGAAAGTCCTTTTAAAATTCCGCCTCGAAGCTCGCGTATTCCTATCAGAAGTCCTACCAGCAGAGAGAAAATTCTGATGCCTATATAAACGGGCTTGATCGCACCGTCGGAAAGCTCGGTAGCTTTTACGACAAGGGCGAACACGATTATCAGTGCCAGCGATATGAAAAGCGCCAGAAAAGCCGAACGCAAAACGTCGGTTATAAAAGAAGTTTTTTTCATGTTTCACCTCGCTAAAATATATGCGCAGGCAAACACATTATTACCGAAAAATAAAAAAGGCGCCGTACGCGCCTTTTAAATCGAATCCGTCTTTATCAGATTTTGAGGTCGTCTTCTTTCTTTTCGGTCTCTTCGAGAACGGAAGACGCTTCGGAAACTTCGACTGAAGCACTGTCGTCGGATACGGGCATTGCATCGGACGAAGCCGCGGTGTTGTTTTTATCCATAACGTATCCGATAGCCGCTTTGTCGATAGTGATAATGGTGGGGCTGTCGATAGTACCTACGTTGAGCATAATCTGATTGCGCTCGTTATCTATGGACTGAATGGTGCCTATCATTCTTCCTATAGTCATGACTTTGGTGCCGACTGTGAGGTTATTCATCATTTCCTGCATCTGTTTCTGGCGTTTTTTCTGAGGTATAATGGTCATAACCATCATGACTATGAACATAGCGCCCACAACTAATATCAGAATCCAGCTGTTGCCGCCGCCTTCGGCCGCGCCGCTTTCGGTTGCGGCAAGAATATTTTTTAACATATAGATTTACTCCTGTAATTTTATTGCTTTAATATTATACTATAAACGGTCTTTTTGCAAGTAAATAAACGCTTATTTATAATTTTACACCCTATTTTATTAAAATACCTTTAAATCGTCAAAGAGCGAAATTATTTTTCCTGCTTATTCTTAAATTCGTAACCCGCAATAAACTCGTCTCGGAAATCGAGTAGCCTGTCGGCATAAATGGCTTCTTTGATTTTAGCGGCAAGCCTGTGCAGAAAACGGATATTGTGTATCGAAAGAAGTCTTCCGCCCAGAATTTCGTCGGTATTTATCAGATGGCGCACGTACGCCCTGCTGTAATTGCGGCAACAATAGCAGTCGCACCCTTCCTCGACGGGCGAGAAGTCGTCTTTATACTGCGCGTTGCGTATGGTTAAATCACCGTGCATGGTCATTGCGGTGCCGTTTCTGGCTATGCGTGTGGGAAGAACGCAATCCATCATGTCAATGCCCCTGGCAATGCCCTCCACAAAGCAATCCGCACTGCCTACCCCCATAAGGTATCGCGGCATGTTTTTGGGTAAAGCGGGCTGCAGTACGTCCAGCATTTCGTACATTACGGGCTTTGGCTCTCCTACCGAAAGACCGCCTATCGCTATGCCGCACTTCGCGTAAGGCACGGTTCTTTCAAGACTTTCCAGCCTGAGATCGGCATACATGTTACCCTGAACTATCGGAAACATAATCTGATTTTCGGGAAGTTCTACCTTACTGCAACGGTCCAGCCAGTTTACGGTACGGTCGAGGGCTTCTTTCGCTTTTTTGTAAGTGGTGTCGCCCGCAGTGCACTCGTCAAAGGCCATTACTATATCCGAACCCAGGGCCTTCTGAATTTCAATGGACTTTTCGGGGGTAAAATAGTGCTTGCTTCCGTCAAGAAACGAATTGAACTGCACGCCGTCGTCGGTAATTTTTCTGAGCGACGAAAGCGAAAACACCTGAAATCCGCCGCTGTCGGTAAGTATCGGCCCGTCCCAGTTCATGAACTTGTGCAGACCGCCCGCCGCTTTAATGATTTCGTGCCCCGGTCTGAGGTACAGATGATAAGTGTTTGAAAGTATTATCTGACTGCCCGTTTCTTTGATTTCCTCTGGCGATAATGCTTTAACCGTGGCCATGGTGCCCACGGGCATAAAGACGGGCGTTTCTATTACGCCGTGCGGCGTGGTGAACCGGCCTATCCTCGCGCCGGATTGCTTGCATTCTTTGACGATTTCGTAACTGAACATTGACATATTGGCACCTAAAACAGAAAAGTAGCGTCACCGAAGCTGAAAAAACGGTATCTTTCCTTAACGGCTTCCCCGTACATTCTCAGCGTGTTTTCTCTGCCGCAGAAAGCGGATACGTACATTATCAGCGTGCTTTCGGGCAGATGGAAATTTGTGATTATGCCTTTGATTATTTTGAATTTGTAACCCGGATAAATAAATATTGAAGTTTCGCCGCTGTCGGCCTTAACGTAACCGTTTTCGTCGGCTACGCTTTCCAGCACGCGCCCCGATGTGGTGCCTACGGCTATTACCCTGCGCCCTTCCGAAACCGCCTTGTTTATGGTCTGTGCGGCCTGCTCGCTTATTTCGTAATACTCGGTATGCATTTTGTGGTCGAGCACGTTTTCCTCTTTTACCGGCCTGAAAGTGGACAGCCCCACGTGCAAGAGCACTTCGGCAAACTCGATTCCCTCGCTTTTGAGTTCGCTCATAAGCCTTTGGGTAAAATGAAGCCCTGCGGTAGGAGCCGCGGCACTGCCGTCGACTTTTGCGTAAACGGTCTGATATCTTTGCTTATCATTCAGTTTTTCGGTAATATAGGGCGGTAAGGGTACGTTTCCGACTCGTTCGAGTATCTCCTCGAATACGCCTTTGAAGTCGAAAGATATTATCCTTATGCCGTTTTCGCCCGTGGATTTTACGGTGGCCGAAAGCTCTTCGGAATAAACCAGTTTTTTACCCGGCAAACCTTTTTTTGCCGGGCGCATTATACATTCCCAATCGGTGTAATTCAATCGCTTCAAAAGCAGCGTTTCCACCCTCGCCCCGTGCTCCGTATATCCGAAAAGCCTTGCGGGAATCACCCTTGTGTTGTTGATCACGAGAAGGTCGCCTTCTTTCAGAAAATCACCTATGCGATTGAATACGGTATGCGTTATTCTGTCGGCCTCACGGTCGTAAACCAGAAGTCTGGAACTGTCCCTGGGCTCAACGGGCGTCTGAGCGATAAGCTCTTCGGGAAGGTCGTAATAAAAATCGCTTTTAAGCATCCGCTCCGTCCTCTTTTTCAAACATAGATATCTGCCCGCCCGGATCGGAAGGGACCTTTCTGCCCAGATGTTTATAAGCCGCAGGCATACAGATCCTTCCCCTCGGCGTACGGGAAATAAAGCCTAACTGCAAAAGATAAGGTTCGTAAACGTCCTCTATCGTATTTGCTTCCTCGCCCGAAGCGGCGGCAAGCGTATCGAGCCCTACCGGACCTCCGGCAAACTTGTCTATAATGGCCGAAAGAATATTGACGTCGGTAGCGTCAAGACCGAGCTCGTCCACTTCCATGCGCTTTAAGGCGTCGTTGCATATATCTTCGTTGACCGTACCGAATCCCGCAACCTGGGCGTAATCCCTGACTCTTCTCAGAAGACGGTTTGCTATCCTGGGCGTGCCGCGGCTGCGTTTTGCAATCTGCATCGCGGCAGGTCTGTCGATAGATATATCGAGTATCGAAGCGCTGCGGTTAACTATCCCTAGCAGTTCCTCGGGAGTGTACATTTCCATTCTGCACATAACGCCGAACCTATCTCTCAGCGGCCCTGAAAGCATTCCTGCTTTCGTGGTTGCGCCTATAAGGGTAAACCGCTTCAACGGAAGGCGCACGCTTCTTGCGGTCGGGCCCTTGCCGAATACGAAATCCAGCGCGAAATCCTCCATAGCGGGATAGAGTATTTCCTCGATGTTTCTGTTAAGGCGGTGAATTTCGTCTATAAACAGAATATCGCCGTCGTTAAGGTTTGACAGTATCGAAGCCAGGTCGCCCGCACGCTCGATTGCAGGGCCCGAAGTAACCCTGATCTGCGCGCCCATCTCGCCCGCTATTATGTGTGAAAGCGTGGTTTTACCCAGCCCCGGAGGCCCGTATAACAGAACGTGATCCAGGCTTTCCTTTCTGCTTTTTGCCGCCTGAATGTATACCGAAAGATTGGCTTTTACTTTTTCCTGCCCGAAATACTCCGCCATCGTACGGGGGCGCAGTTTGTTTTCGTAGGTGTCCTGCAAAGTCTTTTCCGAGGAAGTGATACGCTCCCTTGAAGGCGTCTCGAATTCGAATTTGTTAAATTCCATCGTTTACCTCGCTAATTGACGCAACGCGAGCGAAATAATATCTTCGAGGGTATCCGCAAACGAGCGCGCGTTAACGGCAAGCTCGAAGGCCTCGGCTTTACCGATACCCAAAGACTGCAACGCGAGCGCGGCTTCCTGCACGAGCTTATCCGCGCTTGCCACGGGCGAAACCTTATCGAGCGACGACACAAGCTGTTCGTCGGACAGACCTTCTTTGAGTTCGAGTATTATGCGTTCGGCGGTTTTTTTGCCCAAACCCTTGATTTTGGACAGCCCTTTCGTATCGCCGGTAACTATAGCTATCGCAAGGCTCTTGCTATCCATGCCCGACAGAACCTGCAACGCCATTTTGGGCCCGACGCCGCTTATCGAAATGAGTTTTAAAAACATGTTCTTTTCTTCCTCGGTGGTAAAACCGTAAAGACTGAACACGTCTTCTTTTACGTAAAGATAGGTGTAAAACTGCCTGTTGACGCCGGGCTGACCGCCTTCGGCCAGCGTTGTATTGGATACGTTAAGCTGATAACCTATACCGTTGTTTTCGACTATAATCTGACCTTCGGAGGAGGAAACCACCCTTCCGCTTATGAATGCGTACATAACTTCGTCCTTTATATTGAAAATAAATTTGCCATTCTGTTGGCCTGAGAGTGCGTGTAGGCAACCGCAAGCGCGTCGGCCGCGTCGTCCGGACGGGGCACTTTGCTGAGTCCCAAAAGAGTTTTTACCATCTGCTGAACCTGACGCTTGTCCGCGCCGCCCCATCCCGTAATGGCCTGTTTAATCTGCATAGGAGTATATTCGTACAGCCTGCCGCACGCTTTTATCGCCGTAAGCAATATAACGCCGCGGGCCTCGGCTACCGCAATGCCCGTGGTAATGTTTTTGGTAAAAAACAATTCCTCTATGGCAACCTCGTCGGGTTTGTAGCGGTCGATAAGCTGTTGCATGCAGTTTTCAATCATAGCCAGCCTTACGGGAGTGCTCTCCTCTTTAGGCGTTTCGATAACGCCCACGTCCAGAACTTTTAACGAGTAAGCAGATTGCACTTCGATAACGCCGTATCCGACCGTGGCAAGTCCCGGGTCTATGCCTAATATTACCATATATCCCGTCCTGCTGAATTATATAATATAATAATATATTTTTAAATTGAAAATGTCAAACGATATACCCGTTAAGCGGATACGGTTAAATCAAATCGGCTATAATTTGTTCTTTGACAGCCATTAAGGTCACGGCGTCCGTTTTCGCGGCAGGACCTGCGTCGTAACACTTAAATACTTTGCCGTCTTTTAAAACCGCGACCTTTCCGGCCAGAGTGAGCGCTTCCTCTATATCGTGCGTAACAAGCACGACGGTTTTGGGCGACTCGCTGTAAAGTTTGACAAACAGATCCGTAAGGCGTTTTTTCGTAACGGCGTCGCACTCCTTGAAGGGTTCGTCCATGAATATCGCCGAACACGGGCAGAAAAAGGCTCGCGCAAGCGAAGCTCTCTGCGCCATTCCGCCCGAAAGCTGTCCGGGATACTTGGCTCTGTCCGCGAAAAGCCCCACTGCCATTAAAGCGTTCTGCGCCGTCTGTTTGCAAAGATGTACGTCTTTGATCTTGCCCGACAGCGCAAATTCGATGTTTTTTTCAAGAGTGATTGCGGGTATTAACCTGGGCGTCTGAAACACGTAGGAAATATCCTTACCTTTAAAGCCGTTTTCGCCCTCGTAAGTCGTAAGCGAAGCCATAGCGTTAAGCAGCGTGGTTTTCCCTGCGCCGCTGACGCCTACCACTGCGGTGATTTCCCCTTCGGGAAAGTCAAAGGCAAATCCGTCAAGAACGGCTTTTTCGCCATAACTTTTTGAAATATTAACCTTCATTCTTCCACCTGCCCGCGTAATTTTCAAAGACGCCCGCTATAAGTTCCATAACATACGAAATTATAATCGCCGCCGCCGTCCAGGCCAGAAGCTCGGCCGTCTCGAAGTAAATCATTGACTGCTGCATGTTGACGCCTATGCTTTTTACGGTTTGCGCCATAACCTCGGCGGCCACTGTTACTTTAAGCGAAAGCGAAACCGAAGCGCGCATCGCCGACAGCGCGTCGGGTAACATTATCGGGATATACAAACGGGTCGCCTGCCGAAAGACTCCGCAACCGTAAGCCTCGGCCATTGTTATAAGGTTTTCGTCTACGTTTTTGTATGCCGTCAAAAAACTGTTGTACAGTAAAGGAAAGGTTATCAGAAATGCAATAACCATGGGCGACACCGACGACGAAAACCATATCAGGGTGATAAGTATAATCGACATGGTCGGTATTGCCCGCAAAAAAGTAATAACGGGAGCGAAAATTTTTTCAAAAGTTTTAAAGCGTGCCGCAAGCGCGCAGAACAAGACCGCAAAAAACACCGCTCCTCCGAAACTGAGAAGAGACCGTCCCGTGCTTCCCCATACCGCCTTGTAAAACTCGGCCGACTTTAACAGCTTTAAAAATTCACGTAAAGTACGCACAGGTCCCGGAAGTATTATTTCGCTGTCCGTAGCGGCCGCGGCAGTAATCCATATTACTATAATCAGTGCCGCGCCCGATAATGCGTAAATGACGTTTTTCAGTTTGAAAATCTTATTTTTCATAGAAAAAACCGTCGTCGGCCGTCAGATTGAACAGCGAAAGGTAATCGGTTATATCGTTTTTGCATTCAGCCGCCGCAAGGCATTTTATGCCGCACCGCGCGGCTGACTGAACCGTAATATAATTGAGCGAAGTAGACGGCGCGAGAGCTTTGACGGCCTGTATTGCAGTATCGAGATTTTCCTGTTCGGTAAGATAATCCCGGGCGTCCGAAAGCCTGTTTATAAACTCTTCGACGAATTTTTTGTTGCCCTCTGCAAACTCCGACCTTACTATAAGCGAAGCCTGAGGATAACTGTTGCTTCCCGTCATTTTCTGCCATTCGTGCTGAAAATCGAGTACGGTTTTAAGTTCTGCCCCTACGGCGTTCATTGCATTGGTAACCGCAGGCTCGGCAAGTACGGCGTATTCGATTTTGTTCTGTTTGAGATAAGGCATAATGGTGGTAGCGGGCATATATTTCAGCACTACCTTGCCGCTTACGGGCGAAACGGTGCCGTCGGTATTGACGCTGTATTCGTCTTCGGACGCAATGTCCACACCGCTTTCGGAAAGCAGTTTTTTAAACACTGTATCGGGGGGGCCCGAGCGGCTGACGGTATATACTACCTTACCTTCCAGCTCCGCAAGGCCGCTTAACGGTGCGCCTTTCGACACCAGATACAGATTGCCCCAGGTTACGACTGCGGCTAATTTTATATCCGCACCTTTATTGTACAACGTAGCCGCAAGATTGGTCGGCAGAACTGCCATATCGTATTCGCCCGAAACGAGTTTTGCTCCGACTACGGTTGCGGCCTCGGTCGAACCGTCCGAAGTCACCACCCTGAAATCCGTTTCTACGCCTTCGATTTCCGACAGTCCCAAAAGGCCTGCCATTGCCAGCGCGGGCGCGCCGTCGGGCGCGGCGATAACTGCCTTGTCCGCGCCGCCACGGTTACAAGCAGAAAGCGAAAAAAGTGCCGAAACAAGCAAAAAAACGCTTAAAACAGATGCGATTGCCCTTTTTAACGTCATTTTCATAATTAAACTTCCTCTATTTCCGCGCTGATTAACGCGCTTTTTACGCTTACTTTATCCAGCCTGCCGAGTTTGCCCGTCAGAGCGGATATCTCTTCGTTGGTTCCCTTCACGATAACGCTTATCGCCGAAATGCCGTTTTCACCGGGAACGCCCATACGCCCCATAATGATATTGCCGTAATCCGACAACAGTTTCTGCACTTCGAGAGCGGTTTCGCGATTGCGCTTTACAATGATTCCTATTACACCTATTCTTTTCATTTTCTGACTCCTTATAACAAAAAGCGGACTTCCCTTTCGGAAAATCCGTAAAAATAAGCGTGTCAAACGGCTTATCCTTGCTTACTCTCCGAAAATATTCATCGATACAGACAGGATATTTTTTACTATTATAACACCCTACAAGAGGTTTGTCAAATATTTAACTATTTTGTCGCGGCATTTCTTACGGCTTCGGCCACGGCGGCGCTGACGCGCGGATCGAAGGGCTTAGGAATGATATATTGCGCCGAACGCTCTTCATCGGATATAAGCGACGCAATGGCGTCTGCAGCGGCAAGCTTCATTTCTACGGTAATCTTACGGGCTCTGACCGAAAGCGCGCCCTTGAATATACCCGGGAAAACCAGCACGTTGTTTATCTGATTGGGATAATCCGACCTGCCCGTGCCTATTACGGCGGCACCCGCGCGCGCCGCGGCGTCGGGAGCTATTTCGGGATTGGGATTTGACATGGCGAATACTATCGCGCCTTCATTCATTGAAGCTATCATATCCTCGGTTACCGTATCGGGACCGCTGACTCCTATAAATACGTCCGCTCCTTTCATTACGTCGGCAAGACAACCGCACAGTTTTTCGGGATTTGTTTTGCGCGCCAGTTCGGTTTTATGCTCGGTCATGCCCTCTCTGCCCTCGCACAACAGGCCTTTTCTGTCGCATATTCTGAGGTTTTTAAGTCCGGCCGTCATCAACAGATTTGCTATCGCGGTGCCGGCGGCTCCCGGCCCGAGTATAACCGCGTTTACGCTGCCTATGTCTTTACCTACCACTTTAAGCGCGTTTTTAAGCGCGGCCAGAACTACTATTGCCGTCCCGTGCTGGTCGTCGTGAAAAACGGGAATATCGAGTTCGTCTATAAGGCGTTTTTCTATTTCGAAACATCTGGGCGCGGATATATCCTCGAGGTTTATGCCGCCGAAAGTGGGAGCTATGGCTTTGACCGTTCTTATAATCTCCTCGGTGTCCTGCGTGGCAAGGCATATCGGGAAGGCGTCAACGTCGCCGAATTCTTTGAAAAGCACTGCTTTGCCTTCCATTACGGGCATACCTGCCGCGCCGCCGATATTTCCGAGGCCCAGAACCGCGCTTCCGTCCGTCACCACGGCTACGAGATTGCCCTTTCGCGTAAAATCGTAAATGCTTTCGGGCTCGGCCGCAATACGCAGACAAGGTTCGGCTACGCCGGGCGTATAAGCCGTGGACAGAGCCTGCTGACTGTCTACTTTAACGCGCGAAACGACTTCGATTTTACCTTTGAGTTTACGGTGTAGTTCCACCGCCATTTCTTTGTAATCCATACTTTCTCCTAGTATATTCTGCCCTCGGACACGTAATCGTAAAGACAGATATTTGTTAAATTAATATCTATTTTTTCGTTTTTTAACAGGTTTTCGGCCAATTTCGATCTGAAAACGCAACCTTCAAACGAAAGATAACCGCAGCCTTGAGCTACTGCCGTCAGTCCGCCGTCCGCACCTGCCTCGCAATCGGCCGAAACCTTGACCGTTTTGCCCCGATAATCCTCGTCAAGCAGCCGCCCTTCTTGCGGCAGAAGAATTTTTTCTTCGCCGAAAGCAATATGCGGACATGTTCCGTCGGCCGAAAGGCGCGCCTCGAAAATAACCTTATCCGACATAAGCCCGGCGCAAAAAAGGTTGGGCGGATTTTTCATAAGGTCACCGAGTTTTCCCGTACCTTTCCTGCTGCCGAAATTGATAAGCAGCACGCTTTCCTGAAGCGCTTCGAGTTCGCTCAGATCATCAGTCGCGTAAATTACGTCGGCATTCTCTCCCAGCCTTTGCAGAACGGGATACATTACCGAAAAGAAAAGCTTTTTTCTTTCCTCGCCGCAAAAGCGTTTCAGAGGATTGTCTATAAGGTAAAGTTCCGCTCCGCGCTCCAACCGCGTAAGCGCAAGCATGAGCTTTTCTTTGTCGGACAGATTTTTTGCTTTTTCCGACCTTTTTGCATAAATGCCGGCTTTTTTCAAAAGTTCGTCGGCCTGCCTCAGCGCCTCGGCTTTGTCTGATTTTCGCACCAGATACGGATACGCCGCGTTGAAAAGCGCGGTTTTGTTGCCAAACAGACCGTAGTCGTCGAAAAGCATTATGATACCGCCGTCTGCTTCGGCTTGCCGCTCGCGTCCGTTTACAATAACCTTTCCTTCGTAATTTTCAAGACCTGCAATACACTTTAAAAGCGTGGTTTTGCCCGACGCTTCGCCGCCGTACAGGCAGATAAGCCCTTCGCCCGAAAAATCGAGATAGGATATACCCTTTTCCGAGCCGCCGTAACGCATATTGAGTTTGTCTGTAACAACGGTCATAAAAAAATTATATCATCTTAAAAGATTTTTACAAAATAAAAACGCGCCCTATTTTAAAGGGCGCGCGGGTTTTTATGCTGATTTTCAGCACTCTCCTACGTATTTTTTAACCGTAAACGCGAAATTCTTGTTGGCGAACAGCAAAGCGGTTATAACAATCGCGATAATGCCGTCTACAAGCACTACGGTGTTGTAAACGAAGGAATATCCCCAATCGCCGCCGAAGAAGATTACGCCGCTCAGCACGTGCACGATGTACCTTGCCACTATGGCCACGGGGAAGAAGGTAAGTATGCCTACTATGGGCTTTTTGCTCTTCGAGGCGAGTCCGACAAGACCTATCATCGCGTAAGGAATGGGATAATCGAGAAGCATCTGTACGGGATTTATGATATAACCTCCCAGCAATACCTGCAGTACGCCGTAAGTGAAACAAACCAGTATGCCCTTTCTTAAACCGAAAATGTAAGCGAATATCGCAATGGGCACCATACTGCCGGGCGTTACCGAGCCGCCTTCGGGGCCGCGCCACAGCCTGATTACGGACAATACCGAACTGAGAGCGATGCAAACCGCGGCAATAGAAATTTCGATTGCGCTGGTCTTTTTGTCTTTTTTGCTGAAACTGAGAAAAGCTATCAGTGCAAACAGCAGCACGAACGCCGTTATACATATACCGAGGTATACGCCTTTGTTGCCTTCCTCGACGTACATGGCGCCGAAGCCTTCCCAACTGCCCGACCAGGTAAATCCGTCGGCCGCGAGAGTTAAACCTTTCATATGTTACCTCCAAAAAAAATGACTCCGATACATGAAATACCGAAGTCAGTAAAGACGCAATTATTTTCCCTACGACGGTGCTAACCGACAGGTTCAATGGGTATAATCTCAGCCGCTTTACGGCACCCCGATATTTACAACGATATTATAGCAACATACTTGCCGCATGTCAATCGATTGAATCCTGTTTTTGCTCCGAATAGGCGATTTCCGCCATCTTTTTCTCTTTGAGATACATTCCCGAATAAACTATGGAGGGAACGGGTATTGCCGCGGCAAGCAGTATAAGAACCTGCATGGTAGAAATAAATGTCACTATAAAATAAATTATTGCGATTGCGCTGAATAGCGCAAACAATACGGGAAAGGTCTTGCCGCGAAATCCTTTTCTGAAACTGACGACGTGAAACACCATAAAACAAATACCGTAAATAAGCGCGATTACCGTAAATATTATAGACAGAACGTAGAGTATCGCCAGCATCATCTGAGTAAATACTCCTCCTATGGCTGCGCCCGCTTCTTCGTATTGCGCATTTGCGAGTTCGTCCATCTTAAGATCGACTTTAATGCAAGCTATAAGAAAGTATATGGCGACAACAAAAAACAATAATTCGCATATATGGCCTAATATGTTCAGTTTTTTTGACATAGCTTTATGCGGGAAACCCGCCCTCCTTAATACATAATATAACTTTTTTGCCGACGATTAACGGCATAAATATCAAAGAGCGTCCAAAGGTTTGAAAAAGGATTGCAGAAATTTGTCTATAAAATATTTTACTTCGGGCGAATCTTCCTTTTCGAGAGCGGCTTTGGTACTCTGCCCGGCAAGCGAAAACTCCGCGTTTCCCGAAGCCGTTTCTTCAAGACATTTGATATAGGCCGACAGCTTATCCGCACGTTTGACGATTCTGTATTCCTCACTGTCGCCGTCCGGGCTTATAAGAGGCTTGTAATACGGCCTGAATTCCTCGGGCAGCATGGAAACTATACGTTTTTCCGCCTGCGCCTCGATATCCTTATAGGCCTCTTTTATTTTAGGATTGTTGTATTTAATGGGCGTGGGCATATCCCCCGTGAAAACCTCGCCCGCGTCGTGAAACAGGGCAACGGAAACCACCTTGTCCACGTCGACGGACGCACCGAACTTTTTGTTTTTGATTAAAGCGAGAGCCTGCGCTATTACGGCAACCTGAAAGCTGTGCTCCATAAGGTTTTCGGGCACGTTATTGCGCATAAGGCTCCACCTTTTTATATATCTCATACGGTTAATCAAAGCAAAAAAATCCGACATGTTTCACCTCGTCCGCCCTTTTCGCATGGCGGCTGCGAATTTAAAGTAGTGTTGTTTATGTTAAATAATGTATTTATCCTGTTTTTCGGGACGGCTTTCAAGCTCTTTTTTCTTGTCTTCGTAACCCGCCCTGTCAAAAAGCGCGTAAGTGGCGTTTTTGCCTTCTTCCACGCCGGGCTGATTGAAAGTGTTGATGTTAAGCATGGCTCCGCAATATGCTGTCTGCAGCTGGAAGAACATTAAGAGTTCACCCAGGGTAAAGGCGTTGACTTCGGGCAGAATTATCGTATTGCTGAGTCTGCCTGCTTTAAGCAGCGCGTATTCGGTAGCTACGCGTTCGGTATTGATAAGTTTGTTAAGCGTGGCTCCGCACAGGAAGTTGACGTTGGGATATTCCTCGGCTCCTTCGGGTATGGTTACTTCGCTTCTGAATTTGTCAACGGCGATGAAGGTAATTACCTTGTCGAACGGACCTTCGGTATAAAGCTGTACCTGGCTGTGCTGATCGGTAACGCCGAGAGATTTAACCGGGGTCTGACCTACGTTTACCGTATTACCCGCGTAATCGACCGCCTTGCCCAGACTTTCGGCCCACAGCTGGCAATACCAGTCCGCTATGAATTTAAGGCTGTCGGCATAGGGCATCATAACCGAAACGTTGTTGCCTTTGCGCATGGCGATATATTGAAGAAGCGCGGCCATAAGAGCGGGATTTTTGGAAGCCGTGTCCTTCTTGCAGAGTTTATCCATATACTGAGCGCCGTCGAGAAGCCCTTTGATGTCTATCCTGGTAACCGCCGCGGGAAGCAGCCCCACGGGACAAAGTTCGCTGAAACGGCCGCCCACCCCGTCGGGAATATAAAAGGTTTTGAAACCTTCTTTTCGGGCTATTTTAATGAGATTGCCGCTGTTTTCCGACGTAGTTGCGATAATATGGTTTTTATAATCGGGACCCAGCTTCTTTTTAAGTATATCCGAAATAATAAGATACTGACTCATGGTTTCGCTGGTAGCGCCCGATTTGGTAATTACGTTGAACATAGTCTTTTCGACGTCGATTACGTCGAGAAGCGCAGCCATTCTTTCGGGATCGATATTGTCCTCTACGTAAAATTTGGGAGCTTTGCGTTTGCTCTTGGGCAAATCGTTGTAATGCAGATGATTGAGCGCGTTGAATACGGAAATGGGACCGAGCGCACTTCCGCCGATGCCGAGCACCACGAAATAATCGAACTTAGCCCTGATGTCTTTTGCGGTTTTAAGTATATCTTCGACTATTTCGCCCTGGTTGTAAGGAAGTTCCGTCCACCCCATCATGTCTTTGCCGCGGTGTCTTTCCACGTAGTCGAAAGCTATATACGCTTTTGTAGCGGCAGACGACAGTTCTTTGTCGGTAATGCCGTGTTCGCCTATATTTTTTGCCATCATATTGTTGTAATCGAAGCGTAATTTGTTTTCGGTTTTATTGTAAGCCATACCGTTCTCCTTAAATAAGTTAATGATTTATTTGATATAAAATTTTTTGCAAGTATTCTATACTCCGAGCTAATTCAGAATAGTTTTCATAATTATTACTGTACAATTCAAGCATTACCGGCCCGTCGTAGCCGATATCGAGGAGGCTTTCGAACAGGTCGCGAAAATCCACGCTGCCCTTGCCCGGACAGGTCAGATTGCCTCCGCGGTCGTAATCGCAGATATGTACGGTTGAAAGCCGCCCCTTTACGGCGGGCAGAAATTCCTTATAACTAAGTCCCGCCTGCATGGCCTGTTTTATGTCGAGGGTGGCTTTAACGCCCGGGCAGCAGCTTCGCAGATTCATGAAGAATTCGGGAGTGTTGAACAGCGCCCAGTGCACGTTTTCGTAAGAGAGCTCTATGCCGTACCTAGCGGTAACCGCCATTACCCTTTCGAGTTTTCGGGCGAAAATGTCGTAATCTACAACGTAAGGCCGTTTTTTAAGGCGGGCTATCCCGTGAAACGTGTAATATTTTGCACCGAGTTTTGCGCCGTTGCTCATGACCTTATTCAGAATCGCTTCGGCGTCTTCGCGCGTACGCTCGGCGTTATTGAAAAGTTCGGGCTCGTAATGCAGATTTAGCGAATGTACGGAATGGACGTTGAGGTCGCCTTTACGCGACGCCAGCAAATCTCCGAATACGGGTTCGTATTCCCTGAACGTGGTTAAAAACACTTCCACCGTTTTAAGCCCCAGGCTTTTAATCAGATCGAGGCTGTCCTCGGTATAGCTTTTACCGAAGAACGTTGCAGTACTTATAGCTATTTCCATAATATTTACCGTTACTATATTATAGCCTATTATTAAACTATTTTCAATCAAATACCGCCTTAAATAAGGATTTTAAAAAATAAAAACGCCCCGATTTCTCAGGGCGCGTCCTACAGATTGTCAATATACGCATTCTATGATACCCACATTGCCGTCCTTTCTCTTGTAAGCTACGTTCACCATACCCGTATTTTCGTTAAGATACAGGTAAAAATCGTGATCGAGAAGTTCGAGTTCGCTTATTGCGTCGTCTTTGGACAGCGGTTTGAGGCCGAACTTTTTGTTTTTGACCACTTCGGGTTTTACGGGTACGTCTTCGCTGGCAAGGAATTTTTCCGAAAAAGCGTCTTCTTTAAGTTTTTTGTCGAGCTTGGTGCGGTATTTCCTTATCATCCTTTCGATTTTCGGAATAATGACATATACGTTATCGTATATATTGTCCGACGTTTCCTCAACCCTTAACATATTGCCGTTAAAGTATATCGTCGCCTCAAGGGTGAAGCGGTCTTTGCCCTTTACCTGACTGCATACGAACTTAGCCGTATCGCCGTCGGAGAAAAAGCGGTCGAGCTTGGCGGCTTTCTTCCCGATAAGCTCTTTAAGCTGGTTGCTGGGAGTGTAATTTGTGCCGATGATTTCAATACGCATAATTGTTGCCTCCTTATTATCTCCTACATAAATATATACGACGTTTTGCTTAAAAATCCTTTAAAACGCGGCGTCGCTTACGTAGTTTGTTTCTCGTTGAAAATCAAAGTTTCGCCGTCCGACGCGACCTCGATTTTTTTGCCTGCGGAAATCTTTCCTTCAAGTATTTCTTCCGACAGTTTATCCTCGACAAGGCGCTGAATGGTGCGCCTTAACGGCCTTGCGCCGTATTCGATATCCGAACCCTTTCTGACGATAAACTCCTTGGCTTCGGGTGTAATTTCTATATCTATGCCCAGGCCTCTGAGCCTCGAAGCGGTAGCGTTCAGCATTATATCGGCAATCCTGCCCATATCCTCGCCGTCGAGTTTTCGGAAAATGACGATTTCGTCTATTCTGTTTATAAACTCGGGTTTAAGGCTGCGCTTCAAAGCCTCCATCTGCTGCTCCTTCATCCTCTCGTATCCGTTATCGTCGCCGTCCTTGCCGAAACCGAGCTTGGGCATTTTGCCTATCTCCGACGAGCCTATGTTGGAAGTCATAATGATAATTGTGTTTTTAAAGTTTACAGTCCTGCCGTGCGAGTCGGTAAGGCGACCGTCGTCGAGAATCTGAAGCATGATGTTAAACACGTCGGAATGCGCCTTTTCAATTTCGTCGAAAAGCACCACCGAATATGGCTTGCGTCTTACTTTTTCGGTAAGCTGACCGCCCTCCTCGAACCCGACGTACCCGGGAGCCGAACCTATCATCTTGCTGACGTTGTTCTTTTCCATATATTCGGACATATCGATACGTATAAGCTGGTTTTCGTCGCCGAACATGGCTTCGGCAAGCGCCTTGGACAGCTCGGTCTTACCGACGCCCGTGGGTCCCAGGAATATAAACGAACCGATAGGTCTTTTAGGATCTTTAAGGCCTGCGCGGGCGCGTTTTATCGCCCTTGCCACTGCGGACACGGCATTGTCCTGCCCGATTACCCTGGATTTGAGCACGGCTTCGAGATTAAGAAGTTTTTCGCTTTCGGTCTGAGTTATTTTTGTAAGCGGAACGCCCGTCTGATTGGCCACGATTTCGGCGATTTCCTCCTCGCCTATTTCGAGTTTTACGTCCACCTTTCCCTTGTTGTATTCCTCGGTTTTCTCTTTGACCTCGTTTTCCAGCTTTTCGGCCTCTTTCTGATATTCCGCCGCTTTGGCGAAATCCTTATCCTTTACCGCCTGTTCGGTTTCGTATTTGAGAGATTGAAGTTTCTGTTCGGCGTTTTTAAGCTCCTGCGGCGCGGTAAAAGCGAATATGCGTTTACGGCTTGCGGCCTCGTCGATAAGGTCTATGGCCTTGTCGGGCAAAAATCTGTCGGTAATATACCTGTCGGAAAGATTTGCTGCCGCAACAAGCGCCGCGTCGGTTATTTTGACTTTGTGGTGAGCCTCGTACCTGTCTTTAAGACCTTTAAGTATAAGTATGGTATCCTCTACCGAGGGCTGATCCACGATAATGGGCTGAAAACGTCTTTCGAGAGCGGCGTCCGCCTCGATGTGCTTACGGTATTCGTCTATCGTGGTGGCGCCTACCGTCTGAATTTCACCGCGCGCAAGCATGGGTTTAAGGATATTTCCGGCGTCTATCGCGCCTTCCGCTCCGCCCGCTTTTACTATGGTGTGGATTTCGTCGATAAACAGAATTATGTTGCCCGCGCTCTTTATTGCTTCGAGAGCCTCTTTAAACCGTTCTTCGAACTCGCCTCTGTATTTGGTGCCGGCTATAACGCTTGCAAGATCGAGCGAAAATATAATTTTATCTTTCAGAATATCGGGCACTTTGTTTTCGGCTATCTCCTGCGCAAGCCCCTCTATTACCGCCGACTTTCCGACGCCCGGCTCGCCTATAAGCACGGGATTGTTTTTGGTCCTGCGGCAAAGTACCTGAATTACTCTTTCTATTTCCTTAGATCGCCCGATAACGGGATCAAGACGGCCTTCTTTTGCCTTTTTGGTGAGATCGACGCCGAATTTTTCAAGTTTGGAAACTCCGTCCTTCTCGGAGGAAGAACCGCGTCTTCCCTTGTATCCGAAAGGCCCTTTCGCATCCTCCCTGTAATCGGCTTTTTCCTCATTGTCGACCAGCGGCGTTATGACGTCGGTTTTGATATATTTTATCAGCTCTTTAATATCGACTTCGGCAAGAATCATAAGCCTTACCGCCGTGCAGTCGGAATCCATGAGTATGGACGCCAGAATATGCTCGGTACCTATAAACTCCATGCCTAAATTAGCCACTATTTCCTGTGCCTGAATTATAATGTATTTGGAATGAGGCGAATATTCGATAATATTGGTGGGCATGCTTCTGGGCAGCATCGAAAGCGCGGTATCGAGTTCGAGTCCGTATTTGTTGAGAATACGGCTTGCCGTACAGTCTATCGAGAGAAGCCCGCAAAGAATATGCTCGCTTCCCACAAGGCCGCCGGTATCTGCGGCTATTTTTTCCGCGTTCATGAGCGCGGCCTGGGTTGACTTTGAATATTTCATTTATTTCTCCTTATAAAGGCTTTTATTTTAAATTGACAAGCGCTTCGCGCACGGTTTCTGCGCGAACGAGATCGCGCTCCCCGTCGCTGAGCCTGCGCCCGACCCTGCAACACAGATTGCCCGGCTGACAGGACAATACTATTTCGTCGAGTTTTTCCGTTTGGGTGAAATTGATAATGCCTAGCGACATACCGAGCTTGAGTTTGGAAATCTGGGACATGAACTCGTCGCTGTCCAGAAGCCTTGCGTTGGTAAGTACGCCGTACGCACGGTAGACTTCGTCTTCCAGCAGCAGCCCTCTTTCTTCTTTAAGCCGTTTTCTGGCGATGCTTTCTTCCTGCATACAGTATTCGACGGCTTTATCGACCACGGAAAGAATTTCCTCTTCGCTGACGCCCAGGGTATAGGTATTTGAAATCTGAAACATATCGCCCTTGTACCTGCTTCCTTCTCCGTAAATGCCCCTGACGGTAACTCCGTTCTTTTTCAGCAGGTTTATAAGCGCGCCCGTCTTATTGCAGAACACGAGCGCCGGAAGAAACAGCATAACGGACGCACGCATACCCGTACCCAGATTGGTAAGACAGCTTGTAAGGTATCCGAACTGACTGTCAAACGCTATATTAAGATGCTTTGCAAGCTCTTTGTCGTACTTGACGATACTTCGGTAGCACGAATACAGCTCGTTGCCCGGTTTGATGCACTGCGCGCGGATATGGTCTTCCTCGTTAATCATAACGGATACGGAGCGATCTTTACTGAGCAAAACCGCGCCTGCCGAACCCTTTTCGCAAAGCAGTTTGCTGATAAGATGCCTTTCAACGAGGGCTTCTTTGTCGATATCGGGAAGTTCGCCCATGTTGGCAAGCGTATATTCGAACCCGGCGGCGGCGGTCGCGCCTTCGAGAACGCGCTTGTACGAAGCTATACCGCCTATATCCGAGGTGGGAAAAGGCAAACCTTCGACGTTGCGGGCAAGCCTGACGCGCGAAGATACTATGATATCCTTAAAAGGCATCAGTCTACCCCTCCCTTGTTTTTCTTGTAGTCCTCGATAAAACCGAGAAGCTCCTCGGCGTCCTCTCTGCGGTTTTCCTCAACCGCCTGCCTGTAATGCATCATCATAAGTGCGAGCTCCTCGTCGGAAGAACCCGATTTGCGCGCGTCGTCCTTGCGACGCTTATGAATTCTGCTTTTGTGCAGAGTGTAAATTTTGGATAAAATCTGCTCCCTGAAAACCTTATAACAGTTGGAACAGCCCACGTAAATGCTTTCCTCTATCTGCTGTTCGGTGGTTTTGCAGACTTCGCACACCTTCTGCGGCCGCTCGACAAACGATTTATAACCCGCAGGATGCCTGGAAGCCCGGTATTCGGTCAAACTGTTGTAACAATATCCGCACAGCCTTACTTTGCGCTCCTGTCCGTCGACGTTTACGAAAGATTCGGTAGTGGCGGGCCTTACGCCGCAATTTTCACATTTATATGTTTTGTCGTACATAGCGATAAGCCTTTTATTTATTACGAATATTATAATATAATTTTACCGATTATGCAATACGTTGGTTGAAATAACTTAGCCTATAGGTTATAATAATTTATATGGATAAGGTTATACTTCACTGCGACCTGAATAATTTTTACGCGTCGGTTGAAACTCTGCTTAACCCCGAACTCCGCGGTAAGCCCGTAGCTGTCTGCGGCGACCCCAAAAAACGCCACGGCATAGTGCTTGCAAAAAGCAATCCCGCCAAGGCAAAAGGCGTACAGACGGGCGAAGCGATATGGCAGGCTCTTAAAAAGTGTCCCGACCTTATCCTCGTTCCGCCCACGTATTCGAAATACGTGGAATACAGCGGCCGCGTTCGCGAAGTTTACAAACAGTACACCGACTTAATCGAAGGATTCGGGATAGACGAGTGCTGGCTCGACGTCACGGGAAGCACACGCCTGTTCGGTGCGCCTGCGGAAATTGCCGATAAAATACGCCGCCACGTAAAAGACGCTACCGGTCTGACGATTTCGGTAGGCGTATCTTTCAACAAGATTTTCGCAAAGCTCGGCAGCGATATGAAAAAGCCCGACGCCGTCACCGTAATTTCGCGCGAAAACTATAAACCCCAAGTATGGCCTCTTCCCGTTTCCGACCTTCTGATGATAGGCAGGAAAACCGCCGACAAACTCCGCTTGCTGAACATTTCCACTATAGGCGATCTCGCAACCGCCGACCGCACGGTGTTGCGATACCATTTCGGCATAACCGCCGATAAAATGATTGACGCAGCCGCAGGCGACGGAGACCGTACGGTATCCCGTTTCGACGATTATCACGAACCCAAAAGCGTAGGACACGGCACTACCATGGCATCGGACGTGGATTCTCTCGAAAGGGCCGTACCCGTAATTTACGCTCTCTCGGAAATGGTTGCTTCCAGGCTCAGAAAGTACGGTTTGCAGGCAGGCGGCGTTTCCGTAAGCGTAAAAAACAACCGTCTGCAATCATTTACAAGGCAGGCCCTTCTGCCCGCCCCCACTTCGAACGCGTCGGATATTGCCGACAAAGCCATCGAAATTTTAAAGGCGAACTGCACTTTTTCTCCTCCCGTACGCGCGCTTTCGGTTTATACTCAGAAGCTGTCGGGCACGGGAACAAGCCCTTTGCAGTTCAGCCTGCTCGAAGAGGACCAGAAGTCCAGAAAAGAAAACGAACTGGAAAAATCCATCGACAAAATACGCAATAAATACGGTTTCGACAGCGTGAAGCGCGCAATCGTTCTGGATGCCGACACCCAAAGCCACAACCTTACCGACGACGAAGATTTTTTACCGTTCAAACGATAAAACAACCCGTTCTTACGGGTTGTTTTCGTCTGCACTTTCTTGCTCCGCTTCCGTCAACAGATAAGTTGCGGGCATATATTTTATTACAAGCCATACCACCGTTCCGGTTACGAATCCCGCCGCGACTCCCGCGGCCAACATATACGGCATCAGATACATAAGCCCGCTTCCCGCAACGATGCAAGCCGCAAGAAGCTGAACGGCATTGAAAACGGCCGCCGAAAACGCGCTTATCGCGGGCAACCCGAATTTAGCCGTCTTTATAAGAAGATGAGTAACCCCGAAAGCCGCAAGCGCGGACGGTAAGGAATACAAAATCATGGTTATCGCCCCCGCAAACAAAGAGGCAAGCAGACATTTAACCGCAAGAACGGCGTAAATAATCCATTTGCGTTCCGTAGCTACGGCAAACAGAAACAGAAACGGCAAATTCGAAAGTCCCAGCTTTACATACGGCAAAGCGGGTACGGGCGGCGGAAAAGCACCTTCCAGCAGAGAAAGTATCAGCGACAACGCCAGACATACCGCGTAAGTTGCAACCGTTTTGCTTCGTCCGCCCATATCACGTTACCCCGTCCACGTCGCTTTCGCCCTGAATTTTGATAACCACTTTGTTTGGCAGGCAGATAATGCTTTGCCCCTGTCTGCTTATTTCCAAAAGAGTACACTGCTTGTTAGGACAATTTGAATGAGTTACTTTTACGGCGCCGTCCCGTATAGCCATAATCATATCCGCGCCCTCCGCTTCGATGTGTATTTCTCTGTCGACGGAGGTCGGATACTCGCCGTATTTCCTGTCCGCTACGTAAACGGTCACCGTGCCGCCTTCGGGCCTGCTTTCAGACACTGCAATCCCTATTACCGAAACTATTACCAGAACGAGCAGAATAAGGTCTGCCGCTCTGAAAAACTTTCCCTTTTTAACCTGACTTACCGTTTTATTCATAGAGTTTATACTCCGTATCGGTAAGCTCGAAAGAAATCTCGTCGCAATTTACGGTGAAATACCTTTTGTTTTCGAGTATGAAAATCGCCGAACAATTGTATTTACGGATAAGAGCGGCTCCCTTTTCCGCGCCCGCTGCCACAGCGGCCGTTGCAAGCGCGTCGCCCAACTCGCCGTTTCGGGAAATAACCGTGCAGCTCTCCACGTCGGAAAACGAGGGCTTTCCGTCCCGAGCAAGGATATGACTGTACCTGACTCCGTCTACGGTATAGTAGCGCTGATATTTACCCGAAGTGGACACGCACGCGTTTTTCAGAGATATTTTTGCAAAGTACGGATATCCCGAAGCCGCGTCGGGATGCGTTATGCCTATCGTATAGGTCCTGCTGCCCGTAGCGCACAGATTGCCGCCCAGATTTACGAGAGCGTCAAGATTTCTTTCAGCGTAATAATCGGCGGCGTATCTGACCGCATAGCCCTTTGCCATACCTCCCAAATCCAGCATCATTCCTTCTTTGAGCTTGGTTACCGTCAGCGCGTCTCTGTCGAGAACGACGTCGTTATAATCGCAGATTTCAAGTAAAGATTGTATTTCCCCGTCCGAAGGAAGTACGTAATTCTGCGAAACGGCGGTAAAGGTGTCGGGCGAAAAACGCCAAAGCCGGACGAGCGGATATACAGCGGGATTGAACGCTCCCTCGCTTGAAGCGTAAAGCTCAGCAGAAAGCTCCAAAAGGCTGAAAGTAAGAGCGTCCACTTTAACTGCGGTACCTGCGGGCGCCGCGTTTATTTTGAATATATCCGACGAACTTATCTGCGTGCTGAGCAGACTTTCTTTACCCGAAAGCAGGTCTGCCACCTCTTTTTCAATAGCCTTGCCGCCGTCCGAGGTAACCGTAAAAACCGTGCCGAAAATCTCATAATAATCGGGATAATCGTTAAACAGTCCGCATGAAGTCGTAATCAATAAAAGCACTGCAAGAAGCAGTGCCGTTATTATTAATTTGAACCTTTTATTTAATTTCATCTTTGTGAGGAATATATTCGTGATTTTTAGTAACGTGCTT
This sequence comes from Candidatus Faecicola pullistercoris, assembly GCA_018714105.1. Taxonomy (GTDB): domain Bacteria; phylum Bacillota; class Clostridia; order Christensenellales; family CAG-917; genus Faecicola; species Faecicola pullistercoris. The sequence goes on along the minus strand of DVNW01000004.1, from coordinate 46,940 downwards.
GGTTCGTAAATAAGTTGCCAAAAGCACGGCAAACATGCAAAGCGCGTAAATCAGAACGGTTATTCCCACACCTATACGCCATGTAGTGAAGAACAGTGATACGGAAGTACCGCAAGCCAGAAAGACGAAAAGGAACTGAATGCCTATAAAACACATGCGTCTTATGTCAATCAGCTTTTCGACGGCTTTTTCGGACATGTGTTTTTTGGGAACAAGATTCATATCCGGCGAAAATACGGGATAAAGCATAGCCAGATAAATAATAAAACTCCATATTAGCAACATAAAAAACTGAGTTTTGGTATCGCCGCCGTCGATGATCGACTGACGGTAGACAATTGCGAATACAATCCAAAAAACCCATACCGCCAAAGAGGCAAGCAAAGTAATTTTATGGCTGATTTTAAACTTATACATAAAATCGCCTCCTTTCTCTTCAAATATAATACCACATATCTTTTATTAAATCAACAACAAAATTAGGTTAAAACTTTTTCAAACCGACGGCCGCCGTTTTTAAAAATACTGCACTGCAATATTTGAATTTGTAAAATAATGTTATATTTTAAAGCGTTTTTTATAATACTTTTTAAATTATTCGTTGTTTTTTAACAAATTTTGCGCTGCTTTCAGCGCTTCGGCTTTCAAATCGTACGGTAAAAGAATTTTTATTCCGTCGCCGAAAGAAAGCAGTTTGGGAACAAGAGACGCATCGGCGGTAATGACCGCCGAAGCGATATATTTCCATTCCCCGTCCGGCTCGGAAAGAGGCTTTACGTTCTCTACCCCCAGCCATTCTTCCGCGTCGTAGCGCGCGCTTTCTTTGAGTCTGACCAGTATATCCTTTTTTTCGTACGAAGCGTTATCGGTAAGCGACCATTCGTATTTTTCGTCCGAAGCCGGAATAAACTTTTCGTCGGTGACTTTAAGTTTTATTATGCGGCTGAGTTTAAAAGTCCTGAAATCCTTGCGGTTTCGGCAATAAGCGTATACGTACCAGACCATTTGCTTGAACACGAAAGCGCGGGGCTCGATATCCCTCTCCGTCTGGCTACCGCTTCTGGAACGGTATTCTATTCTGACTACAAAATTTTCGTCTATCGCCTTTTTTAGCGGGGCTATCTTATTTTTAATGCGTTCACTGTCGCCGTCCAACCCGCCTTCGAGTATTATTTTGTCGCCCGCCATACGGACGGGCTGAGCACCTCCACCGCCCAGCGCCGCAAGTTTGGTTTTAAGGCTTTCGGCATCCGTTCCCGACGTGGTCTGCGACCAGATCGACACCGCCTCTATCAGCGATTTTTTTTCGGCGTCGGTAAGGTAGGATGCCGATAATTTGTAATCGTCGGCAATTTTAATACCTCCGTTTCTGCCTCTGTCCGTAAAAAAATTCACGCCGCCTGCCGCAAGCACGTCCAGATAACGGTATACCGTCCTTACGGAAATTTCGTATTTCTCCGCAAGATATTTAGCCGTCACCTTGTTTTTGGCAAGCAGTTCGGTTAAAATGCAGAAACAGACGTTTACCATTTTATATCCTTTCGGCTATCGCCCTTATAAATTCTTCCGAATCGAGAACCACGGGGTTTACGTCGTCCGATTTGAATATTGCGGCAAGATCTTTGGTCATACAACCCTGCTCGACCGTGCGTATGGCCGCGGCTTCGAGTTTATCTGCAAAAGCGCACAGTTCGTTAATCCCGTCCAGCTCCCCGCGTTTTCTGAGAGCGCCCGTCCAGGCAAATATGGTGGCCATCGAATTCGTCGAGGTCTTTTCGCCGTCGAGGTACTTGTAGTAATGTCTGGTAACCGTACCGTGAGCTGCCTCGAATTCGTAATTGCCGTCGGGCGAAACCAGCACGGAGGTCATCATTGCAAGACTGCCGAATGCCGTTGCAACCATGTCGCTCATTACGTCGCCGTCGTAATTTTTAAGCGCCCAGATATAGCCGCCTTCGCTTCTTACGACTCTTGCCACGGCGTCGTCGATCAAGGTGTAAAAATAACTTATGCCCGCTTCTTGAAAGGCTTTTTTGTATTTTGTTTCGTAAAGCTCGGCAAACACGTCCTTAAAGGTGTGGTCATACGTTTTGCTGATGGTGTCCTTTGTCGAAAACCATAAATCCTTTTTACTGTCGAGCGCGTATTTGAAACAGCTTTCGGCAAAACTTTTTATGCTTGCCGAGGTATTGTGCATACCCAGAACGATACCTTCGCTGTTTTTGTAACTGAAAATTTCCTTTACTTCCTTATTGCCGCTTTCGTCGGTAATCACAAGTTCGGCTTTGCCGCCCTTAACCACCGCAGCTTCGACGTCCTTATAAACGTCGCCGTAAGCGTGCCTTGCTATAATTATGGGCTTTTTCCAGGAGGGAATGAGCGGTTCGATTCCCTTAACGATGATAGGCGCGCGGAATACCGTTCCGTCCAGAACCGCCCTTATAGTACCGTTGGGGCTTTTCCACATGCTTTTAAGGTTGTATTCCTTTACACGCTGAGCGTTCGGTGTTATCGTGGCGCACTTTACGCCGACTCCGTACTTCTTGCATGCCTCTGCCGCCTGCACCGTAACCTTGTCGTCCGTAAGGTCTCTGTTTTCGAGGCCCAGGTCATAGTACTCCGTTTTCAGATCGACGTAAGGCTCTATGAGTATTTCTTTTATGAGTTTCCATAATATGCGGGTCATTTCGTCGCCGTCCATTTCGACGAGCGGAGTAATCATTTTTATCTTATTCACTTCGCGTACCTCTTTAATCTATTAAAGCCCCGGAAAACAGGGCTTTATTATATTTATTATATTTTATAACAAAAGTAAGTTTTTTGCAAGTGTTTATCTCCGCTTGCATCCCGATTTCAGGCCTCCGCGTCCGAAATTGCCGAGTACGGAAGTGCTGAATACCTTTTTGTCCATGCAATCCGACCGATACGCTTTCAACGCTCCGTCAAACATAATTTTAAGCAGCTCGTAAAAACTTATGCCCAGCCCGTCAAACAGATAGTATGCCAGCGACCCGGGCACGGTGTTTATTTCGTTTACGTAAAGTTTGTTTTCTTTTCTGTCGTAAAGATAGTCCGTTCTTACAACCCCTTTCATTTTGAGTTCTTTATAAATTTTCATCGTCAAAAAGCGTATTTCCTCGGCAAGTTCCTCGGGAATTTCCGCAGGAAGCTCGCGCCCCGCGCCAGACATTTTCCCGCCTGTGCCGTACTTGTTTTCGAAGGTAAGAAAATCTTTCCAGTTCAGAGGCTTTTCAATCTGACTTACGGTTATCGAGTCGCCCGCGCTTACAGCCGCACAATTAAGCTCGACAAAATCGGTAAGCGCTCTTTCCACAATAACGGTTTCGTCATACTCACAGGCAATCGAAACCGCCTTTTTCAGTTCGCTTTCGTTTTTGGCCACGTCTATTCCGATACTGCTTCCCGAAGAACACGGTTTCACGATTACGGGATATTCCAGAAAAGTCTGGACGTGCATTACGATTTTATCTTCGTCGTTCAGAAATTCGTCCCTGTCTATCTGAAGATAATCGGTTACGGGCAGCATTAGCGCCGAAAATATTTCTTTTTGCACGATTTTGTTCATGCCTATTGCCGACGCGGTTATTCCTGCCGAAGTATAAGGTATGCCGTTGAGTTCCAACAGCCCCTGCAAGCCTCCGTTCTCGCCCAGGCCTCCGTGGCAGCATATCAGAGCCGCGTCGGGACGGAAACGCCATAACCCCGCCGCTCTTCCGCTACGATAAAATACTCCTTCGTGCAGAACAAGTTTTTTAAACCGACTTTTTTTAAAATCGGCAAATTTGTCGGCTGTCGGTTCTTTAACCGTCAGAAAAGAGCCGTTTTTTATGTACACGGGCAGAAGTCCGACTCTTCCTTTAAGTTCGGCCATGGCCTGCAACGCGGTTATAACCGAAATATCGCTTTCGGGCGAATCTCCGCCGAAAAATACCGCAACTTTCATAACTACCTCCTATTTGTAATTATCGGGTAAATCGTTTGCAAAAAGCACGGTTTCTCCCCGGGACAGAACTCTTCCGAAGTTCTGTTCGGCCTCGGATAAGGTAGGAAAACGGTAAACCGCACCTTTGTACCCCGCAGCCGATAAGCCGTTATAAACGTACTCTGCGGGATACTTGCCTATAAGTACAACCTTGTCCGCGACTTCGGCAATAAGTTTTCCGTATTCGCGGTTAAGGGTTTCCTCTTCGTCGCCCAGTTCCACCATTCCCGGCGTAATTACGGTTTTTATACCGTCAAATTCCGACAGTACTTCAAGCGCGCATTTTACCCCTGAAGGGTTGGCGTTGTAGCTGTCGTCGATTATGGTAAGGTCGGGCGTAACCGTAAGTTCCAGCCTGTGCGGCGGAGCTTTTACCGATTTTACCGCTTTTGCGATATCGGCGGGCTTCAGCCCGAGCTCGCAGGCAAGCGCGGCGGCAAGCGCTATGTTTTTCACGTTGTGTCTGCCAAGCAGAACGGTTTCAAAAACTTCTTCTTCGCTTTCCGTGCAGAAAACGAAACTGCTTCCGTTTTTATCGGTATGCACGTCTTTTACCCTATACTTGCCGTCTTTTCCTACTTTTACAATCTTACATACCGCGCCCGAAAGATCGGCTTGTTCCTCGTCCGCATTTACAATAAGCGTGCCGTAATCGGGCAGAGCCGCGGCAAGTTCGCCCTTTGTCTTTCTGACCGCTTCAAAAGTTCCGAAAGTCTCGAGATGCTGAGGAGCCACTCCCGTTATAATGCCGTAGTCCGGCTTTACCATTCGGGCAAGAAAGGCAATATCCCCCGTCTTTCTCGCCCCCATTTCGGCTATGAAAACAGCTTCGTCGCCCCGCATTTTTTCAAGCGTCAGAGATATTCCGGCAGGCGTATTGAAATTACCCTCGGTTCTGAGCACCTTGTATTTTCGGGAAAGAACGGTATAGAGTATCTCTTTTACCGAAGTTTTTCCGAAGCTGCCCGTGATACCGATTTTAATCATGTTTTTTTCTTTGAGCAATTGCGCGGCTATTCTGATTTTACGGTTGTTGTTAAGCAACTCGAAAGGATATAAAATCGCGGCCGCTGAAGCCAGAAATACGGGATACAGCGCGGTTTCAGCCGCAATAGCCGCAAGGAAACCGCCTTCTTTGAGTCCGAACGCGTAATACGGCAAAACGGCGGCCGCAAACGAAATACAGAAAAAAAGCGCGATCAGCCTCTTTACGCGCGGCGTGAACACAAGCGGCTTTTTGGCCTTTTCTTTCTTTTGCCACAGGAAAGACGCAAGAAATACGACGTAAACTGACGCCGACGCGAGAAGCGGCAGATTCAGGCTTTCAAACAGCAACAAAACAAGCGCGCAAACCGCCGCCCTCACGACTGCGGATAAATACAAACCGAAATAAAAATCAGTGCAGAATACGGCGGAAGGACGGTATTTGCAAAGCTGAAGCAGATGCACGCAAGGCAAAAAGAAAGCTACGCACGTTACCGCTCCCGCCGTCGCCGCAATAAACACCATAAAATCATCCCTCCACAAATTTCAGAAATACGGGCAAAAAGCCTTTATTATCTAAATATGAGAAATGACCCGCGTTTGTTAACGTAAACAATGCGCTGTCGGATATATTTTTATTGAGAATTTTAGCCATATACATGGGGGTATCCTTATCCCTGTCGCCCCAGAATATGGCTGTCGGACACTTGATTTTATGTAAAAAAGGCCGCTGATCGTAATTTACTATATTGATAAATGTGGCCTTGCCGGCGTCCGAAAGTCTTGCGTAATCCGCACTTCCTTTAAGGCCTTTTCCGAAGCGTTTTAAAAATTTATGCAGACCCACCCTGAAAAAATACTTCGGGCCTCGGCGTGGCAATATTCCCGCGCTGTCGATAAGCACGAGTCTGTTTACGTAAATACCGTTATGCGAAGCGATATCCATAGCCACTCTGCCGCCGAAAGAATGCCCTACGAAAACGGCGTTTTCGATTTTTTCTTTGAACAATACCTCTATTACGCCGTCGGAGAAATCTTTAAGGCGCATCGGGCGGTCGATATCGGGGCTTGCTCCGTGGCCGTAAAAATCGATAAAAACGCATTTGTTATTGACGAGATAATCCGCTAAAAAAGAAAAAGCCCGTAAATCCGCACCCCAACCGTGCAAAAAAACTACAGCTTTTCCCGAACCTTTTACTATATAGTTTAAAATAGTTTTTACCCCCCGAGTTTCAGCGCATAAATCAAAGCGTCGTCGGTATTTTCGTAATACTTTTTCCGCCTTCCCGTTTGCTGAAAACCGAAGGATTCGTATAGACTTATTGCCGCCACGTTATTGTGGTTTACTTCCAAAAAGAGATTTTTTATTCCGACTGCGGCAGCTTCGTCGGTTATTTTTTTTATTAATGCGGATGCGATTTTCCGTCTTCTGAAATTCCGGCTTACCGCTACGTTTAATATATCGGCGTCGTCAAGTATTCTCAAAAACCCGCAAAACGCGACTACTTTGCCCTCAATTTCAACAATATAGTAGGTTGAACCGGGGTTTTTCAGTTCGGACAGAAACATCCCTTCCGTCCACGGAGTTTTAAAGCTCTGCCGCTCTATATCGAGTACGGCAGGCAAGTCATTCTCCGTCATTAGTCTGATTTTCATCTTGCAGCCTCGCGTTCTGCCTGCGACTCGCGCAGATAAAGCGGCATAAGATAACTTACAAAGCGCTTTTCCTCAACCCGTTTTCTGAAAATCGCGACTATATTTCCGGCATAATCGCACCCTGCCGTTTTGTAATGCTTTTTAAGCGGCGACGCCTCTATCTCGGCTTTTTCGTAAAACGCCGTCGTTTTTACGTCGCCGTCTTTTAAAAGTCCGTAACAGTTGCCGTGCAGCGCATCGATAAGGTACAATCCGTCTTCCCCGCCTTCCGCCATGACTTCCAGCATATTGATTTCTACAAGAGGTTTGTTGCAGGCGTATGCAAAAGCGTTTACGGTGGAAACGCCTACGCGTATACCGGTAAACGAGCCCGGCCCGACTATGCTCGCATAACAGTCTATGTCGCGAAGAGCGATATTGTGCGTATTAAGCAAAGAATCCACCGTCGAAAGCAGGTTTTGCGTATGCCTTTTATCCTTGCTGCATTCGGTGACGGCGTAATACTTGTCCCCATCTGTCAGTATAACGGTAATTTCGGAGTCGGTAGTGTTTAAAACAAGGCCTTTCATAATATTTCTATTTCCCTCGCGCTGTCCGAAACGCAGTCGATTTTTACGCGGTAAACGCGCTCGGGAAGGTTTACGAACTTGTTCCATTCGATAACGGTGACGCCGCTGCCGAACAGAAATTCTTCCAGTCCGAGTTCGTACACCTCGTCCTCGCCGCCTATCCTGTACATATCGAGATGATAAAGTTTCAGTCTTCCGCCGTCGTATTCGTTCATTATGGTAAAAGTGGGACTAGTTACCCTTTCTTTTACGCCGAGAGCGGCGGCAAGCCCTTTGGTAAAGGTGGTTTTGCCCGCACCAAGACGGCCTTCCAGCAATATTACTTCGCCGCCCGTCAGCTTTTCGGCAAGCACGGAAGCCGCGGCATAAGTGTCTTCGACTTTTTCGGATACGAATTTCATAGGGATATTATACCCTTTTTAATCGGGTTATGCAATCAAATCTTCTTTAATAAAAATGAAACCCGCTTATAAATCAGCACGGTAACCAGACTTACCGCCACGCCTTTTATGAGATTGAACAGCGCCACGTACCACCACATCAGCCCGAAAGCCTCGGCCGCGCTCATACCCAGAAACTTTTCGTACAGCGGAAAGTTTATGTATCTGTTTGTAAGCAGGCTCGCCCCTACAAGCACGACCGTGCCCGCCGAAAGAGTGGCTATTACGGTTTTTATTCCTTTTTTATAGCGGTACACAAATGTGGGAATTATTACAAACGAAAAAGTGAGTATGAAATTTGCCAATTCGCCTATACCTGCGGTTTTTGTATCCAGAAGCGACAAAAGCTCTTTAACGCCGCTTATAGTCAGCGCGGTCAGCGGACCGTACATAAAACCGCCCATAAGTACGAATACGTTGGCGAAATCGAGTTTCAAAAAATCCGCGGCGGGAAATACGGGAAATTCTATAAAAGTAACCAGGTAAGCAAGCGCCGAAAGTACGGCAATCTGAGCTACCCTTGCCGCCGTAAAAAACTTTTCCTTGACGGCTCGCACTGCTATACGTGCGTCGAAATCGCGTTGCCATTCGGCGGCGGGAGTTTGTTCCGCGGTTGTCAAAACCGCATTTTCCTGTTTCATGACGTTTTACCTCGCAAAGTTATTACTTCGAGGCGGAAAGGCCGAAATTAAAAACGCCCCTTTCGGGGCATGACAAAATCGGTTTCCACTTCTTTCATCCGGACTTTACCGTCGGTACGGGAATCGCACCCGTTCTGCTCGCGCTCGTGGACTATACCACCGGTAAGGAATTTCACCTTGCCCTGAAGTTAAATTAAGTTTAGCACTACTTTTAACATATGGCAAGCGTTTTTTCGGTGTGCCTGCCGTATTTTGAATAAGTTTGTGCCGCAAGCTTTGCAAGTGCGTCGGCGCGGCCGTTTTCTTTATAGAGTTTTGCCCTGCCGTAACTGCCCGCATCCCTTGTAACGGCCACTTTAAGCTCGGGATATTCCCGCACTGCGGCGGAATAAACTTCCTCGATAAGCCTGTCGGCGTCGCTTTTCAGATAAATGGCTTCCGTTGACAGAAAAATCACGGCGTATTCTTCGTCAACGTACACTATCCGGTCGGTAATCACGGGTTTACCGGTAAAGGTGGCAAACAAAACCAAACTTAAAATCACCGCTTTCATAATAATATTGTTCTCGCGGCGGAGTAAAATATACCCGATAAAATCAAAAAGGACGGCGAACCGTCCTTTTCTTTTATCCTTTATTCGGCTTTTTCCAACAGCTTTTCTATCGACGCGATCTTGACTGCAACGCAGAATACGTTTACCGCAAGGTCAAGTTCCATTATGGGAGGATACGAGGGCGCCAAGCGAATGTTGCGGTCCTTGTCGTCGTTACCGTACGGGAAGGTCGCGCCCGCGTTAGTAAGCGCAACTCCGGCATCTTTGGCAAGCTGAACCACTCTTTTTGCGCATCCTTCGAGGGTATCCACGCTGATAAAATACCCGCCTTTCGGGGAAGTCCATTTCAGAACGTCGCTGTTACCGAACTCCTTTTCGAGAGTATTAAGCACCATTTCGAATTTGGGACGCATTATCTGCGCATGTTTTTTCATGAGTGCGTTGAGATTTTCCTTGCTCTGCAAGAAATTATAGTGCATGAGCTGAACAACCTTGTTCGGCGTAATATACTGATATTTTATGCGGTTTTTAAATTCCTCTATATTCTTGTCCGACGAAATAATCATGGATATACCCGCGCCGGCAAAGGTGATTTTGGAAGTCGAGGCAAACATGAACACTCTGTCGGGATTGCCCGCCTTCTCGCACTCGGGGAAAATGTTTTTCAGCGGCACGTCGGATTCGCCTATAAAATGAGTGAAATAAGCGTTATCCCAGAAAATTCTGAAATCGGGCGCGGCGGTTTTCATTGCGGCAAGTCTGTCAACGACTTTGTCGCTGTAAACGGTTCCCGTAGGATTGCTGTACTTGGGAACGCACCATATGCCCTTGATGCTCTCGTCAGCCGCAACCAGCATTTCGACAAGGTCCATATCGGGGCCGTCCTCCTTCATGGGCACGGTAATCATTTCGACGCCGAGTGCCTGCGTTACGGCAAAATGCCTGTCGTATCCGGGCGCGGGACAAATAAATTTAACGGGGCCCTGTTTGTTCCACGGTTCATAGCCGCCCGTGCCGAACTGCAGACAGAACTGAACGGTATCGTACATGATATTCAAACTGCTTTCGTCCTTGATAATCACTCTCGCCGCGGGCACGTCAAAAATCTCGCCGAACATCTTGCGAAGCTCGGGTATGCCTTCCAGACCGCCGTAGTTGCGGGCGTCAAGACCGTTTGAAAGTTTGTAAGAAGACTCCGAATTAAGCGCGTCCATCATGGGCAAGGATAAATCCAGCTGTTCGGAGCAAGGTTTGCCGCGAGTCATATCCAGGCTGAGTTTCTGCCTCTGATACTCCTTGTAAACCTTCATGGCTTCTTCCAAAAGTTTTGCGAGTTCGTCTTTGGACTTGTCTAAATACTTCATTTTATCTCCTTTTCAACAAAGTTGAAATTTTACTCGTCGTCTTTTTCGTTTCTGTTGCGGACGTATATTCTTACAGGCGTCGAGCTGAAATCGAAGGCCTTCCTCAGTGCGTTTTCGAGATAGCGTCTGTAAGAAAAATGCATAAGAGTTTCGTCGTTAACCTTAATTACGAAGGTCGGCGGCGCGACGCTTACCTGCGTCGAATAATAAATTTTAAGGCGGCGTCCGTTTCTGGACGGCGGCTCGTTGGATAAAACCGCCTCCTGAATAACGTCGTTGAGAAGACCGGTGGAAATACGTCTTCTGCTGTTTTCCACCGCTTTGACGATAGCCGGCATAAGGGTATCCGCCCTTTTGCCCGTAAGCGCGCTGATATAAAGCGCGGTGAAATAGTCCATGAATTTCAGCTCTTCTTTGAGCCGTTTGTTGTATTCGTTAACGGTGTAGGAATCTTTTTCAACTGCGTCCCACTTGTTCATGACTATAAGCGAAGGCTTCCCCTGTTCGTGAACGTAGCCTGCAATTCTCAGGTCCTGCTCGGCCAGCTTTTTGGTAGCGTCGCACACAATGAGCGTTATGTCGCTTCGTCTTATGGCGGCAAGCGAACGCATTACGGAATACTTTTCCAGAGCGGCGTCTATACTTCGCTGACGGCGCATACCCGCCGTATCCGTAAGCACGAATTTTCTGCCGCCGTAAGTGAAGGGCGTATCTATCGCGTCCCGCGTGGTACCCGCTATATTGCTGACAATTACCCTGTCAAAGCCCAACAGCCGGTTTACGATACTGCTTTTGCCGGCATTCGGCCTGCCCGCTACCGCAATTTTAATGACGTCTCCGTCCTCGTCTTCGTCTTTAAAGGTTTTGAGGTAAGCGGTTATTTCGTCAAGAAGATCGCCTATACCCTTTTTCTGACCCGCCGAAACAGGCACGGGCGTGCCCATACCCAGCGCATAAAAATCGTATAAATTGTCGGTTTCGTTATTGTCCAGCTTGTTAACCGCCACGATTACGGGTTTGGCCGCGCGTCGCAAAAAGTCTGCGACGTCGTAATCTTCCGCCGACATCCCCGTTTTGCCGTCGACAACGAATACTATTACATCGGCGGTATCTGCCGCCACTTCGGCTTGCTTTTTGATATGTTTCCACATTTCGTCCTCGCTTTTCAAAGCAAGGCCGCCCGTATCCACAAGCGAAAAATTAAAACCGCACCACTCGCAATCTGCATACAAGCGGTCGCGCGTTACGCCGGGCGTGTCCTCCACAATGGACAGTCGCCTTTCGGCTATTACGTTGAAGAGCGTGGATTTGCCGACGTTAGGTCTGCCGACGATAGCCACAAGCGGTTTTGCCATAATTCACCTGTTACGAGATATATTTATACCACAGTTTTCCCTTTAAGTCAATGTATAACCGGATTATTTAAGTAATAAATCCATGAGATTTTCGCCGAAAGGCATAACTTTTTCCACGCGCCCGAGCGACTTTTCAACCTCTTTGAGCGTGACTCCGTCCAGAAATACGTCCTCGAATTCTTTAAGCATGTTGGACGGAACGGTATAGAGATCGGCCCCGCGCGGAGCCTGTTTCAGGATATCCCCGCCCGTTATCAGCCCCGATACGGTGATTTGCGGACCGAAAAAATTGTTTTCGACGGGGAAAACGGTTATATCCGCAAAAGGTATTTTTTCTTTTATCAGAGCAGCTGCCTGCGACAGAAAAGGCGCAAAAGATTTTCCCGTAAGCATAACAACCTTAAACCTTTTGTCAGTGCGCGTAACGGCCGCGACCGATTTTTCAACGACGCTCAGAAACTTTCTTACAAGCCCCACTCCGTTTTCTATCTGAAAATATTCGCCGTAATACTCGTCGTCGGGCAAAGGCCTGCCTGCTTTTATGTAAAGCTCATCCGAGCACCAGCAGAAATCGCGCCCTCTGTTGAACGCCTCGACAAAATCTATAGTGGCGCAAGCACATTCGGGCGTTATAGGTTTTAGCGGATACAGCCCCTCGCGATGAGCCGTAAGACCGACAGGCACTACGGCAAGCGAACGCACGGCAGGAAAAAATTCATAAAGTTTTTTCACGGTTTCTTCCAAAATCTTTCCGTCGTTGATGCCCTCGCACATGACGATTTGCGTATGCATAATTATACCGTTTTCCGCAAACCGTTCGATATAGGAATTAAGCTTTAACGTGCCGGGATTTGTCACCAGAAATTTACGCGTATCGGGATCCCACGCGTGAACCGATATGTAAAGAGGAGAAATTTTAAGCCGTATTATGCGCTCGACGTCCTCTTCGGTAAGATTGGTCAGAGTCACGTAATTACCGCATATGCAAGACAGACGGTAATCGTCGTCTTTGACGTAAAGAGTTTCGCGCATACCTCGGGGAAGCTGATCCACAAAACAGAATTTGCATTTGTTTTTGCATCTCATGGGAATTACGTCGTCGAATTCCAGCCCCAGACTCTGACCGGGAGCCTTGTTCACAACGGCGCGTTTTCTGTCGCCCCGCTTGTTCTCGTATTCCATTTCAAAACTGTCTTCCGCGTCGTAATACAAATAGTCGAGCACGTCTTTTACGGCGTGCCCGCCCAAAGAAATTATGCGGTAACCTTCCTTAAACCCAAGCCTTGCGGCATAACCGTTTTTATCTGCTTTTACAACCTTTAACATATTTATATATTATAGATTGTAAAAGGCAAATCGTCAACTTTTTTTATCGCCGCCTTTTTTATGACGAAAACGTTCGGTTTCAAAATACTCGGCCGTTTCCGAAAGCATGAAATCGGGCAACGGATACAGTTTGAAAACAAGCGAAAATATTTTATACAGAATAACCGAGCCCAAAACGCCTGCCGACAACGCCGCCGTAAGCGGTCCCGAGGCGAAAAGAGTAATACTTTCTCCCCCGGCAGCCGCGTAAATTATATCGGCGCCGAAAGACGAGTAGGCCGCTATGAACAAGGCGTTTGACGGATTGAAGGACAGCAACATCACGGCAAACAGGAAAGCCGCAAAATACAGTATTCCGTTTTTATCGACAGCGCCGAAAAGGGGCCGCGGCCACATCTCGGCCACAAAATACAAGGTAAACGCCAGTATGACGGATACAGACACGATATAAAGTTTATCCGCCAATTTTGAATGTTTAAACCCTAAAACAGTAATTATAATTAAATAAACCAGTCCTGCCGGATAAAGTTTCAAATCCTGTCGTCCGAACGCCGGAACCGCCGATATCAGAGTTATCGCGATAAGCCACGAGAAAACGGTTATCGGCCTCATGCGAAGATAGGAAAGATACCCTTTTCCTCCTCCCGCCAGTATTATAAACGACAGTAAAGCAAGCACTATATAAAGCATATTCCACCCTTAATATAGTGCGCAAAAAAAAGCTATTTATCAATAAATCTGTTTATTCTGGAATACACGGCGTACGCAAGCGCGCATTTAACGAGTTCGACGGGTATAAACATAACGGCATACGAAGTCATTACTTTTGCCAGATCGGTTTCCTTTCCGAAATACAAAGTATTAATAAGGTAAAGATACAGAGTCCCCGCAAAAAGCTGAAACAGCGTAGGCAAAAACATTGCAATAAAAGTTTTAAAGCCGGCCTCGTCGAGTTTTGCAATCATATATGCCGTAAACGGAAGCGCGAGAATATACCCGAACGTGGGTTGCAGCACGTAGGAAATTCCCCCGCCGTTTGCAAAAACGGGCACTCCGATAAGGCCTAAAACTATATATACGGCCTGTGAGAGAAAAGCCTGTTTTTTTTCGAGTACGGCTCCCGCAAGTATTGTAAAAAAAGTCATCATGCTGAACGGTACTACGGGTACGGGAATTTTTATAAACGCGCCCGCGGCAGTAAGCGCCGCGAAAACCGCTATGTATACCGCCTGTTTTGCCGTCAGTTCGAGAGTTTTGCCTTTCATTGTCGATTCCTGTTTTTATTATAATTTAGCACGGCAAAAAACAATTGTCAACCATTTGAAATAAAACGGTTGACAATAAGCGGTTTTTAATTTACAAGCTATGTATAAATATAAATAAGTTATGAATTAAAATTCAAAATCAACGGCTACGGAACTTTCCACCACGGTCTTCATAAAGGCCTTGACCGGCAGATGTGCAGGGTGCGTCTGATACGCTTCAAGACTTGCCCTTCCGTCAAATACGCACACAAGGCAGTAGTCGAAACTCCTTGCGCTCCTCAGGACGTCCTCGCCGCTTTCCACCTTGATAAGCCCGGGTATTTTGCCTTCCATACCTGCAAAATTGGTTTTAATTGTTTTTATGACTTCGGGTGTTTTGTCTTTCAGCCTGTACATTACAACGTGTTTAAGCATATCAAACCTCAGTCCGCATTAACGGTTAGCGTCAAATAGTTGGAAACGTCGAAAAGCGAATTGGTATTCATATTCAGCTTTGCGCCGTCTATAAGCCGCACTCCTATACCGTCCTGTATGATTTTGTACATATAGGTAATAACCTGATTCGTGTCGCGCGCGTAAAGAACAAGATCGTTTTCCTCCAGATAAGAAAACTCCCTTTCCTCCCGCTCGTCCATAGGACTGACCGCTATTACGGGCAAAGTCCTGAGAAGACAGTTATTTATAAAATCGACGCAATAGGTAGTTATTACTATATCGCTTGCCGTAAGAAGGCTGTCGGTCTCTTCGGTGTTGTGATATATTTTTACGTTCTGAAGTTTTCTGTTTTCTGCGTCTTTCAGAAACTTGTTGTACAGCCTGCCGTTCTGACCGCAATCGACGATAAGGTTAATATATTCGCCCTGGTCGGTAAGCAATTTGTAAATGTTGGCTATATTGCCGTTTCCGTACATCCCGCCGCAAAGATAAACCGTGGGTTTATCGGCAAGTCCCAGCTCCTTTTTGGCGGCAACAACCTGCTCGGTGGAATAGCTGGCGTATTTCATAGGCAGGCCCAGAACTTTGACGTCGGCAGACGGATAACCCATACCCGTAATCTGATTTTTAACCTGCATATTTGCAACTATGTAACCGTCGGCCGCAGCGTTGAAATAACGCTTGTCGAAAGTAAAAGAGTTTACAAGTCCTATAACCTTGCAGGAAAGGTCCTCCCGCTTTTTGGCCTCGACCGCGTAATACAGCATCTCGGGCGTAGTGGCAAGCACGGACTCGGGATTAAATCTGAGCATGGCGTTTTTAACGCGTTCCTGCGACTTGGCGCTATGCTTGATACCCGCCTCTGCCCTGAACGAACGGATTTTTTCTTCTATAAAAGCGCGGGGCGAAAGCTCGCCGCCGTAATTCTGTATAAAAAATCTGTTTATGTCTGAGCGTCTTTTTGCGGCGCCTTTTCCGCCGGTCTGGTTTTCGTCGATAATAAATACGTCGAAATCGTCGAAGTATTTGTTAAGATACTCTTTCAAATCGTCGATTCCCTTGTTTTTTTTGTGTTCGGACGTAAGAATTAAAATGGTTTTTTTAATTTTCATATTTAATCCGCCTTTCTCAGAATATCGTATTTTTCAAGCCTGTATTCGCAGGGTATATACAGCGTCTGCTGTACGAGTTTCGCATCGGTAACCGCGTTGCCCTGCTCGTCGTACATGTTTTGCACTTTAATAGTTTTGTTGAAGTTTTCGTCTGCCGATAGTATTTCGAGTTTGTCCCCGACTCTGAAACGGTTTCTCTGTTCGACTTTGACGGCCTTTTTATCCTCGTCGTACTTCAGCACCTGCGCAATGAATTTGTACCCGCACTCGGGCTTGGAAGTATCGGAACAGACGCTGTTTTCTCTTCCGAAATACAGCCCGGGAGTATAACCTCTGTGGCTGATTTTCTCAAGCTCGTTTATGAGCTCGGCAGGAACTGTAAAATCCTTACCGCCTGCGGTTTGGTATAAATTCAGGGCTCGGCGGTAAGCGTTAACCGCGCCGCCCACGTAATACTCGGACTTCATTCTGCCCTCGATTTTCAGGGAATCGACTCCCGCATCGAGAAGTTTGCCGATATGTGCAAGCATATTCATGTCTTTGCTGTTTAAAATATATGTTCCTCTGTCGTCCTCGGTTATGGTAAGAGGATTCTCCCGTCTGCTTTTTTCGGCAATGGCGTATTCCCATCTGCAAGCCTGAACGCATTCGCCTCTGTTGCTGTCGCGGTCGGTAAGATAGCTGCTGAGAAGGCATCTGCCGCTGTACGAAATACACATGGCTCCGTGCACGAATACCTCTATTTCCGTACCGTCGCCCACGGCGTCTTTGATTTCCTTTACTTCATCCAGCGACAGTTCTCTTGCAAGGTTGACCCTTCTTACGCCTTGCGAGGCCCAGAACTTGACCGAATACAGATTTGTAGTGTTGGCCTGCGTGGAAAGATGCAGCTCGATTTCGGGCGCAATCTTCTTACAAAGTCCGATAACGCCGGGGTCGGTGACGATAAAAGCGTCAACGCCGACGGTTTTCAAAAAGGCTATATAGTCCCTAAGCGGCGCGAAATCCCTGTCCGACGCGAAAATGTTTACGGTAACGTAAACCTTTTTACCAATAGAACGGGCAAATTTAACCGCGTCTGCCATTTCCTCGGGCGAAAAATTTTCCGCATAGGCGCGCAAACCGAAACTGCCGCCTCCGATGTATACCGCGTCGGCGCCGAAATGAAATGCCGTATCGAGTTTTTGCCTGTTCCCTGCGGGAGCGAGAAGTTCTGCCATATTATCTTTTTTTGACGCTTAGCGATATTCCGTCGCCGGTTTCCAGAGTAACGGTGAAATAATCGCCGCCGTTTACCTTTTGAAGAAAAGCGTTAAGCGAATTTATTATAGTGCGGTGTTTGTGCTCGGGCGTTCCTTCGATATGCCTTTTCCCCTTGAACGACACGTTGTCGGCAAAAAGCACTCCGCCCGGTTTCAGAAGCCTGTCGATATCGTAAAAATACCTGTCGTAATGTCCTTTGGGCCCGTCGAGCATTATAAAGTCGAATCTGCCCTCGGCATATGCAAGCACTTCGGCAGCGTCGCCCTCCCATATTTCAACCCTGTCGTATACGCCCGCAGACCTGAAATATTCCCTGGCCTTTTCCGCTCTTACCGCGTCGAGTTCCACGGTATATAGTCTGGCGCCCGACGGGGCCGCTTCCAGCATTCTTAGCCCGCTGTAACCTATGGCCGTACCTATTTCAAGTATCGCGGCGGGCGCTACGGCCGCAACGGCGGTCTGAAGCAGGGCTATTCCCTCGTCGGTCATGACGGGCACGCCGTTTTGCGCGGCGTATTCCTTCTGTAACTCGTAAATATTTTCGTACATCAGCCTTCGATTATTACGGGTACTACCATAGGATACTGTTTTACACAGCCCGAAATAAACTTTTTAAGCGCTTTCCTAACGGCTGTTTTAACGTCGGTATAATCCTCGACCGTGGTAAAATCTATCTTTTTAATAGCCTGAACAACGGCTTCTTTCGCTTCTTCCACGTGAGACTCGCTCATGGTAATGCCTCGCATAATTATATCCGGACCCGCAATGATTTCGCCGGTTTTCAGGCATACGGTTGCAAAAACGATTACAAACCCCTCCTGCGCCAAAGTCATTCTGTCGCGTATTATGCCGTCGGCGTTATCGCCTAAATTGCTTCCGTCTATAAAGCAGCGGCCTGCGGGTATGTTACTGAGCTGTTTGAATTCCTTTTTATTAACGGCGACAGTCATTCCCAACTGAGGTATTTTTATGCGTTCGTCCGGAATGCCGACCGAACGCGCCAGCTGAGCGTGCTTTACAAGATGACGGTATTCGCCGTGAACGGGAACGAAATAAGTCGGGCGCACCATTTGGAGCATAAGTTTGAGTTCTTCCTTAAAAGCGTGGCCGGTGGCGTGAATATCGTTCATCGCGTCGTAAATGACTTCGGCGCCGCGCCTGTAAAGATTGTTTATGACGCTGTAAATCATTCTTTCGTTTCCGGGTATCGGGGAGGAGCTGAGCACGACGGTATCCCCCACGCCGACGCTTATGCGGTTAAACTCTCCCTGCGACATCTTGGAAAGTGCCGAAAAGGGCTCGCCCTGAGTACCCGTGCATATAACAAGCACTTTTTCCGGCGGAAGTTTATTGGCCTTTTCGGGCTCGATAACTATATCGGGGTCGAAAGTGAGCTCGTTTATTCCGACTGCCATTTCGGAAATATATTTCATGCTTCTTCCGCTGAAAACAACCTTTCTGCCGTATTTTCCCGCCAGATTAAGAAGTGTCTGAACGCGGTAATTGTTGGAAGCGAAAGTGGCTACGATAAGTCTGTTTTCCCTGTGAGTGTTAAAAAGGGTTTCAAGGGACGCGGCGACTTTGCTTTCGCTTTTCGAATGCCCTTCCTTTTCGACGTTGGTGCTTTCGCCGAGCATGAGAAGCACGCCTTTTGAACCTATTTTGGTAATACGCTCGATATTAGTAAGTTTACCGTCTATAGGCGTATAATCCATTTTGAAATCGCCCGTAACGAAAACAGTGCCCACAGGCGTGGATACGGCCAGAGCCGACGCACCCGCTATGCTGTGGCAGACTTTTATGAACTCGACTTCGAAGCAACCGATTTTTACCGAGCTGTTTTCCTCTACCACGTGAAGACAATCGGAAGAAATTTTGCGTTCCTCCAGCTTGTGCGAAGCCACTCCGAGAGTAAACGCGGTACCGTATACGGGAGCAGCCACTTCTTCCAGTACATAAGCGAGGCCGCCGATATGGTCTTCGTGGCCGTGAGTGATTACTATTCCTTTAAGTTTTTCCTTGTTAGATTTGATATAGGAAATATCGGGAACGATAAGATCTATGCCGGGAGTATCCTCCGTGGGGAAAGACATCCCCGCGTCAATAAGAATGATGCTGTCGCCGTATTCCAGAGCGGTCATGTTTTTGCCGATTTCTCCTACTCCGCCCAGAAACATTACTTTTAAAAGCTTTTCCTTAGCCAAAATAAAACTCCGCAATTATATTCTTAAACAGTATAATATATTATAAAAAAAATTGCAAGCGAAAGGAAAGCGGCGCAAACGAAAAAACCGCATAAGCGGTTCAGCTGCGGTTGAGATAAAGCCCGTTATCCACAATGTGAAGATTTGTTTTGTAGTAATTTTTCAGCGTGCCTATATCGTTCCAGTATTCGCGCGTTTCGTAGGCATAAAGGCTGTCCTTGATTTTCGGAAAAAGGTTGCGACCGAAGTCGTAAAAACCGCAAGGTATCATATTCAGAATATCGGGTTTAAACACATAAATACCTGTATTAACGTGTTTTTCCGTGCTGCTTTCCGGTTTTTCCACGAAATCAGTTATTCGACCGTCGGGTCCGAAAGTCACCACGCCGAACCCGCTTACGTCGTCTACTTCTTTTACGCAAATCGTACCCAGACCGCCCTTTTTGAAATGGAATCTTATCATTTCCGAAAGGTCTACCGAGGTAAACGCGTCCCCGGATACCACGACAAAATCCTCGTTTATGAAAGACGAACAGTTCTTAACTCCGCCCGCAGTACCCATAGGCTGAGTTTCCAGAAAATAATTCAGTCTTACGCCGTACCTGCCGCCGTCGCCCAGCGCGCTTATGATTTTTTCGGGCTTGTACCCGAGCGTTACGGCAATATCCGTTATGTCGCTTTTTTTCAGAAGTTCTATTATATATTCTATTATAGGCTTGTTGACCATGGGCAGCATGGGCTTGGGCATTTTATCCGTAAGAGGTCTCAGCCGTTCGCCTTTTCCGCCTGCCATAATGATAGCTTTCATAATGTTCTCCTTTGTGTTATTGTGCTTGATTAAGCATTTTTTATACAAAGGCTTATTTATCCGATTTTTGATGCATTTTGTCCGTTATTTACTTGCTGTATGCGCGTTTATGATGTATAATTAATATAATTTTATTATACGGCGATAAAGATTTATCACTTTTGTTTTCGAAATAAATTTTTAGGAGATATATATGAAGGTTTATAACTTTGCAGCCGGCCCTTCCGCACTTTCCGACGAGGTTCTGGAGGCCGCGAAGCAACAAATGTTCGACTTTGCCGGCACGGGCGTGAGCATTATGGAAATCAGCCACAGAAGCAAAGCCTACGACGCCGTGCATAACGAATGTATCGCGCTGATACGCGAGCTTATGGCCGTTCCCGACAATTACGAAATTCTGCTTCTTCAGGGAGGCGCTTCCCTGCAGTTCGAAGCGGTACCGCTCAACCTGCTGGTTAAAGGTAAAGCCGATTACGTCGTTACGGGCAATTTCTCCAAAAAAGCCTATATGGAAGCCATAAAATACGGCGATATAGTATGCCAGGCTACAAGCGAAGACAAAAACTTCACTTATATCCCCGACGTCTCTGAAATCCGTTTCAGACAAGACATCGATTATATACACATCACGTCAAATAATACCATTTTCGGTACGGCCTATAAAAAAGACAGCATACCGCGTACCGACGCCGTACTGGTAGCCGATATGTCGTCGTCCATACTCGCACAGCAGGCCGACGTAAGCGACTACGGTCTGATTTACGCGGGCGCGCAAAAGAACGTAGCCCCCGCAGGCCTTACGGTTGTGATTGTAAGAAAGGACCTGATCGGCCATGAAATGCCCCTGTGTCCCACAATGATGAAGTATTCCACCCAGGCCAAAAACAACAGCCTTTACAATACTCCGCCCTGCTTCTGTATTTTTATGGCCACGCTTAACCTCAGATGGATTAAAAAATGCGGCGGCGTAGCGGCAATGGAGGAAATGAATACCCTTAAATCCGATATGCTGTACGACTTTATCGACAATTCCGCGTTTTACAAAAACAGCGTTGTCAAAAAGGACCGCTCGCTCGTGAACGTACCCTTTACAACCCCTTCGCAGGAGCTTGACGCCAAATTCGTCAAAGAAGCCGAATCGGCGGGACTTATCGCTTTGAAAGGCCATCGTCTTGTGGGCGGAATGCGCGCCTCGATGTACAACGGAATGCCGGTAGAAGGCACTAAGGCTCTTATAGCTTTCATGCAAAAGTTCGAACTTGAAAATAAGTAAGGTGCAAAATGTATAAGATTTTAAAATTAAACAAAATCAGCGATAAAATCAATAACGTGTTTAACGGCGAATACGAAGTCGGCGATAAAGTTCATAATCCCGACGCAATACTCGTAAGAAGCGCAGACATGCACAACTACGAAGTAAACGAAAATCTCGTTGCGGTAGGCCGTGCGGGCGCGGGCGTTAACAATATCCCCCACGCCGATTACGTCAGGAAAGGTATAGTCGTTTTCAATACGCCGGGCGCAAACGCCAACGCCGTAAAGGAACTCGTTCTTACCTCCCTGCTCCTGTGCGGCAGAAACATTACCGGCGCCGTCGAATGGGTTAAACAGCAAAAAGGCAAAGGCGAGGAAATACCCGCGCTTGTTGAAAAGAATAAAGCCCGTTTCGTAGGCCGCGAGATTACGGGAAAAACCCTGGGCATCATAGGAGTGGGCGCAATAGGCGCGCTGGTCGCCGAAGCCGTTTACGCGCTAGGCATGGAGGTTTACGGCTTTGATCCCTTCCTCAATCCCGATACCGCGCACAGGCTTGAAGGCAAAGTTACTTTTACCGACGATATAGGCGAACTTTACGCGAAAAGCGACTACATCACGATTCACGTGCCCTACACGCCCGCAACCAAATACATGATTAACAAAGAGGCCTTTTCCATGATGAAAAAAAGCGTAAACGTAATAAATCTTGCGCGCGGCGAACTGGTAAACAACGCCGATATGATTACGGCGGTAAAAAACGGCGACGTAGCCAAATACGTTTGCGATTTCCCCACCGAAGAACTTATCGACGTAGAAAACGTGATAACCGTTCCTCACCTCGGAGCGTCTACTCCCGAAGCCGAAGACAATTGCGCCGTGATGGCCGCCGGTGAAATTGCCGATTACCTTGAAAACGGCAATATCCGCAACAGCGTTAACTTCCCCGGACTTTACGCTCCCCGCACCGGCAGATACAGAATATGTATCCTCGCCGAAAATATCAACGAAGTAATGCCCTCCGTAAACGAACTGCTCGGACGCGACAACGTACATCTTACCGCGGTCAACAGCAGCACGGGTAAAAACAGCGCGTATATCATGATAGGTACCGACAGCGACATCTACCCCAGCCTGGTAAAAGATATAGAAGCTCTCGACAAAGTTTACAAGGTCAGGGTTATCGGTCTCTGATAAAACATTAAACAAAAACCCCGCACGGTGTGCGGGGTTTTATAATATCGGAAATATTCAGTGGTTTTCGTCGCTGACGTCTGTTTCCAGATCCTTGCGCTCTATAAAGGGCGACGGGTCCACTACCGTATTGAAATCAACGTAATATCTTGTGCGCTTTACACGGTAATAATAGCACAGTTCAAGCACTCTTACGGAGAGCGCGAGAAAAGCCGTCATAACTATGTTGAGTATGCCGAAAGTGGGTATCAGGCTTACCGAAGTAACACCGTAATATAAAAGCAGCAGTACGCCTATGCTTCGGGAATAAGCGTGTATGTTGATTTTAACTATGCTCATGGATTTTTTAAGCGCCTTGAAAAAGTTGTTCTCGTCCTCCGATACCATAACGGGTAATACCGCGGAAAAGAAAGTCAACCTTAACGCTATCACAACCAACGCCACTATAACGGTAATGGTAGTGGCCAAAATGCTGAAAATATTAAACGTCAGTAAGAATACCCCGAAACACGCAAAGACTATTATAACGTCTATAGGCACGGTGACAAGCGTATAACCCGCGGCATAAGAAACGCCCTTTTTAAAGTTCTTGATAAAATTGGAAACAAAGCCGTACCTCATGTTGGATAACATGAATTCGCTGAAAATATCCGTTATAGCCACATAACTCAACGCTATGAAAAAGCGGTACACTACGGATACGACTATCACCATGACAATGGTAAGCGCGAAAACGTTGGTATCGACTTTCAGATAATTGTAAAAAGAAAGGATAACGTCCTTTATATCGCTTACAAACTCGTTTATGGTCAGGTTACCGTCCGAAAATTCGAGTACGGTATCTTTGATTAAAGCCAGATGCTCTAAAATACCTTCGTTCGTATTGAAAATCTTGTTCAGCGGAACGATAAAGCACGAGCCTATGGCCGTGACCACAAGCAAACATATTATGACGTAAATGATAATACGGTAAACCATACCGAATTTGCTTAATACGATGGAAAACGTGTTTTTAAGTTCCATAACGTCACTCCTTAAAGGACTTTTTCCAGATATCTACCTTTTCGAGGTCGGCTCTTTCGATACCGTTGATTTCGAAGAAAACCGTTTCGGAAAGAACGATAAAATATCCCACCATTATGAGATAAAGTATACAATCGAGTAAAAAACCTATTTTCAGAATAACCAGACCGTTTACCACCATAAGTATGAACATGGGCACGGCAGGCAGAACTATGGCAACGGCTACGTCGACGAATTTTTTCGCAATCTGCCTTACGCCCAGTTCCATTGCGCTGGACGACGAAAGCCCGGTATGCAGCATATTAGGAAGCCAGACGAGAAGAAGCGCAAAAGACGAAGCCATAGCGGCGCACAGTACGAGCACGCAAATTATTATAAAAGCGAGCGCGACGCCGTAACTGAGTTTGGAAAACAGGTATATAAGCGTAATCGCGAAAACGAGATAAAGCTCGAAAACGCAAAAACACGCAATCAGAAACTTGAATACCGAAATTATATTATAATTGATTCTGCTTTTAAAAAGTTCGGCCCCGAAAGAAAACTGCCCCGTCCGCATGTGATTGTCTACAAGGCCGACTATCATGGAAACGCATACCGCTACAACGGCAAAAGCGATAATCATGAGCCATGAATATTTATAGTCCATCCATACCAGCTGACGGTAAATGGCCAGAAACGAGGAGGTGTCCGCTTGGGAATAATTGCATATAAACCAAATTATTCGGGAAGGCGAAAACCAGCAAGTCAAACCGATTGCCGGAAGCGCCGATAACAGAATCAGCCATAAAAATTTTGTATTTGCATAGGCAAAAGCCTTTTTAAGATAATACAAACGACTACCTCTGCAATTGATTTTACTTTATTTTTATATTATAATATACGAAAATGATTTAGGCAAGTTTTTAATATGGAAATAAAGTGCAAAATATGTCCTAATATGTGCGATACGGTAAGGAACGGCCGCTCGGGAGTATGCCGCCTGCCCGCCGATATACAGATATCGCATACCATGCTACATAAATGGGAAGAGCCCGTAATAAGCGGCACCAAAGGCAGCGGAGCCGTCTTTTTCACGGGGTGCACGTTAAAATGCGTGTTCTGTCAGAATTATAAAATAAGCCGTTCGAACGAAGGCAAAACTTATACGCCGGCCGAACTTGCCGACCTGTTCAGGCGCATAGAGGACGAAGGCGCTCATAACGTGAATCTGGTATCGGGCACTCCGTTCATTCCCGATATAGCCGAGGCCCTCGAAATATACAAACCCCGTATCCCCGTCGTATGGAACAGCAGCGGCTACGAACTTCCCTGCAGCCTGAAAATGCTGGAAGGCAAAGTAGACGTATATCTGCCCGATTTCAAATATTCGGACGACCGCCTGGCTTTAAAACTGTCGGGCGCTCGCTCTTACCTTTCGGCGGCTACCGCCGCGATAAGCGAAATGATACGGCAGGTTCCGTCCGTCGAAATAACCGACGGGCTCATAAAACGCGGAGTGATTGTAAGGCATCTGGTTCTGCCGTCGCACCTCTATAACAGTATAGGAGTAGTCCGCATATTTTCCGAACGCTTTAAAGAAAACGCCATGTTCTCGCTCATGGCGCAATATACCCCGTTCAATACCTCGGGTTATCCCGAAATCGACCGTCCGCTTAAACCGCTCGAATACAAAAAGGTGCTTGCCGAAGCGCGAAAACTCGGCATTACCGAAGGATATCTTCAAGACATTTCATCAACGGGCGAAAGATTCGTTCCTGAATTTTAGTACTTAATTTTAGCCGATAATTTATAATACTTTTCCTTGAAATTTAAAAAGACCGCTGATTTTGCGGCCTTTTTAACATTTATGGTTATTTCAGATTGTTTATCTGCGCAAGTATTTTTTCCCTGAGTCCGTTAAACTTTTCAAGCTTTTCCTTTTCTTTGTCTATAAGAGCCTTCGGGGCGCGCTGAACGAAATTCTTATTCGCCAGCATACCCTGCGCCCTGGCAATTTCGCTTTCGGTGTTTTTAAGCTCTTTTTCAAGACGGGCTACTTCTTTTTCGAAGTCTACCAGTTCGCCCAAAGGTATGAATATTTCGGCATAATCGGTTACGGCCGACGTAACTTTGACGTCTTCGGGTTTGCATGTTACAAACTCGACGGAAGACGCGCCCGAAAGTTTTTCTATCAGAGAAACGCTGCGCTCGATAGCGGCCTGCTCTTTGTTGACTTTCATCAGCAAGGTAATGCGCTTTGAGGGTATTACGTTCATTTCGGCGCGTATGTTTCTTACGGCCTTGACCATGCTCATTATTCCTTCAAATACCGCGGCGTCCTTTTTGTAGGAGAATTTTTTATTGTACGCGGGCCATTCCGCCACAATCAGCGCTTTGCCCGGGTTGAGATACGAGTAAATCTCTTCCGTTATAAACGGGACGAAGGGATGCAGAAGTTTAAGCGCGTTGTCCAGAACGTAATTGAGTACGCTGAGCGCGTGCACTTTAAGTTTATCCGAGGTGCCGTAAAGCATGGGTTTGACCGCTTCGATGTACCAGTCGCAGAAGTCGCTCCATACGAAATCGTAAAGTTTCTGAGCGGCCAGGCCTATTTCGTACTTGTTAAGATTAATGGTTACCTCTTTAATAAGGTTGTTGAGTTTTGATAAAATCCATTTATCCACCGGTGACAGGCGCATTTCCGAAATGTCTTTAAGCTCCTTGCCTTCCATATTCATAATAAGGAAGCGGCTTGCATTCCAGATTTTGTTCATAAAGTTGCGGCAGAATTCCATCTTTTCTTCGGAATACCTCGTGTCGCTTCCGGGAGCGATGCCCGTAGCCAGCGAGAACCTCAGAGTATCCGCGCCGAATTGGTCGATAACTTTAAGAGGATCCACGCCGTTACCCAGCGATTTACTCATTTTTCTGCCTTGCGAGTCCCTAACGATGCCGTGTATGAGAACCTCGGAGAACGGAACCTCCCCCGTGAATTCGATACCGCTGAAAATCATTCTGGAAACCCAGAAAGTAATAATGTCGTAAGCGGTTACAAGCACGCTTGTGGGATAAAAATACTGCAGATCCTTGGTCTTTTTGGGATATCCCAACGTGGAGAAAGGCCATAGCGCCGACGAAAACCACGTATCGAGAACGTCTTCGTCCTGTCTGAACGAAGTTCCTCCGCACTTGGGGCATTTATCGGGTTTTGCCGCGCTTACGACGGTTTCGCCGCAGTCGTCGCAATAATAAGCGGGTATCCTGTGTCCCCACCAGAGCTGACGCGAAATACACCAGTCTCTGATGTTCTCCATCCAGTTAAAATAAGTCTTTTCGAACTTCTGCGGTATGAATACGATTTTTTTGCTTTTGACAGCTTTTATGGCCGGCTCGGCAAGCGGTTTCATTCTGACAAACCACTGCTTGGAAACGATTGGTTCGACTACGCTCTTGCAGCGGTAGCACTCTCCCACATTGTGTTTATAGGGTTCGATTTTGCTTACAAGCCCCAGTTTCTGCATATCTTCGACTATTATTCTGCGCGCGTCGTCGCGTCCGAGACCGCAGTATTTGCCCGCGTTTTCGTTCATTACGCCGGCGTCGTCCATGACTCTGATAACTTCCAGGTTATGCCTGAGCCCCACTTCGAAATCGTTGGGGTCGTGAGCGGGAGTAATTTTTACCGCGCCCGTACCGAAACCTATTTCGACGTAATCGTCGGCTACGACGGGAATTTCACGGCCCACAAGCGGCAGAACCAGCGTCTTTCCAACCAAATCCTTAAATTTATCGTCTTTGGGGTTTACGGCAACCGCGGTATCGCCCAGCATGGTTTCGGGACGCGTGGTGGCTATTTCCAAAAATCTGTCGCTGTCCTTTACGGGATATTTGAAATACCAAAGGAAACTGTCTTTTTCGCTGTATTCGACTTCGGCGTCCGACAGAGCCGTCTTACAGCACGGACACCAGTTTATTATCCTGTCTCCGCGATAAATCAGGCCTTTGTTATAAAGCTTGATAAACACGTCCAGAACGGCCCTTGAAAGGTTGTCGTCCATAGTGAAGGCTTCTTTACTCCAATCGCAGCTCGTACCCAACCTCTTCTGCTGATTGACTATGGTGCCGCCGTACTGCTTTTTCCATTCCCAAGCGCGCTTGAGAAAACCTTCCCTGCCCAGTTCGCGCTTGTCGATTCCCTCGCTTTTTAATTTTTCGACTATCTTTACTTCGGTAGCAATGGAAGCGTGATCGGTACCGGGAAGCCAGAGAGCTTCGTATCCGGACATCCGTTGGAACCTTATGATAATATCCTGCACCGTATTGTTGAGGGCATGTCCCATGTGAAGCTGCCCCGTAATGTTCGGCGGAGGCATAACAATGGTAAAAGGCTCTTTATCCGGATTGGGATGAGCCTCGAAATATTTGTTTTCGCACCAGAAATCGTAAAGTTTCTGTTCGAATTCTTTTGGCTGATAGGTTTTTGACATTTCCATAAACGTACTCCTAAATTGCGGTGAGAACTGCGCCGATTATTACGGTCAGCCAGCCGGCGACTTTCATAATCGTTTCCGCACGGCCTGATTTTGTACCGCTTATTTTTTTCCCGACGGGACGCGAAGCAATCATGACTGCAAATCCGACAACGGCAAGCGACAATCCCGCTATGTTGGCAGGCGTCCGGAACCACAGCGATATATCGGACGCGGTCGCAACGAAAGACATTATTCCGCCTCGGTATCGCTTGCGACGTCCGCGGCAATTTCTCTGCCGTACTTGTCGATTTCGCCGGCGCTGAACCGTCTGTTGAATTCTTTGAGTTTATTATGCGCTATATAAATATAAGTGCCCGCAGCGTACCCCGCAAGTATACACCCTACCAGCAGAAGGAACCAATCAGGCGTAAAAGTGGCGTTGCCGACGTAAATACCGTGCTCTACGAACAGAGCATGGAAGAAAGCGGCTACAACGGCAAAACTTATCTCTGCCGACGCGACTTTACCGGCCATAACCGCGGGAATAATTATGTTTTTCTTTACGAATACGGGCGAAAGGCTGACCATTACGAGCTCTTTAAGGCAGATAAAAGCAATGAAATACCAGGGCGCGTAACCGATTACCGTAAGGCATATCAACACGCATATATGCATGAGTTTGTCGGCAAGCGGATCGAAAACCTTGCCGATATTGGAAACCATATTGAATTTGCGCGCGATCTTGCCGTCTATAAGGTCGGACACCGCGGCCACGGCGAACACGCCTAACGACCAGTATATAAGCGGAGGATTGTTTTTGGACATGAGGCAAAGCACGACAAAAACAGGTATACATATCATCCTGAAATAAGTTATAAGATTAGGAATAAGAAAAATCTCTTCCTTTTTCAGGGCGTATTTACTTGTTTTTTTGGCTTCGGGCAGACTGCTTTCCTCATTCTCGGTCAGGGCGGAACGGTTTTCGTTATCCATAGGTCGACTCTCCAAACAAATAGTAAAAATATTATATCACTTATTTTAAAAAGTGTAAACAAAATCGCTATGGCAAAATCGCATTTAACGCGACGCCCTTTGCGACTTGTACCGAAAACAACATAAAATTACCTTAATTATACAATAAATACAGTTTACCGTTCGCGTTGGCTTGCTAAAAAAGGTTTACTATGATAAAATATAAACAATATCGTAACATTTTACGGAGGATTTATGGAAGACATAAAAACCATGTTGTCAAAATTGAGCATAGAAGAAAAAGCTTCGCTGTGTTCAGGTCTGACCTTCTGGCTTACAAAGCCTGTAGAGAAACTCGGATTGCCGTCCGTCATGATGACCGACGGTCCTCACGGACTCAGGCGCGAAGTGGAAAGCGGCGGCGGCGTGAACGTAATGAAAGGCTCCGCACCCTCTACCTGCTTCCCCACTGCGGTTACTTCCGCAAGCTCATGGGACAGAAACCTTCTTTACGAAATCGGTAAAAATATCGCTCAGGAAGCCAAGGACCAGGGCGTAAGCACCGTGTTAGGTCCGGGCACCAACATAAAGCGCTCTCACCTCTGCGGCAGAAACTTCGAGTACTTTTCCGAAGACCCTTTTCTCGCGGGCGAGCTTTCCACCTCCTACGTGCAAGGCGCACAGAGTCAGAACGTAGGTACTTCGCTCAAACACTACTGCGGCAACAATCAGGAACATATACGCATGTCCATCGACAGTAAAATCGATGAAAGAGCATTGCGTGAAATTTATCTTCCTGCTTTTGAAAACACCGTCAAACGCGCACAACCTCAGCAGATAATGTGTTCCTACAATAAACTTAACGGTACATATTTATCCGACAACAAACGCTTTTTAACCGATATTTTGCGAAATGAGTGGGGATTTGAAGGAATCGTTGTCTCCGACTGGGGCGCGGTGAACGACCGTATTGCAGGCATCAAAGCCGGCATGGATCTTGAAATGCCGGGCAACGGCGGCATCAACGACCGCAAAATAGTTAAAGCGGTTGCCGACGGCACTGTTACCGAAGCCGAGCTTGACGCGGTTTGCGAACGCATGCTTAAATATTTAGTCGAATGTAACAACAACAAAGACGAAAGCTACAAATGCGACTATAAAGCCCATCACGATTTTGCAAGAAAGGCTGCGGCCGAGAGCTCCGTTCTGCTCAAAAACGAGGACTCTTTCCTGCCCTTGTCCGACAGCGACGACGTTGCCTTAATAGGAAAACTTGCCAAACACGTCAGATATCAGGGTTCGGGAAGCAGCCGCATCAATCCCTATAATCTCGTGAACATAGTTTCGGCTATGGACGCCGCCGGCCTGAAATACGAATACGCCGACGGTTATACCCTCAAAGGCGACGGTTACGACAAAAAGCTCCTTAAAGCCGCCGTTGAACTTGCGGCAAAAAAACAAAAAGTCATACTTGTCATAGGCCTCACCGACGCTTACGAAAGCGAAGGTTTCGACAGGTCGCATATGGACCTGCCCCTCGGACACAACAAGCTCGTAGAGGAAGTTTTAAAAGTAAACCCGAACGTCGCGGTCGTATTGCAAGGCGGCTCGCCGGTAACCATGCCCTGGCATGCCAAGGTTAAATCCGTACTCAACACCTATCTCGGAGGCGACGCCGTGGGCGAAGCTACCGTGGACCTGCTGTACGGCAAAGTCAATCCTTCAGGAAAGCTTGCGGAAACTTATCCCAAGAGCCTTAACGACAGCCTTGCCGAAAAATATTTCTCGATGGGTCCCGTAAGCGTTGAGTACCGCGAAAGCATTTTCGTGGGCTACCGTTGGTACGACACCGCAAAGAAAGAGGTCAGATTTCCCTTCGGTCACGGGCTTTCGTATACATCTTTCGAGTATTCCGACATCAAACTGTCTGCCGATAAAATAAAAGATACCGATACTCTTTCGGTTTCGTTTAAGATAACAAATACGGGCAAAGTCGACGGCGCGGAAATAGCTCAGGTTTACGTATCCGCACCCAAAGACAAAGTATTCATGGCGGATAAAGAGCTTAAAGGTTTCGAAAAAGTATTCCTCAAAGCCGGCGAAAGCAAAACGGTTACCGTAGAACTCGGAAAACGCAGTTTCGCTTTCTACAATACCGCTATCGCCGACTGGCACGTACTCGGCGGAAAATACGAAATACTCGTAGGCGCAAGCAGCCGCGATATTAAACTTACCGCATCGGTAGATATTCTTTCCTCCGACAGCGACAAGCCCCTGCCCGATTACCGCACCCTTTGCCCCTGCTATTACGTAGACGAGAATACTCAAGATATTTCAAAGGAAGATTTCGAGAAATTATTCGGTGACAAACTGCCCGAAAACGTCGCGCCCAAGCGCGGTGAATTTACGGTCAACTCCACCATAACCGACATAGCCATCGTTCCTCTCGGAAAACTTTTGAAAGGCATTATGATGTTCGGAGGCGGACTTGTTGCCGGCAACGCCGAAAACCGCTCGATGATACTTAATTCCATTAAAGATATGCCTTTAAGAAGTTTCTGCGGTTTCTCGGGCGGTATAATGTCCATGATGTCAATCGAAGGACTTGTAGATATCTTCAACAAAAAGAAAGGCGGATACAGGAAACTGTTTGCCGGATTCAAAAAGAAAAACAGATAGTTTTAAATCCGACGAGGACGGGCAACCGTCCTCTTTTTTTTAATTTTTTTGCATATCGGCCGCCTGAAAGGCATTTTATATTTTAGGAGGCATTATGAAAAAGTTTATTATCCTGTTTGTTTGCGCAGTTATGTCCATATCCGTTTTTGCGGCCTGCAACAAGAAGCCGGACGGTCCGGAATATTCCGAATACGTCAGTTATTATCAGACTCATCAGTATACCGCTTTAAACGAGGATTTTGCCGTATCGGTTTACTCGGGCGTCAGAGAGTCAGAGTTCAGATCCGACGGCAAGGTCGGCGAAACCCAAACGTTTTACGTAGTTTCGGCCACGCCTCTGAACTCATCGCTGAAGCTGCCCGTCAATTACAAATTGACCGACGGAACCAAAACGGCAGAAGGAAGTTTGGAGCAGGATAAACTGTCGGCCTCGTTCTCTTCGGAAGCGGACCTTTCGGATATTATAGAAAATCTTAAAACCATAACTCTTTCATACGCGGATAAAGAAGTGACGCTTACGCTCGAAAACCGCCTGGAAAACATGATAGACTGGCAGGAAGCTTTAAAAATCGCTACCGCAGAACTTAAAGACGTGATTGCCGAAAATACCGACGAAAGCGGTAAGCTGACCAGGGAAATTTACGTTAAATTTATAAGAAACCGTTTTGATCACGAGTCGCCTTATTACTGGTATGTTGCGCTTGTAGGCGAAGATTACAAATACTCCGCCTTACTGATTAATCCCGAAAACGGCGAGATTTTAACAAAAAAAGATTAAAATATTCCAAACCCAATTAAAAAAGCGTACCGTGTACGCTTTTTTTAACTTTGCCTTTCCGCGATCATCGACTTGACTTTCATCAGCCTTATTACGTTACTGCGCTCCTGCTCGTCAAGTTTCATCGTTATATATTTTATAGTCTCCTCAAGCTGAGGAATCATTACGTATTCGAGAGCGTTTACGCGCCTTCTGTTCTTTTCGATTTCGTCTGCAAGCATATTGCAGACCTTTTCGATTTCGGCAAGCTGAATAAGTTTTTCCACGAGTTCGGAAATTGTGGATATCGATTGGTCCAGTTCCGCCGTTACCGACGCGAACGAATAAGGATACATATCCGAAACATCGGCTTTTTTAACCGTTATAGAGGGCACGTCAAGGCTCATAACGTTTTTAGTGGTAGCCTCTATATCAAGGCTTACCGCGGGCATAGCCACGGCTTCCTCGATAACGGCTCCGTCGGCAACCGAACGCGCCAGCATAAACCCTTTAAGAGCAAGCGAAAGCTCGTCGTCGATTTCTTCGCGAAGACGCTTGTTCTGTTTGACGAACTCCATAAACTGCCTTATCATCTCGTCCGATTTGTCTTTCAGCAGTTTATGGCCTCTGGTCGCCGTTTTCAGACGGGTTTTAAGCCGCCTGAGCTCCATTCGGGTAGGATTTACGTTAAGCCTTGTCATCTGTCTCCCCGTCCGCTTTCAGGTATTTGTCGAGATACTCGTCCCTGATACGTTTAAGCTCGTTCCTGGGCAGAAGTTTCAAAAGTTCCCAGCCGAGATCCAGCGTTTGCTGTATAGTGCGGTTTGCGTGAAATCCTTGCGAAATATATTTCCTTTCAAATTCCTCGGCAAACTTTGCAAATTTCTTGTCGCTTTCGGTAAGAGCGGCGTCGCCGAGTATGGCCGACAGCTCTTTGGCCTCTTTGCCTCGGGCATATGCCGCGAAAAGCTGGTTCATGGTATCGGCGTGGTCTTCTCTGGTTTTGCTCTTACCTATACCTTTATCTTTAAGACGCGAAAGCGAAGGCAGTACGTCGATAGGAGGCATAAAGCCCTTTTTATACAGCTCGCGGCTGAGAATAATCTGTCCTTCGGTAATATACCCTGTAAGGTCGGGTATGGGATGAGTCTTGTCGTCCTCGGGCATGGTAAGAATGGGTATTTGGGTAATGGAACCCTCTTTGCCTATAATTCGGCCCGCCCTTTCGTACATGGTGGCAAGGTCGGTATAGAGATATCCCGGATAACCTCTTCTGCCGGGGACTTCCTTTCTCGCGGCAGAAACCTCGCGAAGGGCCTCGGCATAGTTAGTTATATCCGTTGTAATAACAAGTACGTGCATTCCTTTCTCGAAAGC
Organism: Candidatus Faecicola pullistercoris; assembly: GCA_018714105.1. Taxonomy (GTDB): domain Bacteria; phylum Bacillota; class Clostridia; order Christensenellales; family CAG-917; genus Faecicola; species Faecicola pullistercoris. Next base: position 13,255 of record DVNW01000004.1, on the reverse strand, counting down.
GAGATATTCGGCCGCGGTAAGCGCCATACGCGGCGTAGCTATACGCTCGATTGCGGGGTCGTTAGCCAGATTGATAAACAGAACGGCTCTTTCGATTGCGCCGGTTTTTCTGAAATCGGAAATAAAGAAATCGGCTTCCTCGAACGTAATTCCTACCGCCGCAAACACGACTGCGAACTTACTGTCGCTGCTTAAAACCTTTGCCTGACGGGCAATCTGAGCGGCCAGCTCGGAGTGCGGAAGTCCCGACGCCGAAAATACGGGCAGTTTCTGTCCTCTTACAAGGGTGTTAAGCCCGTCTATAGCCGAAATACCGGTCTGTATAAACTCGTTGGGATAATCGCGGGCGGCGGGATTGATGGGCCTGCCGTTAATATCCATTTTGGCTTCGGGAATAACGGGGGCTCCTCCGTCGCGCGGATTGCCCATACCGTCGAATACTCTGCCCAGCATTTCCTCGGAGACGGCAAGCTGCATGCTGCGTCCTAAGAAACGGGCCTTCGAAGTAGATATTTTTATGCCCTGCGACGGCTCAAACAGCTGCACAAGAGCGGAATCGCCTTTGACTTCCAGCACTTTTCCGCGGCGGATATCGCCGTCTTCCTGACATATCTCCACAAGTTCGTCGTATTTAACGCCCTGTACGCCCTCAACAAGCATAAGAGGTCCGACTACTTCTTTAATGGTTTTATATTCTTTCAGCATATTACAGGCCTCCTTCGTTGGTAAGAGCAATCATCTCTTCTTTGAGGTCGGCGGTTATTTCGTCAAACTTGTCGAGTTCGTCCTCGGAAATATATTTCGCCCTGCCGATTTTATCCTTGACTTCCAGTTGAAGTATATCTTCGATATCCACGTTTTTATCGAGAGCCTCGTTGCAAAGACGGTAGTTTAAAAGTATAAGCTGCATCATCTTGAACTGTTTGGTAAGCGAAGCGTAAGTATCCACTTCATGGAAAGCGTTCTGATGCAGGTAGTCTTCCCTTATGGATTTGGCGGTTTCCATGGTAAGTCTGTCCTTCGGAGAAAGCGCGTCCATACCGACAAGCCTTACGATTTCTTCAAGCTGAGCCTCTTCCTGCAAAATTCTCATAATTTCGGTGCGCATATCCAGCCACTCGTCGCCGAGGTTGTCCGAATACCATTCCGAAAGTCTGTCTGCATAAAGAGAATAACTCTGCAACCAGTCTATTGCGGGGAAATGACGCTTGTAAGCAAGCGAAGCCGAAAGCCCCCAGAATACTTTGACGATACGCAGAGTAGCCTGCGATACGGGTTCGGAAAGGTCTCCGCCGGGAGGGCTTACCGCGCCGATTGCCGAAATTGAACCGATTCTGTCGCCGGAGCCCAGCGTTTTCACCATGCCCGCTCTTTCGTAAAACTCCGCAAGACGGGAAGACAGATATGCGGGATATCCCTCTTCGCCCGGCATTTCTTCGAGACGTCCGCTCATTTCGCGCAAGGCTTCGGCCCAACGGCTTGTCGAGTCCGCCATGATTGCAACGTTATAGCCCATATCCCTGAAATATTCGGCTATCGTTATACCCGTGTAAATGGACGCTTCGCGCGCCGCGACGGGCATGTCCGAAGTATTTGCAATCAGCACGGTACGTTTCATAAGCGGCTGACCCGTCTTTGGGTCGGTAAGGTGCGGAAACTCGTTAAGAACGTCCGTCATCTCGTTACCTCTTTCGCCGCAGCCTACGTAAACTATTATTTCGGCGTCCGCCCACTTGGCAAGCTGATGCTGAACAACGGTCTTGCCGCTTCCGAACGGACCGGGAACGGCCGCAACGCCGCCCTTAGCTATAGGAAACAGAGTATCTATAACTCTTTGACCGGTAACCATAGGCATAAAGGGAGTAAGCTTCTCGCGGTAAGGTCTGCCTTTTCTGACGGGCCAGCGTTTTAACATGGACACTTTTTTATCGCCCTTATCGGTAGAAATAACGGCTATGGTGTCGTCTACAGTAAAACTGCCCTTTTCGATGCTTTTTACCGTGCCTTCGACGCCTTCAGGCACCATTATACGGTGCTCAACAATGACCGTTTCGTCGACAACGCCGAGAATATCGCCCGTACGTACTTTATCTCCGGGTTTGGCTACGGGTTTGAATTCCCAAAGTTTTTTATGGTCTACCGCGGGGATATCTATGCCTCGGGCAATTCTGTCGCCCGACTCCTGCCTAAGCAGATTAAGCGGACGCTGTATGCCGTCGTATATACCTTCGATAAGCCCCGGCGCAAGTTCTACCGACAGAGGCGAGCCCGTTGAATATACGCTTTCGCCTACTCCCAGGCCGCTGGTTTCCTCGTAAACCTGAATGGAGGCTTTGTCGCCCCTGAGTTCGATGATTTCGCCTATCAGCTTTTTGTCGCTGACGCGGACAACGTCGTACATTTTGCTGTCCTGCATGTTTTCGGCAACAATCAAAGGCCCTGAAACTTTAATAATTCTACCTGCATTTTCCTGCATAAAAATCAGTCCTCTCTATTAAACAGAATATCGGCCCCTATGGCCTTTTCCACGTCTTTTTTGATACCGTAAAGCCCGAATCCGGTCGAGCCGGACGCATCGGGAATAGGTATAACTGCGGGATAAGCCCGCGCCTTGTATCTTTTGAGCAAAGGCTCCATTTTGGCGGCGAGTTTTTCGGTAACGAAAATTACCGCGTATTCCCTTGCCAGCAGCCTGACTTTATCCGACGCTTCCTCTTCGTCCGAAATCGGAAAGACGTCAAGCCCGACCGCTTTGAACGCGAGTACCGAATCCTTATCGCCCACGACTGCGATTTTTTCTTTACGCATACAGTTCACGCAACCTTTTTGCCAATAATTTTTTGTCGATACCGTTTTTGATAGCGGATACGACGGTATTAACTACTTTAAGCTCGGTGCATTTCGCGAGATAATAGCCCGCGATGGGCGCTACCGAGAACATGTCGTTACGCTCTTTTCTGAAAACGTCGAGCAGAATATCGTCCGCCACTTTTTCGAAAAGAACCAAATCCTTTTTGCCGATAAGGCATTTTTCGGCTATATCCTTGTAATCGGTAGTCCTGAGCTTGTCGGCAAACAGCTCGACGTCGGACGAGGCGAAACTCTCGTAAAAACCGATATCCAGGCTGCCGCCCTCGATAAAGCCCTCGTTAAAGAACGCGAAACCGAGTCCTAACAGATTTACCCTTACGAAAGCCGATATATTTTTGAGGTCAACTTGTTTAACAAAATATTCTTTGACTATTTTCTGATTGCACTTTTTAAGCGAGGCAAAAACGTCACTGTAAAGCGCCTTGTCCACCGCGACGTCAATCTGTCTCGGGCCCGCCGAGGGATCCAGAGATTGTATCGCATTGCGCATATGCACCGGCAAGGCCGAACAGTCGCCCGACAAAACGGCCTGTACTATTACGTTCTTGTCGATATTGCCCGACGGATAAAAGGCTTCGGGATTTTCCTGCCCCGTTCTGAACGCCTTGATTGCCGCTTTAAGGTTGTGGTAATCTTCCCTTTTAAGCAAGTTTTCGAGGCCGCTCGACTTGAAGACGTTTTCCTTGAAAAACTCCGTCGCCTGAGTGCGCTCGTAAGCTATAAGGTTTTCAAAAGCGTTTTTATCGTCAATCGAAATACCGTTGCCGTAGCCGAATTCCACAAGCAATTTAAAAGCGTCCCCGACGCTGTCGGCGTCGAGAAGCCTGGAAAGCTGTGCCGAACCGACGAGGTTTCTTTCCATGCTCTTTATGCGCGCGTTGGAATAGATGAGTCCCGCCTCAGGCATTTTCGGTCTCCTTAAACAGTATGGCGGCGACGTCCGCCTGAATTTCGTCGTACAGCAGTTTTAGCTCGACTTCGAGCGTGAGATTTTTGTCTACGCCGCCTCCCGTAAGAATAATGCCGCCGTCAAAATCGCCGTATTCCTTACCGAGAGTAAGCGAAATTCCCAGTTTTTTGGACTGTTTCTTTATAAAATCCGCGGTAATGCGCGACTTGTCCTTCGCGGAAACGGTAACCGTATCGCCGTCGGACGCGCTTTTCGCGAGCATTGCCGATATGAGTTTGAGATAATCGTCGTCCTCTAACCCTGCGAGCACGGACTCCGCTTTAGCAAACGAAGCGTCGATAAGCTCTTTTTTTACGGCAAGCATCTGCTTTTTAACGTCCAGACCCGCTACTGTAAGGCGGCGGGTAATCAGCTCGCTGCCCGCGTCTTCCGCCTTTTTTGCGGCGTCCGCTTGCAATGCTTCGGATTCGTCCAAGGCCTTTTTAACCTGCGCTTCGGCCTTTGCTTTTGCCTGAGCGAGTATTTCTTCGGCCTGACTGTCGGCGTCGGACATTATCTTATTAATGATGGTGTCCTTTCCTTCCATATCGAGGGCCCCTTTTTAAGCGAGTACGATTTCGGGAATAAATCCGCCGAGGAAGAATATGAGCAGAGCGAATATGGCGTACAGCTCTACCATAGCCGCCAAAATCATGGCTTTACCGCTGGCTTCGGGCCTTTTTGCGATGCACGCAATACCCGCAACCGAAACTTTAGCCTGAGATACGGCGCTTATCAGACCTACCACGGCCATGGGCATACAGCTTGCGAAAAGTATCCAGCCGCTTGCGGTGCTGAGCGCGAGCATATCACCGAAAGCGCCTATTTTCAACAATACGAGGAATGCCACAAGCAATCCGTAAATACCCTGCGTGGCGGGAAGCAACTGCAGCAGAAGGGCTTTACCGAACTTTTCGGGATCTTCGGCCGTCAGACCCGCGGCCGCCCTGCCCGCCATACCTACGCCGAGCGCCGAGCCTATGCCGGACATAATGGCGGCAAGAGCCGCACCCGCAACTGCCAGAACAGTACCTGTTGTCATAAAGATAACCTCCTATCTTTCAATATAAGTGTATTTGGTTTCGGAGCCGATAGGCGTGAACAGCTTACCGCCTCCGTCGTAGAATTTACCGAAGAATTCGATATATTGCAACCTGCAGTTATGAACGTAAGTTCCCAGCGTGTTGATTGCTATGTTCATAACGTGCCCGAGCACGAAAAAGGCCGCGCCCAGAACGTACCCTGCAACGGGGATAAGGCCTATGATAACTTCGACTATTTTATTAATAACCATACCTATAACGCCCGTAGCAAGCCCCAGACCGAACAGTCGGGAGTAACTTAAAATATCGCTCATGAAATTGACGGTATCGTAAAGTTTGCCTACTCCGCCGATAACACGTTTGACGCCCTTCTTTCCGTGACCGCCGAATATCAGCAGAACGGCAAGCCCCAAAATAAGTATTGCCAGACCTACCGTACCCAGAACGTTGATTTTGAATACCATGGACGACAGCACGTAAACTATAAGTCCGCCGAAAATCAGATACCAGCTGAACACTTCGCCCAGTGCACCCTGAAAGTCTTTTTCCTTAATCAGCCGTGCCGCTTTCAGGCCCAGACCGAACATTATGTGCACAAAGCCCATTACCATGCTCAGGCCGAGCATCATCATGGGTTCTTCAAGCGGATTGAACCACGTTAGTTTATCGAGAAAACTGCCTTCGGGAATATCAAGCCCCAGCCAGCCGCCCAGAAGCACGCCCCATATAAAGGTCGAAATTCCGCCCATTCCTATTACAAGGAACAAGCCGCCTTTGCCGGGGACGGGTTTTTTGAGTTTGTACATGGTAAAGCCGAAAACGGCAAGAAAAATTCCGTATACGGCGTCGCCCATCATGAGGCCGAAAAGCAAAGTATAGAAAAACGCCACAAACGGGTTGGGATCGATGTCGTTGACCGCGGGCGCGCTGAACATGTTGGTAATGCTCTCGAACGGCGCTACGGCTTTACCCGATTTCACCAGTGTGGGAACGACGTCGCCCTCTTCGGGGTCGGAGATTTCGTAAACGGAGTTGTCGGCAAACCCGTCAAGAACCCCTTTTACTTTTTCCTCTTCGCTTACGGGAACGAATCCCTCGAGAACAAAAGCCGATTTGGTCTGCGCGAAGCCGTCACCCGCGCGGATAAAGGCCTTTTCGATCAGATATAAGTCGTAAAGCTGTTTCAGATCGTCGACAAGCCCGAGCTTTTTCATCGTATCCGAAAGCAGAGCCGTCCTTTCCTCTTCAAGCGCGGCCACGGCGGCGGCGTTGTCGGCAAGAATTTCCGCGGCCGTTTTGTCAAACGTGAAATCCGACCTGATAAATTCAAGTGCATTCAGGTCCGAAACGACGTCGTCTTTTATTTCTTTAAGGCATATAACGGCGACAGCGCTGAGTTTTGCGGGCTTTTCGTCTACGTAAACGTAAAGGCCTTCGTATTTTTCGGTTATGGCGCGAACGGCTTTCGCCCTTGCCGACGGTACGGCTCCCAAAAACATCGAAGTATGCGGAGTATCCTTGAAACCTCCCAATATGACGTCGATATCCGCAAAAACTTTGACCTGTTCGGTAACTGCGTTGATTTTCAGAATCTCGCCTTTGATATCCTGCACGCGCGAATTGATTGTCTCGATGCTTTTGACTTCGTCCCAGAGCGCGGACTCTTTATCGCGTATCTTATAAAAATCGTCGTACGAAAAGCGCGGCGTAGGCTGAATCATTGCTTTTTTGGGCTTTTCGTAGCTGAAAAGCTCTTTCTTGACAAGCTTGTCCGCCTGACGTTGCTGCTCCTTTAAAAAGTCAAAACAAAAGGACAGCCTGCTTAGTTTTTCGGCTGTTTCCTCCCCGTTTTTACCGTCCTCGGCGTAAAAGGTATTTTCCAGAAGCCCGGTTTTGGATACCTCTACCACGCCGCATTTATGAAGAGCGCGCAAAAGTTCGTTTTTAACCGACTTGTGGCCGATTAAAACCAACTTTTTCATTTCAACTATCGACATATTTGGAAATTAACCTCCCGCAAATAAAATCGACAGCGTCGTCAATGCGTCCCCGACATGCCTTTTCAAATGCCGCCGCCTGTTTCGCGCCCTGATTGAGCGTCTGACTGCACTTGGTATTGGCGGCTACTTCGGCATTTTTCATTATGCGTTTTACGGTCGCCTTGCATTCGTCCGAGGTCTTGTCTTTGATGCGTTCGCACTCAACCTCGGCGGCAAGCTGCACTTCTTTTGCTTTCAAAGAAGCAATTCTGATTTTTTCTTCGGCCTGAAGTTCGGCCGACGATATTGAATTGATTACGTTTTGCAGTGTCATAAACTACCTATTTCATAGTTTCGGCTTCGATATCCGAAATCATATCTATCCTTCGTTGATGCCTCTCGCCGCCGAACTCCGTATCCAGCCAGACGGCAACCAGTTTGACCGCGAGTTCGGGAGAGACCACCCGTCCCCCCAGCGCCAGAACGTTTGCGTTATTGTGTGCTTTGCAGGCCTCGGCGCAAAATTCGTCGGTAACCACCGCGGCCCGAATCCCCCTGACCTTATTAGCGGCAATGGAAATACCTATGCCCGTACCGCAAAGAAGTATACCCTTGTCGGCCTCGCCCGAAGCCACGGCTTGCGCGACTTTTTTGCCGTATACGGGATAATCGACGCTTTTTTCATCAAAAGTGCCGAAATCGGTAACTTCTATTTCTCGTTGTTTCAGAAAATCAAGAATGCCTTGCTTTAAAATAAAACCGCCGTGGTCGCAGCCGATAGCAATTTTCATTATGAACCGTCCTTAGCTTATTTATAATTATTATACATTATAAAACCGAAATAATCAACATTTTTTATTATTAATATAATAACAGCAAAGCAGTGTCGGTCGCAAAAATGCGCGCATTTTGTATTATTGAAAAACAGTCTGATATTTAAAAAATTAACCCTCCGTTTGACAGAGGGTTAAAACTGTATTATTTCATACCGTAATCGTTCCAGTTGGACTGGCTTTGCCTGGATTTCTGCTTTATTTCCGCGCGCTGCTCCGGGGTCAGATGCTGCGTTTCGGCCTGTTGAGCCGCCGGTCTTTGCACAGGCTGCTGAACGGGTCTTTGCACAGGCTGCTGAACGGGCCTTTGTACAGGCTGCTGAACGGGCCTTTGCGCAGGCTGCTGAACGGGCCTTTGTACAGGTTGCTGAACAGGCTGAGAAACAGGTTGCTTATCCCCTTTGGGCGCAGGCTGAGATTTTACCTGTTTACCCTGTTTCCCCTTCTGTTTTCCGGCGGCGATTTTGGCCTTTACCCCGCCGTCTCCGTCAGCGCCGAAAGCCGCCGCTTCTTCACGGAGTCTGCGCTTTCTGTCCGAGGATTTCACGAAAATTATGGCTATTACGGACGCCGCAATTATAAGTAATACGCCGCCGCCTATTACGTAATAAAGTATATTGGGATTGGAGCTGCCGGGCACGCCGACTATGGCAAAAGTTCCGCCTTCTTTGGATTTGAAAACCGCGTAATAGGTATTTCCCTCTCCTTGTTCAAGAGTCACGCCCGAAAGCATTTTGGAGTAATTGCCGTCCTCGTCGAGCAGAACCACTTTTACGGTGCTGTTAAGATTTTTGTAACTTCCGCTCGGCAGTTTGAGTTTTATCGTCATATCCGACGGGCTTACAAAAGTCTCGCCGTTTTTTTCCAGTACGATACCGTATACCGTTAAAATAACTCTGTCCGCCCCTTCCTGAGCCTGTATCTGTCCTTGCGCCGCTTCGTAATCGTCGGCTGCGCTTTGAGTTACCTCAAGAGCGACTCCTTCGGTAAGCTGATTTTCGATAATTACGGTATTATCCTCGTTGGAAACGGTGGTATTTTCGTTTTTACCTATGGTAATGGTACCGATGTACTTTGCATATTCGGGTTTACCCGTGGTGTTTACGAGGTTGTAATTATCGGCTTTCAGATCGAAAGAAGCAAAATTAAGCTGATAGGTTCCAACCTTGAACATATCGATGTTTTTAGTATTTATAACAAAAGTACCGCTTACGACTTCGGGTCCTTCTCCGTAAACGAAAGCGTTTACCGCCTCATCGCCCGCGATGCTGAAAAATACCAGATCCTCCGTGGTAAACGAGGCAAAATCGGGCATATCGTCGCCCTGAATGATATCGCCGTCCGCACCCAGACTCTTAACCGCAACGTAAGCGGTTTTCTTGGTTATTTCCAAGGTATAGGTTACCGTAGCCCGATAGCTTCCGTTTTTAAACGTATAACCGTCTTTGGCTTCGGCTTCCAGAGTAATAGTGTAAGTACCCGCGCTTTTGATTGCCGATGGCGTAAGGCCCTGCGAAGCGGCAACAGAAGAAACGGAATACGAATAAGTCAGCGAATCGGTCTCCGAGCCCGAAAAGCCGAGTTCGGTTTCACCTACTTTTGCTACGGGCAGCGTTACCGTTTCGCCGTAAACGTAAGACACGTAAGTGGACTCGTTGCCGTTAAGCGTAAATACGGGATTGTCAAGCCGTGTCGCGGCTATAACAACCGTACGTGTGGCCGAAGCTGTAAGGTTATGGTTTGAGGGCTGTTCCGACACGCTCATCTTCAACGTGAAGCTTCCTATGGACAAGGCCGTACCCTCGGGTATTTCCTCATTGTCCTTATACAGTCCCACAACGACGTGCGCCCTAAGTTCGTCGATCAGGGCGGCGTCCGTAATAAGCTCTTCGTTATCGGTGTATCTTAATACCAGACCGAAATCGACAGAATTGTAAACGTATCCGAAAGAGGGACTGAACGCATTGTCGAAAGTAACCGTTACCTCTCTCTTCGCGATGTCGGCGCTTACCGTGAACTCCGTTTGAGAAAGCGTGTAATTTCCCGCTTTTTCTCCCGCAAGCCTTATCGTTACGGATACCGGTTTATCCGAACCTGCGTCGGCTGCGGCAAATGAAGCGGAAACGATTTCGAGATACACCTTGCCCATGTCGGCAAGTATAACCGCATTGTCGATTGACGGAACCGTTACCGACACGTCGGTACTGCCGTCGTATACTTTGTCGGCGGCAGTTATATCCGTGCCCGAAATATTAATGTTTGCGGGCAGAATTTCGAGATACGCCGTCTGTTCCGAAACGGTTACCGCATAATTGTCTGCCGATACTTCCGGCACGCCTGCGGTCCAGCTGATAAGGTATCTTCCTACGTCCGAACCTTCTTCCCTGCCGAGCAAGGAAACGTACGAACTCATTAAGCCTGCCATTTCGGCCTGCATTGCGGAAAGATCGATACCGTCAGCTCCCTCGAATGCGTAAGTAAATGCGTAATTGTCGCCGGAGGTGCCGTAATTTTTAGTTATATCTTTAATCGAAACCGTAACCGCGCGAGGCGTGATAACGCCGCCGTCAACCGTCAGCGTATATTTGTTGTTGACCGAATTGACAATACCGTAACCCGCGTTTTGCGGTACGGTGAGCGTAACAGTAACGGTTTTTCCCGTGCCGACGTTTTTACTGTCGAAGGTAACCGTTACGGAAGGAAGCTCGTATCCCTCCTGCCAGTTGGTAAACAGATCCGACGTAAGAGGCCCGGTCAGATTTCCGTTCACTGTGCCGTCGTATACCTTTTCGGCAACCTTGGTTTTCAGAAAATCGTCTTTGACCGTTACGTTTGCCTGAGACACGTTCAGAGTGCCCGCTACCGTGCCGTCGGGGGTAGTAACGGCGTAATTTGCCGTTTTCAGTTCATAATTGAAAACAATATCGTAACTTCCCGCAGCCGCGGCAGACGAAGCGCCGTCGCTGGTAAACCATACGGTTATTACGTTTTCGGCCGCATCTCCGCTCACAAGACCTTTAAGAGTATACCCGAAAAGGGACAGATCGTACTCTGTACCCGCCGTTTTGCTGACGACGGACGAAGTAAACTCAACCGAAAGAGAAGCGGGATTGATAATAAGTGTATACAGATTCGAATAGTTAATATTTACGGTATAGTTCGGGTTATTCAGCACAACCGAATTAATCTTTATGCTGTTGGCGTAAGTGCCCACGTTGTCCGAAGGCGAGGCGTCAACTCTTGCCAAATCCACCGCGGAAATTTTAACTTTATCCTTATCCCATTCGGCAACGCCCGTGGTATTTAAAATAATGAAAGCGGAAAAATTGCTCGCAAGAGAGTCAACCGTTCCCCCGTAAGTAAGGGAAAAACTGTTAACCGTTACCCCCAGAGCCTTCTTGTCGATAACAAACTTACCGCTGTCTTCCGCGGCTATAAGATTATAATTTGCGGTGAGGTCGGTCTCTCCGTCAAGTACTCTTATCGCCGAATAATCGTATGCGTATTCGCCTGCGGCCGTGGCATCGGGATTTTCGCGCCCGAGTTTGCCCTCAACGGCGTGCCCCGACAGAAGGCCCGTATCGCCGGTCGCACTTACAACGGTATAGGTATAATTTCCGTCGTCGGCAGTGCCGTAAGTAATGTTTTTCTGCTCGCCTTTTATGTATATGGGACGCTTATCTATTGTAAGCGAATAATCGGCATAAGAATAAATACCCGCCTCCTCGCTGTAAATTATAATTTTGACAGAATACTCGCCTGCTTCCTTGATAACGCCGTCAAAACCTATGGCGTCGGCCGTCCAGCTGTCGTCGCTTGTCGTAGGCAGTACGGCAGTGCCTTCGGCAGATACGTGTCCCGAAACGCTCCATTTCAGCGTAACCGAGGAAACCACGTTGAATATGGACGATTTGAAATGCAGTTCGGGCGTTAACGTCCTTGCCGTGTTGTCGTATACGTCAGACGCGCCGTCCGATATAAGAGAGGTTTCGAGAGTTTCGATGGAAAGCCTGGGATAGGCGCCGTAATAATACCAATAACTGGTCCCGTAATAATTGGTTATGGAGTCTCCCCAGGTAATGCCGTTCACCCTGAACGAACTCAGATCGGTTTTAACGAAATATTCGGAAGTCGAAGCGTTGTCGCCCGAATAATACTGCGCCGTCACGGCGGAGTCGTCGCTCGAAGTTATGAAATAGTTTTTAACCGCAATGGTTATCGAACTGCCCGTTCCGTAAATATTGCCCGCTGTACTGCCGCTTGCGGAATGAGGTTTTACAGTGGAATAGTTGTAACTGCCCCAGACGGCGTCCTGCATAATTCCGACCAGACCGCCGAGATTAACGGACGCCGAAACGGTCTCGTCCGCGCTTACCGTGCCGGTATTGTACGAAGCGCTGACATTTCCGGTAGTAAGGTTTCCGATTAATCCGCCCGCGTTTCCGCTGCCCGTCAGGCGAACGTCGCCCGAATTGGCAAGACCGCTTATACGATAATGCCCGCCGTGTATGCTTGTGGAAATACCGCTGCTTATACCTATGACGCCGCCGACGTTGTTATTGCCCGTTACCGTGCCGATATTTATAAGATTAAATACCGTTGTATTTCTGTATTTGGAATTAGGTTCGCCCGAACCGCTGTCGACAGCCGTTCTGCCCACGACGCCTCCCACGCTTGAAGTTCCCGAAAGCGCGCTTACCGAAGCAAAATTAAAACAATTGCGCATATCTCCGCTTCTTGCCGTACCGACAATGCCGCCGATATAGGCGTCGTTTGTGGGCGAAGCGGTAACAGAGCCGCTCTCCACGGTGCAGTCCTCGATAAGTCCGTTGTTGATGCCCGCAACCGAGCCGACGTTATTGTAATTGCCGCCCGTAACGATATTGACGTTATCGAGGTTCAAAGCCCGTACGATACCCGTCGTAAGCCCGTTATGAATTTTTTGTCCGTTGATTTCGGTGTATTCCGAATCGGCCATGGATTCGTCGAAAACGGCGGCAACGTAACCGAACAGGCCTTGCGTCGTATAAATGTAACTGTTGAAAACGGCGTTGGACGTATCTATAGTAAGATTGGATACGTTGTAATATCCGCCGTTATAGTTCCCGAGAAAGGCCTTTGACGAACCGACCGAAACGTAACCGCCTATGGCGATCCACTGCTTGCCGCTTAAATCTATATCCGCTGTCTGAACAAGGTATTTCCCGAGGAAGGTATTGCCGTCGTTTACCATGGCGGAAAACAGGGCCAGATCGGCGGCCGAATCTATCAGATAAGGATTGCTTTCCGTACCCTCGCCTTCTACGGAAGACTGCCATAGGGAAGCTCGTTCCTCCGCGGTGGAAGGAAGGCCGTCGTACCATGAGCCGACCGAAGACGCTCCTGTCGCGCTTTCCTCCGCTGAAACAGGCGTAAACGTCAAACTTAACAGTATGGCGGCAACTAAAATCACAGCCAAAAACAAAGTGCCCTTCAATGAATTAATTTTCCCGCTTATCATAGACCACACCTTTTTCGTATTAAAATAACTATTGATTATATTATACACTAAGCGAAACCGTTGTGCAATACCAAAAAAAG
>DVNW01000018.1 GCA_018714105.1 Candidatus Faecicola pullistercoris | reverse complement strand
AATGCAATGCTACAAAAGTATATAATAATTACATATTTTTGTCAACTTTTTTTAGTATACTTTAACAAATTTTGCTAAAATATTTTTGCCGTTTATAACAACGTAATAATAGCCGTCGCCGTACAGATATCCTTCGCCCAGACTGCCCGCGTTGATATAGGTTACCGAGCCGTCTTTTTCCACTCCGTTAGCGTGCGTATGACCGAACAGTACGAGGTCGGCACCCTGCTCTTCCGCGGCAAATTTAAGGTTTAAAGTATTACTTTTGACGCCGTAAAGGTGCCCGTGCGTTACAAGAACTTTAACGTCCTCTATTTGCAAAATAACCTTATCGGGTCCTTTCGCGCTGAAATCGCAATTGCCTTTCACGTAAACGAATTTATCCTTGTACAGCTCGGCAAAGGGCATGAGCGACGAAAGACCGTCGCCGCAGAAAATCACGTAATCCACGCTTTCCATGACCTCGTAAAACGCCTCGGGAAGCGAATGATGATGGGTATCCGAAAAAACCGCGAGACTTTTCACAGTTTGCTCATAAGATCGCAAAGCGCGCGATAGCGGTGGCTGACTCCGTTCTTCTCCTCCGCGGACGCTTCGCCGAAAGTTTTTTCAAGGTCGTCCGACAAAAAAATCGGGTCGTAGCCGAAACCGTTGTTCCCCCTCTTTTCGTCGATAACGCTTCCGTAAGCGCGCCCTTCCCCGAATATATAGCTTCCGTCGGGATAATACAGTACTATTACGGATATAAAGTATGCCCGTTTGCTTTTGCCTTTTAACTCGTTTATAAGTTTTTTATTGTTTTCCTCGTCGTCTTTGCCCTCGCCCGCATATCTGGCAGAATATATACCGGGCGCGTCGCCTAAAGCCTCCGCCACTATGCCGCTGTCGTCTGCGATAACGGGTTTGCCCAGAATTTCCGAAACGGCTTTTGCCTTGATAAGCGCGTTTTCGAGGAAGGTAGAGCCGTTTTCCTCTATTTCGACGTTTACGCCGTAATCGCTCATCCCTCTGACTTCGGCCTTGCCCGACAGCATCTGACCTATCTCGCGTATCTTGTTTTTGTTGCCGCTGGCCACAATTATTTCCATATCGTTCTCCGCAGTTTTTTAATAATATAAACCTTTTGCGCGCGTTTGTCAACAAATGTCGTTTTTTACGGGCGGGCAAACATTTTATCTTGACACTTTAATAAGTTTAATAGTATTATTTTATTATAAATAATATATGAGGGGCTTTTTCCTTTCGCGCGAGGGGTGTTCCGTGTCCGAAAAAAAATCTCTTTACATAAAAATAATCGCCGTAACGGTTGCGCTTGTCATTGTTTTCGCGGCATTTTTCGTATTGCAAAATACCATAGTGGATTCCTTTTTCAAATACGTAACCACGTCTATGAAAGAGGTCAACGCCCAGAACGTGGACATCGTTCAAAGCAAGATGAAAGCCGCCTTCACCACCCTCAACGGACTCGCCTCCCTGATTTCGGATTTTGACGGAACCGACGCGGAGTGTATCGATCTTTGCAAACCCGTTGCCGAGTACAACAACTTTAAGCGCATAACCATAATCGCGCCCGACGGCGCGGGCATCACTACCGACGGGCACACGGACGATTTCAGCGGCAAGGACAATTTCATGCAAAGCCTTACCGGCAAACAGGTGGTTACCGACATTATCGAGGATATTCTGCCATCCGCGGACGGAACGGCAGGCGACAAAATCATAATTTTCAGCGTCCCCGTGTACGCCGAAGACGAATCGGTAAAGGCCGTTATCTCGGCAACTTTCGATGCCTCGGTATTCAGCAATCTGTTTTCGACTTATTCCTTTGACGGTAAAGGCGCTTCATACATTCTTAAAAAGAACGGCGACAGCGTGGCCGACGCAACGCATATTTCAACCACTACGGGTAAAGACAATCTGTTCGAAGCCATGCTTGCGCTGAGCGCGGACAACGCCGAACCCGTTAAACAGTTAAAATCCGACTTCGAGGCAAACGCGAGCGGCCTTGTAAAATATCAATGCGAAACGCAAAAATACATGTATTATTCCCCCGTCGGTTACAACGACTGGATGCTGGTTACCATAGTATACGCGTCCGTGGTTACCGGCGACGCAAGCACGATAACGCTTTCGACATATATTCTCGTATACGGCGCGATATTGATAATCGGCGTGATGCTATGGCTGATTATCCGCGCGGAAAAAAAGAAAATACAAGCTCTGGAAAAAGTGCTTTTCGTCGACAGCATAACGGGGGGAAACACTTATCAGAAATTCGAAATTGCCGCAAGAGCCTCGCTCGATGCGCATAAAGACGAAACCGCCGTCATGCTGGCAATAGATATTGCGGGCTTCAAAATAATAAACGATTTATACGGTATAGGCGAAGGTGACAGAGTTTTGAAATTCTTTTACGACCGCATATCCGCAAACGTGGACTCCTCGTCAGGCGAATTCTGCTGCCGAAGACTTGCTGACAGATATCTTGCTCTGATTTACTCGCCCGACAGACCTTCCCTCGAAAAAAGGCTGGAAAAACTTGCAGGTTCGTTCGGCTTCGATAAAAAAGGCGAACGCGACGACTTTATACTCAAACCCGTAATAGGCGCGTACGTAATCACGAACAAGTCTTCGCCCATACCCGTAATACATAATTACGCGGTCATGGCCCATTCCGAGGCAAAGCAGCACCTGTCGGTTAAATACTGCGTTTACGACAACGCCATAAAAGAAAAAATATTAGGCGAAAAAATCATGCACGACCGCATCGTAACCGCTTTGGAAAAAGACGAATTCCTGCCTTTTTATCAGCCCAAATACTCGGCTGCTGACGCTCGTCTTGCGGGAGCCGAGGCTCTTATCCGCTGGAAAAACTCGGACGGCAGTTATACTCCGCCATACAAGTTTGTGCCCGTTGCCGAAAAAAGCGGAGTAATAGCCAATCTGGATTTTACGGTATTCAAACAGGTTTGTGCCTCCGTAAGAGCCTGGCAGGAGCGCGGGCTTAGCGTATTACCCGTATCCGTTAATATTTCGAAGGCGGCAGCTTTAAGCAATGCTTTTCCGCAAAATTACCTGTCTGTCATAGCCGACGAAGGCATTAATCCCGGTAGCATTGAGCTGGAAATAACCGAAAGTCTTCTGTTTGAGGACAAGGCCTTGCTCTGCCGCAAACTGGATACTCTGCGCGCAGCCGGAATAAAAATACTGCTTGACGATTTCGGTACGGGATACTCATCGCTTACCATGCTGAAAGATCTGCCCCTTGACGGAATAAAACTTGACAAGTCCTTTATCGACGCGTACGTTTCCCCAAAAGGCGATTCGCTTATAAAAACCATGCTTGGTCTCGCCCGCTCGCTTAATCTGGACGTTACGGCCGAAGGAGTGGAAACGGCGGAACAGTACGAATACCTTAAAAAACTTGACTGCAAAACCATTCAGGGATACTATTTCTCAAAACCCGTTTCCGGCGCGGACCTGGAAAGTTTACTCAAACAAAATCGACCTCAATAAAAAAGGACGGCCGAGCCGTCCTTTTTTTTAAAGAAGAATGCATATTACTCCGCCGTGTCCTTCGTTTACGATTTTCCCCAGCGTTTTTCGCATTTTATTTCGGGCCTCTTCGGGCATAGCCTGCAATTTGTTGTTAAGGCCTTCGTTTACCAGGCTGTTAAGCGACCTTCCGAAAATATTGGTTTCCCATATTCCGTTCTTGTCGCTTTCGAATTCGGAAAGCATGGATTTTACAAGTTCCTGTCCCTGTTGCTCCGTACCTACTATCGGGTTGACCTCGGTTTCGACGTCCACTCTCATAATGTGCAGTGAGGGTGCGGACGCTCTGAGCTTGATACCGTACTGCCCGCCCTGTTTTACCATTTCGGGTTCTTCCAGCAGCATTTCGGAAAGCGTGGGCTGAACTACGCCGTAACCCGTTTCTTTGACCTGTTCGAGAGCGACGTGCAGTTTTTCGTATTCCTTTTCGGCGTATCTGAGTTTTTTGATATAGCTGAACAAATCGAAATCGTCTGCAATATTCCTGCCGCATTCCTCGCTTAGCACCTTGAAATAAACTTCGGGCTTGACCTCGGCCTGAACGGTTATCCTGCCCTCGCCCATATCGAAAGAAATCTGCGCTTCGGGAGCAAAATACTCCGCGTTTTCGAACATTGCGCCCAGCTTGTCGTAATCGCGCATTTTCGTTACGTCTTTCAGGCTGTCCGCCGCACGCTTTGAAAGTTCTTTCAAAATTCCGCTGTCGTCGGACAAAGCCTGTAACCAACGCGGAGTTTTTACGTCAATCAGTTTTACCGGGAAATGCTTTAACAGTTCTTCCATTACCTGTCCGGCGTCCTCCGCCGTAAGTTTAAGGGCGTCTTTCGCTATTACCGGAGCGTCGTAGCGGGCTTTCAGCGCGTTAACCAGATTTACCGTTTCCTCCCTGTCCGGGTAAGCGGTGTTCAGAAGTATTATAAAAGGTTTTCCTATTTCTTTAAGCTCGTTTACCACTCTCTGTTCGGCGTCGACGTAATTAGCCCTGTCGAAATCGGTTACCGTGCCGTCCGTGGTAACAAGTACGGCTACGGTGGAATGTTCGCTTATGACTTTTTCTGTACCCCTTTCGGCCGCTTTCTCGAATGGCATTTCCTCATCGGACCAGGGCGTACGCACGAGTCTGTCCTTGCCGTCCTCCTCGCTTCCCAAAGCTCCCTCGACGAGATAGCCCACGCAATCTATCATGCGGATACGGGCGCGTATATTTTCGTTAAAGGTAACGCTTACCGCTTCGCCCGGCACGAATTTGGGCTGAGAGGTCATAATCAGCTTGCCGTCCGCCGACTGAGGCAATTCGTCCACCGCCCTCGCTTTCACGTTGCGGTCGTCGATATTGTCGATGACCACCTCTTCCATAAACCTTTTTATAAAAGTGGATTTACCCGTCCTCACCGGGCCTACCACGCCTACGTAAATATCTCCGTTAGTCCGGCGGGAAATATCTTTGTAGATATCGAATTTATCCATAAAATGCACCCTCCAATTTTTGTAAGTCATTAAAGTATATTTTACAAAACCGAGGATTATGCCTGAGCCTAGCGGCAAAGAGTATTTTCACATAAAAAAAGCGGCCCGTGAAGGCCGCCTTGCGTTTTTAAGTTTACTCTACGATATTTTCTTTACCCATAAGGTATTTGAGGCGTTTTTTGAATGCCACCCACGGAGTATCGAACATAGGTCTGATTATTTCCATGCGCTCGTCAACCGTAATGTTGTAAGCGAGATATCCGTAATACGCCACCGTGAGAACGGACAGTATGCTTCCGATAATGAGAAGAGCGTTCTTGTAACCTATATCGTACATCGCCGCATCGCCGCCGAAAGCGCCTTGCAGATTGAGCAGCTGCGCCACGTTTACGAAGCTGAGCGTTACAAGGGCCGTCATCACGCCGTACAGCCTCTTTTCGCCCGAGATGAGTATATAAACAAGAAGCAGGGCTATACCGAGGAATATCGAGGTCTGATCTCTGTTCAGACAGAGTACGCCTACGCCCGTGATAAACATAGAGGCAAGCAGTATCAGTTCGCCGCGGTGCTTGTTCTTGAAATATAACAATAAGGTATAAACTATCAAGATTATTACGAATATCACGTTGAGTACGTTGGCCGCAGTGTTCACCGACTTGGTATTAAGCGCGAATATTGCGTACAGGCTGTAACCGTTATTCGAGCAGACAAGGTTCTTAAACGCAAGTTCGAAATACTTTTCTATAACGAAGAAGGGCTTTCCTGCGCCGATAAAATCGATAGTCAGCGGCAGTGACAGCACGTACAGCATCACCAGACTTACTGCCATGCTCAAACTCATGGTAATAACGGTTTTCTTGTCGTTTTTCTTTACCATAAGGTAGATTGCGTAAGCGAGTACGAAGGGCACGAGCATAAACGCAAGTTCGGTAAGGAAAAGCGCGAAGAACAGAAATGCGAACATGGCAACGTGTTTCTTTTCGAGCAGACACACGAAAGTAAGCACGGTAAGCATTACGAACAGCGAAACCATCGTGGTATCCGCCGCCGCAACGGTGAAGGATACGGGAAGTACGGCGTAAAGTCCTGCCATAAGAGCGGCGGTCCTTTCGTCGGAATACTTCTTACCTGTCGCGTAAATCAGATAAACGGTAACGATATCGGCTAAAATAGCGGGGGCTTTGCCGAGGACGGCCATGCCCGAAGCCGTAGTTATGCCCAAAACCTTGTCGCCAAGTCCGCCCAGAAGCCAGTACATAAAGGCTTCTCCGGGAGCCATCAGCGAAAATGCCGAATCGGCGTATATTTTGGTAATGTTCATCTTGCCCGCGTCAAGCAAAGCCTCGGCCTGAATCAGAGTGGCCGCGTCCTGCCTGAACAGGAACAGAGCGAGCAGCAACCTTATTACGAAAGTAGTTACAAGCAGCAGCAACAGAGTGACAACGCCCGAATTGAAGAAAGGTTTCAATGCTCCCTTCTCCGCTTCTTCTGCGTACTGCCTGCGCATATATACGTAAACTCCCACGGCAATCGCGACGGTAATTACGGCCAGTATAACCGTATACCATACGCCGCCCGAAGTGTTGGCGGAATTTTCGTGATATTCGCGCAAAGTCATAAGCTCATAGCCCGAAGGTACGGAATCCACTTTCTGAAGCGATACGTTGTCGAACCTGGCTTCGCCAAGGCATTTGTAATTCTCCGTGCCCATGGAAAGCAAAATGGTGGCGGTATCGGTATCTTTTACCTTAAAATATACGGTGTAGGTTTTCCATACGTTGGCCGCGTCCGTAACCTTGATGAGATTTACCGTGGTATTCTCTTTAAGCCTTACGTAAGCGCCCGAACCCGAAGCCGTGGAAGACAGCACGAGTTTGATGTCAACCGTGAGCTTGTAAATGGCGTTTTTCTCTATGGCTACCGACTGATAGAGGTAGGTGTAATCCGAGGTGTCGTTATGAAGCCTCGCGTTATTGAGATGCTCGGGCTCGACGTGTTCGTTATCGGTGGAAATAACAGGTTTGTTGGAAGAGGAATTGGTATATCCCCCTATCCAGTAACTGCTGATGTTTTCCGACTGAAAATCGCCCGTCTTGACGAGTTCCTCGTTATACCCGCTGCCGTTATCGCAACCTGCGAGAAGCAGGCCGCCCATAACGGCAATAAGTAAAATGGTAACGATAAATTTTTTCATTTTCTAACGTTTGATTTCCTTAACCTTGGCGGCTTTACCCTTGCGCTCGCGCAGGTAGTAAAGTTTGGCTCTTCTTACGCGACCTTTTCTGACGATTTCGATATGGTCGATTTTGGGCGAATTGAGGGGGAACGTCCTTTCCACGCCGATGCCGAAAGACAGACGTCTTACGGTGAAAGTTTCTCTGATGCTGCCGTTTTTACGAGCTATAACGGTGCCTTCGAAACCCTGCGTTCTTTCCCTGTTGCCTTCTACAACCTTGACGAATACTTTGACGGTGTCGCCCACTTTGAAATCGGGAAGGTCTTTTCTGATACCTTCGCTTTCGATTAAATCGATAATGTTGCTCATTTGACTTTACCTCCAGAAATTACTAAGCGTTCGTGCGCGTTTAAGCAGAGGACCGCCCGAAGTCACCACAGTATTTTAGCATAAAAAGTAAAAACCGACAAGCGTTTTAGCGGTTATATATATATTATTTATATAATTTTTAAAAAATTATAGCCCGAAAAGCGGCTAAAATAAAAAAACCGCATTCCTGCGGCTAAAAATCGAACGCGTTTTCGATATGGTTTATCTCCTCTCCGAAAATCTCTATTACGTCGAAACGCACGTCGAGATGCGCAAGCCTTTTGCTTGCCGTGTATTGCTCGGCGATTTTCTTGTAACGGAGCCGCTTGGCGTAAGTTACGGCCTCTGCGGGAGATCCGTAACACAAAGTGTCGCGCGCCTTGACCTCTGCGAAAACCAGAACGTTATCGCGGCTTTTCGCCACGATATCCGCTTCTCCGCCCGAAAGAGTGAGGTTGCGTTCTAGTATGACGTAACCTTTCCCCGCAAGATATTTTGCCGCGCGCTCCTCCGCGGACGTGCCCTTTGCTCTTTTATTCATCTTTGACGAAATTTCTGATAAAGGTTTTACGGTGCAAAGGCGTCGGTCCGTATTTAAGAAGCGCCTCTATGTGCTTTTTACTGCCGTAGCCTTTGTTGGAGGCAAATCCGTATTCGGGGAAAACCGCGTCGAGTTCCGTCATAAACCTGTCGCGCGTAACCTTGGCGACTATGCTTGCCGCCGCTATGGAATAACTCAGTGCGTCGCCCCTTATTATGGAATGCGTCCTGTAAGGAATATCCAGTTCAACCGCGTCTATAAGCACGACGTCGGGTTTTACGGTTAATCCCTCTATCGCCTGTTTCATAGCTTGTTTTGTAGCGTTTAAAATATTGATTTTGTCAATTACGTTGTTATCGAGACTTACCACGTTATAACATACGGCTTTGTCTTTAAGCTCGGAAAACAGCTTTTCTCTTTTCTTTTCGGACAGCTTTTTGCTGTCGTTAACGCCCTCGGTGAGTCGGCTGAAATCGGTAACGTAAGCGGCTACGGTAACCGGCCCGGCAAGCGGTCCTCGGCCCACTTCGTCCACGCCGCAGATATATCTGCATCCTCTGTCGAGATACATTTTTTCATAGGTGAGCAAACTTTCAACGTCAATCATCGGGGTACTCCAACATTATTTTTCCTATGCGCCGCTTTCTGAAATCGTCGATGACCGCGGCCGCCGCGCGGTCGTAATCCGCTTCGCCTCCGCGCAGCAGATATCCTCTTTTCGCCGCAACCTGTTCCAGCATTTCGATACCGCTTCCCCTA
Source organism: Candidatus Faecicola pullistercoris (assembly GCA_018714105.1). Lineage (GTDB taxonomy): Bacteria > Bacillota > Clostridia > Christensenellales > CAG-917 > Faecicola > Faecicola pullistercoris. The sequence continues at coordinate 19,326 of DVNW01000018.1, read as the reverse complement.
AGCTCGCCGTAGCGCGCACGGAAACAGTCGGGATATTTCGGCTCGAGTTCGGCAAGCAGCTCGGCCGCAAGTTCGTTTTTGTCAAGCACGTCGTCCTTGATGCTGCCTATATACGCCAGATGCCTTGCGTAAGTCTGATTTTCAAACGAAGGCCACAGCGTGCCCGGAGTATCCAGAAGGTCTATCCCTTTTGCAAGCGAAATCCACTGCTGGCCTCTGGTAACGCCCGGTTTGTCGCCCGTAACCGTTTTCTTTTTGGGACACAGGCTGTTTATAAGGGTGGATTTGCCCGAATTCGGTATGCCGACTACCATAGCTCTTACGCTGATATTCGCGCCTTTGGCCCTGTATTTTTCACGCTTCTCGGAGGTCAGCCTCATGAGCGCGGCCGTAACCGCGCCGCCGTCTCGCCCCGACGCGCTGTCCGTGGCAAGACATTCCTTGCCCTGTCCTGCAAATTTTTTAATCCACAACTCGCAGGCCTGTTTTTCCACCGTATCCTTTTTGTTGATAAGATACAGCACGGGCTTGCCCTCGGCCAGTCTGTCGAGTTTGGGATTAATGCACGCATTCACAGCGCGCGCGTCCAGAAGATATATGACGGCGTCAACCTTTTTCAGGTTGCTTTCCATCTCTCTTACGGCCTTCGTCATATGGCCGGGATACCACTGAATTATCTTCATTTCTGCTTTTCAAGCAGGTCGGGCCTGCGTTCCCTTGTGATTTTACGTGCCTGTTCGAGGCGCCATTTGCGCACGTTTTCGTGATTGCCCGACAGCAGGACCTCGGGGACTTCCGCCCCTTCGAAAATCTGCGGCCTAGTATATTGCGGATATTCGAGAAGCCCGTCGCTGAAACTCTCTTCCTCGGTAGACTGCTCGCTGCCGAGAACGCCGGGAATATATCTCGCCACGGCATTGATAACCACGAGGGAAGCGAAATCGCCGCTGGTAAGCACGTAGTCGCCTACCGAAAGCTCGTAATCGATATCCATATCGATGACTCTTTGGTCAACGCCCTCGTAACTGCCGTTAAGCAACAGTATTTCGTTCTCCTCGGCAAGTTTTCTGACTACGGACTGAGTAAGTTTTTCTCCTTTCGGAGAAAGGTATATCCTTTTTGCCGTATGGCCCTCGTCGCAGGCTTTGATGGCGTCGTGAATGGGCTGAGGCGTCATAACCATGCCCGCGCCGCCGCCGAAGGGATAATCGTCGCACTTTTTATGTTTGTTTTCAGAATAGTCGCGTATATTGATGACCTCTACGGCAAAAAGCCCGTTTTGCAGAGCCTTACCCAATATGCCGCCGTCGAGCGCGGCGTAAATTTCGGGGAAAAGAGTAAGCACTTTAAATTTCACTTAACCGCCACCTCCCTGAATCTTCGGGGATTTACCACAATGCGCCCCGCCCCCGTATCGACCGATTCGACGACGCCTTCGGCAAGGGGGAACATTATTTTACCGCCGTCGACAACGTAAACGTCGGCCGCGCCGTATTGTAAAACGTTGGTTACCACTCCCAGCGAACTTCCGTCGCATATTACCTCGCAGCCCACAATATCCACTATGAAGTGTCTGCCTTCGGGAAGTCTGACCGCGTCCTTTCTGTCCACCGAAACGAACTGCCCTACAAGGCTTTCGGCGGCGTTGCGGTCGTTTATCTCCTTGAATTTTACTATAACGGCGTTTTTTTCTATACGCAAAAAACCGATGTTCATCGGCTTTTCCTGTCCGATAAACACCGTTTTAAGCTCGTTAAACCTGCTTACGTCGTCGGTTATGGGTATAATTTTGACTTCGCCTTTTATACCCTGCGCTTTAACGATTTTGCCTATATCGATTTTAGCAAAACCGTTATTTTTCATTAATGATAACCGTGTATTTCTTGTCTTCCTTACCGCTGGCGGCCCTTACTATCGTACGCAACGCTTTGGCAATTCTGCCCTGCTTCCCGATTATCTTTCCGATATCGCCCTTACCCGCGGTAATTACTATTTCGGAATTGTAACCGTTTTCGATAAGCTCGACGTCGACGTCCGAACCTTCGCCTACCAGACGGTCTACCAAGTATTGAACCAGTTCCTGCATAAGCCGACCTTACTTAATAATTTCGTTTTTCTTCAGAAGCGAACGAACGGTTTCGGTGGGTTGAGCGCCGTTGTCAAGCCACTTTTTAGCCAGTTCGGCGTCGATTTTGACCACTGCGGGCTCTTTGGTGGGATCATAGTAACCGATCTGCTCGATGTACTGTCCGTCTCTGGCTTTCCTGCTGTCGGTAGCCACGATACGGTAAAAAGGTGCCTTTTTTGCGCCCATTCTGGTTAATCTCAATTTAACTGCCATTTTTATAGTCCTCCGTAAAAATGTTTTATATTGTTTTGTTTTTTTGGTATCTGCGTGTTACATTCCGAACGGGAAGCGTTTGAATTTTTTGCCTCCGCCGGCCATCTGTTTCATCATGTCCTTGCTCATCTCGAACTGTTTGAGCAACTGATTTATATCCTGTATGGTAGTGCCGCTGCCCGCCGCGATACGCTTTTTCTGCCCCGATTTGATGACCTCGGGATGCACGCGCTCGTAAGGCGTCATGGACTGTATTATCGCCTTTGTTTTTACTATGCGGTTTTCGTCTATATCGGCGTCCTTGAATTTGTTCATTCCGGGCAGCATGGCCATCATATCCTTGATGCCGCCCATTTTTTTAATGCTGTCAATCTGGCTGAGATAGTCTTCGAGAGTGAAGGAACGCTCTTTCATCTTCTTCTGAAGTTTCAGAGCCTCTTCCTCCGAAAACGCTTCCTGAGCCTTTTCGATAAGGGTAAGCACGTCGCCCATACCGAGAATACGGCTCGCCATGCGTTCGGGATGGAAAGGTTCGAGATCCTCCATTTTTTCGCCCGTGCCCGTAAACTTTATCGGCTTGCCCGTTACGGCCTTTATGGACAGTGCCGCGCCGCCGCGGGTATCGCCGTCGAGTTTGGTGAGTATCACGCCGCTGACGTCGAGTTTTTCGTTAAAGGTCTTGGCCACGTTGACCGCGTCCTGTCCCGTCATCGCGTCGACGACAAGCAGAATTTCGTGCGGTTTGACTTCCTTTTTGATTTCGACAAGCTCGCCCATGAGCTGTTCGTCGATATGCAACCTGCCCGCCGTGTCTATTATCAGCACGTCCGCGGCCGAGGTAAGGGCCTGCTCCAAAGCCTTTTTCGCTATTTTCACGGGGTTGTCCTGCCCCATCGCGAACACTTCGCAGCCTACCTTGCCGCCTACCACCTGCAACTGTTTGATAGCCGCGGGCCTGTATATGTCGCAAGCGGCAAGCAGAACTTTTTTGTTCTGCTTTTTAAAACTGTACGCAAGTTTTCCGCACATGGTCGTTTTGCCCGCGCCCTGCAAACCGCACATCATGATTATCGTGGGCGGCTTGCTCGCAATCTGAACACGCGCCTGCTGACTTCCCATCAAGGCGATAAGCTCGTCGTTTACGACTTTTATTATCTGCTGAGCGGGGTTAAGTCCTTTGAGCACGTCCTCGCCGCAGGCCTTTTCGGATACGTCGGCTATAAAATCCTTGACGACGGTAAAGTTTACGTCGGCTTCGAGAAGAGCAACGCGTATTTCACGCATAGTCTGCTTGACTTCCAGCTCGGTAACCTTTCCCTTGTCTTTAAGTTTGGAAAATATGTGGTTTAATCTGTCGCTTAAACTAGCAAAAGCCATGTTATTCCTCCTCTTCATACAAAGCGCCGAGTTCTTCGACGGCTTGTTCGCACCGCCCCTCTTTAATCAGACGGGTAATAAGCGTAACGGTACTTCTCCTTTGCCGCCGCAACCGTATAAGGGCGAGTTTGTCCTCGAACTCTTTAAGCGCCCTGACGCCTCTGAGCAAGGCGTCCCTCACCGCCTGACGGGAGATGCCGTACATGTCCGAAAGCTCGTTAAGCGATATGTCGCAATCGTAATAAAGCCTGAGCATTTCGCATTGATGCGGCGTCAGAAGAGCGCCGTAAACGCGGTTGAGCTCGCTTATTTCAAGCTTTTCGTCAAGTTGCATAAACCCTCTCCGATAAGGTGTAAAGGCCAAAACCTTTACACTATAATACAATCAAAAAATCTTTTTGTCAAACGATTTAGAATACCGTTTATAAACTTTATATATAATACTGCCGAAAAATTAAACAAAATAAAAGGCGGACAACGTCCGCCGGATAATCAGTTTTTGTTTGAATGCAACGGCGCGGGAATCCTTCCCCCTCTCGAAATAAACCTTTCGGGGCTGAGCCCGGAAATTTTCAGTATGGGAGCTCTTCCGAGCAGCCCGCCGAATTCCACGCTGTCGCCCACGGTCTTTCCGTATGCGGGAATAACGCGTACCGCGGTCGTCTTGTTGTTCACCACGCCAATGGCGGCCTCGTCCGCTATAAGCGCCGAAACCACCTCTTCGGGAGTATCCCCGGGAATGGCCACCATATCTATGCCCACGCTGCATACGGCGGTCATGGCTTCGAGCTTTTCTATGCACAGATTGCCCTTGTCGCAGGCGTTGATCATTCCTATATCTTCGCTTACGGGTATGAAGGCGCCCGACAGCCCGCCGACGTGCGAACTTGCCATTATGCCGCCCTTTTTGACGGCGTCGTTAAGAAGGGCAAGCGCGGCGGTCGTGCCGCATGCTCCCACACTTTCGAGCCCCATTTCTTCGAGAACGTGAGCAACGGAATCGCCCATGGCCGGAGTAGGCGCAAGCGAAAGATCCACTATACCGAAATTGGCGTCAAGCATTTTGGACGCTTCGCGGGCAACGAGCTGTCCCAGACGCGTAATTTTAAAGGCGGTCAGTTTGATGCATTCGGCCACCTCGGTAAGGTCGCCGTCTATTTTTTCGAGCGCGCATTTCACAACGCCCGGCCCGCTTACTCCAACGTTTATAACCTTGTCCGCTTCGCCCGTACCGTGAAAAGCGCCCGCCATGAAGGGGTTGTCCTCCACCGCGTTTGCGAAGGCCACGAATTTGGCGGCGCCGAGTCCGTCGTTATCCCTGGTAAGATAAGCGGCCTTTTTAATAACTTTTCCCACAAGGCGCACGGCGTCCATGTTTATGCCCGCTCTGGTACTGGCCACGTTTACCGAAGAACAGACTTTGTCAGTTGAGGCAAGCACTTCGGGAATGGTGTTGATAAACTCCTCTTCGCCCTTGCTCATACCCTTCTGAACCATGGCCGAATAACCGCCTATAAAATCTATCCCCGTTGCCTTTGCGGCCCTGTCGAGCGCCCGCGCAATTTCGAAGTATCCGCCCGATGCCGCACCGATTAACGAAACGGGAGTAACGGACACCCTTTTGTTCACTACCGCCACGCCGTATCTCGTGCCTATGGCGTCGCCCGTTTTTACAAGATTTTGCGCGTAACGCGTAATTTTATCGTAAACTCTGTCAGCAGTTACGGTTTTACTGTCGGAAATACAGTCAAAGAGATTTATACCCATGGTTATGGTGCGCACGTCTAGATGCTGCGAACCTATCATGTCCAGAGTTTCGATTATCTCACTGTTTTTCAGCATAACCACCTCTTAAAGCCTGTGCATGGCCGTAAAGATTTCGGCGTTACGGATCTGAGTTTCCACGCCCAGCTTTTTGCCTTCTTCGGCAAGAAGAGCGGACAGCCCCTCTATGGTTGCCTTACTCTCGTCTATGTCGACGTACATTATCATAGTGAAATTGTTTTTCATTACCGTCTGGGAAATGTCCTCGATATTGACGTCGTTTTCGGCAAGCACCCTGCTTACTCCGGCTATGATTCCCGTGCGGTCGCATCCTACAACCGTTATTATCGCTTTCATATATGCTCCTATTTGTTAAGTTTTTCTTTAATCATCTGTTTTTTGAGGTCGAACAAGCGGTCGGACAAATCCACTTTGTATTCCTGAGGATTAACCGTCCTCTTATATTCGGGATAAAACTCGGCCATGCTTTCGAGCGCGTACTCGCCTATTTCTTTTAGCGAGGGCAGACTGTAAACCTGTTTTCCGTCCTTGAATATCTGCACCATGAGATCTTTTGCCGTAAAATCGGTAAGCACGGTCTTTTTCCAGGTCTGCTCGGGGTGATAAATGGTAAGAGGCCCGGAAGCGTCTATTTCTTCCTCTTTCAGGCAGATAAGATCCGCAAGGGCCTTACCGTCTTTATTATACAGCCTTACTATCTTCTTCAGGCCGGGATTCGTGATTTTCGCGCGCGTATCCGAAAACTTCATTTTGGGCACAAGCTGACCGTCTTTTTCGATTGCGGCAAGTTTATAAACTCCGCCCAGACTGGGACAGTCGTAACTGGTAATAAGTTTTGTACCTATGCCGTATATATCGATTTTTGCGCCTTCTCTTGCAAGCGAAAGCAGAATATGTTCGTCTATGTCGCCCGAAGCGAAAATTTTGACGTCTTTATGGCCTGCCGCGTCAAGCATTTTTCTGGCCTGTTTGCTAAGGTAAGCAAGGTCGCCGCTGTCAAGCCTTATTCCGAGGGGGTTATAGCCCTTGGCTTTAAGTTCGTCAAATACCTTAATAGCGTTGGGAACGCCGCTTTTGAGGGTATCGTAGGTATCAACTAGCAGCAGACAACCCTCGGGATAAATTTCGGCGTATTTTCTGAAAGCGGTAAGTTCGTCCGGGAAACTCATAACCCAGCTGTGCGCGTGAGTGCCCTTGACCTCTATATCGAACATCTTGCCGGAAAGCACGTTGGAAGTCGAGTGGCAACCTCCTATATATGCCGCTCTGGCTCCGTAAATGCCTGCGTCCGGCCCCTGGGCGCGACGCAAACCGAATTCGAGTATGGTAGAGTCGGTGGAATTGCACATTCTGGCCGCCTTTGTGGCTATAAGAGTCTGATGATTTATCAGATTGAGTATGGCCGTTTCTATCAGTTGCGCCTCGAAAAGCGGCGCTTTTACGGTGAGGACGGGTTCGTAAGGAAAGACCACCGTGCCCTCAGGCACCGCGAAAACGTCACCTGTAAACCTGAATTTTCTGAGCGCGTCGATAAAATCGTCGCCGAAGCAGTTGAGACTTTTTAAATAATCGAGGTCGTCCGCGTCGAAATGCAGATTGTTTATATACTCCGCAACCTGTTCGAGTCCTGCGGCAACCGCGTAACTGATTTGCTCTTTTTCCCTGAAAAACACGTCGAAAACGGCTTGCTGACGGTCAGTACCGCATTGCAGATAGCCGTTCATCATCGTCAGCTGATAAAAATCGGTAAGTAAAGTAAGATTTCTCATAATTAATCCTTTTCGGCCGCTTTCAAAAGCGCGTCGATTTCTTCTTTCACCCTTTGATGTTCAAGTTTGTTTTTGCCGTGCAGGTAATAAAGTATGCCGCCTATTATACCGAACGCAACGCATATAAACATAAACGCCTGCGTCAGATACAGCCCGCTGCCCGTTACTACCGCGTCAAGCCTGATAAATTCGAGCATGGCCCGTTTAAAGCAGTAAAGCACGAGATACATAAATATCGAAAGGCCTTTGATTCTGCTCTTTCTGGTAAGCAGGAAAATCACGAGCGCGCCAAGCACGTTCCATACGAATGCATAAAAGAAAGTCGCCGCGTACCAGCCCTCGTAAAATCCGTTGGAAATATAAACGGCTATCGGAAAATGCTGCAAAGCCGGGTTGGTTATTGCAACGCCGAAGGCTTCCTGATTTACATAGTTGCCCCATCTTCCGATACCCTGACAAAGGAATAATATGGGAATTACGAGGTCGAAAAGTTCCATGGGCGGAGCTTTGTGCTTTTTGCAGAAAATAAGTCCGCCGAGTATACCGCCTATAACGCCGCCGATTATGGTAATTCCGCCTTCCCAGATTGCAATGAGGTTTATGAAAGAATGAAGGGGCGCCGTACCCGTTTCGATAAACTGCTTAAGCCCGAACGAGGTTACCGGCCAATACCCGTCCGAAGGATCAGGGCGCACTATAACGTAAACAATCCTGGAAAACACCACCGCCATAGGCACAACCCACAGAAACAGCGTAATCATGTCGTCGCTGCTGTATCCGCGTGCCTTGCCGTAAAATATTAGCAGAATCAGCCCCAGAATCATGGCCGAAGTCAGTATAATGCCGTACCACTGTACTTCGAGATTGCCTATTTTGAACGCGAGATTGTTTGGCGCGTTGAGAATCCATTGCAAATCAAACATGGCCGCCTCCTAAAATTCAAGTGCGCAGGCTCCCGATTTTCTGATGTCGAGTCTGAAAATGTTCTGTTCGCCCACGAGCGCGCTCATGGCCGCCGCAAACGAATCGGCTTCGGAAGCTTTAACGAAATTGAGTATGGTACCCGCAAAACCTCCTCCGTGCACTCTTGACGCCAAAACGCCTTTCTGCCTTTTCGCATAGGCCAGAGCAAGCGGGATATGCTGCATCGTATCGCCTTCGGGATAGCAGTTCTGCAACAGCTTGTACGAACTCTCTCCCGATTGATTTATTATATCCATAAAGGCTTTTTCGTCGCTCGCCTCGATGGCGGCCGAAGCCCTGTCGATACGCTCGTTTTCCTCGAAATAGTGAATGGATCTGAGTATCGCCCTGCCGCTGAATTTGTTTTTCAGTTCGGGTATAGCGTCCATAAACCGGGCCTTGTCCACTTCGCGAAGAACCTTTTTGCCGAAATATGCGGCCACCTCTTCCATTTCCCTTCTTATTGCGGCGTAGTTCGGCGTCAGATCGCTGTGGTCGCCGCCCGCGTTGACTACTATGATTTCGGTATCGGTGAACGGCCAGGGGAAGTCCTTTATCTCGGGAGCGGAAAGATTTTTGAAATCTATGTAACATATATCTCCCAGCGATATGGCCGACTGGTCCATAAGGCCGCTGGGCTTGCCGAAGTACTTGTTTTCGGCATATTGCGAAGCTATCGCCTTCTGAATTTTATCCACTTTGCCCCCGTTGTAAAACACGTTGAGTATTTCGGCTATAAGCAGTTCGAACGACGACGAGCTGCTCACCCCTGCGCCTTTGGCCACGTCGCTTACCACCGAAGCGTTGAACCCGCCGGTTTTAAAGCCGTGTTCTTTAAACCAGGCCACTACGCCTTTTACGAGGGCGAGACTTGTTCCCTCTTCCTTCGCTACGGGCGCGCTTACCTCGCGCGTATCTACCGAAAACGAAGGATAACCTTGCGAATTTACGGTGATGATACCGTTATCGGCAGGAGTTACGGCCGCCAGAGTATCCACGGTAACCGCCGCGGCAAGCACTTTGCCGTTATTGTGGTCGGTATGATTGCCGCATACCTCTATCCTGCCCGGCGAGGAAAACATATATACTTCGCCGCTGAAATTATAGGCGTGAGCCTTTAAAAGTTTCAAGAACCTTTCAGGCTGGCGCGCAAAGTTATGCCGCCCGTAAATTCCGCTTAATTTTGCCAGATTTCCGTCTTTAATTGCCTTTTCGAGCATTTCAACAGTTGCCATATCCGCCTCGCAGTAGTATAATTATATTGTTTGAAGTTTGATTACAGATTTTAAAAAATTATACCATATATAAAGTAAAAGAGCAATTGATTAATCATAATTATCGGGGACGGGTTATTTTTCTTAAATTATTCTAAATCTACCGAGGAGTTTTATGGAAACCGAAACTTTAACCTTAAAGGCAAAACAAGCGGTATGCTCGCTTACCGACTACGCCGTGAAGCATCTGTGGCTTCCGCAGGAAGATTATCTCTATAAACGCAACCTGTTGCTTGACGCGCTCAATCTGGACGGCCCTGCCGAAAGCGCGCTTCCGTCCAACACCCCGTTTCAGAAAATACTCGACACGCTGACCGAGTACGCTTTGGAAGCGGGTATCTGCACTCAGCATACGCGGCTTAATTTCGAGTGCAGGCTGACGGGCATACTCACTCCGGACCCGTCGGTAGTTCAGGCGCGGTTCGACAATACCGCCTGCGAAAAGGATACGGCGGCCGCATGCAAAGAGTTTTTCTCGCTGATGGTGGCAAATAACTATATCAGAAAAGTCGACATCGACAAAAACATCATGTGGGAGGCGCCCACAGAAAAAGGAAATATCAAAATAACCATCAACCTCGCCAAACCCGAAAAAGACCCCAAGGCCGTGCTTGCGGCAAGCAAAGAGCCCCAGACCGCATATCCCAAATGCATGCTGTGCGTGGAAAACGAGGGGTTCAGAGGCACGCTTTCCAAACCCGCGAGGTATAATCTCAGACAGATACCCGTATTTCTGAACAACGAACTCTGGCATATTCAGTTTTCGCCCTACGTTTATTTCGACCAGCACCTGATATGTTTTTCCGACGAGCACCGTCCCATGTGCCTGGGACAAGCCTCGTTCATGCGGATGCTGGACTTTGTGGAACTGTTCCCCCACTATTTTCTGGGTTCGAACGCTCCGCTTCCCATTGTGGGCGGCTCCATACTGGCTCACGACCACTATCAGGGCGGCCTGAAAGTCTTACCCGAAATGAAAGCCAAAGACGCAAAATTCTACTCGCACGAGCTTTACCCCGACCTTACAATCAGCAGAGTTGACTGGTTCAATTCCGTAATACGCATTGCGGGCGACAAGAAGCAGAACGTGGCCATGTTTGCCGAGCACCTTTACGAAGTATGGCAAAATTACGACGACGCCTCGGTAAACATCAAATCCCATACGCGATCTACGCCGCATAACACGATTACCCCCATTGCCCGCATGGAAAACGGAAAGTTCGTTATCGATATGATTTTAAGAAACAACCGTACGGATAAAGAACATCCTTTCGGCATTTTCCATCCCGCCGAAAATCTGCATAACATCAAAAAGGAATCCATAGGCATAATAGAAGTAATGGGATTATTCATATTGCCGGGGCGCCTGGCGGCCGAAGGAGGAAGTATACGCGACATACTTACGGGCAAAACGCCCCTCGATTTTAAAGCTCTTTCCTCTCCCGATCATCCCCTCGTAAAACACGTCGGCATGATAGCCCAGCTGGCCAACGATTTCGGTTGCGCTATGGACGAGGAAGCCGCAGGCGAAGAAATTACCCGCTATATAAACAACGCCTGTGTGGAGATATTAAAAACCACCGCCGTTTTCAAGGAAGACGAAAAGGGCCTTGCGGCGTTCGATAACTTTATGAGCGCCTGCGGTTGCGCGTTTTAACAGCAGACAACAGCAAAAAAAAGCGGAGTTTTATTGCTCCGCTTTTAAAATGTTTTGAAATGATTTTAAACTATTCTTTTACGCTTAACAGCACTTCTACCGTATAAGTTTTTGCGGGTTTGAGTTTATAAGGCTTTTTCGTGCAGGCAAGCGCGGGAACGTCGCCCCCTACGCCCCTCTGTTTACCGTCCACGTTTACGGTAAGGAAGGGAGATTTTTCAAGTTCGTGAAGATGTTTCGCGTCGTCCAGCTGTTTTATCGAATACGGATAAACGCTGGTTTCGAACACGCCGTTTATCGCGTCGAACCTTAGCGAAGGCTTGTCGTTTCCTTCGAGAAGCAGCCATCTGCACTCGGTATGGTTGCCGTTTTCCTGCGGATACAGATAATCGTGTCTGAAATCGTCGGGAGTGCCTTTATGAACTCTCAGCAGTGCCGCCGTATTCCTGTCGCAATAGTTTTCGAAAGGCCCTTTGCCGAAGAAGGACATCTTGTCGTATCCCTGAGCAGTCCTCATGGTAAAGCCGTAACGCGGCAGTCCGAACAGGTTGCTGTTGGCTTTAAGCTGCATGTAAACGCGCCCCTGCCCGTCAAAGCGGTAAACGGTTTTAACAAGCGCCATTCGCGCCATTCGCCACTTAATAGTTACTATTACGCTGTTTGAACTCTCTTTTATGCTTATTGAGCGCGGACGGATTTTTGCGCTGGGTTTTTTGAAGAAGTATGAGCCTTTCAGTTTTGCTACTATAGCGGGAACCTGAGGAGTACGGTCGTTATCGATAATCGCGCGCCAGAAATTAGGTTTGATATCCTCGGACAAAACGCTTTTATCGTTTACGGATACGGAAAGTCCGCCGGTCTTTCTGTCGATGACCGCGGTTACGCCGTTGCTGTTTATTTCTATTTTGCCGCCCTCGTCGCTGTATACGGGCATAATCTCCGATGCGGGCGCTTTGTATTTGGGACTGTTCACAACAAACTGCTCGTAAGCTACCACGTGACCTGCGGGCGCAAACGCCGTATCCGCGCGCTGACAAAGCTCGACAGTGTACACGTTGGTGCCTTTACCCGTAAACTTTGCGGGGAAATCCACCGTAGCCGACTGCCCCGCCCCGATCACGGGCAGAGGAACGGAATACTTTTGCGTAACCGTGCCGTTTTCTTCCGTTTTGCATATAAGCTCGTAGGAAGAAAGATCCTTGAACATAAAGTTGTTTATGATTTTGAGCTTGCCGTTTTCCCTGAAAAAGTCCACGGGCTGATAAACTTTTCTTACCTCGTAAAGCGCGGGATTCGGCGAGCGGTCCGCCCTTACGATACCGTTAAAGGCAAAGTTGCCGTCGTTGGGCTTATCGCCGAAATCCCCGCCGTAAGTCCACTCGGTAATGCCGTTTTTGCCTATGCGTTTAATGGACTGGTCGGCAAAGTCCCAGATATAGCCGCCCGCCAGCCGGTCGTACTTTTTGAATTCGCGCATATAGTCGGCGAAATTTCCGAGGCTGTTGCCCATGCAGTGCGCGTATTCGCACTCGATAAAGGGCCTGTCCTTATATACGGAAGCGGGCATCAGGGAACCCATCATGTTATTCCACAGCGCGCGGCAGTGTATAACCGTTTTGTTTTTGCCTATTTTAGGCATCTTTTCCAGCTTGGCGTACATCTCGCTGAACAGGTCGCTGGCTTTGAGCTTGGTATCGGGTTCGTAATGTATCGGCCTGGTGTTGTCGATTTTGAGAGCGGCCTGGCGCATGGCGTCGAACGCGCTGCCCGTACCCGATTCGTTGCCCAGTGACCAGAATACTATACAGGGATGGTTTTTATACGTGTTTACCATATTCTGCATACGGTAAACGCAGTGTCTGGTCCATTTGGGATTGCTTGCGGGTATGATTTTGGCAAGACCGTGCGTTTCGAGGTTGTTTTCGCACATTACAAGTATGCCGTACTTATCGCACAGTTCGTAAAAATATCTGCTGTTGGGGTAGTGCGAAGTACGTATCGAAGTGATGTTGTTGCGCTTGCAAAGCAGGATATCCTTCTCGATAAGCTCTTTGGGAACGGCATGTCCGTATTCGGGGTGGAACTCGTGCCTGTTCACGCCCTTTATGAGATAAGGTCTGCCGTTAAGCAGAATAAAAGGACCGCGTTTGGTTTGCTCGTTGTAGCCCACTATTTTGATATCTCTGAATCCCAGACTCATTCTGCGGCGGTCTTTCATTTTTCCGCCCTCGAACAGTATGAAATCCACGCTGTAAAGGTTGGGATATTCGTTGCTCCACAGCCTTACCTTGTCAAGCTGTTTTTCTATATCGACTATTTTAACGGTCTTGTCCGCCATTGCGGGAATATCCGCGCCTATTTCGTAATCCTCTCCCGTAGCGCCTTTGATTTTGGCAAGCAGCTTGCCGCCCTTGAAGTTTTCCCCTTCGCAGGCAACCGTAATGCGGCTGCGGAAAATACCGCCCGTAAATTTGTTTATGAGCTCTGTTCGGTTATAAATATCGGCAAAACAGGTGCGCGGTTTGAAAACGAGATTAACGTCCCTGAATATACCCGAAAGCCTCCACATGTCCTGATCTTCGAGGTAACTGCCCGTGGAGAACTGATAAACGGTAACGGCAAGTTTGTTTTTACCGTCGGTGAGGTAAGGGGTAATATCGTATTCAACATAGTCGAAAGTATCCTCGCTGTAACCGACGAAATGACCGTTTACGTAAACTTCGCCGGCGCTGTTGATACCGCCGAAATTGACGAATACCCTGTCGTCCGTAGCCGGTCTGTCGAAATAAGTAACGTAAAGGCCGCAGGGCGCAATTTCCTTTTTGATACGAGGTATGCGCGCGCGGTTTTTGCTTTCGAGCGGATAGGGGTAGCGGACATTTGTGTAAATAGGCTTTCCGTAACCCTTTATCTGCCAGTTTGACGGCACGTCTATAATATCGAAATCGGCGTTATCCTCGGATACGCCGTAATACCCTGCGGGAATGTCGTTAACGCTGTTTAAAAACTTGAACTTCCATTTTCCGTTAAGGCAAAGGGTTTTCTCCGCGCCTTTTGCGTCAAACGGGAAACCCGCGCCGTTACGGGGCGCAGCGTTTACGGAAAACACGTCTATATCCTGATAATAAGGGATATTAACTCTGCTCATAAAAATTTCCTCCGGAATTTATATATTATCTCACGAATAATTTGCGGCCGCAGCTGGAACATTCGGCTACGTCGCCCGAATTTTTGAGTTTTGCCTTTACGCCGCTTTCAATTTCCATGCCGCATCTGCAACATACCGTAGTCCCGGGCACGAATTCCACGAAAGCGGGCAGTTTTTTGGCGGTTTTCAAAGCGTTGTACATTTTCATAGCCTCGGCGTCGTTGACTTCGGCTTCAAGTGCGTTAAGCCTTTTTTTGAAGCCGTCCACCTCGGAAGCATGGCTTTTTAAAACCTCGTTGAACGCAGCCTTTGCCGAATTCAGAGCGACGTTGAAACTCTGATAATTTTTCTTTTCGTTTTCAATATACCTTCTGAGTTTTTCGAGGGTATCGTAAAGCTGTTCGGTTTTCTTTCTGATTTCGTCCGTTCGGTCGCTTATTGAGTTGAAAGCCTTTTCGTAATAGCTTACCTCGTCGATATCCACGACGTTATCGTCAATCTGCTCTATTTCGGCAAGCTCGGTGCTGAGTTTAAGTATGTCTTCTTCCAGCTTTTTGTAAGCCTCTTTGATTTCATTTGCCTTGATTTCGGCTTTTTTGAGGTTAGCGGCCGAGTCCTGAACGGCTTTTTTGGCCGCGATAAACTTCTTGTTTTCGTCGGTGGAAACTATTTTGCGCTGAAGCGCGATATACTTTTCGTCTTCATCCTGATACTTTAAAATTGCGTCGAAATTCATCATCACATCTCCTTGTCGTACGGACTTGTCTCCGTAACTGATTTTATTATCTTTCCTCCGAAACAGGGTTTTAACCTGTCGAACATAATGTCTGAAAAGCTTTTTTCGCTGCCGTAATGGCTTATTTCCATCAGCATAATCTTCCCTTTCGCCCACAGCAGCAGATCGTGGCGGAACTCGCCGCTGATGTACAAATCCGCGCCGCCGTCAATCGCGCTTTCCAGAAGCGCGCGGTCTCTGCCGCCCGAACCGCTGACTACGGCGAGTCTGCTTACGACGTTTTCCTGCCCTCCCGCCGTCTTTATCTGTCCGTCTCCCGTAAAGGCGCTCAGCTTTTCCTTTATCCGTTTCAGCGTTGCGCGCGGTATGTCGGCTATTATTCCGATACCGTCTTCCGTTAACGGGCCGACTTTTTCGGCGCCGAGTTCTGCGGCGATAAGTTCGCTCATGCTTCCCTGCATCTTATCCGCGTTGGTGTGTGCGGCTATTACCGCCATCCCCTTTTTGACCGCTTCGCACAAGGCCTTTTCGCTTCCTTGCGGATTTATTTTTTTAAGGCCCTCGAATATCAGGGGATGATGGGAAATTATGAGGTTCGCGCCGGCGGCTTCCGCCTCGGCCACACGTTCGGCCGTTACGTCGACGCAAAGCAATATGCCGGTTACTTCCTCTTGGCCGCTGCCGAGAATTATTCCCACGTTATCGTAGCTCTCCGCGCTGTCTTCGGGTGCGAAACCGTTTATATAATCTCTTATCTGTTTAACCGTTGCCATTTCGTATTATTTCGAGCTCCTCGTCTATTTCTTTCTTCCTCGGGCCTCTTGCCTTTAAAGCCAAAGCGCACAGTTTTGCCTTCCTCTCGAAAAGATACCCGTCAAGTTCTTTACAAGGCTTCCCGAATACTCTCTCGAAAGAAGTATACGCCACCGGCACGCCCCTTTCAGCCACGAAAAGTCTGTAATATTTGCGGCCGCTTTTTACTAACTCGTCCCTGACGACGGCAAGCCCCCTTGCTATAAGGAAATCCCTTACCTCCCTGTCGTTACGGTGCGGCATGAGTATGTACTTTTTAAATCCCGCAATGTCCGCCGAGAGTATGCGGATAATTTCCAGCCCGCCCATGCCTGCTATTATGACGACGTCCGCCTCGCCGGGTTTAAGCACGGCAAGCCCGTCTCCCGCGCGAAAGTCGCCTTCCGCGCCCGCTTCGGTAAAAAGTCTGCGCGCCTTTTCAAGGCTTGCCTCGCTAATGTCCGTGGCTATAACGGGATTTCCCGACCTGTACGCCGCTCCCAGAGCGATTTTACCGTGATCCGTACCTATTTCGGCGACTCTGTCGCCTTTTCCGACGCAGTTTACAACGGCGTCTATTCTTGCGTCGGTCTTTATCACGAGAAGTCTTTGAGTTTTTTGATGCGGTTGGGATGTTTCATCTTACGAAGCGCTTTGGCTTCTATCTGCCTTATTCTTTCCCTGGTGACGTTAAATTCCTTGCCGACTTCTTCAAGAGTCCTCGGATGCGAATCGTCAAAGCCGTACCTGAGCCTCAGCACTTTTTCCTCGCGCGGGGTAAGCGTGTTAAGTACGGCGATAAGCTGTTCTTTAAGCATATTGTTTTCGGCTACTTCGGCAGGCGCAAGCGCGCTGTTGTCCTCAATGAAATCGCCGAGATGGCTGTCTTCTTCCTCGCCGATAGGCGTTTCTAGGGAAACGGGGTCCTGAGAGATTTTCTGAATTTCCCTTACGCGCTCCTCACTGCAACCTAAATATTCGGCAATTTCCTCGGGCGAAGGCTCGCGGCCCAGTTTCTGCAGAAGCTGACGGGTAGCCCTTACCTGCTTGTTTATGGTTTCAACCATATGCACGGGTATACGTATGGTCCTTGCCTGATCCGCAATGGCCCTTGTAATGGCCTGACGTATCCACCAGGTGGCATAGGTAGAAAACTTGAAGCCCTTCGTATAATCGAATTTTTCAACGGCTTTCATAAGTCCCATATTGCCTTCCTGAATGAGGTCGAGAAAATGCATGCCGCGTCCTACGTACCTTTTTGCGATAGAAACGACAAGTCTGAGGTTTGCTTCGCTCAGTATTGTTCTGGCCTCCTCGTCGCCCTGTTCCATACGTTTAGCAAGCTCCTTTTCCTTTTCCGCGGTAAGCAGGGGCACTTTGCCGATATCTTTCAGGTACATTTTAACGGAGTCGTCAATATTTCCTTCGCTTAAAATCTTGTTGATTTCCTCGTCGTCGCCCGTCTTTTCGGCAACGGGTATATTAGCGTCGGAAAGCGCCTTGAATACCTGTTCCATATCCTCGGCCGTCGCGTTGAGATGTTCGAGTTTAATCATTATCTCCTCTTCGCTGACGCTTCCTTTCTGTTTGCCCATGGCAATCAGCTTTTCAATCTGCCCCTGTAAAATTGCGGCTTTGTTTTCCATATAATCCTCCTGTTATGACTTTACTGCAAGCTGTGCTTTCAGATTTTTGACTTCGGTAAGAATTTTAACTCTTTGCTCGTCGGACGCGCTTTCAAACCCTTTCAGAAGTTCGGCAATGCGGGCGTCCGCGTACTTGCGTTTAAGGCGCGCAACGCAGTCGGAAAAATATTTCTGCATGCGGGCCTCTTCCGCAAACGAAACGCCGTTGCTAAGCAAGGACGAAAGCTCGGGGCTGTCCTCCATGGTTTCGAAAAGCGAACCTATAATGGGTTTGGCGCCCTTAGCCGCGCAATCTTTGATATAAGCCCATACGTCGCGCTGGACGTCGGTGAAAAAGTACTCTTCTTTCAGATCCGCTATATTTGCGAACGATTTCCCTTTAAGCAGGCTGAACAGCGCGAATTCGGCCGCGGCGACGTTTGCCTGTTCGGATTTGTCAACGGCGCCCCGTTCGGCCGACGGCTTGTCCGCCGCCCTTTCTTCCGTAATAAGTCCGAGTTCTCCGCTGAAATACTTTCTGACCGTTTCCACGCTTATTTTGCCGCGGTCGGAAACCCACTCGAAATATACTTCCCTGCGCGCGGTATCCGAAACGCTTTTCAGCACGGCTATGGCCCTGGCAACATATTTGGCGCGCCCGTCGGGCGTATTCATTTTCAGCCCGCTTTCGGCAACGTGCAGTTTATATTCTATAAGCGGTCTGGCCTCGGCAAGAAGTTTGTTGAAACCCGTAATACCGTGTTTTTTTATAAAATCGTCGGGGTCCTGCCCGTCGGGCAGAGACACGACCTGAACCTCGAGGCCTTCTTTTTCGAGAATGTCGATATTTCTCAGGGCGGCTTCCCGTCCCGCGTTATCACCGTCGTAGCAGACGTATACCTTGTCGGTAAGATATTTTATAAGCCTTGCCTGTCCCTCGGTAAGAGCCGTGCCCATACCGGCAACCGCGTTGGTTATCCCCGCCGAAGCCAGAGATATTACGTCCATATATCCTTCCACGAGGATTACGTCTTTGAGGCCTTCCTGCTGCTTGACGGACTTGGCGAGATTGATACCGAACACCGTTTTGCTCTTTTCGAATATGAGCGAGTTTGACGAGTTGCGGTATTTCGCTATGTCCTTGCGGTTTTCGAGTATCCTGCCCCCGAACGCTATCACGCGCCCGAATCTGTCGATTATGGGAGTAACGAATCTGCCCGCCTGGGGGTCGTAAACCGAACCCGAGGAATTGCGTTGCGCCACTGCGGCTTCAGTCATTTCCTGTTCGGTATATCCCTTTCGTTTAAGATAATTTATCAGGTCGTCGTAATCCGCCGAGTATCCCAGACCGAATTTAACTATAATATCCGCGCGAATACCCCGTGCGGCAAGATAAGAACGGGCTTTTGCGCCCACGTGCTCGTCCTTTAAATTTTCGTGATAACGAAGCGCCGCGTCCTTCATAAGAGCGAAAAGACGGTCTCTTTTTTTCTTGATTTCCGCCGTGCGCTCGCTCTCTTTGACGTTGGGCACTTCCATACCCGCTTTTTCAGCCAGAATTTTAACAGCTTCGGGAAAAGTTATATCCTCCATCTTCTGCACGAAACTGATTACGTCGCCGCTGACGTTACAGCCGAAACAGTGAAAATATCCATCCCTCTGATTTACGGCGAAAGACGGCGTTTTCTCGTGATGAAAAGGACAGCAACCCCAATACTGCCCTCCTTTGTAAGTTAAAGGAATATAACCCTGTATGGTGCTTACAAGGTCGTTTTTCTGTTTTAATTCCCTTAACCAGTCGGTGGAAAAATCGCCTTTATTCATTAAAGCTCCTCTGAAAGCTCTTTCGTGCATATATA
>DVNW01000017.1 GCA_018714105.1 Candidatus Faecicola pullistercoris | reverse complement strand
GGTTCGGGCTCGGGCTCGGGCTCGGGTTCGGGCTCGGGTTCGGGCTCGGGTTCGGGCTCGGGTTCGGGCTCAGGTTCGGGCTCAGGTTCGGGCTCGGGTTCAGGCTCAGGCTCAGGTTCGGGCTCAACCTCCTCTTCCTCTTCTTCAAGCATTTCCTTTTTGGATTTAGGTTGCTTGCTGTTTTCATAATCTGCTATTTCGTTTATAGCGTCGATAACCTCCTGCATATCGGCGGTATCTCGGCTGTAATCGCAAAGCCTCTGAATATTGACGCAGGCGTCGAGGTCGTCTTCGAAATCTTCGAGGGCACGAAGTTCTTCCGCTACTACTGCTTCGGAATTCTTAAGAGCTTTTTTGCACAAAACGTAATTGAGTATAAAAGCTACGGGAACGGTCAATAAAGCAAGGAAAGCGGCAACGGGCGTGGAAGCCAGACCTACCGCCACGATAAACGCCACGGAAACTATGGCCATATAAAGTTTACTTCCGGCCGCGGCAAACGAATTTGCGGAAGCCAAAGTAACTTTAGTCGTATCTATGTATTCGCTGGGATAACCGAATTTATCCTGTAAAAACGCCGACCAACCCTGTTTGATGGCCGCGGGGGCGTCCGGGCCGAAACATTTTTCGTTAAAATCGGCAAGATTGTCTTCGGTAACCGTGCCTGCAGAAGCGAGATAGTCTGAAACCTTTTTGCAATATGCAACGACTTCGCTTTTTTTCTTACCTACTTTGCCAAGGAAGCAGACAAAAAGGATAACTGCAACCAGAACGCCTATAACCGAAAGATACGAAACAGCTTCGGGAAGCGTATTTCCGGTAAGCGATTCGATGAGTTTGGTCAGAAAATCCATAACAATAACTCCTCCCGTATACGGATTGATTACGAAAATATTATAACAATAAAGAATAAAAAAAGCAAACTAATTGCGCGGATTATTTATATTTTTTACAGATAATATATATTGCCGTCTTTGAACGAATGGATGACCAAATCGTCTATTTTAACACCAAACGATGTTTCAACCGCCATTTTGTAATAATAAAGCTGCTTTTTGTACGAATTTATTAAATCTTTGCCCGTTTTGGAAGAATTTTTGAAATCTACTATGATATTTTTTTCGCCCATAATAAGCAAGTCTATCGTGCCCTGTATCAGTATTTTATCGGTAACCGAAGTATCAAACAGTTCGTTTGCGGGCAGATTAAGCATAAACGGAAGTTCGGTAAATCTCCTGTTTTGCGCGGCGTATTGCATCAGATCGCAGGATATGCATCTGAAAATCTTTGCCGCGTCTACCGTTTCCGCCTCTTTGCGGCTGAGCAACCCGGCGTCCGCCATGTTTTTTACGGCATCCGCAACCTGCTTTTCGTCTGTAAGCCCCGGATCTATGTTTTCCATGACGGTGTGATACGCTATACCTTCGGCCCTCGGGTCGTCCCCAGATATATTGACGGCCGACGCAAATCGCTCGGCGGAAAGATCGGCGTCGTTAAGAGCCGTTACCGTAAATTTCTGCTCGGTGCGGGTAGCGTTATAATATGGATATTCATAATTATATATATTATTTATTTTATTTACGAGTTCGCCCTCTCTGTTTATATCTGTCGCGAATACGTTTATGCCTCTCACGGGCTTAACCGCTTTGCGCCCTCCGTAGGTCAGAAAAGCAAACGAGTCTCTTAAAGACGGACAGTTAAAATAAGCGTCGTACAGAAAATCCGCGCAGGATTTGGCCAGCAGCGACGGCAAAGCCCAGTTTTCGGGCGCAGCGGAGCCCGCCCCTCTCGCTTTACAAACTACCGCAAGTCTGCTTTGAGCCCGCGTAAGAGCAACGTAAAGCAGGCGCATTTCCTCTTTGACCGTCTTTTCCTTTTCGTAAAGCGCGGCGGCCAGGTACTGAACCGAATCTGCTACTTTTCGCGTATCCGGAAAATAATTTCTTACCCCGATACCTATGTCTCCGTGGATAACCACGTCAGAATACGAGTTTCTGAAATTGAACCGATCGTCGGCGACGTAAATTACCACGGGATATTCCAGGCCTTTGCTCTTATGAACTGTAACCGCCTTTACCGCGTTTTCACCTGCCAGCTCGGGCACGGGAAAATCCTTGTCGGAAAGGCTTTCGGCGTATCTTGCGAATTTACGCGGGGTTGAGGCGAAATCCTTCCCTCTTATCATGGCAAGATAGGCGTTAAGGGCGTTAAGGGCCGCCATGCCGTTATGCCCTTTTAAAATGTATGCGTCGTAACCCGTTTTGGCAATCAGGCCGTTTATAAAGTCAAAAACGTCGGTATAACCTGCTTTTATGCGCCAATCATCGAGATTTTTAAGTATACGTCCGACTTTTTCGCCCAACAGAGTGCCGCTTTGGGCCGTCTTTAAACAAGCAGTATAAAAATCCGTCTTTTCTCCGCCCGCATACATTCGTATATCGGCCGCCTCCCGGGCGGTGAGCCCGCCGAAAAAGCCCGTGAGAAAACCTGCCAACGGTATATCCTGAGCGGGATTGTCGATAACTTTGATAAGGTTATTGATTTCGTTTATTTCCCTGTCGTTTTTCTCGTCGGCAAAAGCCGCTCCCGACACGGGTATCCCCCTGCCGCCCAGCGTTCGGATTATCCGTTTCACCTTTTCGCCGGAGGAGCGGTACAGCAAGGCTATGTCACCGTATCTGAACCCTTCTTTGCCTTTTACGGTTTCCTCGATCAGATCGGCTATGAACGCACCGCACGCGTCTTCGCTTTCTTCGCTAGAAAAGTCGTCGTTCTTTACGCTGTAAAGAGGCTCGGCCTCCCTTACCTCTTTTTTCTCGTCGGGCTCGGATATCACGTACACTGTCGCTTTCCCCGCGGAGAGTCCGTCTTTATTACGCAGTATGAAAGCCGCATCGTTTTTGTAATCCACGTCGCACGTATCCTTCGTCATGATTTCGCAGAAAATCTTGTTTACGAAGTCGAGAATTTCGGGCGCGCTTCTGAAATTGTCGTTCAGCGGAAGAGCGTGTCCGCTGTTTTCCGACCTGTATCTGTTAAACCTGTTTATGAATATTTCGGGCTCGGTAAGCCGAAAACCGTATATGCTCTGCTTTACGTCGCCCACCATAAATGCGTTGTCGGAAGAAATTACCGCCGAAAGTATGGCTTCCTGCGTATAGTTGACGTCCTGATATTCGTCTATAAAAATATAGGAAAATCTCTCGGAAATTTCTTTTGCGCGCTTTTTGTCCGAAAGCAGGCGCAGAGCAAAGTGTTCCAGATCGTTGAAATCAAGAGAGTTAAGCTGTTTTTTTCTTTCGGAATACTCTTTCAGATAAGCCGAGGTCACTTCGGCAAGTTTTTCCGCAACTTCCGCGTTGCGGCCGTAATCGGCGCGCAGCGCGTCGGGATCCGGAATGTATTTTTCCGCTTCTTTTACCGCTTTGTTGAAGCTGTCTCTGAGTTCTTTTACGAATTCGTAAGCGCCTTTGTCGGCCTCTTTTGCGTAAAGTCTTACGGCAGGCCTGTCCTCCTCGGAAACTATACGGAAAATATCGTCGATATTCCTTGCTTTTGCGGCGCGTTTACCCGTTGCGGATATATGCGACAGCACGCTTTTGAAAGAGTCGGGCAAACTTCTTCCCAAAACAAACCGACGGGAATCGGCAAGGTCTCCCAAAGCCTTGAACCGCTTTGCGAAATAATCCGTAATATACCGTGCCGCCTCACTGTTTTCAAATGGAACTCGGCATTTTGCCTTTGCCTGTTCGAGAAACTCTTCCGGCTGCGGTCTGTTAAGCGCATACTGAGCTATTTTAAGTATTACGTCGCTTAGTCCGCCTTCGTCGGATGGCTTTGCGAAAATCTCGGACAGCTGTAAAAAAGCGTCGTCGCCGCTGTCGTAATATCTGTCGAACACCTTTCGCAAGGCCTTTGCCCGCAAATCGTCGGCCTGCTTCTCGTCGACCACGGTAAAAGACGGATCCAGCCCGACCTGCTCGAAATCCGTTTTTAAAAGCGAATGACAGAATCCGTGTATAGTGGAAATAACGGCGTCGGGCAAATTGTCTATCTGACGCCTAAGCGCATCTCTCTTTTCCGAATCTGTTTCTTCCTTTATTAGTTCGTAAAGTTTTTGGGTAATTTTGTGTTTCAGTTCGACGGCAACGGAATTGTTGAAAGTTATGACAACCATATCCTTGACGTCGGCTGCGTTCAGCCTGCTCACGAAGCGTTGCAGCATTACGGTGGTTTTGCCGCTTCCGGCGGATGCGGACAGTATGACGTTTCCCTCGCAGTTCAAAGCGTTGTTCTGGTCGTCAGTCCATTTAGTTTCAGCCATTTTTACCACCCCCGAAAAATTCCTTTTTAACGCCCAGCCCCGGCTCGCGTTTCACGCACACGTTTTTGTAAGCGCATATTTTGGCGTAATCGCATAGCTCGCAACTGTCGCTCAGCGGCGACGGATTGATATAGCCGCTCTCTATTTCGTCGGCGGCCTGCCCTATAAGCTTTATGACGTATACGCCGATATTTTCAAATTGCTCGTCGGAAAAAACGTTTTTAAGGTTTTTGATTGCAACGCCTTTTTTCAGGTCGGCGCTTACGGGAAACAGTTCGCTTGTTCCCGTAACGGCTACGTTTTTATCGAGTTTGACGGCTTCGTCGGCGTTTTCGGTGACAAAACCGTGCATTTTGAAAGGAGATTGGGTTTTAAAGTAGCCCGAAGTCACGGGCAGATAAAATACGCCCGACGGTTTTCTGCCCTCGGCCGCCGCCAGCGCATACATATACGCGACAAGCTGCACGGCCCTGCCGCAATAGACGTCTCTTACCTCTAAATCCTTATTGTAACTTTTATAATCTATGATGTAAAAGCGGTCGCCGCAGGTATCGATACGGTCGATATACCCTTTAAGTTTCAGAGTACGGTCAGCCGTTTTCACGGGGACGGGCGGATACTCGGCTCCGTCGCCGAAGCCCGCTTCAAGCCTGTACGGTCTGTACTGCGAATTCTGCTGCAAAGAGGTAAGAGCCTCGCACACGTATACGCACTCTTTTACGAGACGGCGGTACGTAGAAGCATTTTTTCCGCTTGCCGAAAACACTCTGAATTCGTCTTCGCCGACAACCTCCTCAGCCGCTTTTTCCACCGCTATTTTTATCTCCTGCGAACCGACGGTTTCAAAGCTCAGCTCCCCCGAAATAAACAGATTGAAATACTTTTCAAGTACGGCATGCACGAAGCTTCCGGCCAGCGTATTTCTGACCTCGCCTTCCTCTCTTTTCAAAAGTCTGAGGCCGTATCTTAAAAAATGCTTATACGGACACGCGAAATAACACTCCATCTGACTTACCGAAGTCCGCCCTCTGAAAAACAGCTTGTCGGCCTCGGCTATGTAAGGCAGTTCTTCCGCCACGGCGTATCTTGCGATTTTATTTTTACCCTCGCTGTCAAGCAATGTGTACGCGACGTCGTAAAACGGCTTGCTTTTTGCGTCGGGTTTTTCGTTTACCGCCCTTGAAAGCAAGGTATAAAAGGCGTTTTCCCTTGTAGCCAGTATCCTTACGGCTCCGTCAGTATCGCCTGCGCGAAGACAAAGCGCTATTTTATCGTCGGCAATCTTTTCTTCCGCGACGGGTTTGCCGTCTCTGACAAACATATCTTTCAGCTGCATTATTATGTTTGAGGGGCGGCAATCGTTTTCGAAAGTCTTTTCGGGGTAGTATACGTACAGTCCTTCGGACGGTCTGGCAAGCAACTGCGTTATGTAAAACCATTCGTTGCGACAGGCTTGCAACCTTGAAGGATACAATAAAACGTCGGCCTTTTCGAGATTTTCCCTGTCGGCGGCAGATATGACGGCGGCGTCGCCCCCTTCGGCGGGTATGTTTCCTTCCGTCGCGCCTATAACGAACATGTATTTTACGTCGTCGTAACGGCTTTCGCTCGTTTCCCCCACGAATACGCAGTCTATATAAAGCGGGGTAATGGCTATCTTTATTTTATCGGTCATGCCGGCAAATATATCGGTAAATTCGGCAAACGTCACTTTCATGTCGCCCAGCGTTTTGTCGATTTCTTCCAGAACGGATACGATATAACCGTACAGCTGAACGGTGCATTTTGCAATATCTCCGTCGCCCGAATCGCGTTGCGCCCGCGCGATTTTTTCCATAACCGACTCGAAGCCGAGCCGTTCCAGAATGCCTTCCGCTTTCGAGGTATAATAGGAAGCCGTCCCGCTTTTCGCGATTTTGGGAATAAACGCGGTTATCGCGCTCAGAGTTTCACGCGTTTTACCGTCTTCCGCGCCCGACGGCACGTCGCCCGAAAAATACTTTATATTGCGTTTTAAGCAGAAGTTCTCGGCTGCGTCGATATCCGCGCGGCTTATCCCCGACACTTCGGTGAACACGGGATTACGGCAAAACTCGAACACGTCGTCGGTTTCCGAGGTCTGCGCCGCCCTGAGCAGAGAAAGTATAAACCTTATTCCCGCCTGCCCCGACAAAGGTTTTTTCAGGTCGAGAAAATAAGGGATATTGAACCTTGCAAATACCTTTTCTATAACGGGCGCATAGCTGTCGATATTCCCGGCGACAACGGCGATATCTTTGAAGCGCACGCCTTTTTCGGTTATCAGATACCTGATTCTTTCACCCGCGTCCTCCACTTCGGCATATGGGTTATCCGCACGGAAAATCCTGATTTTGTCGCCGCACTCCGCCGCGTTTACCTTTCCGTACGCGTAAAGATTGCGCGCGATATGTAAAAAGGGCTCGCCCGCTTCGGAAGGAACTACCGTGCGGTCAGGCACAATGCCTTCTTCTTTACCTAAATTGTTGAGTTTAAGCAGAGTATGCGATGGATAAATGCGAGAGTTTTCTCCCTCCCCGCTTACAATGGCCACGTTCAGCGAAGCGGCGTGCAGCAGCAGCTCCCTCAATATGGCGTACTGCGGGGCGGTAAACATGTAAAAATCGGTAACGTATATGTTTGCCGTAACTATTTCCTGTAAATTTCCGATGGTTGCGGCAAACGCTTCCAGACGCGTGGAACTGTCGCTGTGCCTGTCCTGCAAGGCTTCAAGATACCCCGTGTATAGAAGTCCGATATCCGCTATTTTGGCTTTCAGCTTTCCGCCCGGAATCCTGTCATGCGCGGCTTTAAGCCGCTCGGGAGATACGCCGCTGTTTCTGAACGCCGTAATGGCGGCATACATTTCTCCCGCAAAACCTGCCGTTTCCGCCGCCCCGGCATACCTTTTAAGCGACGCTTTGTTCTCGCTTATCACCTTCTGCAAAAGCATAACCGCGCCTTCGGGCGTCAGACAGGCTTTAATCTTGCCTTTAAGGAAATAAGCCGCCATACGCGTAAACGACATTACTCTCACCGACACCGAGCCCCTCAGCCCCAAATCCGACAGAATACGCTTTTCCAGCGTAAGCGAAAACTTGTCGGGTACTATCACGTAATGACTTTGTATGGGGTTTGCCGCGAGATTGGCTTTGAGTTTTTCGGTAAGTCCTTTGTAAGCTCCGTCGAAAGTCTCGGAAAGGATGAGATTATAAGACATGTTTTCTCCTCGTCAATAAATATTTTAGCAGTAAAACGAACTAAAATCAATTATAGTCGGTCAAATAAATAAAATACGTCGGTAAATAATTGATAAATATCAAGCTATTTGTTATAATAAGCAAAGACTGTTACCGAGGTATAGTATGAAAAGAAAAGTCTTTACCGCAATAATTCTGGTTTTAACGCTTACTCTTACCGCGGCGTCGTTTACGGCCTGCAACAATCAGCCCTTCTACACCACCGTGAGCGCCGTATGGAAGGATTATGAAAGGTTCGAGTATGACGTAACGGTAGCCGACTCGGACGAAAAAGGCACGTTTACCGCCGAAATAAGCATAATCAGAAGCACCGACGTCGAAATCGGCGGCATCAAGCTTCAAAAGGCCAGCGGACATTATTACGAAAGCCGTCTCGAAATAGGCGACACCGTGATTCGTGAAGAGCTGTTGTTCGGCGCGATAAACCAAAGTCAGAACCTTACGCCCGTCCTGTCCGCTCGCAGCGTTACTCGCAACGGAGTTACTACGGTTACCACGGTAAACTATAAGGACGGCGTTGCCAGATTCTCTGACGGCGGAGAGGATTTTACGGACGTTAAACTTTCCACTCCTTACTACGACAACAGTCAGATTTACATCCTTATGCGCGCTACGGGCAGCGCAAACTTTACCTACAAAGCCATGATACCCGCCGAGAAACAGGCTGTCGCTCTTAAATGCGCGGCGGGAGCTTCGGTGCAGGTAAGCTGTCCTTATTCCGAAACGCCTGTCGCCTGCTACTCCATGACGGTATCACGCGACGAAAAGCTGACAGGTTCGCCGTTCACCACTTTTTACGCGAGCACCGCATTTACCGTGGATGGCAAAAGCGTTATTAACGCGCTTGTGAAATTCGTGGAAGGCGACGTAACGTACACGCTTAAAAACATTTCCCTCACAAAATAATAAAACCGCTTATATTTTTTAAAAGACCGGCATAACCTTTAAAGAGGTGAAACGATGTCGGTCTTTTCTTTTACTGTACAAAACGGCGACGTTGCCGTGATAAACGGAAAATATTATACTTCGTCACAATCCCCCGTAATGCTTACGGGCGCCGACGGCGATTTCTTTTACGTACGGATTTTTTCGGACAAGCCGCCCGCCGATTTGCCCTTCGGCAGACATTTGCTTCCCGTAAACGGCATAATCGCCGTAGATAACGGCATCAGGCTGTTCGGCGGTCTTATAGCCGTTGTCCGCGATGATTTTTACGAAATAAGATACGTTGCGGAAACCGTAGACGATTACCGCTCGCCCGTAGCTCTTGCCCAGCAAAAAGCCTATTACAGAAATTCGCCGCACACCGTAACCGTATATACGGATTGCGCGGCCAGAATCATGATTGAAAGCGAAGGCGAGGTTTTCACCAAAGATCTCAACTGCAGGCTTACCGACGCCGAAATAGCTTCGCGGGCAAGCGGAGCGGGCCTGCTTATAACCGTAACGGGCAACGCGCAGGGCAAGAAATACCTCTTGATAATACTATACGACGGGCTCTACCGCACGGTATTCGAAAGGCTCTGCGACGGGCTGTCTTTTGCCGAGGACGGTTTTTTCGTCACCGATAAAAAGCCCGATATGCTCGGCCGCGAAATCACACGCAAATTCCGTTACGAAAACGACGCTTTCTGCGAATGCGAAAAAACTTACCGCTATAATCATCTGATTTCTTATCCTCTTGCCCTGCTCCCCTGCCTTTTTATGGAAGCTATGCAGACGGACGATTACGACCTGGCCAGAACTTATCTGAGCGACGACCTCAAAGACCGCATACTCGCTCTCAGAGAGTTCATAGGCCCGTTTACCGATTTCAGCTGTCAGGATTCGGACAGCGGATTCAGCAAGGTAATTTATACCGAAAACGTAACTGCGCGGCGCGGCGTTTTCGTTTGCAGGAAAATCAAGTTCAGTCTCAAAGACGATAAAATATACAACGTGGACGTAAGCGACTGTTTATGACAAATCAAGGCATTTTTCGACCGTAACCGTCAGGCAGTTATCTCCCGCGCGTTATATAATCTAGCGGTAAGGAGATATTGCTGTATGAAAAGAAAAACGACGGAAGGCGTTCTTAAAAAAGGCTTCGGATATACGGCGCGCAGCACGGACGAGTACGTCAAAAGACAAAAAGAATATGCGGAATCCCGTATGGAAGAACAGCGCGCCAGAATAGAAAGTCTCGTTGACGAATTAGGCAGAAAACAACAGACTATCGACTCTTACCGGGAACGGGAACAATCGGTTCAGGACGTACTGATAGTAGCGGCAGAAAAAGCCGACGAAATCGAAACCGAACTCAAATTGCAATACGCCATGGAAATAGAAAGATTAAAACTTTTTCAGGCTAAGTGGACGGAAGCGTACGACGTACTCAAACAGCGATACGGTTTCGAAAAGGACGCGCTTAACATGGAGGCCGTTATAACGCAGACCTCTCTCGAACTCGAACGCAAACTGAATAAGGATTTCGGCATAAAACTGACCCCCGGAGCCGGAGGGCCCGAAAGCCAGTTCAAGGAAGAAAGCAAACGGCTGCAAACGGACGAAGACGAACTTCACTCGCTAATTAAAACTCTTAAAAACAATCTCGAATCCAAAGCCGCGCAGGAAAGCGAAGCCGAGCCCGTTGCTGAACTCGAAAATGCGTTAAAAGGATTATAATATAGCTCAACGATACAAAAAAGCCGATGATTTCATCGGCTTTTTGCGTTTTTTTGAAAAATATACAGGGTTAATTATAAAATCGCGTCAATAAAATCGCGTGCGTTAAACTCGATAAGATCGTCGATTTTCTCGCCAACTCCTACGTATACGACGGGTATTTCCATCTCCGCGCTGATAGCCAGCACCACGCCTCCTTTCGCCGTACCGTCGAGCTTGGTAAGAATTATGCCGTCCACGTCTACGGCCTCGCCGAATACCTGCGCCTGCTGCACGGCATTCTGCCCCGTCGTCGCGTCGAGAACAATATAGCTTCTCAGGTCGGCCTCGGGATACTCCCGTCCGATTACGCGGTAAATCTTTTTAAGCTCCTCCATAAGGTTCTTTTTATTATGAAGTCTCCCCGCGGTATCGATTAAAATCACGTCGTTTTTTTTGGCCTTGGCCGAAGCTATTGCGTCGAACACGACGGCTGCCGGATCGCTTCCCTCGCCCTGTTTGACTATTTTTACGCCGGCCCTCTCTGCCCAAATTTCAAGCTGTTCCGAAGCCGCCGCGCGGAAAGTATCCGCGGCCGCGACAACAACGCTTTTACCCTGTTCTTTGAACATGTTTGCGAGTTTGCCTATCGCTGTGGTTTTACCCACGCCGTTTACGCCCGCTATGAGCAGTATCAGGGGATATTCGTAAGGCGGAATTTCGTAATCGATGCTTTCAATCATTATTTCTTTAAGAAGCTCGCGCGCGTCCTCGGGCTCTCTGACCTTTTCGCGGTAAACCCTGTCTTTGAGGTCCTCTATAATCTGCGAAGCGGCGGTAACGCCCATATCCGCCGAGATAAGAGCGTCCTCGAGGTCCTCGTAAAACTCGTCGTCGAGCCTGCGCCCCGTAAACACGGAATAAAGTTTTTTGGAAAAATTGTCCTTTGTCTTTTTAAGACCTTCTTTTATTTTGGAAAAGAAACCCATAATCAATCGTCTCCTTGCGCGTGTTTCTGAGCCTCGGAAAGCTCTATGGAAATGATTTTGGACACGCCCCTTTCCTCCGTGGTGACGCCGAAGATATGGTCGGCGGCTTCCATGGTGGGTTTTCTGTGCGTGATTACTATAAACTGCGTACCGCCCGAAAGCTGGCCGAGATACTCGGCAAAGAGCGCGGCGTTGGAGTCGTCCAGCGCGGCTTCAACCTCGTCGAGCAGACAGAACGGCATGGCCTTGAACTGCAATATCGCGAAAAGAATGGCTATGGAAGTAAGGGCCTGTTCCCCGCCCGAAAGCTGGGAAAGCAACCTCGCCTTCTTGCCGGGGGGCTGAGCGTAAATTTCCACGCCTGCGTCAAGCGGATCTTCCGTTTCGGACTTGACCAGCATGAGTTTTGCCTCGCCGCCGCCGAACAGCTGTTTGAAAGTAACGGCAAAATTATCGTTGATTTTGTTAAACGCTTCGGTAAATTTACCGTCTATTTCGTTTACGAGTTCGGAAATGATTTTCTCAAGATCGGCTTTTGCCTGTTCGAGGTCGTTGTAAACCTCCTTGGTTTCGTTATATCTTGCGTTGAGGTCCTCGAAGTCCTCCACCGCGTGATGGTTTACCGCGCCCAGCTGATTTATGGCGCGCTTGATTCGGTTGATGTTAGCTGGGGCCTTATCCGCCTCGTAGCCCTCTTCTTTAAGTTCGAGGGCGTTCTGATAAGTAAGGGTATATTCTTCCCAGATGTGCTCCTGCAGATACTTGATATTGCTGTCGTTGCGCTCCAGGGCGGTCTGTTCGTTATACTTGCGGTTTTCGAGAATCCTTATCTTGTCGCCCAGTTCTAGCTTCTTGCGGTCGAGGGCGGTAACCTCTTCCTGCGTGGTGCGCTTTAATTCCTGCGCTTTTTCGAGCTCGGCTTCCAGCTCGTCAATCATTCTGCTGTCTTCCGCCGTAAGTTTGGCCTTGTCGGTAGCCTGCTTTGCTATATCGAGAGCGGCATTGTCCGTTTTAAGGCGCGCTTCGAGGTCCATGATATCCTCTTGCAGTTTGGAGCATTCGCGTTTAAGACGGAAGATTTCGTTATCCGTCTGTTCGATTTCGCTTTTAGCCGACGCGATTTCCACTTTAAGAGTCATTTCTCTGCGGCTGTTAAGCTCTTTCTCGCGCTTGTTCTGGTCGCTTTCGAGTTTTGCTTTTTCGATAAGTTCGCCCGAGAACTGCTTTTTCTCGCTGATTTCGCTTTCGAGTTCGTCGATGGATCTGACCTTTACGTCGGTGTCCTTGATGGAAGATTCAATGCTTCTTATTTCGTCGGCAAGCGTCTTGACCTCGGCGTCGAGATTGTCTATCGTTTCGTTACATTTTTTGAGTTTTTCCTGCGTTACGTTGAGTTTTATAGAACATTCGTTTATCTCTCCGTCGCATTCTTTGATGCGCTTGTCGAGTTCGACAACGGCGGACTGAGCCTCGTCGCGCATTTTCGTAAGCTGTTCTACCTGCTTCTTCGCGCTTTCGAGAAGACGTTTGTTGTTTTCTATTTCCTTTTCCTTGGCAAGCAGGCTGACGCCCTCTCCTCTCGCTACCGAACCGCCTCTTACCGCGCCGCTGGTGGCGGTCTGATGACCGTCGAGCGTTACGATTTTAAACCCGTAACGGTATTGTTTTGCCATGCGTATCGCGGTATCCAGGTTGTTTACGACTACGGTCTTGCCCAGCAGACCTTTGATAATCGTATCGAAGCGCGAGTCGTAGGATACAAGGTCGCAAGCCAGCCCGTAACAACCCGGTTCGGTAAGCGCTTTTTCGTATTCGGGTTCGAGACGGCGCACCTTGAATGAGGTCAACGGAAGGAAGGTAACCTGTCCCATATTTTTGCTTTGCAGATAATAAATAATCTGTTTGGTATCTTCTTCGTCGGCGGTAACCACGTTTTGAAGCGCGCCTCCCAGCGCGGTTTCGATTGCGGTTTCAAGCCCGTCTTTCGCCTTGATTATCTCGCCTACCACGCCCAGTATACGGTTTTGTATGTCGGGCCTGGACTGAGCGTCCTGCATAAGTCGCTTGACGGAAAGCTGAAATCCGTCGTAACTCTTCTTCTGTTCGATAAGAAGGTTGACCTTGGCCTCGAAGCTGCTGACGCGGGCGTTGGCCTTTACCAGGTCCTCCTGCAAGGACTGGCCGGAATTTTTGGTTTCCTCAAGTTCTCTTACCATGGAATTGTATTTCTGTGTAAGAGCGCTGCCTTTTTGTCTTATTTCGGATATCTGTCCCTGAAAGATCGCTTTATCTCTGATTTCGGCGTCCTGCGCGGCCTTTTTTACCGACAGACTTTCTTTAAGGTTTACGAGACGGCCCTGATGAATTTCCTTTTCGGCAAGAAGGGCCGACAGATTGCCCTTGATGTTGGCAAGCTCTTCCGAAGCTTCAAGAATGCGCCTGTTGGAGTTTTCCAGGCTGTTTTCGTCATCGGAAATTTTAAGGTTTATTCTTTCCTGAGCCTCTAAACACTCTTTCAGTTCGGCTTCTAAGTTTTTAAGTATTTCTTCCTTGCCCGCCTTGTTTTTGACGGCGTTTTCGAGTTCGACGGCCCTGGCGTCCAGATCGAGCGAGGCCATTTCCTTCTGTTTTTCCAGTTGCTGAATCTCTTCCGACAGCCTTACTGCGCGATCGGCGTGAAGTTTCGCGTCGCCCGATACCGAAGCCTGATTTATTTTAAGAGCGGTAAGCTGGCTGTTGATAGCCATTATTTTTACGTCAACCTGGTCTATTTCCAGCCTTTTGACGTCGTAGGTTTCGCGCGCCTCCGCTTCTTCCTTTTCGGCAAGCTCGAGTTCGGCCGTAACTTTATTCAGTTTTGCCGTTATGGCGTCGGTAACCGACTTGTTGTTTTCGTACTGATATATGTAGTAATTGACTTCGTGATGTTTGAGCTCGTTGCTGAGTTCGTTATATTTGATTGCCGTATCGGCCTGTTTGCGCAGAGGTTCAAGCCTGTTTTCCATCTCGTTGAGAATGGCGGCGTAATGATTGAGGTTTTCCTGCGTGCGTTCGAGTTTGCGCTCGGTCTCTTTCTTCTGTCCTTTGAACTTGGAAACGCCCGCGGCTTCCTCGAAAACGATTCTTCTGTCAAGCGGCTTGTTGGTAACGATGTCCTTAGCCTTGTCCTGGCCTATGATTGCGTAGCCGTCCGTGCTTATTCCTATATCGTGAAGCAGGTTTATGATATCTTTCAGACGGGCTTTCTCGTTATTCAGAAAATATTCGCTGTTACCGCTGCGGTCCAGCCTTCTCGATACGATTATCTCGGAAATATCGGCGGGATCGTCCACCTCGTCGGCGTTGGAAAAATAAAGGTTTACCTCGCAATAGGAAAGCTTCTTTCGGGTATCGGTACCCTGAAAGATAACGTCCTGCATGTTTTTGCCTCTCAGCGTCTTGGCGCTCTGTTCGCCTAAAACCCACCTGAGGGCGTCCGCGATATTGCTTTTGCCGCTGCCATTGGGGCCGACTATGGCCGTAAGACCGTCCTTAATGGTTATAACCGTTTTATCCGCGAAAGATTTAAAGCCGTAAAGCTCTATTTTTTTACAATTCAAAACAGTACTCCGAAAAATATAATCTATAAAGATTATAACATAAAAAGCTTGCGATAACAACCTATTTTTAAGGTTTAAATATATAAAAAAGCCGCCTCGCCGGCGGCTGCGGTTATCTGTCCAGTCTTTTACAGGCCTCGGCGGCGGCGGACTGCTCCGCCTCTTTTTTGGACGAGCCCTTGCCGGAAGCCACGAAATCCCCCTCGATATAAGCCTCGCTGACGAAAACGGCCCCGCTTTTTTCGGTTACGAATTCCAGCCCGAGGTTATGCTTTGCACAGAATTCGTAAAGTTCGGATTTATAATCCCCGAACCCGTTTTTTTTAAGAGAGGCGTATTTTTTTTCTATCAGGTCCGAATGGGTTTTTTTCACAAACGCAAAGGCCGCTTCCAGACCGCCGTCCATATAAACGGCGGCTAGCAAAGCCTCGTAAAGGTCGGACATAACCGAAAGATTTTCGTTTATGCCCTGTTTGATTTCGTTTTTACCCATTATGAGAAACTCGTTAAGCCCTGACTTTTTTATAACGGCCGCAAGCGGTTTTTCGGACACGACCGCGGCGCGCAGTTTGGTAAGTTCGCCTTCGTCCAGGTCTGTGTATTTTCTGAAAATAATTTCGGAAACGATAAAGTCGAGGATGCTGTCCCCGAAAAATTCCATACACTGGTTGGACTTCGCGCCCTTGAAGGATTTATGCGTGAAGGCCAGTTCCGCCAGACCGGGGTCGGAAAAAACGTAACCGGTTATATCCTGAATTTTCAATAAAGTATCTCGGTTCATTCGGCAGTCTCGGAAACGAATCCGGCCACTCCCTCTCTTATTTTGTCCGTAATACCCGCTTCCGCAAGCTGAGCGGCCTGCAAAACCGCGGCGCATACGGATTTCGCGCTGGCCGAGCCGTGAGCCTTGATAAGCACCTTGTTTATGCCGAGAAAACACGCTCCGCCGTTTTCGCCGTAATCCATGACCTTTTTGATTTTTCTGAATACGGGTTTAAGCAGCAAAGCGCCTATTTTGGCTTTCAGCCCTCCCTCGTTTATGCCCTTTTTGATAAGCGAAAACATGGAAAGCGCCGTGCCTTCGCAGCTTTTCAGAGCCACGTTGCCGCTGAAACCGTCGGCAACTATTACGTCGGCCGCGCCCGTAATAAGATCGCGAGCCTCGACGTTGCCTATAAAATTAAGGCCAGATTGCTTTAACAATTCGTATGCCTGTTTCGTAAGTTCGTTGCCTTTGTGTTCTTCCGTGCCGTTGTTAAGAAGGGCTACCGCGGGATTCTCCTTGCCCGTCATTGCGGTATAGAAGGTCGTGCCCATAATAGCGAAATGCAGTAAATTCACGGGTTTGCAATCGGCGTTGGCGCCGCAGTCGCAAAGCACCACTCCCTGCGAGGAAAGCGAAGGAAGCATGGGCGCCATGGCGGGGCGCGAAATGCCTTTTATTCTGCCGAGTTTCATAAAGCCGCCGGTCAGCAAAGCTCCCGTACTGCCGGCGGATACCATGGCGGAAACAGAATCGTCGGAAGCCAGCGCATCCAGCCCGACCACCATTGAGGAACGGGTTTTCTTTTTGACGGCGGAAGTGGGCGCGTCGTCGTTGGTTATGACGTCGGGCGCGTGCAGAACGGTAATGTTGCGGCTTCTGCCTTCTAAAAGAGCGTTCAGTTTCTCACTGTCGCCCGTAAGGACTACTTCCAGTCCCTCTCTTGCGGCTACTGCCGCTACCGCCCCGTCCACTATGGCCTGAGGCGCGTTGTCGCCGCCGAAAGCGTCAACTACTATTTTCATATTTTCCTCCGAAGAAACACAAAGGAAGCCGATATGAATCGGCTTGCCAAAAACACAAAACGAGGCCTTTTCAGCCTCGCTTCAAATTATTCTTTATCCTTTTTTGCAACAACTAATTCGCCGTTGTAGTAACCGCATTTAGGGCAAACCACATGGCTCTTTTTAAGTTCGTGGCACTGAGGGCATTCAACCAGATTGGGCGCGCTTACTTTATAAGTCTGAGCGGCTCTGCTGTCTCTTCTTGCCTTAGAAACTTTTCTTTTTGGAACTGCCATTTTTGCTACCTCCCGATGTAATATTCAAATCCGACAAAACCTTGAAGGGATTATCGTTAAGCGAAACGGCGTTGCAGGAACACTCGTTCGCGTTCAGATTGCCGCCGCACACGGGGCAAAGCCCCTTGCAATCCGGCGAGCAAAGAAGTTTAGACGGAAAAGCAAGCAATACGCATTCGTTAACCGCGTCGGTCAAATCTACGCACGAATTGCGACAGCACGGCAAATCCGACTGAACAGAATTTTTAAGATATGTCTGCCTGAAAGAGGATTTCAGCGATTGCTCGACGGCGACGCCGCATCTTTCGCAAAAACCGCAGAAAGCCACGGTAACCTCCATCTTTACCGAAACCTCGTCTTCGGAACACAGGTAAGTGCCGCTGACCTCGGCAGGGCCCGAAAAGGTAACATTTCTGTCCGCCATGAGGTCGCTATCGACAGGACAGCTGCCCGAAAACGGATAGCTGACGCCCTGAACGGCCTTTGAAGTGTCGATAATCATACTGTATCCTCCGAAATTAGGCAAAATAGATTATATAAATTAAATCTGTATTTGTCAACTAAAATAGACAAAAACAGCGTAAACGCCCGTCAATGCGTCTCTTAATATTATTTAGAGGCCAGTTTAAGCGTTTCTCTGGCGATAACCAGCTCTTCGTTGGTGGGAATAATGGCCACTTTGACTGAGGAATCGGGTTCGGATATAACGGCAACGTCCGCAGACGGCGGATTATCGTTCAGCTTTTTACTGAACTTGACTCCCATATATTCCAAACCTTCGAGCACGAGACCGCGGATAAGGGGGCTGTGTTCGCCTATTCCGCCCGTAAAGACAATCGCGTCCGCTCCGCCGAGAACGGCCGCAAACGCGCCTACGTATTTCTTGATGCGGTAAGCGGTCATTTCAAGCGCGAGTCTCGCGCGGGGATTGCCCTCTTCCATTGCCTTGGTAAGGTCGCGGCAATCGCTGCTTCCTATTCCGCCTATGCCCTTCATGCCGCATTCCTTGTTGAGATACTGCACCATTTCGGGCAGCGTCTTGTTGAGTTTGGCGGCAAGGAAATCAACCGCGGCGGGGTCTATATCGCCGCTTCTGGTGCCCATCATAACGCCTTCGAGAGGAGTAAAGCCCATCGTGGTGTCCATACATCTGCCGTCCTTAACCGCAGAAAGCGAGCTGCCGTTACCGAGATGGCATATTATGAGTTTGCATTTGTCGGTACCCAGCCATTTCGCGGCCTCGCCCGAAACGTACTGATGCGAAGTTCCGTGGAAACCGTATTTTCTGACGTTGAAATTTTTATAATCCTCGTACCTTATTCCGTACATGTAAGCCTTTTCGGGCATGGTGGAGTGGAAAACGGTATCGAAAACGAGAACCATGGGTATATCCCCCATTACGTCCCTGCAGCTTTCGACGCAGGATATATTGCCGGGCATGTGGAGAGGCCCGAGGTCGATATTCTTTTTACATACGGCAAGCACTTCGTCGTTTACGAGAGCCGAGCTTTTGAAATCCTCGGCGCCGTGCAGAACTCTGTGTCCTACCGCGCCTATCTCGTCGACAGAAGCAATAGCTCCGGCATTTTCGTCGAGCAAGGCTTTAAGGACGAGTTCCATGGCCTCCTTGTGCGTGGGCATGGCTTTCTGAATTTTAAATTCGGCGCCGTCTGCGCGCTTTTGGGAAAGCAAGGAGTTGTTATCGCCTATTCTCTCGCACAGACCTTTGGCCATAACGGATTCGGTATCCATGTTAAAAAGCTGATATTTCAAAGAACTGCTGCCGGCGTTCACTACAAGAATTTTCATAAAATCACCTCGTTATTTTACGCTTTGCAAAGCGGTAATTGCCGCCGCGGCGACTATGTCTTCCGCTACGCAACCTCTCGAAAGGTCGTTTACGGGCTTGTCGAGCCCCTGCATTATGGGACCTATCGCCATACAGTTGCCGAACCGCTGAGCGATTTTATAACCTATGTTGCCCGCGGACAGATTGGGGAATATAAGCACGTTAGCGTCGCCGGCAACTTTGCTGTCGGGAGCCTTCTGCTTAGCCACAACGGGAACTATGGCGGCATCGAGCTGAAGTTCGCCGTCTACGGCAAGATCGGGATAGTTTTCTTTAACGAGATGGAGCGCCCTCTGAACGGTGCAAACGCTGTCGTGCTTCGCACTGCCTTTGGTAGAGAACGAAAGCATGGCGATTTTGGGCTCGACCTGAACTATACTTCTGGCGCTTTCGGCCGCCGCTACGGTAATGTCGGCAAGCTGAGCGGAATCGGGTTCGGGAATAACTGCGCAATCGGAGAAAATCATGGCGGGAGCCGAGCAATACTTGAATCCGTCGGGCGGAACAAGCACGAAACAGCTGGATACGGATTTGATGCCGGGGGCGGCCTTAATTACCTGCAAAGCGCTTCTTAAAACGTCCGCGCTGCTGTATACGGCGCCGCCTACCAAACCGTCGATATCGCCCGCTTTAAGCGCGGTGGTACCGAAATACAAGGGATGCGATTTTACGAGGCTTTGCGCCTGTTCGAGAGTCATACCCTTGGATTTGCGGAGTTCGTAAAGCAGAACGGCGTATTCGTCGGCCTTTTCGCTGGTTGCGGGATTCACTATTTCTATGCCTGAAAAGTCTATATCGGGAAATTTGGATTTGATGACTTCTCCGTCGCCGATAAGAACGACTCGTGCAATTCTCTTTTTGGTGAGAATTTCCGCGGCCTTGACCACTCTGTGGTCGGTACCCTCCGCCAAAGCGATTTTTCTGTTTGCTTTTGCGGCTCTGTCGTAAAGTTTTTCAAGAAACTTATCCATAAATTACTCCAAAAAATAAAATTTTTGACGGAAAGGGAAAAAGAGTTTGCCAATTCCTCAAAACACGATATAATTATACTATAATTAAAATAAAAGGCAAACGATTTAAGGGCTTTCGGGCAATAAATTTTCGGGTAAAATCAAAAAAATGAGAGCAAGATGCATAATAGCCGAATATAACCCGCTGCACTGCGGACACGAGTATCATTTAAAGCGCGCAATCGAGCAAACCGAGGGCGACGTTACCGTGGTCGTAATGAGCGGCGACGCTGTTCAGCGCGGAGAGTTTTCGGTTTTACCGAAAAACGTGCGTGCCGCACACGCGGTTGCGGCCGGCGCCGATATAGTAATCGAACTTCCGTTCTGTTATGCGGTCAACTCCGCCGAAAGGTTTGCCGAAGGCGCGATAAAAACGCTGTCGGTATTCCCGAACGCCGTACTGTCTTTCGGAAGCGAATGCGGCGACCTTTCTCTGCTTTGCGATTATGCTTCTTTCGCTCAGACGGAAAGCCGGGAATTCGGTCTTGAAATAAAAGAACTTCTCAAACAGGGCAAAAGCTATCCGCGCGCCCATTCCGAAGCCACCGCAAAACTTTATCCGCAGTTTAACGGAATAACCGACTCGCCCAACAATCTGCTTGCCGTCGAATACATAAAGGCCGCCCGCAAGTATTTTCCCTCGCTCGAGTTTCACACCGTAAAACGCGAATCCGACTATAACGATAAAAATCTCGGCAAAGGGTTTGCCTCGGCAACCGCTGTCAGAAATGCGTTCTTTAAAGGCAATTTTTACGATTTAAAGGACTACTTGCCCCCCTATTCGCTTGCCGATTTGCAAAAAGCGGAGTTCAAAGCCGCGGCCCTGGACGCTCTGGCGGAATTTTCTTTGACCCGTTCAGCCGACGACATACGCAGAATTTACGAAATTTCCGAAGGGCTTGAAAACCGTTATCTGAAAGCGGCCGCGACAGACGGCTACGAAAACATTCTGGACTTTGTTAAAACAAAACGCTATACCATGACCAAACTGAAAAGGATTATGCTTTACATGATTACGGGATTCACGGCAGAGATTGCGCAAAAATGCTTTGACGCGCCGCTTTTCTTTAACGTGCTTGCAGTCAGAGAAAGCAAAACGGAATACCTTTCTCTGCTGGCCGAAAAAGCGCCCGTAACCGTAAAATCAGCCGATTTTTCCCGCCTGCCCGAAAGCTGTGCGCCGCTTACGGAATTTACCCGAAAAGCAGCCAGACTCAGGCAGACGGTTTTTCCTTACAAAGGCAAAATTCCCAAAAGCCCGATAGTTAAAGGCCTTTGAACATATTCGGAGCCGCGGTCTCATACTAATAAGTATGAGATTTTTCAGGTATGCCCCGTCGCTGATTATTCTGTTCTTCATTTCGATGCTCATTGCATTTCCCGAGAAATACGTTCAGTCGGTATATAACGGTACTTTACTGTTTGCCGTCAACGTCCTGCCCGCCATGTTTCCTTTTTTCTTCTTTTCGGGCCTTCTAACGTTGCTGGGCGCGGCTGACGCTCTGGCGCGCGTTTTCGACCGTCCTATGAGAAAGCTGTTCAAAGTGCCGCCCGTAGGCGCATACGTTTTCAGCATAAGCATTCTGAGCGGTTATCCCGTAGGCGCGAAACTTCTTGCGGATCTTTACTCTGCCAACAGACTTTCCTCCAAAGAATGCGCTAAAATATCTACATTTACCTCTACGAGCGGGCCGCTTTTTATAGTCGGCACGGTAGGCACGGCAATGCTTTGCAATAAACTGGCCGGATATATTATTCTTTTCTCGCACGTGTCGGGCGCCCTTTTAAACGGCCTCTTATACAGAAACATTAAGACGGAAAACACTTCCGCCGTTCCGGCTTCGGCCTTGATAAGTTACGATAATCTTCTTTCGGAAGGCATTACCTCCGCGCTTAAAAGCGTACTTATAGTAGGAGGATACATCGCCGTTTTCAATATGATTGCCGACGCTCTGTCCGACACGGGACTTTTCGGTATAATTACCTTCCCGCTTCAATTGGTTAAAGCTTCGGAAGACACGCTTTCCTGCGCCAACGCCCTGATTACCGGTATTATAGAAGTTACTCGCGGCTGTCTGGAACTGTCGCGGACGGGGCTCGGGCCGGCTCTTACCGCTACGTGCGCGTGCTTTCTTATTTCGTTCGGAGGATTATCCGTTACCCTTCAATCGCTTACATTTCTTTCGAAATGTAAAATAAAAGCAGGCTTTTACCTGCTTTCGAAACTTACGCAGGCGATTGTGTCCTGCGGAATATGTTTACCTGTTTGTCTGCTGATTTTGTAAAAGGCTACTTTTTAAGCATGCCGCGAAGTTCCTCTCTGTTGTTTCTAATAAGCATCAGAGTATCCGTAATGGTCTGTTCGCTGTCGGCAAGCATTTTGTCTATTTTGATTTTGGCGTCAAATTCCATTTTTTCCTTATACGCGCTTGCGTCCTCGACAATAGCCTTGGCTTCGGCCTCGGCTTTGGCAATAATTTCGGACTGATCCAAAAGGTCGTTTGCGCGCTGTTCGGCGTCCGCCACCAGCTTGGTGGCTTTTTCGGAAGCGTCGTAAAGCATTTCCTCGCGCTGCTGCTTAATGTAATTTGCCTCGGCGATAACCTCGGGAAGTCCTGCCCGTATGCGGCTTATCAGTTCCAGCAGATAAGAACGGTTTATTATTATATCGCTTCCGGAAAAAACGGATTTTTTGGCGTGTTCCACAGCGCCTTGAAGTTCGTCGAGCAATAAATCGATGTTTTCCATATTTTTCTCCTTATGTATATAATCAGGTGCAAGACCTTTGTCTTACTTTTGTGGAGCTTACGTTTTTATGCTTCTCGTCCGCAAGAAAATAAAAAGTGTTTATTCCCGTACGTTGGAAATTAAATGCGGCGATTTTAGTTTCGTATCCGAAATCGAAGGCGTCGCGCACGCCGCGGACAAGATAATCCGCGCCGAGTTTTCGCGCAAGGTCGGCGGTATATCCGTTATCCCATACGACTTCGACGTCAGGATTGCCGGCATACAGTTTTTTTACGGCTTCGGCTCGCTCCTCGGTAGATTCGGGTATGAATTTGTCACTGTTCACCATAACGGCAATCACGACTTTCCCGAACACTTTAAGAGCGCGTTCCACAACGGCTTTATGCCCGTCGGTAAAGGGATAAAAACTGCCTGCGTATAAAACCTTTTTCATTAATTGTTTCCTTTTCTGATAAAAGTTATCGCTACCGTACCGTATTTTCTTCTGTCAAAAGCCACAAGCCCGTCGGGCGGTTCGTAATTGTAATCGGCAAGGTGCTCGTAACATATAATCCCGTCGCCGATAAGCGACTTGCTATTCAGCAGCAGTATAGCCTCCTCGGCAAGACCTGAGCCGTAAGGCGGATCCAGAAACACTATATCGAACGGTTGGTCGAACGAGTCTGCCGCCGCGCGGAAATCCTTGTTCAAAACGGCATAACCGCTTGCGTCTGGCGGGATATTCGCCTTGACGGTTTTAATGCTGACGGGACTAGCGTCCACGAAAATCACTTCTTTAGCGCCGCGCGACAAAGCCTCTATCCCCAGACTGCCGCTTCCTGCAAACAAATCCAAAACCCGTGCGTCGGGCACGTCGCGCTGTAAAATATTAAACAGCGATTCCTTAACGCGGTCAACGGTGGGACGAACGTCTTTTCCGTCCGGCGCCACAAGCCTGCGCCCACGGTATTTACCCGATATTATTCTCATTCAATCTACCTATCGTATACTGCTCGGTAACAATTATATCGAGCGGCACGTCGTGTTCTTCCACGGGCAGTTCGTCCGCTCTCTGACAGCAGAACGCCAGCCCGACTTTAACTCCTTTTGCCTGTTTAAGAAATCTGTCGTAATAACCTTTGCCCCGTCCCATACGGTTAAGATTTCCGTCAAAGGCCACAAGCGGTACGAATATAAGGTCGAAATCGCGCTTATCCGTAAGTGCGCCGCCTTCGGCGATATCCCACCTGTTTTTTTCAAAAACAGTGTCGGGCGCAAGTTCGGTCACGAGTAAATCGTCGCCGTCGACTTTGGGAATGTAAACCTTTTTGCCTTTGGACAGCGCGGCGGAAATGATTTTATCCGTCTGCGGCTC
The DNA here is from genome assembly GCA_018714105.1 of Candidatus Faecicola pullistercoris. Classification (GTDB taxonomy): domain Bacteria; phylum Bacillota; class Clostridia; order Christensenellales; family CAG-917; genus Faecicola; species Faecicola pullistercoris. The sequence continues at coordinate 8,726 of DVNW01000017.1, read as the reverse complement.
GTCTCCCAGCGCCATGAATATCATTATACTCCGCGCCTTTTTAAACTGTTTAATATCTATCGCGGCGGCCTGAATCCTGCCCGAAAAGGTAAATTTTTTATAAGGACTCAGGTTTTTCAGCACGGTTTTGACATGCTTCCGTATCTCGCTTTTGTCTGACATATGTTTTATTATCGGGCCTGAAAGGACTTTTTATAATAGTTGATAAGGCAACCCGCCAGCAGAATATCCCTTTCGTCCGAAGTTATATTTCCTATGGAAAACTCCGCTTTGCGAACTTTGCCCTGCGACAGAATCATGCCGCCGAAACGCGTTTCGCCCGCCTCTAAGGCCGCTTTTACGCCCGTTACCATGATTATATCTCCTACCTTGAACTTTTCTTCGGTCACAAAAGGCAGCATACCCCAGTTTATAAGGTTGCTTCTGTATCGTTTTGTCGCGTACTCAACCGCGAAGTTGGCTTGTCCGCCCAGTACGCGCTGACAGGAAGCTGCTTGTTCTCTCGCGCTGCCGTCGCCCGGTTTTACGGCGTATATCGCGCTTGCCAGCGAAAGCGTGCCTTCAACGGGTCCGAATGCCGCAAGTGCTTTGCGGTACTCTTCGGGAATATCTCCCTCCGCAAATTTATCGGCGTCGATTTTAACAGCTTTCGCCTTTGCGACATAATCGGGACACTTCCTCGACAGAGCGAATTCCGCCAGTTTAAGAGGATTGCTTCTGTAAGAAGAAGTCTCGCCCGACGGAATAAGTTCGTCCGTAGTGGTAACCGCGTCCTCGATGACGGCGGCCAGCTTGAACATTGCGTTGTCGGCAAGCTCGGGCATAACGGGCCAGTCGGCAATGTTTGGACCGTACACCAGCTCTTCGCGCGGATCGGCGGCGTTATAACCGAAGTAAACGCGCTTTTTGTAAATGCTGCCGTCAAATACGAAATCTTTTACCGTATCGTCGTAATTTATGTCCATTGCGCTTGTAAGCACGCCGCCGTTGGCCGCAGTAGCGGCTATGGAACGGCTGTCCATAAGGGCAACCGACGCAATCTGACCGCCGGCGGGCTTGCTTCCCTCACGGCTTTCGAAATTGCGCGTGGTATGTCTTATGCTCAGCGCGTTGTTGGCAGGCACGTCGCCCGCGCCGAAACACGGACCGCAGAAAGCCGTTTTCATTATCGCGCCCGATTTGATAAGTTCGGCGGCGACGCCTTTCTGAATAAGGTCGAGATATACGGGCTGACTGGACGGATACACGTTAAGCGTGAAGTTACCGTGGCCTACCGATTTGTCTTTTAATATGGCGGCCGCGTTTACGATATTGTCGTAAGTACCTCCCGCGCAACCTGCTATCACGCCCTGACCTACCATAATCTTGCCGTTTACCACTTTATCGGTAAGCCTGAAATTAACTGCGGGGTTGTTAAGCTGCTTATTGCCTTCCTGTTCCACTTTGGAAAGAATATCCATGGGATTGGCAAGCAGATCGGACAGCTTGTATACGTTACTAGGATGGAAAGGAAGCGCTATCATCGGCTCGATTTCGGACAGATTTATTTCGATAGCCGAATCGTAATACGCCACCTTTGCGGGCTCGAGTTCCTTAAAATCTTTAACCCGTCCGTGCGTTACGAAATAATCGTGCACGCGGTAATCCGTGGTCCATACCGAGGAAAGACAGGTTGTTTCGGTAGTCATGACGTCGATACCGTTCCGGAACTCGACGGGAAGTTCGCCAATCCCATCCCCCACGAATTCGAGAACCTTGTTTTTAACGAAGCCGTTTTTGAAAGTTGCCCCTATAAGCGCGAGGGCAACGTCCTGCGGACCCACGCCCTTTCTTACCTTGCCGGTCAGACGGACGGCGACTATTTCGGGGTAGCCGATGTCGTAAGTGCGGTTAAGCAGCTGTTTTACGAGTTCGGGCCCTCCCTCGCCGACAGCCATTGTGCCGAGCGCGCCGTAACGGGTATGGCTGTCGCTTCCCAGAATCATTTTTCCGCAAGCGGCCATGTTTTCCCTCATGTACGTATGAATGACGGCAAGATGAGCGGGCACGTAAATACCGCCGTACTTTTTTGCGGCTGACAAGCCGAACAGGTGGTCGTCCTCGTTTATCGTACCGCCTACCGCGCACAGACTGTTGTGGCAGTTGGTAAGCACGTAAGGCACCGGAAACTTTTCAAGGCCGCTTGCCTTCGCCGTCTGAATAATGCCCACATAAGTGATATCGTGCGAAGCCAGGGCGTCGAATTTAAGTTTAAGCGGCATTCTTCTGTCGGTTGGACCGCAGTTATGCGCGTTTAAAATACCGTACGAAATCGTGCCTTTATAAGCGTTTTCGAAATCGGAATATTCGGGCCTTGCCGCTTTGAGCTGTTCTAATGTCAGAAATTCGCCGGCGCAGTAATAAACGCCGTGGTCAATAAGTTTAATCATATAAAAACGCGGAAACCGCTCTCCTTAAAAAGTAAGTTTAACAATTTTATATTATAGAATACCGCGCGATAAAAATCAACCTAAAAGCGTGCGGATTTGATTAATATGCGTCCGCTATATAACCTTTTACGGTACAATCCCCGACGTTAAAGGAACCGCAGGCGCAGATTTTTATCATATAAGCCGCAAAAGACGACGGCGTAAAAGTCATATCGAAGGCGTCGGATACCGAAAGCGAAGCCTTGCCGTTTTCGGCTTTCAGCAGAAAAACGCCCGAATTAGCCGAGAAAACGCGGTCTACGAGTTTGAATCTGAGCGAAAAATCATTCTCGAAGCGCAAAGCGTCCACAAATGCGTACAGATTTACCGTGCGTACCTGCGCTCCGTCGCCGCGCCCGGGTACGGAAGCCGCGCAGCCGTCGAGCTCTTTAATGTTTCTGAGAAAGTTATTCGGCACGAAAACCTCTTCCGCCGTATCGCCGCACTTTAAAAAACCGCCCGTTATTTTTCCTTTACGCGTTACTGCGTAAGCCTCGCCGCCCCTTAGTTCTGCAAGCCTTTTTTCAAAATCCGACACCTCTCTCTTCATGCTGAACCCGAATCCCGAAGCGTACGTTTCGTAAGCGCGCGCAAGAAGCGCAGCGTCCTCGGTTACATGCGTTTCAAGATATTTGTCGTAAGTTCTGAACGCAATCCGGGTTTTGCGCTCGTCCGTAAGTTTTCCGAAACCGAATTTGTCGTAAAAACCTTTTTTGAAGGATTTCAACAACACGAACGGAGTATTCAGCGCATATAAATCCACAAGGCATTTTTTAATTACTTGCCCTATATATCCCCGCCCTCTGAATTCGGGCAAGGTTGCGGCCGCCGTTATAAAAGCCGTATCCAAAACGTTGCCGCCCGCCCGGAGTTTTTTGCCGAACACGTAAAGCGCGCTTACGACAAGGCCTTCTTCCTCTGTCGTATAAACCCCTGCTTCCAGGATTTTCCGTTCGAAGAAATAATCCGTAAACTCCCGCCCGTCGTCGAACGAAAGCTCGTAAAGCCGCCTCAGCTGAGCGTCGCGCCCCTCTGTTACCGTATACTTGTCAAGAAGAAACTGCGGATGATAACTCAGTTTTGCCGTTCTCAGCCCCTCGATACCCATATCTTCCTGTCTGTTTATATAACGGGTTTCCGAAAGATACCTGACGGCGAAAAAGTTGTTGATGGCGGAATAAGCCCCCTCATAGGCAAAATCGGCCTTTTCGAAAAGCACGACGCCCGTCCCGGAAGGCAACACTTCGCCCACCGACAGGCCTATTATCTTTGCGTCCGCTTTCAACACGCCGACTTTGAGGTCGAGTTTTTCCCTGTTGCGCAGCATTTTTACGAGCGCTTCGCGTTCGGCCATGGCGTTTATCTGGCCGTTTTTCTGTTCTTCGAGGTCGTCCTTTTCGGAAATCCACAAGTCCATCAAGGCAAGCGCGCCGTCGAAATCGGCGTCTGTATAGTCGGTAAATTCGTAATTGTACAGGCTTTGGAATTTTTTAATGTGATTGCGCTTCGAATGATATTTTTTCCCTTTCAGCCCGATTATGTCGGAAGTATTGTAAACGTATTCGGAATTATCCCTATTAAGGGTTAAAGTATATCCTTTTAAGCAATTAACCTGTTCTTTTGTCGCAAACACCATGCGGAACGGTATTTTCTCGGAACGGCAGAAATTGCTGAGTTCAGCTACGGCCGCGGCAAAATCGCCTTCGCCCAAAGGCGGGAGAAAAGCCGTTGTGTTGTCGGTAAAAATAACTTTGAAATATAAAAAACCGTTTTGTTCGGCATACTCGGTCTTGTCGGCGATATACCAGCTGTACCAGCTTCCGAAAGAATAATCGCTGCCTGTTACGCCCGAATCCTTTAAATATCCGCGCAAAATTTTAACGTCGTCTTCAGTAAATTTACGAAAAAGCATATATAACCGTCAATTTAATTTGTCTTTAATCATTATAGCATAAAATTTTCTATAAAGAAATTAATTTGTTGCACCGGGAAAATATTTGTGATATGATTTTTTAAGAGGTAATCATGAAAAAATTCAAAGCAAAATTCGTCAAATCCACGATGAATAAGTTCCGTGCGCTGGTAATTGCGATACTCGTGATATGCCTTGCCGCCGCGGTTACGGATTCGCTCATTCTCGCCGAGGCTGCCGGTTTCGTGAACGCCACGCCGGTGGTTACGGTTATTTCACTTTGCGCGTGCGTCGTGTTCGCCCTGCTGACGATAAGCGTTCTGGCTAACTTCAAATACGTGTTCGCCGCCGAACATCTCAGGCTTTGCATCGGGCCCGTGACTTTCAAATACGCCTATAAAGACATTACGGAAGTAAAGGAGAACAGCTCCACGGGCGAAAGATTTATATTATTCTGTCTGAAAAACACGGCGGCTACGGGCGTTCCGGGTTTACAGATGCTTCTCATAAGCGACGAAGATTATCCCGAATTTCTTAAACTTTTAAAAGAAAAAAATCCCGGGATTATTCATACCGTGTTCAATCCCGACGATAAACCCGAATAACCTTTTCCGCGCATAAAAAAACGGCACCGTCGTGCCGTTTTTATTTTTTGCTTTGGCTTTTACTTTTTCTTTTTGGTAAGAAGAAAGCTGAGCCCCGCCAGCGCGGCGAATGCTATCAACAGGTAGATAAGCCAGCCTTCGCTGATTTTGAAGATAAACAGTAATCCGAGATGTATTATAACCGCACACAGAATACCGCCTGCCGCTATCAATACGATTTTCGCTATTTTATTGGAAACCGTAAGGACTCCGTTAAGGATACATGCTACCGCAATGCCGACCAGCATCATAAGCCATGCCGGGTGCCACAAATCGGCAAAAAAGCCGAGGGCCAAAAATATTATCAGCGCCGAAATAACCGATACCCCGTATATTGTCAGCGTTTTCGTAATGTTTCCTTTGGAAAGTTTTGCGTTAAAGTTGACGTAAAGCAGGAAAGCTATAACGTAAACCAGCGCGCCGAAAGGCCATATAAGCCATACGGGCTTGTTCTGTCCTTTGAACACAAGCAACTGAAGCACGAGAAAGACGATTGTAAGGCCTAAAAAATACCATAAACTGCTTACAAACAGATTTCCGGTTTTCTTGACGACTTCGGTTTTGGTAAACTGCAATGCGTCCATCTGTTCTTTATACTGAACTCTTAAATCGGCCATTGAGTTTACTGCCTGAGAATAAGCGTCAAGCTCTCCGAGTCCTTCTTTCAGCCCCTCGTTGTACTTGTCCATAAGAACAGCGGTAAGCTCTTCTTTCAGGTCCGAAAGCTGCTGACTTTCGGGATAACCACTGAACTCTCTGTCCAAAAACGACCTAAAACGTCTAATCATTAATGTCTCCTCCAATTAAATTATTTAAAGTTTTGCTAATGGTTTTCCAGTTGTCGGCCTGAGCGCGGTAAACGTCGAGTCCGTAATCAGTTATGGTATAATACCTTCTGCGGGCGCCTCCCACTCCGTCGCCCCAGTAGGACGCGATAAGCCCCTCTTTTTCCATGCGGCGGAAAGCTATATAAATTGTGGCTTCGGTAAATTCCACCAGACCGTCGCTTGCTTCGAGAATTTTTTTACCGATCTCGTAGCCGTAGCTGTCGCCCTGACGAAGAATATTAAGAATGATTGTTTCGGTATGTCCTCTTAATATATCGTTGGAAATTGTCATCGTTGCACCGCCCGAATATTTTAACGAAACAAGTATATAACCTGTTTATATACACAATACCATCTCGCCGTTCATAAGTCAAGTAAAATACGCAAATAAATTTAAATTGCGTTATAAAAAACATTTTATATGTCTAAATTATTCAATAAGCGCGAAAAATTACAAAAAATATTTTGACTTAGCGATTATAAGTAGTGTATAATAGTAATTAATTAAGTGTCAGGAGAAGAACAATGGAAAGCAGATATATCGACGCACAGCTTGAAAACCTTATCGATCTTATGTTCGAGGATTTCGAAAAGAGCGAAAACATTGCAAAACTGCTTACTGTAATTAAAGTTAAAGCAGCTCAGAAATACGACGGCATAGTCGCGCAGGGTTACAGCGAGGACAGGGCCGCCTCCGAAGTCAAGGATTGGCTTGAAAGAATCAAGGAAGTTCTTTCGCAGGCAGGCAAATACAATCCTGACGGCACCGTTGTAAATCCCAACGCCGCTGCAATTCTTACCTCTATTATTGACCAGTCCAACACTCCCCTTCCCGAAATCGAGCAGGAAGAAATTATCGAGGAAGCCGTGGAAGAGGCACCCGTCGAAGAAGAAGCAGTCGAGGAAGAAATTCCCGTTGAGGAATCTACTGCCCCCGTTCTTGAAGAAGCACCTGCCGAAGTTACCGTAAAAGAGTGCTCCAAAGCTGCTAAATGCAACACAGCGCTCAAAATTATCGCGGCAGTCGCAAGTTTTGCCGTTGCCGGCTATGCTTTGTACAAAATAATCACTTTCCTTATGTAAACCAAAAACAAAAATCCCGCTGCAAACGTAGCGGGATTTTTTTTATTCGCTTACTTGTTGCTCGCTTTCCGCAGCTTGCCTTTTCTGCATTTTCAGCCAGCTGAAAAATCCGTATACGTCATTTGCCAGAAACACTAAAAAGCATATTACCATTGATATATAATTAATATCTTCCGTCGCCGCCATTATCCATAATACAATCAGAATCAGGTCGTTAAGAGCATACCCCAGCGCATAATAAGCGCTTCTTCTGAAAGTAAGATAAACGGCTATAAAACTGGTTGTAACCGATACCGTACTCGGAACGAGATTGGCCGTACCCAGTTTTTTGAGTATAAACCAGAATACTGCGGTTACCATAGCCGACAGAACAAGCATAAATACGGTTTCGCGACGGCTTATTTTATTTACTTTCACCTGCGATTTATCACCGCGGTACGGGTTTTTCAACCAGGAAATAAGCGCGAGCACCGCCATCGGAGCCGACATTCCCAAATAAGTTATCATTTCACCGTAATACCTGAATCCGTAAGAAATAATCCCGTAAAACACGCCGAACACAATCATCATTACCTGTCCCGCGGGATTTCCTTTCGCACAAAATATCAGAGAAGTCACGCCTATAAGCGAAGCCGCCAAAGTAAAATAATCGGTGCGGCCGAAAGCTGCAAAAGAAACCGCTATCAGCGTTACGGACAGACTCCATAAAGCAATTTCTGTTTTGGAAAAATAATTTACGTACTTTTTAATTCGTTCCATAGTTTTAAAAAAGCATCCATGCCGAATATCTTCTATGACCTAACGATATCCGAATGAATGCGAGTACTACCCGGTGGCAGTTGATTTTTATTAAGCTTTTTAAATAATACCACTTATTTGAAATTTAGTAAAGCGTTTTAATTCCTAATGCGCCGCAAAACGGTAATTTTTTACTTATTATTATAAGGCGGCTTCATCCGCAAGCCGTAAACGTGCGATTTGCGGTCTGAGGTAAAGATACCCGGTTTAAGGTTGGCACGGTCCTTAACTTATGCGCTTTGACCGGGCTAAAATATAATATATTAATATATGTACAATATTCAGATATTTATTTTGTATACTTTTTCTTCTTCTCCATATGGTAGACGGATTAAGAGAAAGCATAGACTTTGCAATATAAATGAAAATAGCGAGAAGTCAAAAAGCGAAAGATTTCCCAAGCGGATCAGCGGGCAACTTCGCTTGCCTCTCGCTTTCATTTAGCAAGTCAAAGAGTTGTTCAGACGTGTGCTTGTCTGGCGGAGCGAAGCGACGCCACTTGTCATAGACAAGCGCACACCATGGTGCCAGATTAAATTTTATATTCATCATCAAACTGGTTTACTATCATTTGCAAAGCAGCAAAATTTTTACCGCGTTTTGCAATTCTATTTCTTTCTTCTACATTTACACATAATGCGACACAAATTATGGCCTCTCGAACAAGTTTTAACAGCATAAGAGTATGGCTACTTAGTTCTATTTCGGAAATATTTAAAGCAACTTTCTCTTCCTTACTATGACTATTCTCGATCGAATTTTCAAACATATTTACTATTGTGTATTTATGTTCCAAATAATTTCTTATATCTTTAATTCTTCGAAATTTAGGACATGCATATTTGTCTTCGCTATGTTCAAATTCTCGTTGAATCCATTTTAATGATAGCAATGCAAAATTATTTGAAGTATCTAATCTGTTCTTATAATCATAACCGTTCCTGCCATTTTTCTTTGACTGCCATATGCTCTTAAAATCAACGTCTTTTTGTTT
>DVNW01000016.1 GCA_018714105.1 Candidatus Faecicola pullistercoris | reverse complement strand
ACTTTTCTTACTTATTATACAAACAAATAAACGAAATGTCAATAAATAAAACATTTTGAAAGATAAGATTACAAAAAGATCGTCAATAAGATTTAGCTTTATAGAAAGAATAAACTACTACTTCTCCGATCCGCTCAAAAAACACAACAACTCAATCGAATCGGTAAAGGAAACAGAAAAGCAGTCCAAAGAGGCTGCTCCTTTATCTGACTTTCAAAGTTCGTACAAAGGCGATAACTCGCCGCCACAGGGGGGCGTGTTTGAACTCACGCCCCTTTTTTTATGTTTTAGAGCTGAGCCCGGATTATGATTTTCCTACAAAAAAAGCAAGGGACGTGCCCTTGCTTTTTAAGTACCGTTTTTAACTATACAGCTATATCCTTATTCCGTCATTACTCTCTTCAAGCCGTCCGAGGAAAGTAGTGGGTGTTTCCCTGCGCTTGCAATCTTCGGTAAATTTCGAGGTAAAGAAAAGATATATGCAGTATATCGCGGGAAGACCGAGGTTGGTTTCCATAAGCGAATTGATTACCAATGTCTTTATCTGTTCGGTAACGGCCATGCCTTCCGAGCGTATGCCTCCGATAAGCAAAGTAAATTCCCACCCGAACTGAACGGCTACGCCGATAATAAACAGCCACAGAAGTTTAAAGCGTTGTTTGGGATTTTTGCGAAGCAGATTCCATACTATAACGGCAACGTAACTTACAATCATAAACACGGCCATGAACCAGTGATACTCGCCGGTTTCGCGCCAGATGGTAATCTGGGTGCCGCTGCCCGTAAACGCGTCGTCCAGGATAGGACATACAATCCACCATACGAAAATCAGCAAAGTCCATTCCACAAGTCTTTCGTCCTTTCTGAGACAGAGCCAGATCCAGGCGAAGTTGGTTATGCCGTAGCTTAACGACATCCAGAGCAGTACCCAGAACAAATTCGCGTTTTCGATATGCCTGGAATGCGTAAGCAAATGAAAAATACCGTAATCGACGATAAAATAAAGCACGCCTCCGAACAGCGCGAACAATAACGTCTGCTTACGTTTTGTAACAAACAGCATCACGCAGAAAAACACTATAAAAATCGAGTCCATAATAATATACGGCAACCCGAACGTTCTTCTGGCGATTACTTCGATAATGCCTTCCATCTTTTCCTCCTGACAAATATTTATTCATAAAGCTCCTTGACGGATAAATAGATTATACACTAATAACCGTAAAAAGTAAATACCAAATTCCGTCGCAAGCGATATTTAAAAAAAAAGGCAGGGTTTTCGCCCTGCCCGGTTAACGGTTTTTGCTATTTCGTCGAATCCGACACAATCTGCCCGTCCGCAATCTCGACAACACGGTCGCACTCGGAAGCGAGCTCGCCGTCATGGGTAACCATGATTACGGTTATACCCTGCTCGGCCACGTTTTTAAGTATTCTGAACACCGTTTTCGCGTTTTTGCTGTCGAGATTGCCCGTGGGTTCGTCCGCAAGAATTACGCACGGGTTTCCTGCAAGCGCGCGTGCTATGGAAACGCGCTGCTTCTCGCCTCCCGACAAGGTGCTTACCTTCTGCCCGATTCTGTCGCCCAATCCCACGCTTTTCAGAAGGTTTGCGGCAGAGACGTTGCGCTGTTCGCGTTTGGCCCTCAACAGGTAAAAGGCAACTTTCACGTTTTCGATGGCAGACAGTTCCTCTATAAGCATAGGCGCCTGAGTAACTATTCCGAGTTTATCCTTTCTGAACTCCGCCCTTTGCTTTTCTCCGGCCGAGGAAAGGTCGGTCCCGTCTATAATTACCTGCCCCGAAGTAGGGGTATCCAAACACGCTGTTATATTCATAAAGGTGGACTTGCCCGCACCCGACTTGCCGGTAACTGCCAGGAACTGCCCTTTCGGAACGCTGAGCGATACGTCTTTTAAAGCGGTAAACTCGTTAGGCTTACCTTGATTATATATTTTGTACAGATTTTTGATTTCAATCATTATTCAGTCAAATCCTTATAATCTTCCGTGCCCTTTTTGTCACGCTTGTTTTTTTGCGTAAAAGCGGTGATGCCCGTGGCTATGAGTCCGGTACCGATAAATGCCCCCAATACAATCAATACGTACATATCTATGCGGGAAGCGGCTAACTGCCCGAATGCGAAAGAGTTTCTGAATGCCCAAAGCATAAGTATGAATAAAATACTTACCGCGGCGCACTTAGCTACAAAAGCTACCGCGCCTTTCTGTTTTGCCACGAGGAATGCAAGCCCTATTATCACAAGCGAGCAAACAACCGCAACGGCAAGCCAAACGGTTTTTTTGCCGGCTTCGGCCGCGCGCTGATCGTTAAGCGCGATGTTTTCGGGGTTGAAATCGTTATATACCGCATACTGTTTACCTTCGCTTACTGCGGCTACCTCCTGTATAATCTTATTGCCTGTATAAGCCACTTTTACGAGGTTGACGTCGTCGCCGCCGAATCGGTCAAAAGATTTCGGGAAATACACCGTGCCGTAGCAGGTGTTAAAGGCGTATATATTGCTGCTGAAACCGGCGGATACGAAAGGCGTTCTTATTTTCCCAACTATCGCCACGGTTACGTCCATTTCGGCCGACTGCGATTTCACGGTAAGGGTAACCTCGTCGCCGACGACGTATTTATCCCAGGCCGCGCCGCCCGCCACTACGTTGATTTTATTGCCGGCCACTCTGTCCTCAGCCGACAGCGCACGTCCGCTTTCGATGGCGTAAGGAGGCGTATCGGACGGAATATACTCGCTTTCGAAGCCGAAAACGCAACTGCTGCTCTCTCCGTCGATTACGGCGGTGCCCTCGAAAGCCGTCAACGGATACAGTCCCTTGTATCCTTCGATTGCGGACAGCCTTGCCTCGAGGTCGGCAATGCCGAATCCGTCGTCGAGTTTTACCGTCACGGTACTGGCACCTGAAACTGTGTTAAGCGTAGGCGTAGCGTAGAATTCGGCAATACCGCATTTTATCGCCGAGTAAGCGGCAAAGGCGCCCATGACGGCCGAAACAATAAGTACAACTGCTTTTTTCAACATTTTTTTACCCTCTCATACGATTTTTCTGTTTTTCTCGCCGAAAGCGAGTATCTGCACCGCATGCGCGGCCAAATATACCGATACCGTTATCGCTGAAGACGCCGCAAAACCTTTCACGGCGTAAGCGGTCTGAATACCGAATACCGAAATTGCGAGAGCGGCAAGCGCGCATACTACTATCACCGCGACAACGGCAAGTATCGCCGCGTAAACCATAACGGCAATAAATATTTTCTTGCTGTCCGCTCCGAGCATTTTAACTATATTCAGCGTTTTTTTGTTCTTTTCCAGCGAAATCATGACTGAAGCCGCCGACGAAAACAGCGTAACCGCGGCAAGCAAGGCTACGGCGGGCAGAAAGAGGTTTAAATATGATTTTTCGGTATTTTCCGCATTTAAACGCATTTCTTCCAGAGTAAACACCTGCCCTTTGGATTTTAAAAGCGCAATCTGTCTGTCGTACTCGGCTCGGGACAGCCCGTCTATAAAGGTAACCGCAACCGCGGACACAGCCGCCCGTTCTTTGATTTTATCGGGTAAAAAATCCTCGGACACGACAAAGGAAAGATTTTCTTCCGTAGTAAACAGCGATTCGAAGGTCATCGGCATTGAAAACCCGTTAAATCTGTATAAAGGGGTGTCCTTTCTGATAACGCCAGATACCTTTACTTCGTAAGTCCCGTCATAGAGTTTTACGCTTAAACTGTCGCCCGCACCGAATCCCGACTCTTCGGTGGCAAGCACGTTTATAGCGTTTTCGCTCCTGCCGTATCCGCCCGAAGCCAACGGAAGAGGTGCGGCGGAATACAGGTCTGCCGACGCGACTTTGAAGTTCACGGTTAATCCGTCGGCTATTCCGCTCATAACAAAAGCATAGCAGATATTTTCCACGCCTTCAAGCTCGTCTATAACGGCGTACCCGTCCTCTCCCGGTTTTTTCGCCTCGAAATAATATGCGCCGTCGGCTTCGGCAAGCTCACCCGAAAGCCGTCGGTATTCGGTTACCTGCCCGACGGCAACGTATACAAGCCCGAATCCGAACGCCGTAACGCCCAACAGCAACGCAACAATTATGTTAACGGCAATATTTTTCAACAGCAGTCTTGCGGCGGTAAACAGTTCAATCATATTTGACCACCTTTTTCAGCTTTACTTCCATCTGCCCCGCAAAGGGAAGATAAATTACAAACGCCGCAAAAATCATTATAATATCCGTAAGTACGTAATCGGTAAACCTCAGCGAATAAGTGGCCATACCCGCAGTCTGCCCGACCGACCATACGCCCGCGGCGTCGAGTATGCCGAAAATAAGGCCGCCCGCCAGACATACCGCAGCTAGAAGTACGCCCATAAGCAAAATGCACAAATCTACGCACTTGTTCAGGGACATTCCCATGGCGCCGAGAATTTTAAGAAATTTTAAAGACGAATTTAAAATATATACAACGGAAAGAACGATACCCGCCAAAGACAGCAAATCTACCGCCGCAAGCAGCAGCGTAACGGGATTATTGAGAAAATCGTTTGTAAGGCTCAATTCGCCCGCCTTTTTAACGGCGTCGGTATCGAACAGCGTTTTCAGCTCTTTAATAATTTTTGCGCTGCCGGCAAAATCCAGCGACCGCACCCTGACGCTCTGAACGGTCAGATCTTCGTCCGCATACCCGAACGGCAATACGAAAGCGTAATCGGACGACACCGCTCCCGTAACCGTATAGATATTCCCCGACAGTTCGACTTCCGTACCGATAAGGCTTTGCGCACCCGGAATATTCCCCGCGAGTATCTGCCCGCTTTCGTCCGCGTTTTCACCGTAAAGCAAGGCGGGAGCGCCCTTTACGTACGTTACCGCGCCGCCGTCAAATAAGACGCAGACGTCGTAACAGTTTTTAAAATTATCTTCGGAAAGCGCGCCTTTAAGCTGGGCAAACGTCCTGCCTCCGACGTCTACGCCGTAATATACGTCGGCGTTGGAATACGCCATTTTATACAGCATTTCCGTCGAGTACAAAAAGGAAATATTGCACGCCGACAAGCATAAAACCGTAATAATAAAAACGGTTTTATGCTTTAAAAACAGCATTTTAAGTTGCAGTAGCAGGAAATTAAACATCGGTCGTCAAACCCGCACGAATCCGCCCGAACGCCCCGCAATAATCCATAGCTCCCTCCTTATGCAATTAAGGCATCAAATACGGCTATATATTAATAATAGCATAGTAATACTAATTTGTAAAGATAGAAATTTGTTAAACAGCTTAATCTGCGTTTTTGCATTTCAGGGCGCAATATGTTGAATTCCTGCGAAAAGTCTGTTAAACTTAATACGAACGTCAAACGATAAGAGGTAATTATGAAAGATAAACCCGTTGTACCCGTAGACTGTTTTTTTCAGGGCTGTTACAATCCCGAGTATCACGAGCAGATAATGAAATGCCGTGAAAAGTGTTTCCGTTACAACACGTGCAACCCGTGCGACGGCGAGGCTCTTAATAAAATCCTGTCCGAAATTTTGGGCAAAATGGGTAAAAACACTATAATTACTCCGCCGTTTCACTGCGATTACGGCTACAACGTCACGGTAGGCGACGATTTTTTCTCAAACTATAATATGGTGATAAACGACGGCGTAGCCGTAACCTTCGGCAACAACGTATTCGTGGCTCCAAACTGCTGTTTTACGACAGCGGAACACGCCATAGACCCCGAACTGAGAAAACAAGGCATAGAAATAGCAAAGCCCATCACGATAGGCGATAACGTTTGGATAGGCGCCGGAAGCACGGTACTGGCCGGCGTAAGCATCGGCGCGAACAGCGTCATCGGAGCCGGAAGCGTGGTGACGAAATCCATACCGTCGGGCGTTGTGGCGGTGGGCGTACCGTGCAAAGTGCTTCGAGAAATTAACGAAGGAGACAAATATACTTACCCGCATTACAAGCAGGAAGAATAAAACTACTAAATAAAAAAGGCGGACGATGTCCGCCTTTTCCGATACGGTTTTAAAAACGTACTATGCGAAAAATTTAAGATCGCCCGAGAGTATTACGGTAATCAGATCGGCAAAATAGAAGAAAATTTCTCCTATCACGCACAGTTGCAGTATACCTGCTATAAGGTGCCCTCTTTTGATACGGGTAAGTCCGCCCAGAATCCAGCTTGTAACAGGGAAAATAGCAAGTATCAGGTTTACAATCCAACCTAAATTAAGGTTTAAATAGCCTTTTTTGTTTTTGTTTTTCTTAGCCATAACAAATCCTCCTATCTTGTATATTTATATATTTAAACTCAATATATATATCATATACCATAAAAACAGATACGCGCCGTGACCTTTGTATTACGGATACAATCCCCTCTTCTTCTTAGCTATGCAAAGCCTTTCAATGGCAACGGCGTAGGCAGCGAGGCGGTAACTGATATTATAGTCCCGCGCTTTATGATAGACGTCGGTAAGCGCACGCGTCATAACCTTGAAAAGCGTTGCGTTGACGTCGGTTTCTTCCCACGTCAGTGATTGCAGGTTCTGTACCCATTCGCAATATGACACTATAACGCCGCCCGTGTTGGTTAAAATGTCGGGCAGCACAACGATACCCCTTTCTTCAAGCACGGCGTCGGCTTCGACGGCCGCGGGTGCTGACGGGATTATAATTGCCGAACCTCTTGCAGGGCTGTTTTCCGCCGATATGGCCGCGGAATTCAGCAGTAAGTACGTAAAAGAAATAGTGTATTACGTAAAAGACGACCGTTTTGCGGTGATATACTACAATTGCGGCAATACCGTAATATATAATTAATCGGAAAGTCTTTCTCAGTACCCCGAAGTCCTTAAAAGTTTGGCTTCCTGCTGTGCGAGATACTCGAAGTTTTCCGTGCCGTCGGGTTTATACTGGTCGTAATAATCTATATAATCCGTACCGTAAGACCATACCGAATAAGCAGAAATCATGATATCCGTAAGCCTGGTCAGTCCGGGCGCGGCTGCGGCATTGCCCTGCTCTGCCTTAACATAAGTTTGGGAATCCTCGTTCCAGAAATACATCGGCCTGGTATTGCCGCCGGTCTTTCCGTAAAACACTACGACGTTGAAGTAGTTATCCCCGTTTACCACGTTGACGTATCTGCCGTTCTCGCGGTTTTTGAGCCTTGAAATGATACCGTCGGAAATAACGCCAGTGGGATCGAAAACACCCAGTATATCTTTAAAGCTGTCCCTGTTTTTGAAGTTATAAACGTCGATAAATCCTTTAAGATAATACGCTTCTACCTGACTTTCTATCGCCGCGTTGCCGCCGTCTATCGAGATTATGTTTTCGATATAAACCTTTTTGGCTTCATTCGAAATCTGAATAGACATATCTTTCATATACCTGAACAGACAGTTTTTAATTACCATTCCGTCGCTTGCCCACGTGCCTTTATAGGATTGCTGAATCTTGCAGTAATAAAGCGCGGAGCCGCCGAAGCAGTTATGGTAACTGCCTTTTCCCGCGTCGAAATTGCTGCCTTTGAGTATGGCGTTGTACGCCTGCCCTATGCCCGTATTAACGTTATTGCCGTGGGTATCTTTGTTATATGTATTGTTAAACGAATTGTAGTTAATCACGAATCCGTTACCGTATATCAGAGATTTGCTTATGCCCGAAGTAGCGGTAAAGCGCGCGAACTTTGCGTAACTTTCCTCTTCGGTATCGCCGAGGTTTACGTGAAGCACCACTTTGGAGTTAGCCACAAAGCCCGCCTGATCGAACACGTTTACCGCGTCGTTGACCACGTTGAAAGTATAACTGTCGATAACCGCACCCGTCAGATCCTTGGCAGTTACCGTTACGTATTTGTCGAACACGTTGTTTTTAACGTCGGTGGTCGAAAGCCCGTTAAACGAATTGAAGTAGATATAGGCATAGCCGTCCGATGTATTGTATGTAACGGTTACGGCACTGTTGGAAGTCGTCCAAACCGCCTTGGAAGCAACCGAAGCGGGCTGAATGTTGACTTTCATCTTGTAATAATTCTTATTTCCTCCGTAATAAGAAGTTTTGCCGAACAGTCTTACCTGTTGCAGGCCGTAAGCAGTATCCTGCGCGTTATCGTGATCGACAAACTCTATCGAGCTTATGCCTACTCTGTTCATTATGATTCTGATTGTTTTTCCGTTATATTTTACGGTAGCCTCTCCGTAATACGAGGGATTATCGGCCGAGAAAGCGGGAACCTGCAGTTTGAATTCCGCGCCGTTTCTGGTCAGAGTCATATCCGAAGCCGCGGTAACCGTAAATGCACCGTAATCGACTTCGCCTATAAGTCTGTCGGGGAAGCCCGCAAACTTGAATATAGCGGAAGGATTGTTGTATTCGAGCTCCGCTTTAATCGTCGAAGTATTAAGGGTGCTGAATTCTTCTCCGCCGTACATCAGCGCAAAGTTACTCATCGGACCGAGTTTTTCTATCACGAACTGCCTTACAGCTCCGCCGTCGGCGGCCCTTAACGTGACAGTGTATTTACCCACGGACGGCAGATACAGAACGTCGCCTTCGAAATACCCGTCGCCCGAAACCTCTTTGAGTACGGTGAGGTCGCTGGAATTAAGAGGATATACCATGGCGGAAAGGCCGACGCTTCCCGCAAACGTAACGGCGCCGTCGTCCGTAATGACGTAACTGCCCGATTTCACTTCTATGCTCTTGGATTTGATTCTTGCGTCTATAATTACCGAGCGCTCGATATCGCCCACTTTGACGGTTACAGTGCCTCTGCTTTTGCCCTTTGCCGTTACCGTAAACGAATCCGCGTTCTTGCTTACGGTCAAAGCGGAAGCTATGTCGGTGGACACGTCGAACGAATCAAGAGAGTAATCCGCAGGCGAAATACCCCTGACGCTGAAAGTAATGCTTTCGCCTATATCGTACAGGACGTATTCGGAACCGGCTTCGGAAGTACCGTCAACGCTCAGAATGAAGGACAGTATCTGCCCCATGGAGCTTCTGACCGTAACCGTTCTCGACGCCTCGGTGTTTCCTCCGTACAGTGCTTCTATCAGCACGCTTACGGTACCCGGAGCGGTAAACACGAGTTCTCCTCTTTCGTTGACGTAAGCTGCGGCGGATTCGCCCGAACCGTCTTCCGAAAGCCCGGATACGTCGGTAAGAGTATATCTTATGGTCTTGTTGACCGCGGCCGAAGCGGGATAAATGCTCGCGTCGAGGTCTATGACGGAACCGATTGTTACCAGATTGTCGCTTGCGGCGAACAAGTCGCCGTTAAGCTCTATGCTCTGTGCCTGTTCATGAACGAATACGTTTATTTTCCTGAAAACGGTTTCAACGTCGGTTTTGGTTATGACGCTTAGCTGAACTATACCGCCGCTCTTTGCGTAAACCACGTCCCCCGTAAGCTCCAACGACGCGTTTTCGTCCGCTCTGAATATAATTTCGCAGCCGGTCTTTCCGGGTATGGCAAACAGAGTCGCACGTTCGTTTTTCTCTAATACGAACTGTTCGGTTTCCGGAGTGGCGGGCGTAACCGTCAATACTTTGTGTCCGCTTGCCTTTACCCTTACGGTATCCGTATTGACCGAGCCGTCCGAGCTTATTACTTTAAGAGTAACTTCCACGTAGACGTCGTATACTTTAAACAACAGGTTGCCGTCGGCGTCAGCGGTTGCTACCGAAGTGTCGCCGGACTCGAACGTAACGGTATAAGGCGAAGCGTTAAAATCGTTAGCCCCCAGCCTGTACGAAAGTTTTGCAGGGTTTCTGTCGAACACCACGACGTCGGTATCGAACCCGTCGAACGTAGTCTGAATTTCGGTTACGGGTTTGTGCACGAGCACGGTTTTGGCAACACTTACAATCTGTCCCTGCGCGTCGGCATATTCCAAAACGATATCGGCATATCCGCCGCCCACAAAGGTAATGATGTTTCCGCTTACCACGGCAACAGACGTATTAAGCGATTTCACGGTTATCAAATCGGACGGAATATCGGAGGGAAGGAAAAGGTAATCGCTTGCAGAAACAGTATAATTTTTGTTTGCGTATTTGAATTCGGAAGGCAGTCCCGTCCATTCTGCGCTTTTTACCGCGCCGCACGTGGACTCTACCGTAACCACAACGTATTTATCCTGAGCCGCTATTCTGACCTTGACTGCGCCCGCCGAGGCAAACCGCAGCGTGCTACCCGCAAGCGTGGCCGCAAAGCCCTCTTCTATCGAATAAGAAAGAATCGCGGGCCCGTCTTCGCCGTAAGCGGTAGACGGTCTGAACGAAGGCGCGAATACTTGTACCAAATCCACCGTATCCGCCGCCGTAAGCAGTGTATCGGACGATACGGTTACTTCTTCCACGGGCTGAACTACGGTAACGGTAATTATCCTGCCGCCCAGAGTCTGTAAATATTGTTTACCGCTGTCCGCCCTGAAAACGCCGTATTCGGCATTCACGGCAATGACGTCGGAAGGCAGCACTGCGGGAGTGAATTCCTCTCCTACCGCGTCGAAAACGTAATCCTTATCCGTTTGCAGTAATGCCGAAGTCCCTTGATATATTTCGTAAACGGTAACCGAACCGGGCACTTTTATTACCGTCAGGCGTTTGCCGGCCGCTTTGCCCTTTTCAGGGGCTACAAGCACGACGGCTTTGCCGTAACCTTCGGCAAAGTTCAAGGTGCCGTCCGTATTTAAAGTTACCTCGCCGGTAAAACTTTCAAGGCTGTAAACAAATCCGTTGAGAGTGGATTCCGTACCTATCGAAACGGGGAAAGCGTTTATTTTATAAGTAATATCTCCCGTAATATCGGACACAATATCTCTTCCGAGGCTGTCACGTACGGCGATACCGTCCATATATTTGTCTACTTTAACGGTAATCTGTTTTGAAACCATGCCGGCGGCGGCCACTATAACCGCGCTGCCCGTGCCGTTTACGATCCAGCTGCCATCCGCGCCTATGTCGAGAACTTCGGGATTAAGGCTGGTGAAAATCACGCCCTTGTCCGAAAGGCCGTATAAAGGTGCCGTTACGGTAACGGCGTCGTAAGCCGAAGCGCCCTTGAAATCGTCAATGACAAGTCCGTCGCCGAAAGGATTGGACAGAATGAACGAAGTGGCTTTGCCGACTGAAGATTGCACGTAAAAGTTGGAAGTTAGCGTGTAGCTGCCGAAATAATCGACGCCCGAAGTGGTTACTCTTATTCTCGCCTTTCCTTCGTCCGTAAATGCGAGAGTTTCGCCGTCAAAAGAAGCAAAACCGTCGGCGTCGAACAATTCTATAACCGTTGAGGGAGCGGTCCCGTTGGTATTTACACCCGTCGCGGCCAAAACACTGAGTCCTACGGAAGAAGAAGCCGTGGCATGCGTCCTGACGTTATTGAGTACGATTTCGGAGAGACTGCTCTGGCCGTTAAGACGGTCGGTTAAAATAACCTCGCCCACGTTTACCGCTCTGTGCGTAATTACCAGCGTTTTTTCTATAACCGTGCCGTCCTTTTGCATTTCAAGCGTAAACGTACCCGGTTTAAGCGCCTTATAAGCGCCGTCTTCATAAACTATAACTTCGCTGCCGTCGCTGTCAGTAGCCCTGTACGAATATTCGGCCGACAGGAAATTGAAGGGCATTTCGTAAGGAGCAGTAACGGTATCGGCGTCCTGATTGACTACCATAGTAGTGTTTGAAGCTACAAAGCTTACCGTGCGTATTTCCCTGCCGCCCAGGCTGAAGGCAATTCCAACGGGTTGACCTGCCGTATAAAATACAAGCACGTTGCCTTTGATTTCGGCAACTCCGAAGCCGCTTACTATTTCAAAAGTAACGTCGTTGTTCTGATTAGCGTCATCGGGCGAAGCGGCGACTTCCATCACAAGCATGCCGTTTTCAACGGTTTCGGTATCGGCATAAGCGTTCACGTCCTTGCCGTTAAGCATTATACCCGTAGCGTCGCGTCTGACCTCGATATTGGTATAAGCAAGCATTTCGGCGCCCGAATAAAGCGCAAGATAGCTCTGTCCGCCGCCTAAAAGGGTTACGTTGAAACCGTCGACCGCCAGCACGTTTTCGTCCTGCGCAACCAGCCTCATCGAGGACAAATCGAGTTCCGCCTGCGAGGGGAATACCTTTATCCTGCCCGAATAGTCGGTGGTGTTTTTAGCGCTGTTGACGTTGTCGAAAACAGGCATATATATATCGCTTGTAAAACTTGCCGATTCCGCCTTGCCGAACGTGGAGCGTATCGTAAGCTCGGCAAAAACATCGGGATTGTGCGAAGAAGCCCTTACGGTCACTGCGCCCTCTTTTTTGAAAGTCAAGGTTCCGTTTTCGTCTATTTCGGCGACGGAATCGTCGTCCACGGCAAATGTAACCGATTTAAAAGTAGCCGCCGAGTCTGCCGAGGCCGTTAATGCAAGAGATTTAAGCGCGGTTACAAACCCGTCTTCGGTAATGTCGGCGTCGGAGGCGGATTCGAGCCCTATCGTAACCGACGAAGCGGGCACTATTACTTTAAATCTGAACTCGTACGCGCCCGCGGTAACCGAAGCGTTGTATTCCTCGCTCTGATCGGCCACGGGTACGTCTGCCGTAAGGATGCCGTCCGTCAGCGTTATATTGTCGGTTATCCATTCCGAAATATCCGCAACGTTTTTCGCTATGTCGGAAGAAGGCGCTATCATGAAGGGCACGCCTCTTTCAACAACGTACACTCCGCCGTCGCTCACGGTCAAAACGTCCAGATCGCCGGCGTAAAGCACTACCGCCGTATTGCCCGTTCCGTTTTCAAGCAAGGCTCTTACGGTAACAGCTCCGGCCTGACTGAAGCGCAGTGTGCTTCCGTCAATCAGCGCGCTTCCCGAAATTACGGAATAGGTTATTTCGGTGTCCGCGTTCGCGCTTTCGGGATAAATATCGAACAATGCGCCCAAATCGAATTCGGCAGTACGTGCCAGAACGTAATTGTCCGCCCTGTCAAGCCTTTGAGGACGCTCGTAAACGGTAACCGCGGTCTGACGCGTAACGATACCCGACGCTGTCTGAATATCTATATAAACGGTTTCGGACAGTCCCCTGTCGAAAGCAATGCCCGTATCTGTTACGGTTATTGCGGAATTTTCTCCCGTTTTTATCGAAATTTTCGAAATATCGGCTTTATCGGGAGATATTTTGGTAACTATCTCGTTTATGCTGAACGAAGTTTTTTCTTCGAGATAACAGCTCAGCGCGCCTGTAACGGCAGTGTTTTCGTCGGGATGGCCGTAAGTGCTTTCCACGTAAACGACGAAGTAAGCGCTGTCCGCGCGAAGTTCGACCTTAACCCTGCCCGCCTTGCTAAATTCGATCGAGCCGTCGGCGGCAACCGTTGCCGCGTCGCCTTCCAGAACGGAAACCGACGCTTTTTTGAGAGTTGCGTTAGCGGGATAAAGGGTATAATCGAACCTTACGGTATCGGCTGCGGTATAAACGCTTCCGCCTACCTGCTCCAACCTGAGTTCTCCGTCCGCGAATATACCTGTCGCCGTCACGTCCTCGATATTTTCCACCGTTTTGTAAATTTCCACGTCAAAGGCAAATTCCTCGCCGTTGATATATGCGGTAAAATTCTTTACTCCCGTACCTTGTGCGGTAAACGCGAGGCCTTCGTCCGCTCCGTCCGAAACCGTGAACGAAACAAGTCCGTCTTTAACGGTATAAAATACATAATCCACGCTGTCCAGTCCGGTTGCCGCAAGCGGAAGATCCACACGGTACGAAAGCGTATCGGGCGACAGACATACGGGAACAACCAGATTTCTGTTGATATAAACCACGGTCGCTTCCTCGCTGAGTCCGTTATCGGTAACGGCCCTGACCGTTGCCGTACCGAAAGCGGCGGCGGAATCGAAAACGAGATTGCCCGCCTGTATATATACCCCGTCCGAAGCGGTGGAATACTCAACCTCGGAAGTGGCGTCGGCAGGAGTAAGAACGGTTTTGAGTTTAAAAATACTGTTAAAGGTAAACAACACGTTGCCTGCATTGCCGTCGGCGTCGGTGAATACTATATCTTCGGCATCTCTGTTCACGTTTATGCGGACGGATTGAGTGATTTTTCTGTTTTCTCCCGCAAGAGCGCTTACGGTCAAAGTGGTCTGTCCTCCGCCTATAACGTAAATTTTGCCGTCGGCGCGCATTTCGGCCACGCCGCCGTTTGAAAATTCATAAGACAGAATTTCGGCAGCCGCGTCCGCGGGACTTACCGTAACCGAAATATCCAAAGGCTTATCCGCGTATTCCGAATACTCTACCGATACGGAAGTGGGATTAACTATAAGCCCGTTAGCATATCCGTTTGTGGAAGTATACGTTTTGGAGAAGGAAAAATCGGTGTTGTCCACGTTGGCGGTAACGGTAACAGTACCCGCCTTTTTGAAGCTGATAAAGCCGTCCGCGCTGACCGAAGCCACGTCGTCGTCGGAAGAGATATAGGTAACGGTTTCGAAAGCCCCTGCGGGATAGAAAGTAATCTGCGGGAACTGCGCCTCTTTTTTACCGGTGTAAACGGGCGACAAATCCCCTACCGTGGCGTTTTCTATTCTGGCCTTGACGGACACGACGAAAGAAACCGAAGCGTTGCCGTCGTCCGAAGCAAGCGTAACCGTAGCCTCTCCCGCGCCCACCGCGGTTATAAGCCCCGTAAGCGAAACGCTGAGTACCGAGGGATTATCGGAAGAAAAAGTCACGCCCGTATTTTCCGCGTCCGAAGGTTTTACCGAATATTCAAGCTGAACTTCGTCGCCAAGATACATCCTATCCACCCGGTTGGCGACTTCTATACGATGAACTTTGGTATCCGTAACCACTACTTTGCGCATAGACGTTTTGATTTCGTTTTCCTGACTCTTTACGTATATGTAAGTCGTACCGAAATCGTTGCCGTATATAACGCCGTTTTTGTCAACCGAAGCCACGGAGTCGTCGTCGCTCCAATAAACGAGATTTTTGTTAGAAGCAAGCATCGGAAAGATGTTTACTTTAAGCTGATATGTAGGTACGGTATCGTCCGATTTTATAAGAGTAAGCGTCTGCTCGGCGTCCACGATTTCTACGTTTTCCACGTAAATATGGTTAGTCGAGCTGACGATAACCGTGCTTACCGACAGGATAAGCAGAATAATAAGCGGTAACAGAATAATAGCCGAAAGCATTAATTTTTTCATATTAATACCTCTCTAACTTTCGATTGAATAATACTTCTTTTCGGCCGACCTGAAAAAGACGGCCGCGTTTATAACCAGGTAAATTACGGTAACGGCAAGCGAGATGTAATATGTTACCGATACGTCGCTGCTGAATGAAACGATAATAGCGACTCCTCCCAGAACGGCGCTGAGAAAGATGCCCGTTATCATCATGGTGGTTACGTTTGTTTCGTTTACGTCTCCGTTTGCCTTGTTGCGCAGATGCGGATGTCTGAGATTAAGGTTAAAGCCGTTAAATATAAAGGCTAAGGATAAGAGAAGCTCCACTACTATAATAACCGCCACCTGTTCGGGAGTGACGAAACCGAGCTTTCCTATTACGAAACAGCTTATAATAAGAGCGCCTGCCGCGACTATTAGGTTAAGGCTTCCCTTGACGAGAAGCTGCGCGGTAAATCTGACGGGAATGATTTTGGAAATATAAAACCTCTGCCCCTCCCTGCTGATTGCGCTGGCGGCAAAAACGTTGATCATGGCCATAAAGGCCGATATGACGAGAAGGGACGTCCCGAAGCCTATGGAACCTCCAAGTTGAGCCTGCCCGACAGAGGAAACCAGACGGTCGCAGAAAAAAACCATAACGGGAGTCGCCACGGCTATTCCGAGATAGAAATAGGCGTAAATTCTGGTGCGCATGATTTCCTTGAATTCGCGTTTGAAAATAGCAAGATACGGCGAATCGGAATTTTCCTTGGTAACCTTATTGTAAACCGTCCTTACGCCTTCGAGAGCCTTGTATCTGACACGGTCGTATACAAGTTTTGCTGCAAATATGCCCGCGGCCGAAAATACCGCGAACGCCGCAAGCAGTATAAGAATGCTTTTCAGCGTGTTTTGCAGGAATATCACGTCGTTTAAAAAGACGGACACGTTGGCTTTAACCGACAGCGCGGCTATTATTTTATCCCAGATGTCCACGGTCTGATTGGATACTTTCTGATTGATGAAATACTCGGCCATTACGTTAAGCAAATAATCGTATGCGATGAAAAAGGCCACGAGCGCCACGACGAAAATGACGAGTTTTACGTAATTGTGGTTTTCCAGCACGGTCAGAATATACATAACGGGAATGGCTATCAGCGTAGACACGGCAAAAGGCACGGCAGGCGCAAACGCCGACGCGATTATAAGCCCTATAAAATATCTGAAAGTGAATATTTCGGCCGCCAGGGCAAATACCGACATTATGGGTATCGTGAGCATCAGCGCGTAAATAAACAGATTCAGATATATCATCGCGAGGTTTGCAATGAACATCTGAAATGAGGAAATCGGAAACCGCGCCGTGATATTGATATCGTGCGGCTTCAAAAGCCATTTTATCTGCGAACCTACCGCCGCGACGGCAAGTACGGCTTCGATAACGGTAATGAAAACTATAGAGATTTGTTCCGCCGAAAGTCTGCCGTCGAAACTCTGTACGAGTATGCCCGAAAATACGAACAGAAGCCCCAGCATGACCACGACGGTCAGCAAGCCGATGACAAAAGTCACCGCCGTGCTTTTTTTGTCGGTAGCGCCGTCCTTGCCCCACCTGAGCTTCATTTGAAGTTTGATAAAAGCAGTTATTTCGTGCATATCGTTATCTGACGTTCAGTTTCATGAAATACTCGTCAAGGTTGAAAGTCTGCGGATTGACCGTCCTGAGGTCGACAAGCGAAACGAGTTTACCCTTGACGATAAAGGCAACCTTGTCGCATACCTTGGCCACAACGTCCAGATTGTGCGACGAGAACATAACCGAGTTACCTTGATTGGCATATTCGCGTATAAGCATCATAAGTTCGTTCATGGTCTGCGGATCAAGGCCTACCATGGGTTCGTCCAGAATCCACAGTCTGGGAGAATGAACGATGGAACCCATTATGCAAATTTTCTGCTTCATGCCGTGAGAATAGCT
This sequence comes from Candidatus Faecicola pullistercoris, assembly GCA_018714105.1. Taxonomy (GTDB): domain Bacteria; phylum Bacillota; class Clostridia; order Christensenellales; family CAG-917; genus Faecicola; species Faecicola pullistercoris. The sequence continues at coordinate 73,056 of DVNW01000016.1, read as the reverse complement.
TCCTATCTGATTGTCGAGGGCGTGTTCTATGTTGAAAAGTTTGGCGTAACCTTCTATTACGGCCTTTTTATCCGCTTTGGCAACGCGGTAAAGGCTGCCTATATAATTTACGTATTCCCTGCCCGTGAGCTTGTCGTACACGGTATGGTCGTCGGGCACGTATCCGATGGTGCGCTTTGCTTTTACGGGATCGGCTTTCATGTCGAAACCGTTTACCGTAACGGTACCCTCTTCGAAAGGAAGTATCCCCGTCACGCTTTTGATTATAGTGGATTTACCCGCGCCGTTACTTCCCACAAGACCGCAAACCTCGCCGTCGTCTATATGCAGGTTGATTTTGTAAGCGGAATAATAATCGGCGCCGGAATAGGTTTTGGAAAAGTCTTTTATATCGAGCATACAGTTTCCCCTCTGACACAATACAGTTATTAAATATTTATTAATAAAAATAAATATTACGTGTTAATTATAACAGACGCCTGATATTTTTTCAACAAAAACGTAATTATTAACACAAAATTATATGAAAAAGCGGAAAAATTTTTTGTTTTTTACAAAATTTTCCAAAAAAATAAAGGGCTAAGCCCTTTATTTGATTACTTAAAAGTTTTGTTTTTATTTTAACAGCCCGTTTACGGTATCCGATAACGCGCTCATATCGCCGGAATTAAGGTTGAAGTAGAAGCATCTGCCCCCGTAAATTCCGCCGTTCTGCCTTTCTATGTTATATCCGTGAAAATTAGGTTCGATTTTGATAAGGAGAGCGTCGAACGGCATACCGTTATGCTCGCGCGTACGGGAAAAAACAAACCTGAGCCAGACGCCCTTTTTCATTTCGTTTTTTGTAAAAGAATCCACGCTCACGCCGAGAGCGGGCATCTCGTAACCGTCGGCGTTTATTTTTTCAAGCGCGCCTGTAACGGCGGCAAACTGTTCGGACCGCGCGTCAAACGCGCTTGCCGCGCCTTCGGAAATCACCTCCACGCCGGCCGCTTCGGCAAAAAAAGAATCTATGCTTACAAATTGTTCGGTCATAACGCAATACATCCTCGATATTATTTGCAAAAAGCGATTAATTATCCGCTCAGCTGCCGGAAACAGTGCGCTTTTGCAAAATCAGTATACCATACGCGCCGTTAAAACGCAAGAGAGCGCCCGCCGCATTTTATCAGGCGGGTTCGAACTGGCTGTTGTAAAGGTCGGCATAAAAACCGCTCTTTTCCAAAAGCTGAGTATGCGTACCGCTTTCGACCACGTCGCCGTCTTTAAGCACGAGTATGAGGTCGGCGTTCTTAATTGTGGAAAGCCTGTGCGCTATAACGAAACTCGTACGCCCTTCGGTAAGTTTGTCCATGGCCTTCTGAATAAGTTGTTCGGTACGCGTATCAACCGAACTCGTAGCTTCGTCAAGTATCAGGAGCGGCGCGTTTTCGATCATGGCCCGCGCTATGGTTATAAGCTGCTTCTGTCCCGCCGAAAGATTTGCGTTTTCGTTAAGCACGGTATCGTACCCGTTGGGAAGTGATTTTACAAGATGATCGATACCCACCGTTTTGCAGACCTCGTCCAGCATCTCGTCGGTAATGCCCTGTTTGTCGTATACGATATTCTCGCGCACCGTTCCTTCAAACAGCCATGTGTCTTGCAGAACCATACCGAACAAGTCGTGTACGTTGCTCCTTTTCAGACCGTCTATGGGGTGCCCGTCGATACTGATAGAACCCCCGTTAAGTTCGTAAAAGCGCATCAGCAGATTCACGAGGGTGGTTTTGCCCGCGCCGGTAGGTCCGACTATGGCTATTTTCTGCCCCGATTTTGCCTGCATGTTGAAATCGTGAATTATAATATTGTCGGGATTATATCCGAATTTCACGTTTTTGAAAACGACGTTGCCGTTTGTATCCTGAGGGTCAAGATAATCGGTCTTTGCCGATTCGTCCTCCATTTCCTTTTCGCCCAGGAATTCGAAAACTCTCTCTCCCGCGGCGGCGGCCGACTGCAGGCTGGTAAACGCCTGAGCTATCTGCGACAAAGGCTGAGCAAACAGTCTTACGTACACCATAAAAGCGACTATAACCGAAAACTCGATGCGTCCGTTAAGCACGAGCGCCGCGCCCGTAACGCATACGCACACGAATCCGAGGTTACCTATAAATGCCATAAGCGGCATCATAAGGCCTGACAGGAACTGCGATTTCCATGCGCTGCCGAAAAGACGGTCGTTGATTTTGTCGAAATAACTTATCGCCTGATTCTCGCCGTTGTAGGCCTTAACCACCTCGTGACCGGAATAAATCTCTTCTATATGGCCGTTGATAAGCCCGAGTTCGCGTTGCTGAATTACAAAATACTTCTGGGATTTCGATATTATCAGTACCATCATCACAAAGCCGAGCAAAGTGGAAACCACGGCTACCGAAGCCAGTATCCAATTTGTAACGTACATCATTATGAGCGAGCCGAGGAAAAGGGCGACGGCGCTCATAAGCTGTCCTATGCTCATGTTAAGCGCGTTGCCTATGGCGTCGACGTCGTTGGTTACTCGGCTGAGCACGTCGCCGTAAGTCACCTTATCGAAGTACGCAAGAGGCAATCTGTTGACCTTATGAGAGATGTCGTCCCTCATCTTACGGGTGAGTTTTTGCGTAACAGTAGCCATTATAAAACTCTGAAAATAGCCAAAAATGCCGCTTAAAGTATACAAAACAATAAGTATAACTCCAAGTTTTGCAATATTGTCCATATTTATGCCGGTTACTATACCCTGCTCTATTTCTTCGGTTATGCGGCTTAAAAACTCAGGGCCTATAACTCTTAAAACCGCGCCCAGAGCGGCCATTACCATTGCCGTTATTATTACGGGAACATACTTGCCGCAATACTTTATAAGGGCGCTAATCGCCTGTTTAAAGTCTTTGGCTCTTTCTCCGCCGCCTACGTTTCTTCCGCCCATCGGGCCTCTTCTCATACCGGGATTACTCATTTTCAAGTTCCTCCTTGGAAAGCTGCGAATAAGCTATTTCCTGATATACCGCACAGTTTTTCATAAGCTCTTCGTGCGTGCCGTCGCCGACGATTTCTCCCTTGTCCAGAACGAGTATTCTGTCGGCGTCCCTGATTGTTCCTATACGCTGAGCGACTATAATTACGGTAGCGTCCCCCGTCCTTTCTTTAAGGGACGAGCGCAGGATTCTGTCGGTCTTAAAGTCCAGCGCCGAGAAGCTGTCGTCGAAAATGAAAATTTCGGGTTTTCTCGCTATCGCCCTGGCTATGGACAGACGTTGTTTCTGTCCGCCCGAAAAATTCGAGCCGCCCTGGGCCACAGCGGCTTCGTATTCCCCTTCCTTTTCCTCGACGAACTCCTTTGCCTGAGCTGTTTCCACTGCTTCTTTTACGCACTGTTCGGAAAAACCGTCGCCGCCGTTGCTGCCGTAACCCACGTTGGAGCTTACCGTTCCCGAAAACAACACGGCTTTCTGCGGTACGTAACCTATTCTGTTGCGCAGCGCTTCAAGCGTATAATCCTTAACGTTAATGCCGTCCACAAGCACTTCGCCCGAGGTAGCGTCGTAAAGCCTGGGAATCAGCTTTACAATGGACGATTTGCCCGAGCCCGTAGCTCCTATAATCGCGAGAGTCTGCCCCGGCTTAGCCTCGAAAGAAATATTCTTTACTATTTCGCCTCCTGCGTCGGGATATGCGAAGCCGACGTTTTTAAACTGCACCAGACCTCTGTTCTGCTTATCCGTAAGGCCTATGTTCGCACCGTCGTTAATAGTGTTTTTCGTATCCAGCACCTCGTTGATACGATGCGCCGAAACCATCGCTCTCGGGCCCAGTACGAATATCATAATCAGCAACATAAACGACATTACCACCTGCATGGCGTATGAAGTAAACACTACCATATCGCTGAAAAGACCTATCTTGTCCGTAAGCCCGGAGGCTCCGTTGATTATAAAGGCGCCCAGCCAGTATATCGACATCGTCAGACAGGAAGAAATAAAATTCATGCCGGGCATCATCACGGACATAAACCTGTAAGAAGTCAGATTTATTTGGGTAAGTTTTGTGTTGTATACGTCGAATTTGTTCTGCTGATAATCTTCCGCGTTATATGCGCGTACTACCCTTATACCCGTAATGTTTTCGCGCATTACCCTGTTTATATCGTCGGTAAGGCCCTGTATTTTCTTGAAATTAGGGATAACGAAAACAATTATAACCGTTATTATTGCAAGCAGCATGGCTACCGCAACCGCAGTGGCGGTAGTCCATTGCCATGCCTTGTCGGCTATTTTGGTAATCGCCCATATCGCCATTATAGGCGCCCTGATTATGGCTTGAAGGCCGAGCGCGATTATAAGCTGAATCTGAGTGATGTCGTTAGTGGAACGCGTTATAAGACTTGCCGTTGAAAACCCGTTCATTTCGGCAAGCGAAAAAGACTCTACCTTATCAAAGACCAGCTTCCTTATTTTTCTTGAAAACGAAGCCGCGATATAAGCCGAAAGATACCCTACTATAAATGTACCGGCCAGGCTTCCTAAAGCGCAGGCAAGCATTTTCGCGCCTTCCGTCAGCACCTGACTCATTTCCGTTCCCGGCGTCTGCACCAGCGTCGTGATAACGGCCATGTAATCGGGTATCTTCAAATCAAGCCATACCTGAAACACCACGAATCCGAGACAGAGCGCCACAAGCCCCCAATCCCTCGCTCCGAGATACTTGAAAATTTTAATCATAGCCTCTCCTCAGGTTGTAACAACCGATTATAATATATTAATAGTCTGTAAGTTTTTTTATTCCAGTTCGTCGAGATTGCGCCCGATACGGGCAAGCACCTCGAAAAATACCGCCAGTTTGTCTTCCGGTATATTTTTTTTAAGGTTGCTTTCGAATTCGTCAAGCGCTTTTTTAGCCTTTCCGTGAAGAATAACGGCTTTTTCGGTAGGTACTATCTTTTTGAGTCGCGCGTCGTAATCCACCGCCCTTCTGAATATCAGCCCCGCGGCCTGCATGCCGTTAAGAATACCCGTGGCCGTGGACCGTCTTATTCTGAACATTTCTTCGATATCCCTCTGAAAGACGTCCCTGTCCGGGTTATTGCAGACGTAAGCCACTATCCAGCCCTGTACGCCCGTGATAGGCTCACGGCTGTCGGCGCACTGCAAATCGAGAATTCTTTTCATTCTCGTAGTGATTTTTTTCAGTTCGAAACCTATTCTCTTCTTTTCCATAATTGTTAGGAGGCTAACATTTTTTCGGGCAAAAAAAATATCCGCAGTTTTATTTTTAAGACAGTTTAAAATTCAAATATTAAAAAAACATTAAAAAACCTTTAAACAAGAAATTTGACAAAGACGGCGGGAAAGTTTATCATAAAACAAAAACGGGCCGCCTGGCGGAGAACTGATTATGGAAAAGTACGCACTTCTCGGGTACAGACTCAGACACACAATGTCGCCTTTCATACACCGAAGGCTGTTTGATTTAAGCGGCAAATCCCCCGACTATCGGGTTTACGACTGTCCTGCCGACGGCCTTTCTGTCGTTATTCCCGAGTTAATGAAAACAAACGGATTCAATATTACCATACCGCATAAAGAAGCCGTAATCCCCTATCTCGACGGGACGGACGAACACGCGTCGCGTTACCGCGCGGTCAATACGGTCGACGTCAAAACGCGCGTAGGATACAATACCGACGTTACGGGCTTTCTGAAATCGCTCGGACAGGCAGGCTGCCCGCTGCGCGGCAAGGTGCTGCTTGCCGGACTGGGAGGCGCAGGACGCATGATGGCGTGCGAAGCGGTAAAAGCCGGCGCGGAGCTTACCGTCGCGTTAAGGCCCGAAAGCAAGGAAAAAGGCATTGATACCCTTGCCTCGCTGGGTATAAAAAACGCAAAAGTGATTGCCTTGGAAAAAATGCGGCCCGAATACGACGTCCTTTTAAACGCAACTCCTGTCGGGATGTACCCGAAAATATTCGACTGCCCTTTCACCGACGAAGTCATCGCGGGTTCGAAACACGTTTTCGACGCGATTTATAATCCTTTGCGCACCGTTCTGTCCCTTAAAGCCTCGAAATACGGCGTAAACCATATCAGCGGCATGGCCATGCTGGTTTATCAGGCGGCAGCGGCGCATGAAATCTGGTACGGCGCAAAATTCCGCGACGCCGACCTCTCCCGAATTATTGACGATTGCAACGCCGAAATATCAAAGGATTTTCCCGTGAAAAGCAATATAGTGCTTACGGGTTTTATGGGCAGCGGTAAAAGCAGCCTCGGCAAACTTATCGCCGGAGAATACGCGTTCGGCCTGACGGATACCGATTCGCTTATCGAGAGCAAATACGGAAAAATCAGCGATATTTTCGCTTCGCTCGGCGAAAAGGCTTTCAGAGAAAAGGAAAGCGAAATCGCGCTGGCCGTGTCCGAATACCGAAATTCTGTAATAGCCGCGGGCGGAGGCCTCCCCCTTTCTTCACTGAACGTACAGGCGCTTAAACGAAACGGCATTATCGTTTACTTGGATACGCCTTTCGAACTCTGTTACAAGCGCATACGCGGCGACTTTGCACGCCCGCTCGCTTCCGACGGCGATCGGGACAGACTGCTCGCGCTGTATTCCGCACGCAAGGCGGTATACGAAAATTGCGCGGACATTACTCTCGACGGAAGCCTTTCTTTGCCCGAAATGCTCAAAAGCATAAAAGAAAAATTAAAAAATTATCTATCATAAGTTGACAAACGGAAAAAATTATATTATTCTTTATTCAGATTTAAACAGGAGCGGTAAGATGTCCAAAATCAATCTTAACCAGTTTTACTTTAACTATTACTTTAAGTTCTATTTTGATAGAACCTAATTTAATATTGTTTAAATCTTGTTAAAAAAGTAATACGAAAAAGCGGTGTTCTTGGATGACAGGATCACCGCTTTTTAAATTGTAAAGGAGTAAAGATGAAAAAGGTATTAATTGTAAACGGACCCAACCTCAACCTGACGGGAAAACGCAATCCCGAAGTGTACGGCTATGCCACTCTGGACGAAATCAACGCCCGTACCGCCGCCGAAGGCCTGCGCCTGGGCATCGTTTGCGACTTTTATCAGAGTAATCACGAAGGAGGTATAATCGATAGTCTGCATCAGGCTATCGACAGGTACGACGGAATTTTGCTTAACGCCGGCGCTTACACTCATTACAGTTACGCCATACGCGACGCCATCGAGGCTATAGGACTGCCCGTTATCGAAGTCCATATGTCCAACATTTATCAGCGTGAAGAATTCAGACACGTTTCCGTCATTGCCGAAGTGTGTCGGAAAAGTATAGTCGGATACGGCTGCGAGAGTTACACCATCGCTCTCAAAGAGCTTAACGACATAATCAAGTAAATTTTTAAAGAGGAATATAAAAATGTTTATTGTAGTAAACGGTAATAAGAACAGCAAAGAAGTAATCGAACTCATGAACTGGCTTAAAGCCAGAAATCTGTCCATTCAAATCAACGAAGGCACGCAGAAAACGGTATTGGGCCTTATAGGCGATACCTCCGCCGTAGACATAGACAGCATCGCCTCCTTCAAGGTAGTGGATACCGTAAAACGTATTCAGGAGCCTTATAAAAAAGCCAACCGCAAATTCCACCCCGACGACACCGTGGTAGACGTAGGCGGCAAAAAAATAGGCGGCGGAAACTTCCAGATTATAGCAGGCCCCTGCTCCGTCGAAAGCGAGGAGCAGATATGTATGGTCGCACAGAGCGTAGCAAAAAGCGGCGCGGGACTTATTAGGGGCGGCGCATTCAAACCCAGGACTTCGCCCTACGCTTTCCAGGGCTTGTTCGGAAAGGGCGTAGACCTTCTTAAAGAAGCGCGCGAAAAAAGCGGCCTTCCGATAGTTACCGAAATCATGAGCGACGAGGATATCCACCTGTTCGAGGACGTGGACCTCATACAGGTAGGCGCAAGGAATATGCAGAACTTTTCTCTTTTAAAAGAACTCGGCAAACTCGACAAGCCCGTTCTCATAAAAAGAGGGCTGGCCAACACCATAGAAGAACTGCTGATGAGCGCGGAATACGTTCTCGCCGGCGGCAACGACAAAGTAATACTTTGCGAACGCGGCATCAGGACTTTCGAGACCTCCACCCGCAACACCCTCGACATATCGGCAATACCCGTAATCAAAAAACTTTCGCACCTGCCCGTAGTGGTAGATCCTTCTCACGCAAGCGGCAAAGCAGACCTCGTCGAACCTCTCGCGCTGGCCGCGATAGCCGCCGGAGCCGACGGCCTTATGATAGAAGTTCACAACGACCCCATACACGCTTTAAGCGACGGCGCTCAGTCGCTTACCTGCGAAGAGTTTGCCGCGCTTATGCCCAAACTCACGGCTTTAAAGAGCTTTATGAATACTTTAAAATAGGTTTATGAAATTATTACAAATCAACACCCACCCCGCATATCCCGTAAAAATCGGTTCGGGACTGCTGGATACGGCGGGATCGGAAATTAAAAAAACGGGCAGCCGCAAAGTAGCTCTTATCGCGGACGAAAACACTTTCGGACTGTTCGGAAACAGGGTTGTCGCGTCTTTGGAAAACGCGGGTTTAAGTTATTGCGTCAAGGTAATTGCGGCGGGTGAAAACAGTAAATCTCACGAAACGCTCGTCGATGTTTACGACTTTCTTTTTGAAAATCGCATTACCCGAAGCGACCTTGTCGCTGCGCTCGGAGGCGGCGTTGTGGGAGATCTGGCCGGATTTGCGGCGGCTACCTATCTGAGAGGCGTGGGATTAATCCAGCTTCCAACCACCCTGCTTGCCATGACGGACTCGTCGGTAGGCGGGAAAACCGCGATAAACCTCAGGGGCGGAAAAAATCAGGTAGGCGCTTTTTATCAGCCCGAATTCGTGCTTTGCGATACCGACGCCCTGACCTCCCTGCCCCTTGCCGAATGGCACTGCGGAATGGGCGAATGCGTGAAATACGCGGCAATCATGGACGCGTCGCTCGCCGATATACTGACCGACAATGCCAAAACGGAAGAAATTATTTACCGCTGCCTTAAAATAAAGGCCTACGCGGTAGAAAATGATACTTTCGACAAGGGAGTGCGGCAGATGCTCAATTTCGGACATACCCTGGCACACGGAATAGAAAAGCTTTCCGATTACGCCGTTCCGCACGGAACGGCCGTGGCGCAGGGCATGTATCTTATGACCGCGCTTACCGTAAAAAACGGGCTTACCCCGCAAAGCGCACTCCAAAAGCTCGAACTTGTTTTGCAAAAATGCGGACTCGATTACCGGACTTCCTACCCTCTTGCTGAAATAAAACGGGTCGCGCTTTCGGATAAAAAGCGTAAAGGAGACAAAATAACCGTGGTGTATCTTGAAGACTTCGGCCGCTACTCGCTCAAAGAGCTCAGCGTAACCGAATTTACGGAGGGCGGCGCGTGGACGCTTTGATTTATCCGGGCCGACTAACAGGACGGATAACTCCTCCGTCGTCAAAATCGTTTGCGCACCGCGCGCTGATAGCCGCCTTTTTATCGGGCGGCCCTTGCCGCGTTGACAATGTGATTTTTTCCGACGACGTCAACGCTACCCTCGGTTGTATCCGCGTATTGGGCGCAGATTTCCGAATTTGCGGCGACAGCGTTATTTTTACGGGTAAAACCGAAGGCCTTTCAGGCGGCGTCTGCGATTGTAACGAAAGCGGTTCGACATTGAGATTTCTGCTTCCCGTCGCCGCCGCGCTGGGTAAAAAATGCCTTTTCACGGGAACAGGACGCCTGCCCGAAAGAAGTTATAAAGAACTTGCCCTCGCTCTTAACCGCGGCGGCGCGCGCATATCCCCTCTTGACGGGCTTCCGGTTGCCGTAGACGGCCGCATCTCCTGCGGCGACTATACGATAACGGGTTCGGTGTCCTCGCAGTTTATTACGGGATTGCTTTTTGCTTTGCCTTTACTCGAAGGCGACAGCCGTATAATAATCATGTCGCCGCTGCAATCGGCTTCGTACGTCGAAATTACCCTCGACGTGCTGAAAACTTTCGGCGTTACGGCTCGGAAAACGGATTACGGATATTTCGTAAAAGGTAATCAGAAATACAAAAGCACCGACTATACGGTAGAAACCGATTACTCCGCGGCGGCCTTTTTCATAGCGGCAAAAGCCATGGGGCACGAAGTAGAAACCGAGGGGCTCAATCCTTTTTCGGTGCAGGGCGACAAAGCCGTAGAGACCATCCTTAAAAAAGGAAAAAACGGCAGAATAAAGGCCTTTGACGCCGACCTTACCGACACGCCCGACCTGCTGCCCGTACTGGCGGTAGCCGCTGCATATTCGGACGGTATATGCCGTCTGACGGGGGCGGCCAGGGTAAGACTTAAAGAATGCGACAGAATTTCCGCAAGCGCACAAAATCTTAAAAAGGCCGGCATCGACGTAACGGAACTGGACGACGGTCTGATAATCGCCGGCGGAAAATTCAGAAGCGCGAAGCTCGACGGTTACGGAGATCACCGCATAGTAATGGCGTCGGCGATAGCGGCGCTGGGAGCCGACGGCCCCGTAAGCGTTACGGACGTGCAGGCGGTGTCTAAAAGCTATCCCGGTTTTTTCACAGATTTCGCAAAACTCGGAGGAAAAGCAGATGTCAGATAATTTCCCCATAGATATATCGCTGTTCGGCGGCTCGCACGCGCCCGAAATAGGTGCCGTGGTTACCGGCATGCCCGCCGGCATAAAACTCGATTACGATTTTATCGACCGCTGTATGAAGCGGCGCGCGCCCGGAAGCAGCGAACTTACCACGTCGAGAAAGGAAGCGGACGTACCCGAATTTCTCTCGGGCATAACCGACGGAGCTACCGACGGAACTCCGCTTAAAATAGTTATAAAGAATACTAATGTCAAAAAATCGGACTATTCTGTCAATTTTGGCGTTGCGCGACCATCTCATGCCGATTACCCCGCATTCGTGAAATACGGAAAGGATTACGATATGTCGGGAGGCGGTATATTTTCGGCCAGAATGACTGCGCCCGTAGTTTGCATAGGCGCAATCGCGCAGACCTATCTTAAAGATAAAGGCGTTACCGTAGGCGGTCATATAGCCTCTGTCGGCGATATATGCGACGCCCCGTTCGATCCCGTCGACGTATCGGCAGAGCAGCTTGAACTTTTACGGCAAAAACCCTTCCCCGTTATTGACGACGCGGCAGGAGAAAAAATGAAAGAGGTTATTCTGTCGGCCCGTTCCCTGGGCGACTCGGTAGGTGGCGTCGTGGAATGCGCCGCAGTCGGCCTTCCGTGCGGTACGGGCAACCCGTTATATAACAGCCTTGAAAGTCTTATATCGTACAGACTGTTTTCCGTCCCTGCCCTTAAAGGCGTCGAATTCGGAGCGGGTTTTTCCGGCACGCGAATGAAAGGCAGCGAATTCAACGACAGCTTTTATTACGACCGAAACCGGACCGTCAGAACCCGCACGAACAATAACGGCGGTATTCTGGGCGGGCTGGCCGTCGGTATGCCCCTCATTCTCAGAGCGGCCTTCAAACCCACTCCTTCCATCGCGCTTAAACAGAATACCGTGGACTTTATCAATAAAAAAAACTGTACTATTGTCGTTCACGGCAGGCACGACCCGTGCGTGGTTACCCGCGCCGTGCCTTGCGTGGAAGCAAACGTGGCCATAGCCCTGATGCAGGCCCTTGCGTATTAGTTTGTCGGAGGAGATTATGGATCTGAAACAACTGCGAAAAATCATCGACGCTACGGACGAAAAACTGGTAAAAGCATATCTCGAACGTATCGAAACGGTTAAATCCGTAGGCGAATACAAGTTAAAGCACGGGATAAATCTCGAACACGCCGACCGCGAAAAAGAAGTAATAGAAAAAGTTACATCGTGTATTACCGACGCCGACGCAAAAACGGCGGTAGCGCTTTTATACAAGCATATAATCTGGCAATCCAAATTGCTGCAATCCCGACAAGGCAGGGATAAAAAGACCTGTCCTCTCGACGACGTGGCAATTACCTCCGCAAACAAAACCGAGGGCCTTTCGATAGCCTGTCAGGGCGTAAGCGGAGCTTATTCCGAAATAGCCGCACGCAAGATATTCCGTAATCCCTCGATTACTTTTTCGGATCGGTTTAAAGAGGTATTTGAAAAAGTCAAATCCGGGCAGGCCGAATTCGGCGTGCTTCCTATCGAAAACTCCACGGCCGGTTCGGTTAACGAAGTTTACGACCTGCTTACGGAATACGGACTTTACGTATGTTATTCGGAAAAACTCAGCCTGCATCATCTTCTTCTGGGCACTAAAGACGCTTCCCCCGATGACGTTAAAACCGTTTACTCGCATCCGCAAGCTCTATATCAGTGCCACAAATACCTCGACGCGAAAGGCTATGAACAGGTAAAAACGCTCAATACGGCTATGGCTGCCGAATTCGTTATGCAACGCAACGACAAATCCCTGGCGGCGATAGGCTCGGAAAGATGCGCACAGCTGTACTCTCTTAAAGTGCTTGACGACGATATTCAGCAGGTAAAAAACAACTATACCCGGTTTATAGTGGTTTCGGACAAAAAACAATCCTTTTCCGCCGTCAACCGTCTGAGCTTAATAGTATCTCTCGAACATACCGAAGGCTCTCTGAGCAAGCTTTTAAGTCTTCTGGCGGCTTACGACGTAAATATTGAAAAGCTCGAATCCCGTCCGATACCCGAACGGCCTTTCGAATTCATGTTTTATTTCGACCTCGAAGTCAGGCCCGAAAACGACATGCACGGCCTGTTTAACGATATAGGCCTGTATCTCAAAGACATGATTTTCCTCGGAGCGTATCACGAAAACAATATAAACGGATAATTTCCGAATCAGGAGCGTTTATGAATGTGGCGATTGTAGGGCTGGGCCTTATAGGAGGCTCGATAGCAAAAGCCCTTAAAAAATACACGCCCGAACATTCCGTTTGGGCAATAGAATCGGACGAAGCGACTGCGTCCAAAGCCTTGGCCGAGGGTGCGATAGACAAAACCGTTTCCGCAAGTCAGCTCAGATTTGCCGATTTGACCGTTGTGGCGCTTCATCCCGAAGCGACTGTGGAATTTTTGGAATCCAATTCTGGCGCCTTCGCCGCCGGCAACACCGTGATAGACGTTTGCGGCGTCAAGAAAGAAATAGTTAGCAGAGTTTCGCGCCTGTTCGGCAAAGGCGTAAATTATGTAGGCTGTCATCCCATGGCGGGTAAAGAGTATTCGGGTTACGACTATTCCGAAGCCGACCTTTTCAGGAGCGCGAGCTTTATAATAACCGTACTTCCCGATACGAACGAGGCTGCCGTGGAACTTTTAAAAAATCTTGCGGCCCGTCTGGGTTTTAAAGAAAGCGTCGTCTGCTCTCCCGAAAAGCATGACGGTATAATCGCCTTTTCTTCCCAGCTCGCGCACGTGGTTTCAAACTGCTATATAAAAAGCCCGACTCTCGACAGCGCGAAAGGATTCAGCGCAGGCTCTTTTCAGGATTTGACGCGAGTAGCCAGAATGAACGCCGCTATGTGGACCGAACTGTTTCTTATGAACTCCGAAGCTCTCTGTTTCGAAATCGACACCCTTATAAACAACATGCTTGCCGTGCGCCGCGCGACAGCCGCAGGCGACGCCCAAAAACTTTACGCCCTGCTGCAAGAAGGCAGCCGACTGAAAACAGACTGCGCCATTAAAGAATAGTCGCGTTGCCGTTTGTAAAGAAAAGACCGCCTCAGGGCGGCTTTTTTCCGTATGAACATATGTTTTTACGTTCATATAAAAGTACCCGCGCGGCAAGAAAATTTTTACAACCGCCGTAAAGTATAAAAGCAGTGCTCCATGTGAACAATAAGAGTATCAAATACAGGAGGACGAATATGAGCGGTAAAATCTACAAAACCGGTCAGAAACCCGGTAACGGCACTTATTGTTGCACAAATTGCCATACTTCGGTTACGCTGGGCGGCAGTGACAAAATGCCCCCTTGCCCCAAGTGCTCTAACAACGAGTTCACGAGAGGCTGACGCGAGGGAAACCTTTAAAAAAGGAGGCGGAAAGCCTCCTTTTTTTATATTAATTCATAAATTCACATTACTTATTATGCGCCCGCTTTTACCGGTTTTTGTTTTCTGCCAGCTTTAAGCGCCCTCATGGAGTTAAGCACTGCAAGAAGTGCGACGCCCACGTCGGCAAACACTGCAATCCACATCGAGGCGTATCCCGCGGCCGCGAGCACTAGCACTGCAAGTTTAATGCCTATCGCAAACCACGTATTCTGATAGGCTATGCCGCGCGTACGCCTGGAAATGTTAACGGCAAGGGGAACCTTTTCGGGATTATCGTCCATTATGACTATATCCGACGCTTCTATCGCGGCGTCCGACCCCAACGCGCCCATGGCTATACCCACGTCTGCACCCGCCAACACGGGAGCGTCGTTAATTCCGTCGCCCACCATGGCCGTTTTTCCGCGCTTTCCTTGTTTCAGTGCGCTCAGTGCTTCAAGTTTATCCTGCGGTAAAAGCTCGCTTTCAAAACGCTCTATACCCGTTTCCTCGGCAACCTTGCGGGCAACCGATTTCTTGTCGCCGGTCAGCATTACACTTTCTATACCCTGTTGTCTGAGCGCGCTGACCGCCGCTTTCGAGCCGTCTTTTACGATATCGGAAAGCAGGATACACCCCTTGTATTTTCCGTCCAGGCAGACATAAACCGTAGCCCCGTCGTATTCGGGCATTTCTTCTATGCCCATATCCCGCATGAGAGCCGCGTTTCCGCAAGCCGCCTTTCCGCAAACGGTATCGGCCACAATACCCTTGCCCGACACCTCGGAAGCCGAAATAACTTCCAGCGACGGCGAACAGCTTTCGGAAATACACTTGGCCAGCGGATGGTTACTGTATTTTTCCACGGCCGAAGCAATGCCCAGCAAGGTATTTTCGTCGGTATCGTGAGGCAAAACTTTCTCGATGCCGAAAACGCCCTTGGTAAGAGTACCCGTTTTGTCGAATACCACCGTATCCGTATCGGCAAGCGCTTCCAGATAGTTGCTTCCCTTGATGAGTATGCCCTCTTTTGCCGCCGCGCCTATGCCTCCGAAAAAGCTGAGCGGCACGGATATAACAAGGGCGCAAGGACAGGACACAACCAGAAACTGCAACGCACGGTAAATCCATTCCTTAAAATCGTGACTGCCCGTGGCAAGTGGCGGAATAAAAGCCAGTAAAAGCGCGGATATTACCACAACAGGGGTATAATACTTTGTAAAACGCGTGATAAACCTCTCTGTTTTGGATTTTTTAGCCGTCGCGTTTTCTACCATGTCCAGTATCTTGCTTACGGCCGAATCCTCAAATACGCTGTTTACTTTGACTTCGATTACTCCGTTTTTATTGATGTAGCCGCTGAGAACGGAGTCACCCTCTTTTAGGTCTACGGGTACGGATTCTCCCGTGAGCGCCGACGCGTCGAAAGAGCTTGCTCCTTTTACTATAATTCCGTCGAGAGGAACCCTTTCCCCCGCTTTAACCCTTATAATTTCGCCGATTTGAACTTCCTCGGGCGAAACCCTTATCTCGCCGTCTCGCAGCACGTTGGCGTACTCGGGCATGATATCGGTAAGAGCGTTTATGGACCTTCGCGACCTGTTGACCGCCTTATCCTGAAAATACTCGCCCGTCTGATAAAACAGCATTACCGCCACGGCCTCCTCGAACGAGCCTACGAAAAATGCGCCTACAGTGGCTATGCCCATTAAAAAATTCTCGTTGAAAATCCGGCCTTTTGGTATTGCTCTGACGGCGTCCCACAGTACGTCGTATCCCGCCGTTATATAAGCGATGCCGTAAAGTATCTCCGCAGCATAACGCACGTCGGAAAAATGCTCGGTAATTAGAGCCGCCGCAAGAAGAACGGCGCTTACTATAATTTTAATTAATCTTTTATCCATATACTATTGCCTGATAAGTTTTACTTTGGGCTCGTGTTTTTTGATTATTTTCTTTATCTGCGCTTCTAGAGCGTCCGAATCGAGGCTGTGCTCGACCGCAAGTTTAAGCGTGATGAAATTCAGGCTTGCCGAATCCACGCCTGCAAGTTCCGCGACGCCGTTTTCTATCTTCTGAGCGCAGTGCGCGCAATTGAGACCGTCTAATTTGAATACCGATTTCATTATTATACCTCCTGCTTTTTAATATGAGTTTATTCCCTTATATGTTCGAGTCCCGTTTCTATAATTTGTTTAACGTGTTCGTCCGCTATGCTGTAAAAGGCGTTTTTACCGTCTTTGCGATACTTTACCAGGTTGGCCTCTTTAAGGCTTTTAAGCTGATGGGAAATTGCCGATTTGGTCATTCCCAGCGCGGCGGCCAGATCGCACACGCAAAGTTCGTTTAAATCGAGCGCCCACAGTATTTTAATTCGCGTACTGTCGCCCAATACCTTGTAAAAGTCGGACAAATCGTATATGAGATTGTCGTCTAGCATTTCCTGCTTCGTATGCAGGACTTTGTCCGGGTGATTGTGATCGCACTGGCAAAGCGGCGGATTTTTCATTAATGTCCCTCCATAGTTGAACAGTTGTTCAATTGTTTAACCATATTATAGTTGAGCGATTGCTCAATTGTCAAGCGTTTTGATATAAAAAAAACGGCCTAAGCCGCTTTTATTTAAATTCAGGCATATTGCTCCAATATCTTTTAGGCATACAACTCATACGGCATCTTTCGTTATGCCGCTGTTTTATCTCGATGGCGTCGTAAAAAGTTTTCCAGAGTCTGCGGTAATAGAGTTCGGTTTCGTCGACGTCGGATTCCTTAATGTTCACTTCGTACAAAATTTCGCACGAATACGGTCTGTACACGGCCGCCTGAGCGTTGGTAGCGTCGTAGATTAAGAAATTTTCCTCGGGAAACCGTTGTTTGAAATGGTTTACAATAAGCGGAAGAACCTGGTTTTTGGGATTTATTTTTGCGTACAGAAGATTTCCGTAAACCGAAAATCTGATAAATTCCTTGTATCGGTGTCCCTCGTTTATCAGATGTCTGACGTGAGTCTCTATACCGCTTACGCAATCTTCCTGTTGCATATACATTGCCTTTTTGCCCTCCGCAAGCAACAAAGCAACGTATTTTAGAACGTTGATTTCTTTTTCGGGCCATCCCGTGAGCATGGCAAGCCTGATTTTATCGTATGCGGCCTGCCCTGCCGCCTTTTTTATACCGTTAATCACGCGGTCCGCCTTTCTGACGTCGGTCAGAACCCGCTCCACGGGCATGAGGCTGAGTCCTTTGTCGGTGATAACGGAAAAGGGCATTACGCCGTGCTCGTAACAATAAAAAATTACGCTCATGAGTCCGTCGGGAGTTCCGTCGTAACACAGCGTTACATCTCTCCTGTCAAGCATTTCAGCCTTTCCTCCCTGTTCAGAAGCAAATCGTCGTCGAACATGGAAATCTGACGGTATCTCTGCCCCTCGAAATCCTTAAGCGCGGTATCGGAAAGCATGCTTTGGGTAACGTCGCCGCTGCCCAGGGATATACCCCCGTATCTTTGGCCGTTACAGGTAATGAAATATACCGCGCGCTTCAAAACCGTGCCCGCCTTTTTAAGAATATCGTAACTTAGCCTAGTATGCCGTCTGATAGCCACAATGCGCTTTGCGCTTTTCACGCCTATGCCCGGCACGCGCAGAAGCCGTTCGTATTCGGCAGTTGAAACTTCCACCGGAAAGAGATCCATATTTCTTATAGCCCATGCGCATTTTGGATCCATATAGCGGTTTAAATAAGGATTTTGTTCGTCTAAAATCTCGTTTGCGGTAAAACCGTAATATCTGAGCAGCCAATCTGCCTGATACAGACGGTGTTCCCTGAGAAGCGGCGGACGGGTGTCGAGCGAGGGAAGTTTACTACTTTCCACAACGGGTACGTAAGCCGAAAAAAATACCCTTTTCAGATCGTAACCTCTGTACAATCCTTCGGCAAGCCGTATTATGCCGAAATCGGTTTCCGGGCTTGCGCCCACAATCATCTGCGTGCTCTGACCGGCGGGCACGAATCGCGCGCCGCCGCTTTTTACGAGTTCGCCCTTGCTTTTTATGCCGTCCCTGATATATTCCATGGGTTTAAGTATAGAGTGCCTGCTTTTGTCAGGGGCGAGATAGGCAAGGCTGTTTTGCGACGGCAGTTCGATATTCACGCTCATTCTGTCGGCAAGCATCCCTAATCTGCCCGTAAGTTCGTCGGAAGCGCCGGGAATGGCCTTGGCGTGAACGTATCCGTAAAAGCGGTATTCCTCCCTTAGAATTTTAAGGGTCTTAATCATGAGTTCCATGGTGCGGTCGGGCGTCCCTATCACACCCGAGCTCAGAAACAGCCCTTCGATATAATTTCTCCTGTAAAAATTCAGCGTAAGCTCTGCCAGTTCGCGCGGCTCGAAAGTGGCGCGTCGTACGTCGTTGCTCCGACGGTTTACGCAATACGCGCAGTCGTAACTGCAGCAGTTGCTCATAAGAACCTTCAGAAGAGCTATACATCTTCCGTCGGCCGAAAAGCTATGGCATATTCCGCCGAATGCGCAGCTGCCGATTCCTCCTTTCGGAGCCTTGCGGTCGGTACCGCTGGACGTGCATGCCACGTCGTATTTTGCCGCGTCCGTCAGAATTTCGAGTTTTTCAAGAGTATCCATACTTATTCTCCTTATTTAAAACATAAGGTAAATATTAATAATAAGTATGTCATATTTAAAATTTTTTATAAAAAAACGCGGCTTTCGCCGCGCTTTCTTCAATGCAATAAAACTATTTTTCGCACAAAAGGCTGTCGGTCAGATTTTTGAGCCAATCGCCTTCGTAAAGTTCGATAAGTCCGTGATCGGAAGCAGTTGAAAGTTTGCTTACCACGGGTATTTGCGCGCTGACCGGCGCGCCCGCCGCTTTTGCGGCTTCTTCCGCTCTGCTCGCGCCGAATATGTGATAACGGCGTCCGCATTCGGGACATTCGAAATAGCTCATGTTTTCGACAAGTCCCAGCACGGGAATATTCATGAGTTCAGCCATTTTAACGGCCTTTTCCACAATCATTCCCACAAGTTCCTGCGGGGTACTGACTATAACCACGCCGTCAAGCGGAATGGACTGATAAACGGTAAGCGGTACGTCCCCGGTTCCCGGAGGCATATCCACGTACATATAGTCTATATCGCCCCATAGCACTTCGCTGAAAAACTGTTTGACGACGTTTGCAATTATAGGTCCGCGCCATACAACGGGGTCGGTTTCGTTTTCGAGAAGCATGTTTACGCTTATTACCTTAATGCCGGCGGAACTTACCAGCGGATACATTCCGTCGGGCGTGCCGTGCGTCCTTCCCGTAAGCCCCATGGCCTTTGCAACCGAAGGTCCCGTGATATCGGCGTCAAGAATGGCCGTTTTGTACCCTCTGCGCGCGGTTTCTACCGCAAGCATGGTGGTAACCATGGTTTTTCCGACGCCGCCTTTGCCGCTTACAACGCCGATTATTTTACCTATTCTGCTGCCCTCGTGCGGCTTGATATGCATATCGCGTTTTTCGCACTTTTCGCCGCAAGACGAACAATTGCCACCGCAATTTTCACTCATTTTTCTGCTCCTTGATTTAATGCCAGTTAATTATATACCCCGACGATTTTTTAGTCAACGCTTTGAGGCTTTTTTAACTGTTGATTTTAAAGCTTTCTTATGATACCATATTAAAGAGGTAATTAAAATGCGCAACTGTCATTCACTGCACAAAAACATTTTTTCAAACAAGCCGGACGTGAAGGTAACGGATATCGCAATGATAGGCTCGCACGACGCATTTTCCCACAAAATTTCGCCGAGTTCTTTCCCGGACCCTCACGACAAAAGAGGAATATTATCGCCGCACGCGCTTAAACTGTTTAAAAACCGCGTTGCAAAACTGTCCAAAGCACAGGTATCCGACGCGTATACCCAGCTTACTAAGGGCGTGCGATTTTTCGACGTCAGGGTAACGCATACGGCAAAAGGTTATTATACCATGCACGCTTTGACTTCGGCCCCGCTTGAAGAATATCTGGCCGACGTGCTGCGATTTCTGCAAGACAACGACGGTGAAATCGTAGTACTTGCCATGCAGTATTTCAAATATTCTCAAAACGGCTACGACGCCCTGTTCCGTGCGATGGCCGAGGTGCGCGTAAACGGTAAAAACATATTCGACTACGTCTCCTATCCCAAAAAACCTCTCGAAGACCTTACTTACGGCGACGTAACCGCGAACGGAACCCAAAGCGGTGTCGTACTGCTTGCCAAATACAGGCTGCAGGACGGAGTCAAAAGCCCGTACATAGAAAAAGTATACGATTTTCAACGGCACACGCGAATTACCTGGCACAACGATATACGCACTAAACCCATACTCGGCAAAATACGCGCCGAAGTTTTGGCGGTTCTGCGGCATAAAGCCGATTTAAAACACGCGTTCAGAATAAATCAGGCGCAAAAAACGCCTGTATCGAAATTCGGGTACACTTTATACGTAGCCTTTTTTCTCTCCATTCTTAAAATGTCCGCGCGGTGGAACGTAAAACTTATAAATCAGCCTGACTTTGCCGACTGGCTGCACGCCATGCCCGTTGTGTTTTTCGATTATGTCGATACGGACAAAAATGATTTCAACAACAGGATAAACAAAATAATAAACGACTATAATTACGGATTGTAAATTTATGAACGATTTAAAAACATTGACGGAAAAAATGCACGACAAAAGCCTGTACCTTCCGGTCGGCGAACAATTCGAACTCGAACAGCTCAAACGCCTGGATATGGTTTTCGAGTACAACTCGCTTAAACCCTCTATGATTGAACAAAGGCGGAAACTTTTAAAAGAGATGTTTGCCGAATTCGGAGAAGACAGCTACGTCGAAACCCCCTTTTTCAGTAACTGGGGCGGTAAACACGTTCATTTCGGAAACGGCGTATACGCGAATTATAACCTGACTCTTGTTGACGACACCCACATATACGTAGGCGACAAAACAATGTTCGGTCCCGGCGTTACCGTAGCCACGGCCGGACACCCTGTCCTGCCCGAACTCAGGGAGGAGTACTTTCAGTTTAACGCGCCCGTGAGAATAGGCCGGAGATGTTGGATAGGCGCAGGCGTGATTATACTGCCCGGCGTTACCGTGGGCGACGACAGCGTAATCGGCGCGGGCAGCGTGGTAACCAAGGACGTTCCCGAAAGAGTAGTGGCGGCAGGCAATCCTTGCCGCGTCCTCAGGCCGATAAACGAAAAAGACCGCGAGTACTATTTCAAGGAATTGAAAATCCCCGACGAACTGTCGGAAAGATTAAAATAACTAATTCAAAAAAATAAAAAACAGCCTGTTATCGGCTGTTTTTTATTTATAAACTTCTTGTTGTGCTATTTAAAATATTTGACGCCCGATTCGAACAGACGCATATCGTAATTGCCTTCCACGTTTTTATAAAGGCCTTTCACACACCTTTCGGCATGTCCCATCTTGCCGAGAATCCGTCCGTCGGGAGAAATGATGCCTTCTATCGCGGCCGTCGAGCCGTTGGGATTATATGGCGATTGCATGGTTACATTACCCGATAAATCGACGTACTGAGTAAATATCTGCCCGTTGTCGATAAGCGTTTTAAGCGTTGCTTCGTCTGCTACGAACTTTCCTTCGCCGTGACTTACGGGTACCGAATATATTTCGCCCACTTTAAGCGCGGAAAGCCAGGGCGAGTTGTCCGTGCCTACGCGTACGGACGACACGGTGCTGACGTGCCTGGAAATATCGTTGAAAGTAAGCGTCGGCGAATTGTCTTTCATATCCTCAATATGCCCGTACGGCAGAAGTCCGAGTTTTATAAGCGCCTGGAACCCGTTGCATATGCCTATTGCCAGGCCGTCGCGAGCGTAAAGGAGCTCTTCGACTCTTTCTTTCAGAACGGGATTTTTGAACGTATTGACTATGAACTTACCGCTGCCGTCGGGCTCGTCGCCGCCGGAAAATCCTCCCGGGAAAGCAATAATCTGCGCCTTACGGATTGCGGCAGCCATGGCATTTATACTTTCTTCGAGTTGGGACGGCGTCTGATTCTTTATAACAAAGATTTCCGCGTCGGCGCCCGCGCGTATAAACGCTCTTGCCGTATCCTCTTCGCAGTTGGTACCCGGAAACGCGGGAATAAACACTTTTGGCCTTGCGCATTTGTAAAGTCCGGTAAAGGAGCGCCCGCATTCAAAGTTTACCGGAGATACTTCGCCGCTCTTATCGGTCACCGTGGGGAACACGCTTTCAAGCGTACCCGTAAATGCCCTTTCCGTTTTGCTAAGATCCACCTCCACGCCGCCTAAGGTAAGCGTGTAATCTTCTTTGAGTTCGGCATATTCTTTCGCATAGCCGCCGTAAAGCAGTTTTTCGCTGACCACGATGACGTCGCCGTATGCGGGCATAACGTCGGCCTCTTTAAAAGTCGGAAGCGTAGCGCCAACTCTGTTTCCGACAAGGGATTTTACGAGCGCGGCGATTCTTCCGCCCTCTTCCACCACCGTAGCGTAAAGAATTTCCTTCTTTTTGATTTTGTCGGAAATTTCCTTATACATTTTTACAAGGCTTTCGAACTGCGGCCGACCGTTTTGGTTTTTGGGCACTTTGTAAAGGTACACTCTGCCTTTTGCGGGGAAGGCGTTGTGAATGACGTTTTCCTCTTTTGCGATACCCATGGCGAAGGCTATCAGCGTGGGGGGCACGTCGATGTTTTCGAAAGTGCCGCTCATACTGTCCTTACCGCCTATCGCGGCAAGTTTCAAATTCAGCTGAGCGTCCAGCGCGCCCAGAAGTGCCGACGTGGGTTCGCCCCATCTCTTCGGGTCTTTGCCGAGACGCTTGAAAAATTCCTGAAGGGTAAGCCGCACGGTGGAATAATCGACGCCGCCGGCTATCAGTTTGCTCACCGCCGTTACCACGGAATACATTGCCCCCACGTAAGGCGAATGAATGAGAAGATCGGTATTTAATGAATAGGACGAGCACGTAACCGTAGTCGTATAACCGTCTACGGGAGGTTTGGCGGCCATCATAACGGCAGGCGTCAGCTGCGTTTTACCGCCGAACGGCATAAGCACACTTGCCGCGCCTATGGTACTGTCGAACACTTCGCCCAATCCCTTTTGCGAGCACACGTTGAGTTCGGACATTATGCCGTCAATAAGTTTCTGATAATCCTTTGCGGCAATGAGATTGCGTTTTTCCTCCGTGGTTTTATCGAAATAACCGTCGTAGTTATCGCTTATGACGACGTCGATCTGCTGGCGCACGCCGTTGGTATCGAGAAAACTGCGCTCAATATCCACTATGGGCGTCTCATTATAGAACATTCTGAGCCGACCGCTGTCGGTAACGTCGGCCACTTTAACCGATTTGAGGTTTTCCTCCTCGGCGAGCTTTATGAATTTATCGGCGTCCTCTGCCGCAACCACCACTGCCATGCGCTCCTGCGATTCGCTTATGGCAAGCTCGGTAGCGCTGAGACCGTCGTATTTTTTGTTGATTCTTTCGAGGTGTATATCGAGTCCGTCCGCGAGTTCGCCTATAGCCACGCAGACGCCGCCCGCTCCGAAGTCGTTGCATTTGACTATAAGTTTGGAAACTTCGGGATTTCTGAACAGGCGTTGAAGCTTTCTTTCTTCCAGGGCGTTACCCTTCTGAACTTCGGCGCCGCATGTATCTATCGACTGCAAAGTATGCGACTTGCTGCTGCCCGTCGCGCCGCCGCAACCGTCGCGTCCGGTGTCGCCGCCTACCATTATGACTATATCGCCCGCAACGGGCTGTCTTCTTACCACGTTTTCGCGCTTGTTGCCGCCGATAACGTAACCCGTTTCGAGGCGTTTTGCCTTGAATCTGTCGTTGTATATTTCGGCTACCGTACCGGTAGCCAGGCCTATCTGATTGCCGTAACTGGAAAACCCTGCCAGAGCCGTTCTGGTCAGCATGCGCTGAGGCAGTTTTCCTTTAAGGGTTTTTGAATATTCCTCCAAGGGATTTCCCGCGCCCGTAACCCGCATGGCCTGATAGACGTAAGTTCTTCCGCTGAGCGGGTCGCGTATGGCTCCGCCCAGACATGTTGCCGCGCCGCCGAAAGGCTCGATTTCGGTGGGATGGTTATGCGTTTCGTTTTTAAACATTATAAGCCATTCCTCGTCCTTGCCGTCCACGTCGACGTTAACGACTACGGAGCACGCGTTTATCTCGTCGCTGACGTCGAGGTTATCGAGATACCCTTCTTTCCTGAGTTTTTTGGCGGCGATTGTGGCGATGTCCATAAGGCAGCGATATTTATCCTGTCTGTCCTTATACATTTCGTTGAACAGGTCGACGTATTGTTTATAGGCGTTTTCAAGGTCGGGATTATTGCTTTCAATCCTTACCGAATTGAGTTTGGTAAGAAAAGTGGTATGTCGGCAATGGTCGCTCCAATACGTATCTATGACTTTAAGTTCGGTATAAGTGGGCGTACGCTTGATTTTGCGGAAATAGTTCTGCACGAAAAGCAGGTCTTCAAAAGACATGGCGAAACCGAAACCGTCGTAATATTTTTTAAGAGCGGCCCCGCTCATTTCGTTAAAGCCTTTTTCCTCCACCCTCATTTCGGCGGTTTGGGCCGCCGCGCGCTTGAGCGTAACCGGCATATCCTCGCTGCCCTCTTTGCTGTCCACGGGATTTATGAGATATTTTTTTACCGCGTCGAGGTCCTTTCCGTCAACACCGTGGAAAAGATAAACGGTAGCGCATTTGATAAGCGGCCTCGTTCCTCCGGTAAGAAACTGCACGCACTGCATTGCCGAGTCGGCGCGCTGGTCGAACTGCCCTTCGAGATATTCGGTAACCAGCACGGTGCTGTCGCCTCTGCCCGCGCGGAACTCGTCCTCGGTATAAACCCTGTCCACGGCGGGTTCGCTGAATACCGAAGTTACGGCGGATTTCATTTCGTCACGGGTAAGTCCCTCGACGTCGTATCTCAGAAGTTTACGGATTTTATCCGCTTTAATTTTCAAAAGTCCCGAAATATCCGCCTCGAGTTTTGCTTTGGAAGGGTCAAACCCTTCTTTTTTCTCAACGTACACTCTGTAAATCATACTAAACCTATATCCTTTCTGTATCTTGCGTCGGTGAATCTGATTTTATCTATCTGCGCGTAAACCTTTTCGCGGGCCTCGGCTATATCCCTGCCCGTAGCCGTAACGTCGAATACTCTGCCGCCGTTTGTAACAAGCCTGCCCTGAGCGTCGAAAGCGGTGCCTGCGTGGAAAATTTCCACGTCGCGGGTATCGCCTATCTCCACAGGATAGCCTTTTACCACATTTTCGGGATAACCGCCCGAAGCCACGACTACCGTAAGAGCGGTAAAGTCTTCCCACTCGATATCGAGGCTGTCAAGAGTACCGTCGATACATGCGTTTACTATATCCACGAAATCCGTTTTCAGAAGAGGCAGCACGACCTGCGTTTCGGGATCGCCGAAACGGGCGTTGTATTCTATAACTTTAAGTCCCGTAGCCGTCATCATCAGGCCGAAATAAATAACGCCTTTAAAAATTATTCCTTCTTCTTTCAGGCCGTTTACCGTAGGAAGCGCGATTTTATTCATAAGCTCTTCTTGCATCGCACGGGTAAAGTACGGACTGGGAGCAAAAGCGCCCATGCCGCCCGTATTAAGGCCCTTATCGCCGTCGAACGCGCGTTTATGGTCCTGTGAAGAAGGCATACATTTTACGGTGTTGCCGTCGCAGAACGCAAGCACCGTAACCTCCCTTCCCTTTAAAAATTCCTCTATGACGATATTGCTTCCCGCGTCGCCGAACTTTCCGTCCAGCATAAGTTCTTTAAGGCCCTTTAAAGCGCTTTCTCTGTCCTCGCAGATAAGCACGCCTTTACCGAGGGCAAGACCGTCGGCTTTAAGGACTATGGGCATATCCGCTTCCAGCAGATACCGTTCGGCCTCGGAGTAGTCCGAAAAAGAACGGTGTTTCGCGGTAGGAATACCGTGCCTTTGCATAAACGCTTTGGAAAACACCTTGCTGCTTTCGAGCTGAGCGGCCTCGCGGGTAGGTCCGAAAGCGCGCAACCCCTTTTCCGTAAGGAAATTCACTAGTCCTTTGGCAAGCGGATCGTCGGGCGCTACGAAAACTAAATCCACGGCGTTTGCCTTACAGAACTTTTCGATACCGTCAAAATCGAATACGGACAATTTTTCGCAAGTGCAAATTCCGCTTATGCCGGCGTTTCCGGGTATACAGTATAGATTATCCGTTCGGGGACTCTTTTTGAGCTGAGCGCAAATAGCGTGTTCCCTGCCGCCCCCGCCTATCACGGCAATGTTGTACTTTTTCATATTGTCTCCTTAATGTTTGAAATGTCTTTCGCCGGTAAAGCTCATGGAAATGCCCGTTTCGTCGGCCTTTTTGATGCTGTCGGCGTCCCTGAGGCTGCCGCCGGGCTGAACGATCGCGCTTATGCCTGCGGCCGCGGCTTCGGTAACGCAGTCGTCGAACGGGAAGAATGCGTCGGAAGCGAGAACGGCGCCTTTAACTCCGCCTTCGCTGTGCTCGACGGCCTGTTTCGTCGCCCAAATCCTGTTGGTCTGACCTACGCCTATGCCCAACGTGGCCCCGTCTTTTGCAATGACTATGGCGTTGGACTTGCAGTGTTTGACCACCTTCATGGCAAATTCCATATCCTTGATTTCTTTGTCGGAAGGTTTTTTCTCGGTAACGGTTTTTAAGTTTTCGTACAGCGACAGATCGGCGTCCTGCACAAGAAGACCGCCGTACACTTTTTTCATATCTTTCAGTCCGCCCGCGTTCTTTACAGCTACGCCCTCGATTTTAAGCACCCTGAGGTTGGGCTTGCGTTTAAGCACTTCGAGAGCCTCGTCGGTAAAGTCGGGCGCGATAACGATTTCAAGAAAGATTTTTACTATTTCTTCCGCCGTTTCCTTGTCCACGGTGCCGTTTGCGGCAACTATTCCGCCGAATATGGAAACGGAGTCGGCCGCATATGCCTTTTTATAAGCCTCCAAAATGTTTTCGGCCGTAGCCACTCCGCACGGATTTGTATGCTTGACCGCAACCACGGTAGGAGCGTCGAATTCTTTAAGCAGTTCTATTGCGCCGTTGGCGTCGTTGATGTTGTTGTAGGAAAGCTGTTTTCCGTTAAGCTGAACGGCTTCCGCAAGGCTGTTTCCTTTGGGCATGATTTCAGCGTAAAAAGCACCCTGCTGATGCGGATTTTCGCCGTAACGGAGCTGCTCCTTTTTCTCGAACGCCATAGTGAGCTGATCGGGAAAATCTATGCCGAGCTTCGCCCTGAGATAATCCGAAATCATGGTATCGTAAACTGCGGTGTGCTGATATACCTTGTACATGAGGTAAATTCTCGTTTCCCTGCTTACTTCGCCGGCTTCGAGTTCGGCAAAAACCTTTTCGTAATCCGCGGGGTCAACGATAACCGTAACGTCCTGATAGTTCTTTGCCGCGGATCTCAGCATGGTAGGTCCGCCTATATCGATATTTTCAACGACGTCCTCGAAGGGTTTCCCCGCAAGCACGGTCTGTCTGAAGGGATAAAGGTTTACTATAACCACGTCGATGGTATTGATGTCCAGGTCTTTAAGCTGTTTCATGTGATCGGGATTGCTTCTCATGGCGAGAAGGCCCGCGTGCACGGCGGGATGAAGGGTTTTGACTCTGCCGTCGAGGCACTCGGGAAAGCCCGTTACGTCGCTTATGCCTATAACGTCCAGCCCTGCTTTGGAAAGCGCCACCGCGGTACCGCCGGTTGATATTATCTCGTATCCGAGATCGGCAAGTTTTTTACCGACCTTTTCTATATCGGTTTTATCTGAAACGCTGATTAATGCCCTCTTTTTCATCACTTTATCTCCTTGTTTTGTTTAAATTAATCGTTTAATAGCGCCGCCACCGTTTCGGGCAGGAGCTTGTGCTCCGCTTCCAGAACTCTTTTTTGCAGGCTCTCGGGAGTGTCGTCTTCGGCCACGTTTACCGTAACCTGTTTTATTATCGCGCCGGTATCCGTGCCTTCGTCCACGTAATGCACAGTGGCTCCCGAAACCTTTTCGCCCGCGGCTATAACGGCGCGGTGAACTTTCATGCCGTAAAAACCGTCGCCGCAGTATTTCGGAATAAGCGACGGATGTATGTTGATTATGCGTCCTTTGTACCTTCCGACTATATTCGGCGTAAGAATCGTAAGATATCCCGCAAGCACGATCAGATCGGGGTTGATTGTGTCAAGCCGCGCGATTATGTCGTCGTACATCGCCTCGGCCGATGGGTAATCCTTTTTGCGGTAAACGGCCCAGTCGATACCGTGAGCCTTGGCGCGCTCTATGGCGTAAATATCTTCCTTTCCCGCTATCAGCAGACTTATTTCGGCCTTGATAAGGCCGCTTTCGACTCCGTCGATAACGCTTTGAAAATCCGAACCGCCGCCCGAGGCGAAAACCACTATTTTTTTCATAAAATAACGCCTTCGCCCTTAACTACTACGCCCAGACGCACCGCGTTTTCGCCCTTGCTTTCGAGATAGGACAAAACTTCCCCGGCAATATCGGGCGAAACCGCCAGTACCATGCCTATACCCATATTGAAGGTATTGTACATTTTCACGTCGCTTATGCCCGCGCGCTTTTTAAGCGCTTTGAATATGGGCGGCAATTCGTAAGACGAGCGGTCGATTTCGGCCGCAAGCCCTTCAGGTAAAATGCGGGGTATGTTTTCTATAAATCCGCCGCCCGTGATGTGCGCGATGCCCTTGACCGTATACTTGTCGATAAGGTCGAGCACGGTTTTAACGTAAATTCTTGTTGGTCTGAGTATGGCTTCGGCCGCGCTTTCGCCAAGTTCCTCGTCGAACTTTTCGAGTTCTTCCCTGACGGGCGGATAAAGCTGCCTTACAAGCGAATATCCGTTGGAATGTATACCGCTCGATCTGAGTCCTATAAGTACGTCGCCTTCTTTAATCGAGGCTCCGTTTATGATTTTGTTCTTTTTGGCAACGCCCACCGAGAACCCGGCTATGTCGTACTCGTCGGCAGCATAAAATCCGGGCATTTCGGCCGTTTCGCCGCCGATAAGCGCGCAACCTGCCTGCATACAGCCTTCTGCCACGCCCTTAACTATTTCGGCCACCTTTTCGGGCACTAGTTTGGAAAGAGCGATATAGTCAAGGAATATCAGAGGTCTTGCTCCCTGACAAACTATA
Source organism: Candidatus Faecicola pullistercoris (assembly GCA_018714105.1). GTDB lineage: Bacteria > Bacillota > Clostridia > Christensenellales > CAG-917 > Faecicola > Faecicola pullistercoris. The sequence continues at coordinate 43,681 of DVNW01000016.1, read as the reverse complement.
TCGTTTACGCACATGGCCACGGCGTCTATACCTATTGTGTCGTGTTTTCCCGTAACGAAAGCGTATTTTAATTTGGTGCCCACCCCGTCGGTGCCGGCTACTAGCACGTCGCCGTCGGGCTTGTCGTCCAGAGCGTAAAATCCGCCGAAAGAGCCCAGATCGCCTAAGACGTTTTTATCGTAAGTTTTGCTTACGTACTGTTTCATGAGTTTAACTGCGGAATATCCGGCTTCAACGTCTACTCCGGCCTGTTTATAATCTATGGCCATAACGTCCTCCTATTCGAACATAAATTTATCGAGGTCTTCCTGTTCTACTTCCTCGGGGTAAATCCCGTCGAAGCAGGCGCAGCAGAAACCTTGACCGCCGCACGCCTTTTTGAGGTATTCGATGGGAATGTAATTGAGGCTGTCAGCGCCTATCGCCTTACAGATTTCGTCTTTACTTAATTTGCTTCCGATAAGCTGTTCCTTTGTCTGCATGTCCACGCCGAAGAAACAAGGATAGGAAACGATGGGCGAACCGATGATCATATGCACTTCTTTCGCACCGTTCTTTTTCAGAAGGTCGACTATTTTTTTGCTTGTCGTGCCTCTTACGATAGAGTCGTCTATAAGAACTATTCTTTTACCCTTTATGTTGTTGCGGAAAGCGTTAAGCTTGATGCTTACGGTATTTTCGCGCATCGACTGACTGGGCTGAATGAACGTACGTCCCACATATCTGTTTTTGGTAATGGCGTCCACCATGGGAAGGCCCGAAACGTCGCTGTAACCCTTTGCGCATACCAAAGCGGAATCGGGCACGCCCGAAACCAGATCGGCGTCGATTTTATAAAGCTCGGCAAGCATTCTGCCGCACTCGTATCTGGCGTCGTACACGCTTACGCCGTCTATGACGGAATCGCTTCTGGCAAGATATACGTACTCGAATATGCATGCCTTTTTATCGATATTTTTAAGGTAGCGGCTTTCCATATTGCCGTCGGTATCTATGGTAAGCACCTCGCCGGGCTCGATATCCCTTACGATAATCGCGCCTACCGCGTCGAGAGCGCAGGATTCGCTGGCGACTACGTATTCTCCTTCGGGAGTCTGCCCGAGAACAAGGGGTTTAAGCCCCAGTCTGTCGCGCACGGCTATGAGCCTTTCTTCCGCCATAATCACGAGGGAGAACGCGCCTTTGAATTCCTCGCAAGCCTCGATAACGCCGTCGACTACGTTTTTATCCTGAATACGGTAATTTATGCGCGCCGAAATAACCTCGCTGTCCGTCGAACTCTGGAAGATGTGGCCGCATTTCATCATGTCGTATTTTATTTTATCGGCGTTAATAACGTTGCCGTTATGAGCAAGCGCCATTCTGCCGAGCTTACCGTAAAATACGACGGGCTGAGCATTTACTACGTTATTCGTACCCGTGGTGGAGTATCTGACGTGTCCCACGCCCACCTTGCTGTCGGGCAGAAGTTTGAGCTCCTCGTCGCCGAATACGTCGTTCACAAGGCCGAGGTTTTTATAATAAGCAACCTTAGTGCGCTGATACGAAACCGCGATACCCGCGCTTTCCTGTCCCCTGTGCTGCAGGGCGAACAAGCCGAAATATATTTTACGGGCGACGTCGCACGGCTCTTTGCCTATAATGCCGAAAACGCCGCATTCCTCCTTGATTTTCCACTCCCTGTCGCATATTACGGCTTCGTTTTTCATTTGCGCACTCCCATAAGTCTGTTAAGAACTTCCTGATAAGCGTCCTCAACGCCGCCGAGGTCTCTTCTGAACCTGTCCTTGTCGAGTTTTTCATGCGTAACGGTATCCCAGAAACGGCAGGTATCGGGCGAAATTTCGTCTGCCAGTATTATATCGCCCTTGTACCTTCCGAATTCGAGTTTGAAGTCTATAAGGTCAATGTTTATCTCTTTTAGATAATCTCTTAAAAGAGCGTTGATTTTAAACGCCATGCGTTTGATTTCGCCCAGCTCCTCGTCGGTAGCAAGCTCCATGGCGGCGATGTGATAGTCGTTTACCATGGGATCGCCGAGCGCGTCGTCCTTATAGCAGAATTCCAGCACCGTGCTTTTAAGAAGAGTACCTTCTTCCAGCCCCAGTCTTTTGCTGAGGCTGCCGGCGGCGATATTCCTGACGATAACTTCGAGAGGTACTATCTGCACCTTTTTCACGAGCGTATCGGTATCGCTGAGTTCCTCGATGTAATGGGTTTTGATAGCGTGTTCCTCAAGCATTTTGAACATGTGGTTGGAGCAGCGGTTATTGACTATTCCCTTTCCCGCAATCTGTCCTTTTTTGAGTCCGTTGAAAGCGGTGGCGTCGTCCTTATAGCTGACGAGAACCACGTCGCTGTCGTCGGTAAAATAAACCTTTTTTGCCTTTCCTTCGTACATTAAATCGCCTTTTTGCATTTTATATCTCCTTTTGCAGGCTCTCGTTCTGGGCCAGCACGTCTTTTTTCATTTTTTCTTTATAATCCAGAAGTTTTGCGCTGAGTTCCGGGCTGCTTAAAGCAAGCATCTGAACCGCCAGCAACGCTGCGTTCACGCTGCCGCCCACGGCAACGGTAGCTACGGGAATGCCGCTAGGCATCTGAACGGTGGATAACAGGCTGTCCAGCCCGTCCATAAACGAACTTTTAACGGGTATGCCTATTACGGGCCTTACAGTACCTGCGGCTATTACTCCCGCAAGGTGAGCCGCCTTGCCCGCGGCCGCAATAAATACTTTTATGCCCTTTTTGTCGGCGTTCTTAGTAAGTTCGGCTACTTCGTCGGGCGTACGGTGCGCGCTGAGAACGAGCATTTCGGTATCGATACCGAACTCTTTAAGCGTATCGTACGCGGGTTTTACGCCCGGCAAGTCGCTTTTGCTTCCCATAATAATGGTTACGGTTGCCATTTAGTTTAATCTCCTTGTATAAAAATATAAAAGACCGCAACAAAGGTGCAGTCTTCTTTTAACGGTAATTTACGCATTTTCCCCCGTGAATAAGGGGCTGATACACGGCGCTTCCGCCCGCAAAACGAGTGTAACTGCCTGAACAATCGTAAAAAATAAACTGTTTTTTCATAACGTTACCTCTTGTTTTGTTAACCCGCGGAGGGTAAGTAAGCCGAATTTGGTTGCTATAAAATTTTATATGTAGATAATACCAATTTTAAAAAAATAAGTCAAACGAAAAACCTTGGTTTCAGGTAATATTTTTTTCCTTTTCGGGTTAAATTCAGAAAAAGTATCCGTAAAGCCGAACCGCGCGGCGATATTTTAAAAGGTATGTCAAAATAATATTCTTTGCTGTCGATTTTTGCGGTTTTATGAAGAGTTTGAGATGTTTTGGCCTTTTATCGGTCTTCCCTTTACAAAAACGGAATTTAAATGGTATAATGATTTAAAAGAAATTCAGGGCGCGTCATGGGACTTATCGGAAAAACCCGAAAATTTTTATCGGGACTGAAAATGAAAGACTACCTCACCTTCTCCGACCGTATTAATATCCGCGATATCGCTTTCCGCGATCCGTACGTAATAAATTGCGGCGACGAATACATATTGACGGGTACTAAATACAGGTTTTCCTACAACGACGGCGACGGCGTTTATATTTACAAATCACGAGACCTCGAAAACTGGCGCGGTCCTTTTAAAATTGTCGATAAAAATAAACTGCCCGGCGCGTTTTCGGACTTCTGGGCTCCCGAAATTCACAAAACGGAAAACGGATACGTTCTGCTGCTTACGCTTAAACCCGCGGGCGGCAAACGGGGCACTTATCTCTTTACTTCGGAGTCTCCCGACTCGGAATTTACTTTTAAAACCAGAATAACCCCGGAAGACAAGTCTTCGCTGGACGCTACTCTTATATGCGAAAACGGCAATCATTACATAGTTTACTGCTATGAGTATATCGACTGCAAGGACGGCCAGATACGCGCTGTACGCCTTAAGGAGGATTTTTCAGGCATACTGCCGGACTCCGACGTTTTGCTTTTCAAAGCGTCGGCAAACACCTACATGCCCGTAAATTCCAAATTCAAGGTTACCGACGGACCGTTTTTCGTTAAGACGGATAAAAGCATTATAATGCTGTGGTCCACCATGGTTAAAGGAGACCGATACGTGCAGCTTGCCGCACGAAGCGAAAACGGACTTTTCGGAAACTGGCGTCAATTGCCGCCGCTGTTTACCGGGGACGGCGGACACGGTATGGTATTCGAAGATTTCGGCGGCTCGCTTAAACTCATATTGCACGCGCCCAACAGGCGTACGGTGTTTACCCGAAAATTCGAACATCCGGTAATATTGCCGTTCGTTATAAAAGACAATTAAGGAGGAAATTATGGATTACAAAAAATTCGGAAACACCTTGATAGTAAGGCTTGACCCCGGAGAAGAAATCGTTGCCGCAATCAAAGAGGTCTGCGTCAAGCAGAATATTACGTTGGCATCGGTCAGTGCGATAGGCGCGGTAAAAGAGTTTTCGGCCGGCGTTTACAGCCTTGAATCCCAAACATATTTTCAGACCGACTTTGCGGGAGAATACGAAATTCTGTCGCTGTCGGGCACCGTAAGCACAATGGACGGTAATTATTATTCGCACTTTCATATTTCTGCCGCCGACAGAAACGGAGTTGCGGTAGGCGGACATCTGAACAGCGCCACGGTAAGCGCTACGTGCGAGGTTGTAGTCAACGTTATAGAAGGACGCGTTGACCGCTCGAAAAACGCGCAGACCGGACTTAACGTGTTCGATTTCGAAAAATAGACGGCGCACAAGCTTCGGTCAAACCGTCAATAATACCGAAATAAAATAACGCGGATAGTTCCGCGTTATTTCTGTTATCCGAAGGTGACGTTATTGCGGCGTCAGTCTATCGAGATATGATATTCCTCGCTGTCGTGATACTCGTAAGTGGACAGACTTCCGTCGGCTTTAAGCGTTATCAGTCTGCCCGAATTAATCGTGTATTCCACGCCGTTTTCCCAATAAACTCCCGCCTGACGCGTTGTCGACAGCATAACCTTGTTGCCGCCCGCAGCCTTTACCACCGCGGTAAATCCGTTAAGATGATTATGTCCCGTAAATATGCCTTTGACGTCTTTGACCCGGTTTACCGCAACGTCGTAAAGAGTGGACCTTATTGCCGAAAGCGAATACTGACCCGCAAGGTCGTAAACGTATTTTTCCACAACGGAGGTATCGAAACGATTATAAAACGCTTCTTTGTGCTCGTGAAGCGGGATATGCGTTATCATAACCGAGGGAACGGGCACGCCGCCGTTGGCCTCCGCGTCGCTCAGAGCGATGTTTTTATACCATTCCACCTGATTGTCGCGTATGTAATTGTATTTGCCGCCGAACAACCCCGCGTTTTCTGCGCGCGCCGAACCGCTGTCGAACAAAAAGATATTGTATGCGTGCTCGTCGCCGTTGTAAACGGGAAAAGCCATATTGCCTATCATCTCTTTTTCCGTATCGCAAAACGCCTTGTAATAACTGCCGTCTTCGAGTCCGCCCACAAAGTATTCGCTTGTTTTAAGGGCGTGTTCGAGCTGCTGACTCTTGCTGAATATGCACTCGTCGTCGTGGTTGCCGAAGACCATGGTCCAGTACTGCTCGCGCTCGTCGAAAAACTTACCGAATCCCGCTATCGTTTTCAGCGTTTCCTGATACATCAGCTCGCCGAGAGTGGAAAGCGGAAAGACGTTATCGCCGCCGAGCACCACGAGATCGGGCTTTGTGTAATCCACGATTCTTTCCATAAATTCGAGATTGCGCTCGTCAAACCATTCTCTTCCGTTGAAACACTCGTGAAAATCGGCCAGATGCAGAATTTTAAACTCTCCGTCGGTCATCTTAAGTTTAAACCCCTCGGGGCGGACGTCCACGGTAACCGTATCATCGCCCGTATCGTCGGGCAGATTTCCGTCCCCGGTATTCCCCGAACCGTCGCCGTTATCGGCGTTACCATCGTCGGTAATACCCGTATCTTCGCCCGTGTCGTCGGGCTTAGTGCATGCCGTCAACCCGGACGCCATTGTAAAAACAAGGCAAAGCGCAAGTATTAAGGCAATAAATTTTTTCATAATTTTCCCTCGCAAACTTACTTATATGCTTTATCGAACGCGCTTTGAAGGTCGTCATACGAAGTAACCGCGGTCACGGCGCCGTATTCCTCAACGCACCTCGCTCCCGTAACGTTTCCGTACTTAACTGATTTTATAAAACTCTCGCCCCTTACTATGCCGTACGTAAATCCCGCCAGAAAGGCGTCGCCCGCGCCCGTACTGTCAACCGCTTTAACGTCGCTTACGGGCGGTACGGTAAAGGCCGTGCCGTCGCTAAGTACGTAACAGCCGTCCTTATCGAGTTTGATAAGCACATCTCTAAAAAACCCGGACAATACTTCGGCCGCTTCCTTCACGTTGTCCTTGCCGGTAAGTTTAAGAGCCTCTTTTTTATTAGGCGTGAAATAATCGGCAAGGCAGAGATACTCGGAAATCTCCGATATCGACAAGCCGTCCGACCAGCCAACGTCGAGTATAAGCTTACAACCCGAGTTTTTTAATTTGCGGTAAAGCCCTATATTGCCCGTTTTCATAAGAACGGCTTTTGCGCTCCTGAACGAGTCGAACAGCAGTTTTTCCTCTTGCTCCGATATTGTCGCCGCCGTACCGTAAGACACAAAGGTCCTGTCCGACGGCGTAAGCATTGCCGAAGATACGTTGAGCGCAAAACCTTTTTTATACAGATTGATTACGTTTACGCTTTGGTTTTTCAGAAAATCCTCGGCAAATGCCGAAAACATATCGCGGCCTATAAAAGTAGCCGCCGTTACGTCGAGTCCGAGTCTTGCAAGCTGTAACAGCGTAGCCACGCCGCCGCCGCCGAAAGCCACTTTGAAGTCATTTGAAAAAACTTCCTCGCCTTCGGCCGGCAGTTTTTCGAGACCTGAATAGATAAGGTCTATATTGATTGTGTCCAGTCCCGCCACATCCGGCGCTTTATTACTTCCAATCATATGTATAATCCTTGCTTATCTGCAAAAACCTGTCTACGAGAGTACGTGCGTCGCGTCTGTTGCCCACAAAGGGATTTATGCTTAAAGCCTCAACGGCAGCGGACACGCTTTTATTTATAAGAGCCTCGGACGCCAGCCGCTCGTATTGCTTCATAAGCGTAATGATTTGTTTCTGATATCCTTCGCCGACATGTATTTTGTGCGGGACCGCTCCTTTGGACGAAACGTCGCAGGTAATTTCCACTGTATCGTCGTTTTCGAGAAAATCGAGTCCGCCCCCGTTGCGTACGCAAAGTATCATTTCACCCGTGCCGCCGCCGCGAACTATATCCATATATTTCAGCGCCACGCCGGCGTATCCGCCGTCGTCGGGCGAATACAGATCGAAATGCCACGGTTTATCTCTTTTTACGCCCGTTTCGGTGGCCATATAGGCGTTTTCCCTGCGGCCGTGCCACTTTTCAAACACTTCAAGGCTCTTGTCGTAATCGCCTTTAATCTGCGGTAAAGACAGTTCTTCCGTCATGCATCTGTTTATTTCGGCTATCGTTTCGCCCCTTGTCTTACCGCTTGTCAATATGTTCCGAACGGCTTTTTCGGGGCTAAAGTAATAATACAGGTATTCGTTGGGTATTTCGCCCAGTTCTAAAACTTTGCTTTTATCGAAAAATCTGAGGTCTGTATGTTTATACGCCTCGTCGTCCTCCATTAGTTTACGCATAACGGACTGCCCGTTCAGCGTTATATCGGCAAAAAAGGAAAGATGATTAAGGCCGTAACACTCCGCCCGAAGGTCTTTCACGTCCGCACCGAGGTAATCCGCAAACTGCCTGAGCATTCCCGACGGAGCGTCGCATACTCCGAAAGCGTTTGAGTATCCCAAACAGGCAAGCGACTGTGTCATAAGCCCGGCGGGATTTGTAAAATTAAAAATTTTAACTTCGGGCTTTGCGTATTTCAGAGCCAGTTCGCAGTACCCGACAAGCGCGGGCAGACTGCGCATTGCAAAACCGAATCCGGCGGCTCCCGTAGTTTCCTGTCCGAGAAGTCCGAGGTCCAGAGCGGCCCTTTCGTCGGCCACTCTGAGCATATCGCCGCCCTGTCTTATAGTGGTAATAACGTAATCGGCGTCCTTTACCGCCTCCGTCTTATCCGTAGTAAGAACGAATTTCAATCCGGGAGCAAGTCTTGCGGCCGCACCCTTTGCCAAGCCGCCGTAAATTTCCAGTTTGCGGGCGTCGGTATCCGAAAACACCACTTCGTTTATACCCAGGCTTTCCGACCTGCCCGCTATGCTCTTTGCCAAAAATACCGAGCGGACGCCGCCGCCTCCTATTACGCTCAGTTTCATATTCACCTTCCGAATAATCTGTCTACCCGCTGCCGCCCGAATCGTGAAGCAAGAAAATCCGACGGCTTTTTGCCGGTAATTTCTTCGTATGCGTAACTCGTTACGTCAAAACGTCCGTCAGGGGTTATGCCGATATAGGTAACCCCGTGCCGGTTGCCGTAACTGAAAAAACCGCTCGACACGCACGCGGTCAACCTTATTCCTTCGAGGACGCCGGTATAACTGTTTTTGTGATCGTGCCCGAAAAAAGCGCCTTTTACGTCGCCCTGCGCTTTCCAGCTTTTGAATTGTCCGTTGTTTATATCGGGCGGACAAGGCCCTTCCCCGAGGGTTCCGCCCGTGACCGCGGGTCCGCATTTGAAGCGGCCTTTGTACGAACACTGACCTCTTACCCCGCCAAGCGTACATTTTTCAAAAAGATCATACACTTCGGGTACGGGAATATGCTGAAACACCAAAGACGGTACCGGCCTGCCGTATCGGGAACGAAGCCTTAAAGCAACCTCTCCGCACCACCTTTGCTGATCGTCGGACACGTAAGCATACCCGCCTTCTTCGGCGGTACTGCCCGAATCTATGAAATACAGATTCATCACGGGGTTGTCGCCGTCGGTTATAAGCAGGTCGTAATTGCCTGTACCCGTGGCGCATTCGCCTTTACGCATAAGACACAGAGGATTTTCGCGGTACCACGACAAAAGCTTTTCCTTTGATACTCCTCCGTCCTCTTCGTGATTGCCGAACACGGGCGCGAAAGGCACGTTTGCGCTGCTTATCGCGTCAGTGACGTGTTTTAAAGCGACGTACGTTTTGGCCTCGTCAACCCCTTTCCAGTGTCCGCCGGTATTGTCGCCCAGCAACACTACCAGATCGGGCGACAGCTTTTTCAGCGAAAGACGCATCAGCTCGTCGGTATCCCATATGGGTTTATCTGTAGCGTGCAGATCGGCAAACACCAGAATACCGCATCTGCCCGCCTTTTCGAAGCTTTTTTTAAAATCCAGTCTGTCAGTCATTTTTCCCCGAAACTTCTTTCGCGGCGTCGGCCGCATTTTGGGCCTCTTTGCTCTCGCTTAAAATTTCTTCGGCGGAAGGAGTTTCGATATCCTCGTTCGCAATAACGCTTCTGACGTCAAACACGGCAATTGCGGTAACTGCTTGACAAACCGTGAACATAACGTACATAACGGCGACGGTGCCGCTGAGTTCGAGCCATTCGGGAAGAGAAGCCGCGCATATACTCAGAACAACTACCTGCAAAAGATATACGGCCGTCTGCCCGACGAGCGCCTTTTTGGAAAACAGGAACGGCGATATCAGAAGGGACGCGAGGCATAGCACGAAAACAACGAGGAAAAGCACCGTTACAACGGTGAAGCCGTCAGAAAACGCGTTACCTTTTATAATAGCGACTATTATGTTGATCAGCCCAACGCTTTTGCCCGCTTCCATGCCTGCGCCCGCCGTAACGGTTTTGGCAAACGGAACGAGCAGAGAAATTACGGTGAGAACTGCCATGACAAGCCTAAGAATAACGGTAACGCTGCCGATAACGCTTTTGACGATTTTTCTCGCAAACGCCTGCATTACGGCGTTCTCTTCAGCCGCCTTGATTGCGTCGTTTTCCAGCCTTAACTGCATATCGTAATACATAAGGTTGACGCCGCACCCCGGGCATTCGGGTTTTAAATCGGTGATTTTTAATTTATAACCGCATTTGGGACATCTGTCCATAGTTTTACGCCTCCTTTAAAACAACGCCTTCGGTAACTTCCTCTTCGGTCGCCTCGCGGCTGGCCCTGAGCTCTTTTTCGATATTTTTGAGTTTGTCGCCTACAAGGTCGTAGAAGAAGTAAGGTATGATCTGCAATAATCCCGTTACCGCGGGAATAATGGTAAAGAACGCCCAAAGCCAGAAATCGGTGTGTTCCTGTTTGATAATTACGTCGTCCTGAACGACAAAGCCCAGCAAAGGCATAAGCGCGGTAGCTATCGCCGTAGACATACTGCCCGTGAATTTACCCACGAAAGTCAGCACCGAGAAAGCCATACCCTCGTTGCGGACGCCCGTTTTCCATTCCATATAATCCACGGTTTCGCCAATCATCTGCGTGGGAACTACCATATTAACGGAATCCAGCGCGGCCACGAAGAAGCTTTGTGCCGCCATAAGCGGAACTATTACCGCCGCCTTGTCGTAATAATTAAGGCCTATGAAGAACGAACCCGTTATTATACCCGCTCTTACGATACGGTTGAGAATAACTATCTGCCTGTTGTTGAGATATTTCTGAATTTTGGGTATAAAGGCATAAATCAGAAAACCGCTTATGAGTCCCGGTATGCCCGCCGCCAGAGAAAGACTGGAAAAACCGAGAACGGTCAGATAATAATATCCGCCGAAAACGTTTGCCACGCTCGATATGGTGCCCAGGAGGTTGGATACGATTATAAGAAGCAGCGGTTTGTTGGAAAACAGGTATTTGAAGCTGTCCGAAAGCTTGGGCTCTTTTACCGACTGAACAACCCTCTCCCTCGTTTTGAGGCCCGCCAGGCTGAACAGCGCCATACCTCCCACGCCCGCTATGATACCCATAATCATATAGACGCTCTGAAGCGACAAGCCTATTATATTGTTTTTGCTGAGGTCCATAAGAACGGAAAGCGCCAACGTCGACAAGCCGCCTACCACTGAAGAGATTATTCGCGCCGACTGAATCGCTCTGCGCCTGTCTGCGGGGTTGGGCGAAATGGCGGCCGACATGCCCCAGAAAGGCACGTCGCCTATTGTATAGAAAAATTCCCATACGACGTATGTAACTATCATATAGACGACCTTCATCCATTCCTGAGCGCCGTGCAGAAGATATGGTCCCGAGAACAGCATTATAATCGCTATACCCAAAGGCACGGGCACGAAAAGAAGATAAGGCCTGAGTTTTCCGAAACGGGTACGGGTTTTGTCTATTATACTGCCCATAAGCGGATCGTTGACAGTATCCCATATACCTACTATGAAAAACATCAGCGATACTATCGCGGGATTGATACCGAAAACGATAGTGAAGAAAATGGAGATATACGCGGTAATCATATTGTATCCGAAAACCTGGCCCGCGTTGGCCACGCCGTAGTACAATATTTCCTTTGAACCTACGTAACTCCGTTCTTTTTCAGGTGTTGATTTAACAGCTTCCATAACCGGCAATTTCCGCCCTTTCAATAAATTTATCCATAATACGTTCACATTCCGCGGTATCGGTGACGTAGCACCTCGCGTGTATGCTGTCGTTTATTTCGTGGTATTCCTTGATATCGGCCGAACAGGCTTCGTACAGCTCCCGGCTCATAAATTCCGGTACGAAGGTGTCCGCGCCGCCGTGGAAGAACAGTACGGGAACTTGCGCCTTCCGTACCGCTTCGAGAGGGTTTGCTTTTTTAAAATCGAAAGCCACCGCTTTAGACATGGCGTTAAGCGCGTGAAGCAAGGGAAATACCGGCAAATGCATGACGTCTTTTAAGATATAGCGGTATTGATCCCATGCCGACGTATAACTGCTTTCGGCGATAATGCACTGCGTCTGAGGCGGCAAAGGCTTGCCCGACATCATAAGCACGGTGGCCGCGCCCATGGAAACGCCGTGAATAACCGCTTTTTTATAAGAATTCTCTTTCAGAGCCCTTTGAAGCCACATAAGAGAATCCTCGCTTTCAATAAGGCCGAAAGTCATGTATTTCCCCTGACTTTCCCCGCATGCGCGGTGATCCACCATCAGAATATCGTAATTTCTTGCGTGATAATAATCCGAAATAAAAGCAAATTCTTCAAGACCGTTGCTTCTGCACCCGTGACACAATAAAGCGAGTTTATCCGTTTTCACGTCGGCCCTGTACATATAAGCGACCAGAGTAAGCCCGCCTTTACCCGTCATTTCCATACGTTCCGGCCCTTTGGCTTTAAGCGCGGCCGCTTTATCCTTTACTTCGCGGTCGGTCAGTACGTACTTATCGGGGTCGTCCACCTTTTCGGCTATCGCCCCGTGAACGCCTCCCGCAAGTTTTTCAAACAGTTTAACGGGTTTCCTTCGCGCGATGAAACACAAAACAACGTAAGTCAAATATACCGGAATCAGAATAACCGCGACAATCAAAACACAGACAAGCGCGATAAACAAGCCCTGCATTTTCCCCCGCTCCTGCAATGTACTTATTTTATTTTAAACAGTACAAAGGGATCGTGTCAATTATATAAATACAATTTAATATTAATTTATATTGTAATTTAACCGCTTTGGCGCACCCGCGGCGTACTGCGCGAAGGCAAACAGAGTTTTTATCGCGGTAAGACCTGCCGACGGGCCTTTGCGGATTAACCTTCAATTTTTTCCGTTTTGGCTTTTTCCTCGAAATAGTACGCGAGATTGGACTCGGCAAGGGCCGAATTCGGCCTTATCTCTTTTGCTTTGAGGGTATACTCTATCGCCTTGTCTACGTCGCCGTCGTAATAGCTGTTAAGGCCCATTTCTATATAGGGCACGTAAGCGTCGAAATCCGTGTTGCGAAATGCCAGAGGGTCTGTTTCCTTAACCGTAAGCGCCATTCCGTAATAATAAGTGCTCAGACCGTACTTGCCCGCTTTCTGAAGGCAATACCCGAGCTGACAACATACTGCGGGCGTGGGCATAACGTAATAAAGCGCTTTTGCCGCCGCGGCAAATCCTTCTTCGAACATACCCTTCATTATATAAATATCCGAAGAATTCAACAGCGCCTGAACGACGTTTGCGGTCATTCCGCCGCCTTTGAGAAAGACGTTGAAGACGGCAAGAGCCTCGTCGTACATACGGTTATAATAAAGTTCGCATGCGTAATAAAATTTCTCTCTCGGACAAAGTTCCGCACCGTCCGCAATAAGTTTCTGATAAATACCCAGATTGCGGAAGGGATTTCTAACCGCTTCTTTCTGATGCCTTATAGGAATATCCAGATATTCTATCTCGCCCCTTGGCGCAACCGCCTCGTGAACGGCGCCTTCGAATACATATCCCGCGCGATTGCGGAAAATCCTTTCCCTGAAATATCTGAAAGTAGGATTGCCGTCTTCGTCGAACGCCGTTTCGTAAGGCAGCATTATCATGTCCTGCGCGCCGAGACTGTTTTTAAGCGCGATAAGTTTTTCCACGCTTTCGTCAGGCAGCACGTCGTCGGCGTCAAGCCACATTACGTAATCGCTTTCGGCCAATGACAGCGAGTAGTTTCTTGCCTGAGAAAAATCCTGAAACTCGGTTTTATATACTCTATTTGTATATTTAAGTGCTATTTCAGGCGTTTTATCCTCACTGTAAGTATCGACGATTATTATCTCGTCGGCAAACTTTTTTGCCTGTCGGAGTATCCTTTCAATGCAATGTTCCTCGTCTTTTACAATCATGCAAACGCTTATGGTTTTCATAAGCACCTCCGATTTATTTTATACGGCGGAAAACACGTCCGTTACACTTTAACGGAATTTTTAATATAATATATCAGAAATTTAAGGTATAAGGAGTCAGATATGAACATATGCTGTTATAACAATCGACCTGAGCGTCGCAATCCCAGAATCAAATACGTATAGCTGCCCGGCCCTGCTGGGCCCGCAGGCAGCACGGGAGCTACGGGAGCCACGGGCAGTACGCAGGCAAGCGAAACGCTGGCAACGAATTTCAGCGCTCAACCTTCCGCCCAAAGCGGAGCCCTTTCCTTTTACGACAATTTACTCGCCCACGGTTCGGCTTCCCGAAATGCATCAAAACCCGATGAGTTCGTACTCAATAACAAAGGCGTATATCAGATAGACTATCAGGCAACGGTCAACCCCTGCTCAACGGACGACTGCAAAACCAATTCGCCTTAGAATCACGGGCTTTACGCTTCGGCAAACGGAAACGCTATGGCATGCTCTCAGTGGAACATGGCTTCGTCGGACGACGTTTACGCAACCAAAACCTTTGTTTTTCACAACAAGACTCCCGGAACAATAATCCGGCTTAACTCCAAAAACCGTGGAGCGAAAATTTCCGAGCCTTATTTCAGAATAGGTTATCTTGGCGACGTTTGACAAGCGTATAAAAATGTGATACACTGTTAACAGTATTATAAGGAGTACGTTTTAATGGACGACGACGGCCAACCTGCCGCCCAAAGTATTTTAAAAACGCATAACAAGCATAAGCCGGTAACAAATCCTATGGGCTTGTGCTTTTATTTTATTAAATTAACCGGAGGTACAATATGACTCAAGGCTCTGCGATAGGCCTTATAGGCCTGCTGGCACTGCTGTTGTTGTTTTCGGCATATTTTTCCGCAACCGAAACATCGTTTACGGGATTTTCTCAGGCCCGAATGAAAAAACTGGCGGAAAAGAAAAAGTCCGCCGCCCTGGCTCTTAAACTCAGCAAGGACTATAACAGGCTTCTTTCTACCCTGTTGATAGGCAACAATATCGTGAACATCGCGGCGGCGTCGCTTGCGACTTTGGTGTTTACGTTTTACTTTGACGATCTCGGCATAACTCTTTCTACAGTGGTTATGACGGTGCTGGTATTGATATTCGGCGAAATATCGCCTAAAAGCCTGGCGAAAGAACGGCCCGAGGAATTTGCATCGTTCGCGGCGCGTCCCCTGTACTTTTTTATGATACTGTTCGCTCCGCTCAATTTCCTTTTCGACTTGTGGAAAAAGCTGCTTAACAAGATTTTCAGGCTCGACAAAAAGCAACCCAACATAACCGAAGAGGAATTCAAAATAATAGTTACCGACATTAAAAACGAAGGCGTGCTCAACGACATCGAACACGACATCATACAAAGCGCGATAACTTACGACGAACTGCTTGTCTCGGCCGTAATGACTCCCCTGGATTCGGTCACCATGATAGACATATCCTCGCCGCACGAAGCCATCAAAGAGGTTTACAAATCTTCCAACTTCTCGCGCATACCCGTTTACGGAAACGGCAGAAACGACGTTAAGGGAATTATGTACCGCGCCGATTTTTACGAACTTATGATAGACGGAGGCGGCAACATAGCCGATATACTCAAACAGCCTTTCGTAACCTCTCCCGACTGTAAAATCTCCCATCTTTTCAAATCCTTTCAGAAAAGCAAGCAGCACATGGCGCTTGTCAAGGAAGGCGACGTCCTGAAAGGCATAATTACCATGGAAGACATACTCGAAGAACTGTTGGGCGACATAGACGACAAGTACGACAAGGAAGTTTTCGCAAAGGCTTGAAAACGCAGTTAAAAAAAGGGCGTCTGCCCTTTTTTTGTTTGCCGTTAGCAACCCGCAGTTTTATTCGGCGCGAGAGCCCTTATTTTTCTTTTTTGCGAATATTTTTTTGGTCATACCGCCTATAACCGCCGTCAGCTTTTTGCCGAACACGACGTTAAGCACTATAAAGATTAAAGTGAATACCGCTATTACCAAAGCCTGATAAGGCGGAGTTACCACAATCCCGAAAAAGTTGAGGTTATACCCGAAATTGCCCGTAAGCTCGGCCATTATGCCCGACGCGCCTTCGGGAATCACGCCCGACAGATATTCCGTCATTTCGGCTATTCCGTCCGACATGAAGGCAAATCTGAACAATGCGCAACAGTATGTGCCCGGCACGAATCCGCATAAATACTGAACTGCCTTGGGCATCATGAACAAGGGCATGTACGCGCCTATCAGAAAGCCTATCGCCGTCGAGAATATGGTGATTATGCTCGCCATGGTCGAGTCTCTGGATATAAACGAACATATGAAAACCGTAAACAATACGGAATTGACGGTGATAAAAATAAGCACGCCGCATACCGCCATAAGCGAAGTAAAAGTAATTATCAGCTCGCCCATGCAGGCAAGGAAGATAAAGCACGCCAGCAGAAATATGAAGCAAACCGCGAAAGTTATTACGAAATTCGACAGAAAATAGCTTAATATCAGCATGGTCGAAGAAACGGGCGACGACGCGAAATCGCGGTTGATGCCGTTTTCCTTATCGCTTACCGTGATGTTGTTTATCTGCAATGAAACCGTAATCGTAGACATAGCTATAATGCCGCTGAGCATCCAGGAGTCGATAAGCGTATGCACGTAAGACATCAGCTTTGCGTCGTCAGCCGAAAGGCCGTATTCGGTAAGTACGGGGCCAACCGTCATCAGTTCCAAATCGCGCAGAAAGAGAATGTATACCACAAAGATGATAAAAGGCACCATCATAGTGTAAAACACGCGCATTCGGTTGTTTATAAACACAAGCAGATGGCGTTTTATAAGACTGCCCAGCTGCTCGGCATAATTAATCTGAGTCTTTGCCATTTTCTTCCTCCGCAACCGCAATGTTTCTTCCCGTGACGTTAAGGAAAACGTCGTCCATCTTGCCCTTTAAAATTTCTATATCCGCGGTATACTGCGGACAGTTTTCCATTATTTTTTTTGCGGCTGCCGTGTTTTCTATTTTAATGCGGTAAGCGCCCTTCTCCGCGTCGTAGGAAAAAACACGGTTGTCCTCCGCCAGTTTGCTTTCAAAGTCCTCGTTCACCGGCATATAGCTTACGAGAGCGTCGTATGAATAGGCGTTTTTAAGCTCGTTAGGCGTGCCTCGGGCGATAATGGTTCCCTTATCCATAATAACGATATCGGTAGCGAGTTCGGCTTCTTCGAGATAGTGCGTGGTAAGGAAAACGGTCATTCCCGTTTCCTCGCGTATTTTATCTATAAGCGCCCACACCGTCTGCCTGGTTTTGGGGTCCAGCCCGGTGGTAGGCTCGTCGAGAATAAGAAGTTTGGGCCTGTGAACCATGGCGCGGGCGATATCCACTCTTCTCATCTGTCCTCCGCTGAGGTTTTTGACGGGACGTTTCAGAATGGGCTCCAGCTCCAACAGTTTTATTATATCTTCTATATTCCGCGCTTTGGTCTTTTTGTCTATGCCGTAAAAAGCCGTCCTGATTTGCAGATTCTGAAGTACGGTAAGCTCTTTGTCGAGAACCGAAGTCTGAAAAACTATTCCTGTTTCCTTTCTTATTTCGGCAGAGGCCCGATCCAGATCTTTCCCGTCCACCAGCACGGTACCCGAGTCTTTGTCGAGTATGGAGCAGATTATGTTTATCGTAGTCGATTTTCCCGCTCCGTTCACGCCTAAAAAGGCAAACAGACTGCCCTTTTCCACGCTGAAAGAAATATCCCTGACGGCTTTTACGTTGCCGTAGGACTTGCAGAGGTTTTTTATTTCGAGTGCGTAATTGCTTTCCACGGTTATCACCTTCCGCTTATTTGTTTACGTTGCGCTTTGCCCTGCCCCATGAGGGTTTTGACATGGTACCTATACATATCGTTACCGAATACACTATAAGGAAAAACGGGAAAAGCAAAACCGCGCTTATCAGCTCGCTTCTTTTATTTGCGCCGATTTTTTTATAATCCAGCATAACCAGTATAAAGGCCTGCAAATACCCGAAAAACACAAACAGCCCCAACAATACCGACGCGCCTATGATAATCGTATTTTTCAAGATCATGGCGTACCACTCGGGCGCGAACAGCGTAACTTCAAGTCCGCCGTGGGCGGCAAAACCGAGAAACAGGAAGTTATATACGTAAAAAAGCGGCAACCATACCGAAAGCAATACGGTAAGGAACAGAAAGCTGTACGTCAGGCAGATTTCCATATACGAAAATTCGCCCGTCCTGAAAAACTCGGCAAACAGCTTTGAAAATTTGGGCTTCAAAAGGGAAACGCTGCCGCTGCCTATGCGCTTGTTGCGGTTGTAGGTATCTTTGAGAGAGGACGGCATATCCTCCATAACCACGGCGTCTTCCACGAAATGGCCTTTATAACCGTCCAGCAGACGGTTAAAATAATATTCCGCGTCCTCGGAAATGGTAACGCAGTCGTACCCGCCCGTAGCTTTAAGCATACGCGCGCTCATCATTGCTCCGCTTCCGTTGACGTGCGCGGCCAGACCAAGTCTTTCCCTCACCCTGCTTCCGTAACGGGATTCGAATACGTAAAACATCGTGCAGGCTTTTGTAAAAAAGTTCTGAGTCGCGTTGATTGCGCCCTCGTAAGGACGCGCCAGATCCACGCCGGCCTGATAGGCGTCGTTCATGTACGAGGAATACTCCCTGTTGAGGTGGTTGTCCGCGTCTACCCTTATGATTATTTCGTAAGGGTCGTCCTCCACCGACAAAATATGGTCGATGCCGTATCTCAACGGATATGCGGCCATATGGTGCGCGGGATCGGGATCGTTATGCACCAGCACCGTGGCGCCCGCCTCGGCCGCAAGTTCGGCGGTTTTGTCCGAACAGTTGTCTGCTACTACGAAAACGTCCAGCTTATCCGCGGGGTAATCCTGATTTTCCAAAATGTCTTTTACCGTATCGTAAATGACGTCTTCTTCGTTACATGCGGGAATGAGATAAGCGATTCTGGCCTTTTTTTCGCTTTCGGGCCAGGTCTTCTTTTTAATAAACGATGCCAGCACGTAAAAAATCTGCAACAGCAGCGGAACCGCAATAACTATTAAAATGCAATAATTAATTATACTGAGTACTCTGTAAAGTATTTCGTACCACATAATTTTCTCCTGAAGAATTCGGGCGTGAAGGCACGGCCTTATTATGCTTAAGTCTGCCCCGCGCGGCGCTGTCGGCCGTTCTGCCGAGAGCGTTTCAACCATTATACCAAACTAAGCGATTTTTGGCAACCTTATTCCGCCCGTTGTATAAAACGCCGCAGACGACTACTTCTTCGGGTTGTAAGCCAAAGCCACGTTGACAATATCGTATGCCCGCGTATCCTCCGACAGAAAAGCGAAAGGACACAGACAGTTATGCACCCTGTCGCTTTCGCGCTTACCCGTGAATGAGTAATACCACCCGTGCGCGATATAAAACCTGTTCCAGCGGTCGTGCTCGAGTTCGGCAAGTTTCATAAGTTCGGCTCCCGTCAGTTCTTTTTTGGTATCCAGCTCTCGGCGGAATCTGCGTCCGAACCGCTCCGCCGCCCTGTTGGATTCTTTTTTATACTCTTTCGTGTATAGCCATTTTTCTTTATACTCATGCGGTTCGAGCGTGGAAACAATACCGCTTATTTTTTTGAGGTGCGGAAGAAAATCGGTATTGTCTCCGCTCTTGATATTGTCTTTTATTTTAGTGAAAATACCCGAAATTTCGTTTTCGGCGACGCAATCTTTCCGTCCTCCGTCGGCAATCAGATGATAACCGTAACTGTATTTCATATTCTGTTTTTCGTCCACAATGCGGTTGTAACTGAAAATATAACCCCTGTTTCCGAAAAGCACTATACCGATATGCGGATATGCCTCGTTATCGGCCTCGGTCCAGTTGATGCGCGCGTAATTTCTGTCGTCGTGCAGATGAACGTAAACGTACTGTTTGCGGGTTCCGCGCGGTAAGGCAGATCCTTTTGTCTTGATTTCGTCTATAAAGGCGTTGGCCGCAGCTATGTCTTTTTCATCGTCGCCAAGCGCTATTATAAGGCTGTCGACCGACCGTCCGCCGAAAGTTAAACGGCCGTCGTACTTCATGGAAGACGCAAACTCCAGTTCCGTGCAGTCGACGTTATGGAAAGCTATCACGGGAAACTTCATTTCTCTTGCGACGAAACCGAAATCCATACCTTTCACGCCCTTTTCCGCAAAGCTTTTTATTGCGGGCTCATAAGCTTCGGAAATACGTCGGAGTTCGGCATTCACCGCGAAATCGTCTTCACGGGATATAGGAGAAAGGCTGTCGCCCTTGCTTATGCACACGGTAAGAGGATGCGTGCTTTTGTAAAGACCGGCCTTACTCGTGGCAACGGTGTCGAACACGTCCGCTTCGAAACTCAGCGGAACGCCTCTCTCGTCGAAACAGGCGTTGTTCACGTATACCGAATTCATTGCCTGTTTGCCGGTTTCGCCAAAGCCCAGCACAACGGCGTAATGCTTACCGTCTCCGACCGGCGCGAAATCGCCGTTCCCGTTTTCGCCGTCGGCTTCCATGCGTCTGCCCGTAAGACTCATGCCTGCAAGCACGGATTCGTTAATTACGTGCACCTGAAAATACTTTTTAAGCTTTTCCGCATCCGCTCCCGCCTTTTTCGCGGCCGAGGAAACAATGTCGTCGGTAACTCTTTCGTAATATTCGTAATTGAGTTCGCTTCCCGTAAGCAGATAAAAATCCGTTACCGTATGAAGCCCTGAACAGTCCTTGCTGTTTTCTTTGAGAATAAGCGAAATTTCTTTAAAAACGCTTTTACCGTTGACACTCTCGCTTCCCACCAGGTCTTGGTCCTGCGCGAAAGCGAACACGTATACGCCGCCCTTGTTTTTCGACGCCCGCACCCCGTGCGCGTCGTTGCGGATATAAAGCCCGAGCCTTCTGAGTACGGATTTCCCGCCGCCCGGTCTGTCGTTGTAAGACCAGTACAAAAAGCCTCTGCTCATAATTTCTTTATGCAGAAAGTTTTTTCTGTCAAACGGTTCGAGAAGCTCGCCGCAATAAACAATCCTGACGCGGCGGCTCCGGAACTCTTTTTCGGAATAACGGTTCTTGATACTCTCGGCAAGCAGCAAAGTATCGGGCGTAGCCGTTTTAAAAACGTACACGTCCGTACAAATACCTAGCTTTAACCTCAGCTTTAAACCCAATAAACCCGCTTTACTGTAAATTTCATAACTTGCGGTAGCGGTAATCACGCTCAATGCGATAAGGCCCGCGTAAAGCGAAACACCCGAATATATGCAATTTATATAATTAAGCTCTACTCCGCTTACGCTGTCGATTCCTTCGAATGCCAGACCGCCGATGCCCGAATATATGGCAAAAAGCGCCGCCGAAAAGCCCGATTCGAAAGTGCCGTCCCCGAGCTCGGTCAGAATATACATTCTCGTAATTACGCTGACCGCTATGGCAAAAAGCGCTATTCCCGCCTCAACGGCGTATTTGGTTTCGGCATACTTGCGTCTCAGCCTGAAATATGCCAGCATCGTAACGGCGTAAAGCGCCGCAACCGTAACGCAACCGCATAAAATTCCCGCTAACATTATCCGTCCTCCGGGTTATTCGCCCCGTTTGATTATTTTACAGCCGTTCTTTTTCAGAAGCCAGCCCGCATCGTCCATAAGCTGATAGTCGTACCGTATTACGTCTTCTCTATCCTCGTCGGTGCCGTTAAGCGCGGCCATAATCTTTCTGTACTCGACAAGCCCCTGCATAGTGGTTATGTTGCCGTGACGCCTGAGCGCAAGGTTCTTTCCCCCCTCGCTTTTAATTTGCTCCACAGACGAAGGGATAATGCCGCTGGAAATCATATAGGCGTTCCACCTGTAATGCTCCTGTACGGCCATGTTCGCCCTGAGGGTATCCTTTTTAAAATCGTTGTCGTAAGCGATAATGCTTTTGCCCAAAAAAGTTTTCCCTGCAAATTCGGGGTCGGGCACGATAGGATTGCCCTGCTGATATTTTAAGTAAAACTCATCTTCCGCGTCCGGCTCGGGCGAAGACGCCGCGGCAAAATCGAATCCCGCCATATTTAATTTACTGCGTATGCTCAGACAGGCGTACACGTTGGAATCTCTCTGCACCTGCACCCATTTTTTATACCATTTTTCCGCCGCCGACCTGAGTATGTCGCGGATTTCGGCGTCGTTTTCGGAAGGGTGCGATTTAAGGTAATCCACAACGGCGTAGGTAAAATGCTTGAATCTCGCCATTTTTTCCGTGCTTTCGTCCGCTATCGAGGAAATATTGTATACTACGGCCTTTTCGTTGCCGAACGGTATAAATCCCTCCTCCTTGTTTATTTCCTCGGCTATTATGCGCTTGCTCAAAGCGTTGTCGCGTATCTTGACGAACAGTTTGGTGCGGTCGGCAAGCCCCCATTCTTTGAGCTTGAGCGAGAGCTTGTCTGCAAGGTCGAGGTTTTCGGTATCTTTTCCGAAAGCGATTATAACGTAATTGAACGGCTTATTTCCCGCATCCGCCGAAAGGCTTAGCCTCAGCGATTTGTAAAACTCGGTATCGTTGATGTTCATCTTGCGGAAATGCACTTCGGCAGGCTCGGCCGGCAGGGGCAGATATTCTTTACCGTCCGCCGCCTTCCCTGAAAATTCGTTGGAATAACGGTAATAAGTATGATTTAAATTCTTGTCGTTTTTGGAGTCTTCCTTGTCGTATATATTGTATCTGACCGTTTTGACTTCCGGCCCTGCGGCGCCTTGCGTAATGAACTGATTGTTGGCAACCGAGGTAAGAAACAGCTGCTGATTGGTTTTTCCGAATCCTACCATGACGACGTTCGGCTGAACGTCGCTTTTCAGAAGGCCTTTGTCGTAATCGAGTTCGTCCGCGCTCATGAAGGCGGTAAGCGGATAGCGGCTGACAAAATCGAGGGCAATGAGTTTATATTTGTCGACGTAAGCAATCGTCCCCTGAGATTTTTCCACAAAATGTATGAAAGCGGATTTGTTCTGCGGCGCGCCGAAAGTATAAACCGAAAGCCCTTTTTCCCTCTCGAAACTCTTCGCGTCAAGCCCGTCGGCAAGTATCATATCGCAAAGCTGTCCCGTAATAAGTATACCCTTTACGTCGTCGCCCGTATTTATAATAACGGTAATCTTTCTTCCGTCGGTCGAGCCTAAAAGTTTTTTAAGGGTTTTCCCCGCGTCGTCGCCCGCGCCGAAAGCCACAAGCCCGGCTCTTGCCACAAACATTTCGTCCTGCAATTCCGCCGTAACCTTGTCAAGCACCAGAGCCTTTCCTCCGGCTTCGGTTACCGACTGCAAAATCTGTCTGTTCTCGGCGTTGTAGCCTATAATCACAAACAATTCGTCCTTCCCTCGGGCAGCGAGATTTACTCTGACCTTATTCGCTATCCTTTCCCCCACTATGGTAAAAGTAAACAGCAACGCGTTAAGCGCAACCATGACAAAACATACGTCCATTGTAATGCGGTAAATAAGATTATCGCTCATCAGCGCCGCCGCGCTGGAATAGTCGTATTTCAGCACAACCAGGTCCACCGTGGCCTTTATGGCCATCAGAAGCGCCCCGCCTGCGGGCTCGCCTTTGTAAACTATGCCCATCCAGTAAAGAGGTACGGCAACCAGATATATAAGTACGAATTTACCCTTTTTAAAACTCTTTAAAAACTTTAATTTGTCCTTTCTGTCCGTCTTTAAAAACTTGCCCGCCACGTACCCGAACAACATAATCATCAATATAAGACATACCACGCTGACAGCCGTCATAAATCTCCGCCTCTGTAACACAGTTTTATGTAAAAATAATACCATATCCGCTAAGCGCGTGTCAACGGAAAGTAATTTTAAGGGGTTTCGATTGACATCATTTTGATAATTTGCTAAAATTACACACGAAAACCGAATACACGGAGGCGTATCGAAGCGGTCATAACGAGGCGGTCTTGAAAACCGTTTGGGTGCAAGCCCACGGGGGTTCGAATCCCTCCGCCTCCGCCACAGGGGGGCGTGTTCGAACTCACGCCCTTTTTTTCGGCTTTTATATTAGACTTATATTAAGGGATTATGTTTCGGGCACGCTTGTAAAAACAGGATTGCGTTAAAGACGGGTTCAATAGATTTCGGTATCCAGGCGGCGTTTCTCCCCTTCCGCTTCGTATATTACCGACAAGCGGTTGCCGCATATATCGGCTTCCAGTAATTTCCAGCTGTTTTTATCAAATATCCGCCCGATATGCTTAATTTTGTCATCCGAATACTCCTGAATATTATCCGAAGTAAAAAGCACGCTTCCGCAGAGTTTATTGATAACGGAAACCGTGTTTTTTTCGCTTTCGGTCAGTTTTATGTTTTTGTCTCTAAGCAGAAAAACGTCGGGGTCGTTGCCGAAAGCCCTGTTGTTAAGATGTCTTCTGAACACGCTGTTGAGTATTGCGTGCGAAGTGGAAACGCCCTCTCTGGTATCCATGCGGTTTTTACCCCATTTCAGCCCGAGATCGGGACCGATGCGGCAATAATCGAATTTGCCGAAAGCGGGCGCGAGAGGAACGCCGCAACCGAGAATAAGCTTGTCTTTGCAGCACTCGCGCAACAAATCCACGGCGTCGCACATTATTTCGCCTCGTGATTTACCGTGTAAGGGCACAAGCGCCGCGCAATATAAGAAATCCAGTTTGACCAGGTCGTAGCCCCAATCGAAAAGTACGGTACGGAATACTTTTTCGATATACGCGCGCGCCTCTGCGTTATAAATATCCAAAGCGTAAAATCCGCCCCAGTTCGCTCCCGCCGTCAGGGGTCTGCCGGATTCGTCTTTTAAAAGCCAGTCGGGATGCCGCTTGCCGATAAAACTGTTTTTACCCGCCGCGAAAGGCGCAAGCCAAAGTCCGGCAAGCATGTTGCGGGAATGTATTTTTTGAGCCAGTTCTTTCATGCCCTCGGGGAATTTGTCTTCTTTGCGGTTAAGCCAATCCCCTATGTCGGCCTGATAGCCGTCGTCTATCTGGAAAATATCCACTTTGCAGTCGAGTTTGCTTATTGCGGCAAGGTCCCGTTCCACAATTTTGCTGTCGATATTGCCGTAATAATTGTACCAGGTGGTATAACCGTTGAGAATATCTCTTTTAACGGGCTTTATCCCCATGGCTCGGAAATAGCCGTCAAACGCCTTATCGTATTCGTCATTTATCCTGACGACCGAGGTTATGACCGTAGTGCCCGCGCTTATGAGTTTACCTTTCACGTCGACGGTCAGAGTAACAGTATTCCGTCCGACGTCGAACTCGATTACCGTATATCCCGATCTTTCGCTGAGCGAGCCGAACAGATCCACGACGGACCCGCGCCTGACATAGCCGTAAGATATGCCGTAAAAGAGGCCCTTTTTTCTTGCGACGCTCGCAATTCCTCTGTCGCCGGCGTTATCCAGCCCTTTCTTTTTGCCCAAAGCGCTGTTAAATACGGCCTTAGCAAGAAGAGAGGGCGCATACATTTTCTCGCCTGCGGAATATTCCCTGCTGTCCGTCCAGGACTGAAAACCGTTCACAAAGATTTTATCGTCGGGCAAATAGTCGTAACTCAGTTCCACCCCTATTCTGTCCGCAGTAAACGCTTTGTCGCTTACTGCCGCAATTTCCAGCCTGTTTTCGTTAAGAAACGCACGGGCTTCGGCTTTGCCGTAATCGGAATTGTCCGTAAACGTCCTTATTACTTTGAAATATCCGTTTGAAGTATTATTATCGGCAGAAATGCTCATATCGGCCTCCTTGAATATATAATGCGCGGCGCTTTCGGACGCAAAGCGCGTTTTTATCAATATAGCTCAAAAATGTAAAACAGGTATAAATTTTTCGGAAATAAACTTTCCGCGTAACTTCAACTTTTTTAATTATAACACCCGTCCGCTTTTTTATCAACACTTAAAAGCCTGATTGCTGTATTTGAACGTTTGCAGGAGGAAATTCGCTTGCTTATCGGGCGCGTTTATTATACAATAGGATTAACCTAATAATATTGAAGGTGGGTTTTATGGACAGCGAAAAAAACAAAAACGTCAAGCGGATAATTGCCGACGCGGTAATATTTTTCGGCTTCATGCTTCTGGCCGTAGGGCTGATAATGTTTTTGGTATTTAACAAGGATGTATTTTTCAGCGCGGGCGTTATGGCCGTGCTGTTCGCCATAACCATGCTGATTCTGCCGGTTGGATACGTACTGACCTTAAAGAAGGCGTCGGGCGGAAAATACGCGTTATATGCGGCGATAGTATTGCTGGCGGCGGCGGTCGCCATGCTTATAGCCATAGTTCTCAAATCGTTTATAATCGACTACGTTCAGCCGCTTGCCCTCAGTACGATGACCATAATAATTCTGATAGCGGCGGGAGTAATTACTCTCATAGGCGCGCTTCTTGAACTGATATTCAGGCGTCATACGGTAAGCATAATCACTTGCGCCATGCTGATAGCCGTAATGCTGACGGGCATAATATGGTACAACACGCAGGGCTACGGCAAATTCAACGACGACATTCTTGACAACGGGCAGTTTTTATTTAAAAACGGCGAAAGCGGATACGCTACTTTCAGGATACCGTCGATAATCGCGCTGGACCATGAGGTACTTAACGAGAAATACGGTATGACTCTTACCGAGGACGTGCTTCTTGCGTCCGCGGAAGGCAGACGGAATTCCTCGCACGATACGGGCAGTATCGACCTTGTGTACAAGACCTCTGAAGACGGCGGCAAGACGTGGAGCGACCTTAAAATACTTCTGTCCTACACCGACCAAATCGGCAAATACGGCAACCCCACCCCCGTACTCGACTCCGAAACGGGTCTGGTGAACTTTCCGTATATGACGGGTACCGAAGCCGACAAATACGATTACAAAACTTACAACGCGCGTTTCAGGGTGGAAAGCAACCTTACGCTCACGCTTAACGAAACTCCGCAGGATATAAGTTTCGAGCAGACCGATACTTCGGGAGGCGGTGCGGACGGCGTGCGTCAGCACACTCTCATGATAGGCCCCGGAAAAAGCATACAGCTTAAAACCGGCGAACGCAAAGGCAGAATTATCGTTCCCGCAAGCAGCGGAGGATACGCCTTTGTGATGTACAGCGACGACAACGGCCTCACCTGGATTAAGGGCGAAAACGCAGGCACGGGCAACGAGTGCGAAGCGGCAGAACTCGACGACGGTACCCTTGTCATGGTAATACGCGACATGACGGGTTGCAGCACTTATCATCCCGAACAGTATCAGCGCCTGTCCTATTCGGACGACGGCGGCGAAACCTGGTACGAACAGACTGTGGATACCACGCTCAGAAGCCCGATTTGCATGAGTTCGGTAGCGGTAAAAGACGGTAAACTTATTATGAGTTACCCCGACTCTTTCCACACCCGCGTAAATCTGACGCTCGGCGTAAGCGAGGACGGCGGCGACAATTGGATAACCTACCCCGTATACAACGGAGCCGCGGGCTATTCATGCGTTACCGTAACCTCCGACAACAGGGTATTCGTACTTGCCGAAATAGGAAAAATCAACTACAACGAAATTTTGTATTTTGCAGAAATCAAAATATAGTTTTAACCGAAATTGCTTATGTACGGGGACGATTTTTATATCGTCCCTTTTTTTCAGCAGCAATCGGAGCAGTGAACCTGCGTTTGCTCGCCGCTTATGCATACGCCGTATTCAACGGGTACGGCAACGCAGATATTCTGCGATGCGGTAAAGGTGCAAACGCCGTTTTTAATACCTGTGCACCCCTGTCTGCCGGGAATAACCAAAGCGTCGCCGCAGCATTTGGTACGGGTTATACCGGCTTTGGCGAAAGGTTCTACGGTAACGGGTACGCATATAGTTGCGGGCTGATACCCCACCGCGGGACAGGTAATGTTTTCGTTGATGACGTCCATAAGCAAATCCTCCTTTAAAGTTGTTCTGTTTTATACCATGAATCCCGACCGTTTTGCGTTAAACAAAATTGAGTTTTGTCTGTTTTTCGCTTTGCATAAACCGAGGCGTAAGCTATAATATAAAAAAACACACCAAAGGATAACAGTATGAAAGAGAGAAAAACGCTTGCGCTGATTGCACACGACAACAAAAAAGCCGAAATGGTAAGCTGGGCAATGAAAAACAGGAATTTGCTGTCTGCATTTACGCTTTGCGGCACGGGCACTACGGCAAAACTGGTTGCCGAAGCCACGGGCCTTGAAGTTAAAGGATATCTTTCAGGACCTCTCGGCGGAGACCAGCAGATAGGCGCCAAAATAGCCGAAGGCGAAATCGATTTAGTGGTGTTTTTCTGGGATCCGTTACAGGCTCAGCCCCACGACCCGGACGTAAAGGCGCTTCTGCGCATAGCCGTAGTATACGACATACCCATAGCCACCAACAAGGCTACCGCGAATTACGTTATAAATTCCACGTTATTGTAAATGCTGAAAAAAGGCCCGCCTGGCGACGGGCCTTTAATATTAAAGGTTTGCTATAAACAGTTTCTCTCCGTCCGAATCCACCTTGACTACGGTATCGGGTGCGGGATCTTTCTCTATTATATATTTAGCGACAAGCGTTTCGACGTTATGCTGAATAAACCTTTTCAGCGGTCTCGCGCCGTATACGGGATCGTAGCCCGAATCCGCTATAAATTTTTTAGCGGCGGAGGTTACTTCGAGGCCCAGCTCCTTTTCTTTGAGCCTTGCGGCCAGTCCTGCGATAAGCAAATCGACTATTTTGTCTATCTCTTCCTTGCCGAGCGCCTTGAAAAGCACTATTTCGTCCAGCCTGTTGAGAAATTCGGGACGGAAACTCTGTTTCAGAACGGCGTCGATTTTCTGTCTTGCATCGTCCGTTATGTCGCCGTGCTTCTCGATACTTTCCAGAATAACGGTGCTGCCGAGGTTGCTTGTGAGTATTATTATGGCGTTTTTGAAATCCACCGTGCGCCCCTGCGAATCGGTTACCCTGCCGTCGTCGAGAATCTGCAGAAGAATATTGAACACGTCGGGATGCGCCTTTTCTATTTCGTCAAACAGCACTACGGAATAAGGCCTTCTTCTTACGGCTTCGGTAAGCTGGCCGCCTTCCTCGTATCCCACGTATCCCGGAGGCGCGCCTATGAGCCTTGAAACTGAAAACTTTTCCATATACTCGCTCATATCTATCCTGACGATGTTTTTCTCGTCGTCGAACAGATTCTGAGCAAGCGTTTTGGCAAGTTCGGTTTTGCCTACGCCCGTAGGACCGAGGAACAGAAAACTGCCTATCGGCCTGTTTGCGTCGGTAATGCCCGCTCTGGAACGCAGTATGGCGTCGCAGACTTTGATAACGGCTTCGTCCTGCCCTATTACGCGCTTATGCATAATTTCGGGCAGTTTAAGAAGTTTTTCCTTTTCGCTTTCAACCAGTTTTGAAACGGGAATACCCGTCCACCTGCCTATGATTTTGGCTATTTCCTCGTCGGTAACGCGGTCCCTTAACAGGCTGTTGGTCTTACCGTGCATTTCTTCTTCGGCCGCTTTGAGTTTCTTTTGCAGTTCGGGAAGTCTGCCGTATTTGAGTTCGGCCGCCTTATCGAGATCGTAAGCGTGTTCCGCGCGTTCGATCTGTGCGTTAACGGCGTCTATGTCCTCGCGGAGCTGCTGAACGGCTTTGATGTTTTCCTTCTCTTCGTTCCACCGTGCCTTCATCTCGTTGTACTTGTCCCTTAAAGCGGCAAGTTCTTTGGCGATTTCCGCCTTATGCGCCTCGGACAGTTTGTCGGTCTCCTTTTTGAGCGCGGCTTCCTCTATTTCAAGCTGCATGATTTTACGCGAAATATCGTCCAGTTCCACAGGCAGACTGTCCATCTCGGTACGAATCATCGCGCAAGCCTCGTCAACCAAATCGATAGCTTTATCCGGCAGAAAACGATCGGTAATGTATCGGTTTGACAAAACGCTTGCCGCGATAAGCGCGCTGTCCTGAATTTTTACGCCGTGGAAAACCTCGTAACGGTCTTTAAGTCCCCTGAGTATGGAAATCGTATCTTCCACGCTCGGTTCGTTTACCGTAACGGGCTGAAAACGTCTTTCGAGGGCGGGGTCTTTTTCGATATACTGACGGTACTCGTCAAGCGTGGTCGCGCCTATGCAGTGCAATTCTCCTCTTGCCAGCATAGGCTTTAACAGATTGCCCGCGTCCATTGCTCCGTCCGACTTGCCTGCGCCTACTATGGTATGCAGCTCGTCTATAAACATTATAATCTTGCCTTCGCTCTTTTTGACTTCGGCAAGCACGGCTTTAAGCCTTTCTTCAAACTCGCCTCTGAACTTCGCGCCAGCGATAAGTGCGCCTATGTCGAGCGAAAACAGTTTTCTGTCTTTAAGGCCCGCGGGTACGTCGCCTTTCATAATCCTTATTGCCAGCCCTTCGGCAATAGCCGTTTTGCCTACGCCCGCCTCGCCTATGAGAACGGGGTTGTTTTTTGTCTTTCTGGACAGAATCTGTATGCAGTTTCTTATTTCGTTTTCACGGCCGATCACGGGATCGAGCTTTTGTTTTCTCGCAAGCTCCACAAGGTCCTGACCGTACTTGTTAAGAACGTCGTAAGTAGCCTCGGGATTGTCGCTTGTGACTCTGGCGCTGCCTCGGATTTTGGCGAGGCCTTCCAGAAATCCCGCCTTTGTGACGCCGTACTTTGCAAATATCTTTTTTACGGCCAAATCGCTTTTTGCGATAAGCCCCAGAAAGAGATGCTCAACCGAAACGTATTCGTCCTTCATGGCCTTAGCCTCGTCCTCTGCGGCGGCAAGAGCCTTGTTTAGATCGCCGCTGACGTAAGTCTGTCCGCCGCTTACCTTGGGCAGACCGGCCACCTGTCTGTCGGCTTCTCCGTTTACGGCGGCGGCGTTGACGCCTTTATTTTTAAGCACGGAGTTTATTACACCGTCTTCCTTTGTAAGCGCCCACAGCAAATGGCTCTGGGTAAGTTCGGGATTGCCGTAACTTAACGCCATCTGCTGCGCGCTTTCTATTGCCTCTATCGATTTCTGAGTAAATTTCTGAGTATTCATATATCCTGCCTCCTTTTTCAGATTTTTGCCCGCTCACCCTGCGTCGAAGCGTAATAGCTTTCGATGACGGGCAAATATTCGTCCTGCGACGACTGACAGTTTTTGAAATATATATTCATCGCGTTGTTCATATCCTCGATATATTCGCTGATTGCGTCGCTTATTTCGTCGGGCGTAAGTCTTGCCCCGCCTACGGGCGTGAACTTACGGTAAAACCTGCCGCTTTCGTCCACGAAAGACAGCTCTCCCCTCCCGAAATATTTTTCTTCGAGCGCCTTCCATACGGTAAAGAATTCGCCCATAAGTCCGAGCAAAGCGGAATTCTGCGTCCGCATGGAAATTTTAATCTGCCCTATAAACTTTTCGTCGTCGAAAAGCTCCACCTGATACTTGACCGTGGGTTTATACCTGTACGACAACGCGCTGACTATGCTTGCCATAGAAAGCGAAGGCTGATTTAAAAAACGCATGTTTGAGCTTTGGCTGAAAAGCCTTTCCATATGTCCGAATATATCCTGCATGCGCTTTTGCGGCGTTTCCATGCTGATGTAATCCGCCAGAATAAAATCTATAAGGTTTGACCTCGAAAGCCCCTCTTTGTAAGCCATGCGGTCTATTTCGGAAACGACTTCGTCGGACAAAACCAGACTGTAAACGCTTTTTGACATATTTTTCACCTGCCTTTATTAACATTATATCACACATTAATAATTTGTCAACAAAATTATATAACTTTATTTACAAATTTAAAAAATAAAAGCGGCTTGCGGCCGCTTTGAAATTATTCCCATATAAGAGACATTTATTGCACGGTATAAAAATCCGGTTTCAGACGGACCCGCCCACGACGTCATCCACGGGCAAGGCGAAAACTATCCCCTTCCCGTCCTGCGAAAGTCCGGCGGCCGAGTTGATTTGTTTGAGAATTTCCGTCTGCAAAGAACGTTCGGCAATAATAAGTACCAGATCTTTTTCGGGCTCTATCACAAATCCCAAAACTTTTTCGGCATCTTTGTCGCCCGTCCCCCGGGCGTTGACGATTGTTCCGCCTTTCGCGCCGGCGCTTCTTGCGGCCGACATTACCGTATCGGCGTAGCCCTTGTTTACAATTGCCCATATCATTGCGTATTTTTCGTTATTCATAATTATCTCCTTTCTCACTCTCGTGTCAAATAATCTAAAATTTTTCCGCTTCCTACGCTTTGCACGTTTACGGAAAAGGCTATTCCCTGTCTGTCCGCGCCGTTTTGCCACTCTTGCTCCAGCAATTTCATGACGCGTTCGACTCCTGCGGACGAGCCTATACCGAACAAAACGGTCTTTTCGGGTTCGCCCAGGCCGAGATAACTCTGTATATCGCTGGGAGCGGTACCCCTGCCCGGCATGGCCGCCTGACAGAAAACTCCGCATTCATTAAGAAGTTTAACTGCTTTTTTACACTTTGCCCTATCCGCGATTATACCTATGATTTTGATGGGCGTAACCGCGTCTAAATAATCACTCATCGGTATTTCCTCCCTTTTCTTCCCCGGCGACGGATTCCGCTTTCTCAAGGTCATCCGCAACCGCATTTTCCCGTTCTTCGTCGAAAAAAACGACAGGCAGATCTTCCGTATCGGCGACCGAAGCGACGTATCCGTCTGCAGTCGGTTTCTTTTTTGTCCCGGAACGGGCTCTCGATTTGACCGTAAACACCAGACCCATTATCTGCACCGTAAGCAAGGGCGTCATTGCCACAAACGCGACCAGCCCGTAAGCATCCTCGAAAACGTTTCCGCCCAGCTGCGTACAAGCGCCTATCGCAAAAGGTAACAAAAAGGTCGAAGTTATCGCGCCCGAAGCCACCCCGCCGCTGTCGAAAGCCATTGCGGTAAATATTTCGGGCACGAAAAACGCAAGCAAAACGGAAATCGCGTAACACGGCAGAATAAAGTACCATATACTGATACCCGTGACAACCCGCAGCATGCTAAGCCCCACCGACGCGGCGACAGCCGCCGACAGTACCGCCAACATAACTTTTTTGGATACGGCGCCGCCCGTAAGCTGCTCTACCTGCCTTGTCAGAATATGTACTGCGGGCTCGGCAAGTATAATCAGGCTGCCCATGACTATCCCGAAGGGAATCAGCGCATATCCGCCGCCAGCTTCGGCAAGTGCCGCCCCGAGCAATTTACCCATAGGCAAAAATCCCACGTTAACTGCGGTAAGAAAGACCGTAAGTCCGACATAGGTATAAACGGTACCCACGCCAATTTTTACGATTTGTTTCCACGGAAGTCTGAGCGAAATTACCTGAAACAGCACAAATACCGCGATTATGGGCAAAAGAGCTATTGCCACTTCTTTAAGTACGGACGGAGTACCTTTCGCCAAAGCGACGACTATATCCGCAAACGAATTTACAGCAGGCACCGTCGTCTGACTTATCCCTACGTCGCTTTTACCGCTGAGTCCTAAAAGTATAACTGCCAGAACCGGCCCTACCGAACAAAGAGCAACCATGCCGAAGGAATCGTTACGGTTTGTTTCCCCGCCTCTCACACCTGCAATTCCCATGCCGAAAGCCATGATAAAAGGTACCGTAATAGGCCCCGTGGTCACGCCGCCGCTGTCAAAAGCTATGGTTACAAAATCCTCCGGCACGAAGGCGGCCGCAATAAACACTACGGTGTAAAAGGCAAGCAGCAAATATTTGAGTTTTAATTTAAAATATATGCGGAGCAAGGCTACCGTCAGAAAAACGCCTACCCCCGTTGCCACTGCGACCAGGATGAACACGTTCTTGCCTTCGCCCTGTTTGAGCTGTTCTGCAAGAATCTGCAAGTCGGGCTCGGCCAAAGTAATTACGAACCCGAGCACGAAAGCTATCAAAAGCATCAGATATTTCTTTCTGCTTCCCGACATTCCCGCGCCGAGGGAAACGCCCATAGGCATCATTGCCATATCCGCGCCGAGAGTAAACACTCCCATGCCCGCTATCAGCAACAGCGAAGAGACCGCAAACAACGCAGCCGTATTATTGTCAATCTCTTTCACGCACAGGGCCGCAACCGTAATCAGTACGGATACGGGCAATACCGAAAAAAAGGATTCTTTAAACTTTAACAGAAAGTTTTTTATCATTTCGTGCAGTCGCTTTAAAAAAATGTTTTATTATCGTAATAATACTTTTATTAATAATATACGTTTGCAAGCGTCGTTGTCAATACTTTCGGCAATGAAAGTTCCTGATTGCTCCGATCTTTGAGTCCGTCCTTAAATTGACACGCGTATAATACTTTGATATAATTAAATTCATATAAACAGATTAATAAGAGGTGCAGCATGACCGATATAGAAATTGCCTCCCGTGCAAAGCTTTTACCCATAACCGATATAGCCGCAAAACTCGGCATTCAGGACGACGATTTATGGCTTTACGGAAAATACAAGGCAAAAGTTACCGCCAAACGCGATAAAACGGTAAAAAGCAAACTTATACTTGTAACCGCAATCAATCCCACGCCTTACGGCGAGGGCAAAACCACGGTATCGATAGGTCTTGCGGACGCTTTTACCGTGTGCGGCAAAAAGGCGGCGCTTGCCCTGCGCGAGCCCTCACTCGGCCCCGTATTCGGCATCAAAGGCGGAGCCACGGGCGGCGGGTATTCTCAAGTAGTCCCGATGGACGACATCAACCTGCATTTCAACGGTGATTTCCACGCAATCACCTCGGCCAACAATCTGCTTTCGGCCCTTATCGACAACCACATCAAGCAAGGCAACGAACTCGGCATAAGCGAAGTAACCCACAAACGCACGATGGATATGAACGACCGCGCCCTCAGAGAAATAGAATGCGCCTTGGGCGGTCCGGTGAACGGCACTCCCCGCAAGGACGGTTTCAACATAACCGCCGCCTGCGAAATAATGGCCGTGCTTTGTCTTGCCGAAGATATAAAGGATCTGAAGCGCCGTCTCGCGGGCATTATAATCGGTTACGACAAAAACGGCAAGGTTCTCACCGCGGGCGACCTCAAAGCGCAGGACGCTATGACCATACTGTTGAAAGACGCCCTCCTGCCTAACCTGGTTCAGACGCTTGCGGGCACTCCCGCATTCATACACGGCGGCCCGTTTGCCAACATAGCGCACGGTTGCAACAGCATAACGGCCACCCGCACCGCCCTGCACTATTCCGATTACGTGGTTACGGAAGCAGGCTTCGGCGCCGAACTCGGAGCGGAAAAGTTTTTGGATATCAAGTGCCGTAAATCGGGGCTCGAGCCCGACGCGGTGGTGCTTGTGGTTACCGCAAGAGCCTTGAAATACAACGGCGGCGCGGACAAGAATTCGGTGAACAACCCTGACCTTGACGCTCTTAAAAAAGGCATCTGCAACATGACCGGCCATATCCGCAATCTTAAAAAATACAACAAACCCGTAATAGTCGCCATAAACAGATTTATTACCGACACGGAGGACGAACTCGACTTTATACGCAAAACGGCGGCCGATGAAGGGGCAACCGCCGTGATTGCCGACGCATGGGCGCAAGGCGGCAAAGGCTGCGTCGAGCTTTGCAAACTCGTAGCCGAAGCTGCAAAAGAACCCCGACCTCTCCGTCTGTTGTACGACGATTCGGCGTCGGCCAAAGAAAAAATAGAAAAAGTCGCCGCCGAAATATACGGCGCGGGCAGAGTCATCTTTTCGGACGAGGCTTTAAAAACTCTGAACGCGATAAAGGATACCCCTTACGGCAGTATGCCGGTATGCATAGCAAAAACGCAGTATTCATTCTCGCAGGATCCCAAGCTTCTGGGACGGCCCGAGGGCTTCGATTTCACCGTGCGCGAGATACAGCTTCGCGGCGGCGCGGAATTTCTGGTAGCCGTATGCGGAGATATAATGCTTATGCCGGGGCTTCCCAAAGTGCCCAACGCCGTCAATATGACGATAGACGAAAATCTCAACATCACGGGCCTGTTCTGATCCGACGCATCAAAAAACCTGCCAAAAGGCAGGTTTTTTATTTTATAGGGTTTTAACTGCTGTTTTTAATCGTTAAACACTGTTTTTCGTAATTGGCGTATTTCCTCTTTCTGAATGTCGCTCACCCTTTTCGAGTCGGTTATTTTGCTTAACGCCTTACGGAAAGTGAATTCGTTTACCCTTTTGCTTTGCATAAGATACTCTGCGGCGATATTTTCCGCCGCGGAGTCCGAAGGATTTTTAATATATATCTCGCTCAGAAGCCATGCCGCCGCCATATCCGCGTTGTACGCGCCGTATTCGAGTCTTTCCAGCCTGTCGAAGCAGACTGCCGCGTCCGCAGCGGTATCGGCGAAATTGCATTTTAAAAGCACCAAGGCGTATCTGATGTTAAATTCCTTGCCCGTGGCTATTAGTTTGTCGGCAAACTCAAGCAGTTCTTGTTTTTCCGAGGACTTGACTTTTACCGCGGCCGCATCGCATACGGCCCAGTTTTTAATGTGCGAAGCGTATTTTTCCATATACGGCAATTTATCCCCGAGGGGCAGTTTCGCCCGCCTTATAATCATGCCCTTGATAATATCGCATTCGTGGCAAACGTTATAAGGAAAATCCAGCACCTTAAGATATTCGCCGGATTTGATAATGTCGCCTGCAAATGCCGCCAGGTCGGCGGAATACACGCCTATTATTGCGTCCGCATCGGGAATAAGCGAGCGGCTGAATTTTTCAAGGTTGGGATTGCGGTGGATTTTTAAAATTTCAATTAAAGCGCTTTGACTGTCGTACATATCATTCCTTCCGGTAAATTTTATAAAACGCCTGTTTCAGTCTTGCCGCGTAAAGCATCAAAAGCGCGGCTGTTACGGCAATTGCCGCCTGCAATAAGTCGAACGGGAGCTGAGCTGCGGCAGGAGCCGTTTCAAAATCGTTTATAATAACGTTAACGCCGAAATATCCGCCCGCCATCAAAACGCCCGACAGGACGAAACAAAGGGCCGAAAGCGCTATTTCGGGGCCTTTGCGGATCGCTTTCGTTGCAAAACACCTTATCAGTATACCTGCCAGCAGTCCCTCCGCCGCTTTGACTGCCAGCGTAAAGGGCGCGTACGCGGTGTACCCCAGAGTCAGGTCGGCAAGCGCGCCTCCCGCCCCTCCCGCAAACGCGGCCACAAAAGGATTCATAAGCGCGGCGGCAAGAAAGACTGCGGTATCGCCGAAGTTGACGTATCCGCCCAGACCGTTGGGAACGCTTATCAGCGTACATACGTAGGTAAGTGCCGTGAACATTGCTCCGAAAGCAATACTTCTAGCGTTGATTTTTTTCATTCGAGCCTCTCTTTTTCGGGCAGAAAAGGCTCCGCAGGAAAATAAAAATCTTTCCGTGCGGAAAGACTTGTCGTAAAAACAAACAGGTCCTTTCCCATTCAGACTGTAACTGTCGGTTGCGGATTCTCACCGCATCGGCTGCTGGGGCTGTCGGACTTGTCCGCTCGAAGGCGGCATCACCACCGGTCGGGATTGATTGCTCTCACCCTGCCCAAAGTTCCTTTTTGGTCAATTATAAATCAGTTTTTTAGTAAAGTCAACGGTTTTGGATTAAGAGGCCTCTTAGCTTTGCGGACTTTTTTAAATAAATTAAAAACACCGCGGAAAATAGTTTGACATAAATATTTTAATTTGATAAAATCGTTAAGCTGTTAGGTTGTATATACAACAAAAGAGGTATTATGGAAAACGTTATTTTAGGAAAAATGTTCGACGTGGGCAATTTTGCAAAATCGGTAATACGCAAAGCCGATTTTTCCGATATCGGCGAGGAACTCAACAAAACCATGATGAGGGTGATTATATATATAAAAAACCACCCCGGCTGTTCGATGAGCGAAACCAGCGGCAAAATAGGCATAGAAAAATCCTCTTTTACCCGCGTTATAGACAAACTCAAGCTCAAAGGTATAGTAGCTACCGATCTTTCGCGATCCGACAGGCGCAAAACCGTGCTTTGGCTTACGGAGTACGGCCTCGGGCTTGCCGAAGAGCTTTCGGGAATAATACATAAGTTTGCCGACGATTATTTTAACCGTCTTCCAAAAGCTCAGCTCAAAAAACTCGAAGAGCATCTCGCTTCCGTATTAAGTATTCTGTCAAGTCTCGATTAAAGGTGAAAAATGGATAATTCCGCTGCAAAATCTTTAAAAATGGGCAATATGCCCGTAGGCAAATTACTGTTTGTAATGTCGGGGCCGGCAATACTTTCCATGCTGGTTCAGTCGCTTTATAACGTAGTGGACAGCATATTTGTTGCCAAAGTGAACGGAAGCGCTACCGCGGCGCTGTCGCTCGCCTTCCCCATGCAAATGCTGATAATGGCGTTTGCTTTCGGTATAGGCGTAGGCAGCAACTCCGCCATTTCCAGAAAGCTCGGCGAAGGCAAGCCCGAGGAGGCTTCCAAAACAGCTCAGACGGGCATAATACTTTCCTTAATAGTTGCGGCGTTTTTCGCGATATTCGGATACTTCATTTCCAAACTGTTCGTATCCGCCTACATCAACACGGGCGACTACGAAAACAGCGCGCTTGTCATGAAATACGGCGTTGAGTATCTTTCGATAGTGGTATGCGCATCGTTCGGCATGTATATCGAGATATTCGCCAGCCGCGTTTTGCAGGCCACGGGCAACATGACGATACCCATGTGTTCGCAGCTTATCGGCGCGATTACCAACATAATTCTCGACCCGATTCTTATATTCGGATATCTGGGTTTCCCCCGCATGGAGGTAATGGGCGCGGCGATAGCCACGGTAATAGGCCAGATAGCCGCCATGACTTTCTCGCTTATAATGCTGAAAAAACAGACGCATGATATACACGTTTTCCCTCACAAGGGTTTCCGCCTGCAAAAGCAATACGTAACCGAAATTTTGAAAGTAGGCATACCTGTAACCATACTCAACTCGGTATCGTCGGTCACCGTAGCTGCGCTTAACGCTATATTAAACGCCTTCGGGGACGTTGCAATCTCCGTGCTCGGCATATAT
This sequence comes from Candidatus Faecicola pullistercoris, assembly GCA_018714105.1. GTDB lineage: Bacteria > Bacillota > Clostridia > Christensenellales > CAG-917 > Faecicola > Faecicola pullistercoris. Next base: position 4,682 of record DVNW01000016.1, on the reverse strand, counting down.
TTCAAACTTCAATCCTTTGTATTTATGCCTGTATTCGGGCTTTGTCAGGGTGCTCTGCCTATAATGGGTTACAACTTCGGGGCCAACAGAAAAGACCGGTTTAACAAGGTGTTCAGGCTGTCCATAATAGTGGCGTGCGTCATAATGGTGTTGGGATTACTGATATTCCAGCTTTTACCCGAACAACTGCTTTCGCTGTTCAAACCCGACGAGGCTACCGACGGCAGCGATTATTACGCAAGGCTTGTCGAGACGGGCACTGTAGCGTTCAGAATAATAAGCATATCGTTTATTCCCGCCGCGTTCTGTATCGTAATGATAAACATGTTCCAGTCTCTCGGCAAAGGCGTCGTATCCATGCTTATGAGCCTGTTCAGGCAGATAATAATTCTTCTGCCTGCCGCCAAAATACTTACCGACATCTACGGGCTTAACGCTACGTGGTGGTCCTACCCCGTTGGCGAAATAGTAACGATATTGGTATTTCTGCCATATTCGATAATCTGTATAAACAAAATGTTTTCCTCTATAACCAACCGCGAGACGGCCCGAACGCAGGCGGAAGATAACACGCTTTCGGGCGGAGCTGCCGTACAGGCGCAGGTCTTTGAGGATTTCGGAAGGGAAAGCGAAAGCAAAACGGATGAAGTCGCAAAAAACGTCTCCCCCGCTCAATCCGAAACCGCAGGCACTGAAAGCGATAAGGAAGATAATCGGGATTAAATGAAAAATCAAAAGCAAAAACGGCCTTGGGAGTTTTTTCCGAAGGCCGTTTTAATTTTTTTTGTACTTTTTGAAAAATTTTTTCAAAAATGCGGGACAAAACACGATTTTTCTTGTTTATATATATTGGAAAGTTTTTCCGCTAAAAACAGAATCACGGGGAGCTTATATATTATAACAAAAAAGGGCGCATGCCCTTTTTTGTTATTTCTTTCTGTAAATTCTGTATCCGCATTTTTTAAGTATTGCGGGAATAATGGTTACGGCGTCTATGTCCTTTTGCTTTTCGGCCGCGCTTAATTCCTTATAAGGTCTTACGGAAGGATGCATGCCCGTTTCGTCGTTTCTTTCGCCGAAACGCCAGCCCATTTCCTTTTTCTCTTTGAGCCAGGATTTATGCTCGCGCTCGGCAAGTCTTGCAATCTGTTTGTCCGTGAACGCGCTTACTTCCTTTACCGGCAGAATGGCGTCCGTAAAATAATATCCCAGGCTGTTTATCTTATCGAAATAACTTTTCGCCTGACGTATGTTGGACATCTTGTATTCCAGACTCAGGCTGTTCCAGCTGTCCACCACCCTGCCCGTATAATCCGCGTCGAGATAATGAGCATGCACGGCGTAAGCGATTTTAAGGATATCCTTGTAAAATCCGTCCGGCCGCGGAACTTTTTTAGGTAAAGGAGCAATAACCGCGCTGACTTTGACGTTGTTAAAAATTTTAGTCACGTCCACGTACTTCTTGAAGGCGTTAAGGTCTGCGGCCGCGTTTTTGAGGAAGTTTTCGTCGCCCTCTATATAAAGGTATTCCGCGTCGAAGTTTTTGCCGCTCAGAACTATATTGCAGTCGAAGGCGTATTTGGACGGACAATTGTATCTGCCGTAACAAGCCCTTCCGTAATCCTGAACGGTATCGGCGAAAACCAGAAGGTAAGTAACAGGATCTTTGAGTCTGAGTTTTTTGAAATCGGGTTTCGCCGCGGCCTTTCTTATGAACGCGTTATGCGCAAGTATAGCCGTAAGCGCAGCCATAACCGCCTCGAAAGCGTTTCCGTCCTTGACGTTGGGAAGAAGTTTTTTGGCAAGCAGAAAAGCGCCGAAAAGCGCGTGGTCGGCAAAGCATAAATCGGGTATTATTTCTTCCCTGATGATATCAAGGCTGTCGCTTCGGCCGAACGCCCTGTCCAGCCGCAGCGCGAGTTCCTCCGTAAGCGTTCTTTCGGGGCAATAAAGCGCAAACGTGTCAAGTCCTTCTCCTTCCGGAGTCATGAATTCGTCCATGTTTGCGTATCTCACTACGGGATAGGCTCCGTCCTCGGCGGCCACCTGCCCGATATAACTTTTGATTTGTCCGAAAGCAAGCTCGAACGGGTATCCCACGTCATGGAACAAAGAGGCAAGCCCCCATTTCAACAGAAAATCCCTGCGCGCGTCCTCGCCTTTTTTATCGCAGTAAAGCTCGTAGGCTTTCCTGTAAGCGGAGTTCTTTTCGTAAACGGCAAGCCCTATGGCAAAAACCGTAACCGAATGCACGTAGTGGTCGCGGTGTTTATCGGACAGCGCGCCCGCCTTGAATTCGAAATCGCACAAAATTTTCAACACTGTATCGGCTATATTTTCGTACCCCTCGCCGAATAAGCCGAAGATTTCGCAATAGCAATAAAAAACGTCGAAAGAGTTTTCGTGAGAAGGCTCCTCTATAAATCTTGACAAAGCGCACTTCATAGCCCTGAAATCCATAACTCCGCCTTGCAATTTATGGTTATTGTCATAGGCCGCGTCTCCGCTGCGCGACAAACCTTTCTCGAAAAAGCCGCTGACGTATTTTTCAAAATTCCTGTTCACTTTCCCACCTCCGTTATTTACTGACCATACTATAACATATCCGCCCCCGACAAGTCAATACCGGGCCTGCGCCGTAAATACGCCCGACAAGCATAACAGGCATATATCGCGTGATTATGATAATGAATCGCCGTATTAAATTGCGTTTTTGCTTATAAAATTCGGCATATATAAGCAAAAGGCGTCAAAAGACGCCTTTACGGTTTATTTAGCCTGTAATGCGGTATTTATAACGCTGTCGAAAATGCCGCTGACCGCATGCGGCATCGGGCAGTAACAGAGATGCGCCGAAATCCGCACTCCTCCCCGCCTTAGCCTGTGCTGAACGGGACACTCTATGCTTGCTCTTCAACGTCCAATTCAAGGCTCACGTCGGGTTTTTCAAATCTAAGCCAGCCGCCTTTAAGTTCGCCGCCCGCCGAGGTATATCCGTCCTTTACTGTCAATGTGGTTTGATAATTATCCTCAGCACCGTAAGAAATTCTGATCCAATAGTCGTGACCTGCGGTATAGTCGAAGGTAACGGTCAGCTCACCGTTCGCGCAAGTGAGAACGTAATCTTCGCGCTGAAAATTACACGAACCGTCAACATAGTCGTAATCCGCTATTCTCACTGTGAACTGCTGACCTTCATACGGACTTATGCTTGTAAGGTCAAGTATAACCGTCTCGTTCATAGCCGGCAGTTGCAGCTCGCCGTACTCAACAATCGTTACGGGTATAAGAAGGGTGCCTTCATTGGCAGCACCTGAAATGTTACCGTTTTTGAAATACATCGTCAGCCAAGCGGTGCCGACGTTGATTTTAGCGGTATCTATAATGACTTTTGCACCTGCGATTATAGTTGAATCATCTTCCTCGACCTTTATTACCTCGATAGCGTCGGCAGGAACGACGTTATTATCGGAAGATGTGATTTCGCTCTTAAGAATAGTCATGTAATGAGTATCGAAAACAATGTCGAAACACCACATATTCTTGTCTATAATACTTGGAGCGTTAAATGTTCCGCCTTTTGCAACGGTAGTTAAATTCTTATCGTCGAATTTTGCAATGCCGTCCTCGGTAACCGCCTCCAAAACGCGTGTTTTTACTGTAATTGTAACGTTTTCGGCAGGCATGGTAAAGGTGTATTTGCCCTCCGCCGTCTTTTGGCAGGACTTACCGTTATACTCAACGGCAACAATCTCGATATTGTCGGCAATATCGGTAAGATTAATCTCAATTAAGGTGTCTTTTACGGCTTTTGCGGCGCTGAGGCTGACGGTATAATAAGCAGACTCCTCCGCGGTGATATTGTATTCCGTCTTGTCCGCTCCGCCGCCTCCTTTGTTATCGTCGTTGCCGCACGCGACAACCAAAACGCCCAGCGTCAGACATAGCATGATTGTTAATGCTCGCCTGAAATTTTTCATGTTTAGTCTCCTTTCGTTTTTTTTATATTATAACATACATCCGTTAAACAGGCAACACAAACCAAAACCCGATATGACGTGAAACTCGCGATATGATTTGCCATAGCCCTATAAGTGCAAGGAAGACTTTTGCAATCTGTGTATTAATCCCGGCAATGAATCCGCACCGCCGCTCTGCCGAGCGTCAGCGGTGACCTCATCCTTTTTATAATTTGATTTTATATAAAAAGCAACCCTGTTAAGAGTTGCTTTGGAGCTGCTAACCGGATTTGTAAGGAGCGCGCTTCGCGGGCGACGGAATAGCGAGGCTCTGCCGAGCGTCAGCGGTGACCTCATCCTTTTTATAATCTGATTTTATATAAAAAGCAACCCTGTTAAGAGTTGCTTTGGAGCTGCTAACCGGATTTGTAAGGAGCGCGCTTCGCGGCGACGGAATAGCGAGGCTCTGCCGAGCGTCAGCGGTGACCTCATCCTTTTTATAATTTAATTTTATATAAAAAGCAACCCCGTTAAGAGTTGCTTTGGAGCTGCTAACCGGATTTGAACCGGTGACCTCATCCTTACCAAGGATGTGCTCTACCTCCTGAGCCATAGCAGCGCTTTTGCTTTTTATTAGTCTGTCGGCGATGAGGTCACAAGGTATAGCGGACAGCGTCAGCGTTACCTCCTCATCCTTACCAAGGATGTGCTCTACCTCCTGAG
>DVNW01000015.1 GCA_018714105.1 Candidatus Faecicola pullistercoris | reverse complement strand
AAATATGCAATCCGCAAGCTTTTTTACGGCTGAATAAATTCTCTCGGCAGTAAGGTCGTATATCGCCTGACTGCCTCCGTACGGGTCGGGGATTTCCCCTGCTCCGGTAAGTTCGTCAAGCGTATAAATTTCCCCTCTGCGAAGAAAGGACAGACTCTGCTTGTGTTTTTCCGTCATGGTTATGATAAGGTCGGCTGAAAACAAATCGTCCAAAGGCAATTGTCTTGCTTTGGTTTTTCTGGCGAATACGCCCAGTTTTTTTACCGCCGCAACGGCCTTGGCGTCGGTAAAGGAATTTTCCTCGACATATAAACCGGACGACGAAACCCTGACGCCTTTTATCTGCCGTTTCCTGACCTGATCCCTCATAAAGAAAGCCGCCATGGGTGAACGGCACGTATTGCCGGTACAAATAAAAACTATCTTCATTATTCCTCGTTTGCCGTCGCCTTGAAAATCCTGTTCATTACGGATTTCTCTACGCCGCCGCCGTCGAGCTTTTGCACGATAATATAATCGTATGCCTTTTCGGCGTCCCTTAAAGCCGCGTAAATTCTGGCAGCAGCCTCCTCGTCCCTTCCCATATTTATCACGTTAAGCCCGTCAAATTCGGGCATACGCCCGGCCGATATGAATACGGGCTTTAAGCCCTCGCTTTCGGCAGACCTGTAAAGGTTCAGCGCGTCCTTGGCGTCTTGGGCAAGCACGGCTCTGCATCTGGGAGCGTAATGCTTGTATTTCATTCCCGGTGCGGGTGCGGCCGCTATAATCCTGCCCGTATGAGTTTTTACCTCGCCAAGCACTTCGGATAACATTTCCTCTGTTACCGCTCCGGGTCTGAGTATGGTAGGCACGGGCGTAACGAGCGACAAAACGGTCGACTCTATACCCACTCTGCATTCGCCTCCGTCGAGAATAAGCGGAATGCGCCCGTTCAAATCGTCGTAAACGTGCATTGCGGTCGTGGGAGAAACGTGCTTGCTGGCGTTCGCGGAAGGAGCGGCCAACGGACAGCCGCATGCTTTTATCAATGCTCTCGCCGTCGGGTTGTCGGGCATACGTACGGCAACCGAATCCATACCCGCAGTTACTGCGTAAGGAATTTTATTTCCTTTTTTCAGCACCACGGTCAGAGGTCCGGGCATAAATTTTCCGGCAAGGCTGAAAAACAAATCGGGTACCTCGGCCGCTACCTCGGAAACCTCTTCCACCGACGCAATATGACATATCAGCGGATTGTCCTGAGGTCGGCCTTTCGCGCGGTAAATTTCGGCTACCGCCCGTTCGTCGAAGGCGTTTGCCCCCAGCCCGTAAACGGTTTCGGTAGGAAAAGCGACTACGCCGCCCGCTTTAATTATCTGAGCGGCCCGTTCTATGCCGCCGCCTTTAATTATTTCGGTAATCATCGTCAGACAGAATATATAAGCAGAATGCCCAGCAACATACTTACAAGCGTGCATAATCCTACGGCCTTTCCGCTTGTGAACTTATAAGCCTCCAGCAGCATATCCGCAAAAATAACCGATAGCATCGCGCCCGCGGCCAGCCCCAGGCTTACCGCTACGAAAACCGTCGAAATACTGCCTATCAGATAGCCCACGACGGCGCCTATAACGGTAGGTACGCCCGCAAGCCCTGTAAACAATATCGCGTTAATCTTTTTCGTGCCGCCTGCAAGCATGGGCGCGGCAAGCGCCATTCCCTCGGGAATATTATGTAAACCGATAAGCAAAGCCAGCACCCAACCTTTGTCCGCCGCTTCCGAACTGCCTATAACAAGACCTTCGGGAAGATTGTGCAGCGCTATGGCAAGCAGCATTATTACGCTCATTCTCACCATCTCTTTCTGCGACATTTCGGAAGTCTGCGCCCTTATAAGACCTTTTTTCTGGGCTTCGTCGGTCAGCAATTCGAGCAATAAAACCAAAACGCAACCCGCCGCTACGCTACACAGAGCGGGTACGATTTTGCCCTCGAAGAACAAAATGCTTTCGGGAACAAGGTCGAAACAAACTATCGCCAGCATGAACCCTGCCGCAACCGAAAGAAAAAAACTGACCGTCCTGCCCTTCTGTTTTACCAACAGACAAACGATACCGCCCAGAAGCGTACCTAAAATTCCGGCAAGACAGCTGAATAAAATTGAATGTAACATTATAAATCCCACTGTTTGCGGCTATGCCGCAAAACTTTATTTTACTCTGTAAACCTCGTACTGTTTATCCGAAGTTCCGTCGGAATACTGAACCGTGTTGATAGTATAATAAAACAAGTCGTTTATCCCGTACTGAACTATAACCACGTTATCCGCCTCGGGAACGTCGATTCTGTCCCCGGAAAAGTTTTTAAGCTGATATTTCTGCGAGGCAACGGTTTTAGTAATATAGATGCCGTCCTTGTAAAAATAAGAACGTTTTGCCGCCGAACCCGAATAGTAAACGTCGCCCGATACCGACGTGCCGCTTTTATCTAAAACGACGCACTGTTTTGTACCGTTGAGATCGATATATTCGGCTATGGCGTATTCGCCGATATAAGGCGTCATCGCAGTATATTTTCTGTCGTAAGAGACGATTTCCTTTCCCGACAAATCCATGGCCACGTAATATGAAACGCCGTCAACGGTTTTGCAGGCGACCACTACGCCGCCGTTATAAAATACGTCGGAATATTCGGCGTCGCCCTTGCTGAGCACGATATTGCCGTCCTTGTCGTAAAGCCGCAAATCGCCCGAAGTGGAACTGCTGAAACCTATCTCTCCCACGTAGGTCAGCAAAACGTCTCTGTAGCTTTCGCCTTGCGTGTCGTAATCTATATCGCCGCCAAGAGTGTCAAGCATGGAAACTACCGCCTCCCCCGACGAGTTTATGATAAACTGATCGTATAAAGTGGACTTGTCTTTCTGCTTGACCATGGCCACCGAAACGTACGAATAGCCGTGTTTGAGGTACTTGTCCACGGGCAGATCGGATTCGGCAAGATAATAGTCGTTAATTACGGTAGAATAAATCACCGACCCCGACAAATAGGATACGCTGTCGTCTTTTGCGTTATACATCCATAACGATGCTTTGTAATATTCGCCTTTCAGGTTGGTAAAATCGTAATCGCTTTCCGTACCTTTATATGCGTCGTAACAGTAAAAATTGTCATCTCCCAGATAAACAACGCTCAGCGTGGCGGATGCGGAAGAAGCCGTAAAAGAGCCTTTCGGAAGCTGCTTGCCGTTATTGCTTAAATCGTAAATTGAAACGGTTTTAATATTGTTTTCCGTGACGGACCTTACGAGATAATCGTCTACCGCCTTGAAAACGGAAGGCTTACCTTTAAGTTCGGACACTATGATTTTGCCGTCCGAATCGGCAATCGCGCTGAAACCTATATTGCTTCGTACGGCGATATAATCATTGCTGATAGGATAAAACACGTCCTTCGCGTGTTCGGCAGTGAATTTTGAAGCGGGTACAACGGCTGCGCCGTCGGCATTGACAATACTCACGTAACCTTCGGCGTCGGTTATTGTTTTGAGAATAACCTTACCGTCGGAAGAATAAACGTAGCAGTTCCCCGCGGCGTCCTGCACCGCTATTTTATCGTACACTGCATAATAATTCACGTAATCAACGGGCACCTTCATGTTGCCGTCGACGCCCCATACGCCGTAAAAAGTTTTTTTGGCGCCGCCTGCGATGCGGGACTGCATCACCAGAAAACCTCCGAAGTCTTCCAGATAAGCGTCGCTGTAATTGTTAGAACCGCCCGAGGAGCTGTAATATACGTACACGCCCTGCGGAAGCGTAAAGAGTTTTTCCGCCTCGGAATATTGCGTTATAACTTGATTATTTAAATAAATATCGGAAAAAACGACCTTGTTTTTATCTTTGCAGCATGCGGAAAAAACTCCCGTAGCCAGAATCGCCAGAATCGTTATAACAAAGCATTTTTTCAAAATTTTCATAAGCTCACCGTATCTTTAATTTATGTTAAAGTTTAACATAAAAGACTTTAACTGTCAACAAAATGCTTTTGCCGCGCCGTCTAATTATATTTTTATCCGGCACCGCAGAATTATTATAAAAACAAAAATGCGCCCGTAACAGGCGCATTTTCAATATCAATCAGTCGGGTGCTTTGGGATAAACCCTGATGAAAGTCCTTATGCAGTCTTTAAGCTGCTCCCTCTGCTCGGGTTCGGTAAATTTACCGTAAGCAAGAATAATTATCTGAGCAATCTTTTTAAGAGTTTTCTTGTTGTAGTTGCCCTTCAGAGCCAATTTAAGAATTTTGATAAATTTATCGAAATCTATTTTGGGTTTTACGGGCTCAGGTTCGGGCTCAGGTTCGGGCTCAGGTTCAGGCTCGGGCTCAGGTTCAGGCTCGGGCTCGGGCTCAGGTTCGGGCTCGGGCTCGGGTTCGGGCTCAGGTTCGGGCTCGGGCTCGGGCTCGGGTTCGGGCTCGGGTTCGGGCTCGGGTTCGGG
>DVNW01000014.1 GCA_018714105.1 Candidatus Faecicola pullistercoris | reverse complement strand
CATTGCCGTTGCTCCGTATAAAAAAGTAGTGTGTAGAGATATATAATATAATTATAGCACTTTTTGAAGCAGAAAGCAAATATGAATCATACGTAAAAAATCTTATGGCACTATGGCGGGTGTTTGAATAAACGAGCGGCTCGGCTGCGCCTCGCCGTTCAAGCACCCGCCATAGGGAACAGACGGAACAAGGCGGCACTCAAAGCGCACGGGAACGGGCGGTCGCCGCTGAACCGCTTGGCGATCCGCCCTTATTCTCCGTGCAGCACAATTTGAATTTTAACGCATTATTGATTGCTGTCTATTTGTACATCGTAGGCATTTTTGGAATAACGCCAAAATTGTGGAGAAAAAGTATCTGCAAGAGTCGGTCTGCATCTGCAATAATAAAAAACCTAAAACTGTTCTCACAAAATGAGTTCGTTTTAGGTTTAGACTGGTGGAGATGGGGGGACTCGTAAGGAGCTTTGCGACGGAACAGCGATTGCTGCCTCGGGCCAATCGCGTCAGCCCGGGGGTTCGGAAAGGCGCAAGGCCTTTCGGAGCGCAGCCCGTCCCCTGCCGACATAATAAAAACCGAACGGAAACCCGTTCGGCTTTTGTGGTGGAGATGGGGGGACTCGAACCCCCGTATCACAGCCTCGGCCTGACACCTTCTACACGCTTAGTTTGCGATTAAGTTTCTCGCCGGCGCGCCCGCAAACAGGCCTCACCCTTGAAAAGGTTATTTATTCACACAAAGTATAACCGTCGATTGTGTGTTTTTCTGCCTGTATGATGCCGATTGCTTACGGACAGACGCATAAGGTCGACATGCCGCTATAATTAAGCAGCGAATGCTAACGCGGGAGCGTTAACGGATTTAGATTCTTTTGCGTTTAATTTTAATTTCCGTTTTTAACGCAGCCGAGCCTGCGGCGTGCTTCTTATCTCACCGATGACCGTGGTCGAATCCGAAACATCCCCAAAGCGCAAAAGTTATTTTTTGATATCGCCTATTTCGAAAGGCGTTATCTGATAAACGTAATAGTTAAGCCAGTTATAATAAAGCAGATTTGCCGCGCCCGACCAGCTCATGTTAACGGCCGAATCGGGGCCGTCGGTAAAGTAATGCGCGGGCGGCGCGATATCCAGGCCCTTGGCGACGTCTCTGAGATACTCGGTTTTAAGGGTATCGCGGTCGTACTCCGAATGGCCCGTAAGGAATATGCGTTTATTGTCCACCGACTTGATAACGGATATACCCGCCTCGTCCGACTCGGCAAGCACCTGCAGATAGGGACAGGCGCGCACTTTGTCCTCATCGATGGCGGTATGCCTGGATACGGGGATATTTATAATATCGTCCATACCTTTAAGCAGCAGTTCGTGTTCGACCGTTTTACGGTTACCGAAAACTCCGAACATTTTTTGCGGCAGGTTGTGTTTTTCGATGCCGTAATAATAATATAAAGCGGCCTGAGCCCCCCAGCATATAAATATGGTGCTGGTGACGTTATCGTCGATAAAATCGAAAATTTCCTGCAACTCGTTCCAGTATTTAACTTCGTTGAAAGGCAGAGTTTCCACCGGCGCGCCCGTGATTATCATACCGTCGAACTTCATTTTTTTGATTTCGTCGTAGCTTTTGTAAAACTTTGCAAGATGATGTTCGGGGGTATGCGTACCTCTGTAAGTAGCCGTACCCACAAGCGTGATATTTACCTGCAAAGGCGTATTGCCCAAAAGCCGCATAAGCTGCGTTTCGGTTTCCACCTTTGTGGGCATCAGATTAAGGATGGCGATTTCTATGGGACGTATGTCCTGCGAAAACGCCCTGCTCTCGTTCATAACGAAGATGTTTTCGAGTTTGAGGCTCGAATAAGCAGGCAGATCCTTTGGTATGATAATGGGCATTTTGTCCTCCTATATATGACGGAAACAATGTTTTACAGCGCGCTTAACGCACTTAAAACGTCGTTTATGATATCTTCTTTGTTTTCTATACCAACCGACAGCCTTACGAGATTATCCGTTATGCCGCATGCGACGAGGTCGCTGTCGGAAAGCTGACGGTGAGTTGTGGAAGCGGGATGCAACACGCACGACCTGACGTCGGCGATATGCGTTACCTGCTTGATTAGCTTTAAGTTTTTGATAAATTGCTCGGCTTTGGCTCGGCCGCCTTTTACGCCGAATACCACCATACCTGAATATCCGCCTTTGAAATACCTGGAAGCTATATCGTGATACTTGTCGTTTTCGAGGCCGGGATATTTTACCCATTCCACGTTGGGATCGAGCGCAAGCGCGCGGCTTACGGCAAGTGCGTTTTCGCTGTGGCGGGCCATTCTGAGATGGAGCGTTTCCAACCCTATATTGGTAAGATATGCGTTAAACGGACTCATGCTTGTGCCTAAATCTCTCATATACTGCATGCGGGCTTTGAGGATATAGGCGGCCGCTCCGCCCTCTTCTATGTATTTTACGCCGTGATAGCTTTCGTCGGGCGTGTAAAAATCCTTATACCTCTCGTTTTGGTCAAACTCGAAATTACCGCCGTCCACGATAAGTCCGCCTACCGCGGCGGCGTGTCCGTCCATGTATTTGGTCGTGGAATGCACTATTACGTTCGCGCCGTGTTCGAAAGGTCTTACAAGGCAAGGCGTGGCAAGCGTATTGTCCACTACGAACAACAGTTTGTGTTTTTTGCAGATTCGGGCAAACCTGTCAAAATCGAGCGCGACCATGGCGGGATTGGCGACGGTTTCGGCAAAAATCATTTTTGTTTTGCCGTCTATCAACTTTTCGATATCCTCGTCGGTGCTGTCGGGCGTTACGAAACGGCATTCGATACCGTACTTTTTGAGCGTTACGTTAAACAGATTGTACGTACCGCCGTATATCGTGGAAAGCGAAATAATGTTATCCCCGCCCTCGCATACCGTCATTACCGCAAGCGTGGTGGCGGCCATACCCGAAGAGGTAGCCATTGCGCCCACGCCGCCTTCGAGCATGGTTACCTTGTTTTCAAGGGCGGAAACGGTGGGATTGCTTATCCTGCTGTATATGTGCCCGCTTTTGGGCGAATCGAACAGAAAAGCAAGCTGTTCGGGAGTGTCGTAACTGTAAGTAGTGCTCTGATAAAGCGGCAGAACCCTGGGATCGCCGTTCTTGGGACGATAATCGCCCTGTACGCAAATAGTGTCTTTTCCGTATTTCATTATCTTTCTCCTGCATTCAGGCCTAAATGCCGTTAATATATTTTATATTAAAGTATGTGTTTTGTCAATTCAGCGCACGCCGTATTCTTTCATAACCCTGTCGAGATTGCGCTTGTTCTCCTTTTCGGCGAGGGCGCGTCTTTTATCGTGCAGCTCCTTGCCCTTGGCAAGGGCGATTTCCACTTTCACGAGACTGCCTTTGAAATACACCTTGACGGGAACGAGGGTATATCCTTTCTGCTCGATTTTACCTCTGAGGCGGTTTATTTCGTACTTATTCAGCAGAAGCGCGCGGTTTCTGCGGGGCTCCGGATTATAATAACTTCCCTTCGAGTAAGGCGAAATATGCGTGTTCACAAGCAGGACGCGCCCGTTTTTGATTATGACGAAACTGTCTTTAAGGTTAATTGCTCCCTGCCTTACAGACTTGACTTCGGAGCCTTCCAGCACGATGCCCGCTTCGTAAGTGTCCTCGATAAAGTAATCGTGATAGGCTTTTTTGTTTGTGGCAATCACTTTGCCCTGTGCAGCGTCATTCTTCATAAATCTCGAAATCTACCCTTTTGGTTTCGACGTCGGCCGCCGTTACCGTTATTTTAACCTTATTGCCCAGAGTATAGGCGTGTTTGATACCTTTCAGCGTGTACCGCTTTTCGTCGAATTCGTATCTGTCCGCGGGAAGACGGTTGACGCTTATAAGCCCCTCCACCGTGTTTTCCAGCTCAACGAATATGCCGAAGCCCGTTACTCCGCTTACGTAACCTTCGTAACTTTCGCCTATATGCTCCTGCATATACATTGCCTTGAAGTAGTCGTCGGCGTCCCGTTCGGCCATGTCCGCCGCCCTTTCCCGTTCGGAGGATTGATCGGCCGCCGCTATACATTCGTTACGGAATCTTTCCGTTGTGCCCTCGTCAAACCTGCCCGCAAGCAACATTTTGAGCGCGCGGTGAACCATCAGGTCGGGATAGCGTCGTATAGGCGAAGTAAAATGACAGTAATGTTCTAGGGCAAGCCCGAAATGTCCGCTGTCGGTTACCGAATACACCGCCTTCTGCATGGACCTTAACATGACTTTGCTTATTATGCTTTCGGCCTCGTCGCCTCTGACCTTTTCCAGAAGCTGTTGAAACTGCTTGCTGTAAAGGGCGTTTTTATATGCGAATTTATATCCGCATCCCTCTACGAATTTACCGAACTGTTCGACCTTTTCGGGCGCAGGAGGCTCGTGCACTCTGTATACGGCGGGGTACTCCGAATAATAAAGAAACTCGGCTACCGCGGTATTGGCAAGCAACATGAACTCCTCTATAATCCCGTTGGCCTCGGTATAAGGATAGCGCGTTACGGAGAGCACTCTGTCATCCTTGATTTCAAACTTGCTTTCGTGCGTGACGAAATCTATAGAACCTCGCGCATGCCTTACTTTTTTAAGGATTTTATAAAGCCCGTAAGCGTTCGCGATAAGAGGCATTACGTCGGCGTATTCCTTTTTAAGCTTCTCGTCTCCGTCGAGAATGCGCGTAACCTTGTCGTACGTCATACGCCTGTTGCTGCGGATTACGCTGTTTACTATGCGGCTCGACGCCGCCTTGCCCTCGTCGGTCACGTCTATCACTGCGGTTACGGTCAGCCTGTCCTCGCCCTCTACAAGCGAACAGCACCCGTTGCTTATCGCCTCGGGCAACATGGGCAGAACCGTTACGGGCAGATAGACGCTGGTAGCCCTTTCCCACGCCTCTTTGTCAAGCGGACTTTTCCTTTTTATATAATGCGATACGTCGGCTATGTGTACGTAAAGCCTGTATCCCGACTCCGATTTTTCCACGCTTATTGCGTCGTCGAAGTCGCGTGCGTCGTCGCCGTCTACGGTAACGGTAAGAAGATTGCGGAAATCCTCCCTTTTTCCGATTTCGCCCTTGACGTCGGCCGCGGCGATTTTTGCCGCCTCAGCAATCTGCTCTGCCGAAAAATTCTCTTTAAAACCGTGGCTTCTGATTATCGCAAGCATATCGGCTTTGACGCTTCCTTCGCGGCCCAGCACCTCGATTATGCGGCCTTCGGGATTCTTCCGCCTGCCGTAAGAGTCGATTGCCGCAACCACTTTGACGTTGCTTCTCACGTTGCGACACGCGTGAGCAGGTATGAAAACGTCCGTAAAATAACTGTCGTCGTCGCTTATCACGAAGCCGTATCCCTCGGGCTCTTTCACGAAAGTACCCACTATTTTGTCGTAACCTCTTTTAAGTACGGCCACAACCCGACCTTCGTCCGATCCGTCGCCGCCCGCCCTGACCGCAAGCACGGTATCGCCGTGCTGCGCTCCTTTCAGATTGCGGTTGGGAATGAACAGCTCTTCCCCTCCGTCCTCGGGCGCGAGAAAGGCAAACCCCCTGCGGTTTCCGCGCAGTACGCCCTTGGTAAAAGCGCCGCTGTCGGCAAGCGTGTAGCTGCCGTCGAAGTTCTCCACCATAAATCCTTCGTCACACAGACGGGCAAAGGTTTTTTTCACGGCCTCTCTTTCGAATACCGTATAGATTTCGGCACGTTTCAGAAACTGCCTGAGCGTAAAGGTATCAAGCCCGGTATCCTTTATCTGTAATTTGAGTTTTTCTTTAAATTCCATACTGCAGTTTATTATTTACAATTATAGCATACTTTATTTTATTACCAAAGTATTCCGATATAAAAAAGGACAGCCCTGCGGCTGCCCTCGGTTAAAACAATCCTGCTCAGATAATGGCGAGGACGAAGTACAGAACGGATATCACGAGCATTACCACGGAAAGACCTATAGTTGCTTTCCTTAAAATACCGTCTTTCGTCTGCGCCTTGTTTTTACCGTAAAAAGAGTCAGCCTTGGAAGCTCCTGTTATGGCGGACATATTGTCGTTAGCCCCCTTCTGCATCAGTACGACTACGATGATACCGATAGCGCAAAGCACCATGAGTATCATAAGAATGGGCTGTATTACCTGCAACGCTTCGTAAGAGATTGCGCCGCCGGGGCCGTTTGCGGCAATAAGAAAATTCCTTAAACTTACCATAATTTAGAAAAAACCTCCGCTATAATAGCCTGTTGTTTTACATTAGCATTAGAATATTATCATAAAAGAACGAAAATAACAAGCACTTTTAAGTAATTTTCGGTATTTTTTTATTCGGCGGCGTATTTATCGGTTAAAACGCCCGCCCGTTCTGCCGCCCGCAAATCGGGTTACTCCTTTTATGCTTCACGCCTTGCCGCCTGCAAAGCAAGCGCAAATCAAAAGAAGAAGGCCTGCGGCCTTCTTCTTTTACAGCTCCGTTATTTTTTACCCGCCGCGTAATCCGCAAGCAGTTTTTCCAAAACTTCGATATGTCTCTCTTCGTCTTTTATAATACGGCGCAACAAGGCTTTTATACTGTCGTTTTTGATAATTAAAATGGTCTTTTCGTAATTTATTATGGCTCTCTTTTCGCCTGCGATGTCGTTTCTGAGCATTTTTTCCGGGTCGGTTACGTAATCGGCGAAACTGCCGTTCCAGAAATAGTTTCGCCCGCCTATCACGGGATATCCTCCTAAACCTGCTATGGTTTCTCCAAGAAGCTCGTGATGTTTCATCTCGACTACGGCTATGCCTTCCAGCGCACCCGATATGTCGGGATAATCTTTTGCCAGCATATAAGCCTGATAGGCATAAGTCATTATGGCGGTGGTTTCGCCTTCCCGCCCGCTGTAATCGTTCATAAGCTTTTTCGCTTCGAACGGATTTTTCTCTTCTATCACCGCTTCGGGATATTCTCCTTCGGCCATATAATTTTTAACGTCCATGATTTCACCTCCGTCTAATATGTATATTCTTTTCGGTCGCCCGCTGTTACCCTGTACCGGGGCCTTGTGACCGCTTTAAGCGTACGAACATATAAATAAGCGTAGAAGACGGAGGTTCGATATGTGCGGAATATTCGGTTTTTCAGACGCGGCCAACGGCCGAAACGTTATTGTCGAAGGGCTTAAACGCCTGGAATACAGAGGGTACGACAGCGTGGGCGTTTCGCTTAAAGCGGGCGGCAGAATCTTTACCTTTAAAAGCCTCGAAGGCGCGGACGGACTTGTGCCCGAGGACCTTCCGCCCGTTCGGTGCGGCATAGGGCACACGCGCTGGGCCACTCACGGAAAACCCGACCTCGTAAACGCTCATCCCCACCGCTCGTACGACGGGCGATTTTATATAGTTCATAACGGGATCCTGACCAACGAAAAAGAACTCAGACAACTGCTTGCGTCTTACGGAATCGAATGCGTCTCGCAGACGGACAGCGAGCTTATAGCCCATCTGATCGCCTACAATTGCGCCTGTCGGAATCAGTCTGCCGAAGAGGCGGTACTTCAAACCGCCGAGCAACTTAAAGGGTCATATACTTTTCTGACGCTTCCTGCTTGCGAAAACAAACTTATAGCCTACCGTAAAAATGCCTCGCTGTTCGCAGGGAAAGGCGACGGATATTATTTTTCTTCCGATATAACCGCTCTGTACGGGCTGTGTCCCGACGCAATCAAACTCGACGACGACGATATGGCCGTAATCGACGAAAACGGCCTGCGCATTACGAGATTCGGCCGTGAAATCTCCAAAAAACACATGGATATTTCGCTTGAACGCGACGATTTTGCGGATGCGGACTGCCATATGGAGGCCGAAATCGCCGAGATTCCCGACGCCGTAGCGGCGACGGCGGCTTCGCTTACCTCTCCGCGCGGTCTGGCTTCGATAGACGACGCAATACTGTGCAATGCGAAAAACGTGATTGTTTCGGCGTGCGGTACCGCTCTGCACGCCGGTATGTACGCAAAATACCTTTTCGAAAAACTGCTTAAAATTCCGGCCTCCGTAATTCCCGCAAGCGAGCTCAGATGCAATCCCTTTTTATTCGGAAAAGAAACCGCAGCCCTGTTTATCAGCCAAAGCGGGGAAACTTCGGACACGATAAGCGCTTTGAGATACGCCGCCTCCAAAGGCTGTACTACGATTGCCGTTACCAATAACCGCTGTTCCACCCTGGCTTCGATAGCCGATTATGCGCTTTTTCTGGACTGCGGCCCCGAAATTGCCGTAGCCGCAACGAAAAGTTATATATGTCAGCTTGCGGCCTCGTACTTCACAGTATTGCGCTTTGGCGCCGCAAGAAACATCCTTTCGGGCGACGACGTAAAACTTCTTACCGATGACTTTTACAAAGTTCAAAGCTGTCTGAAACAGGCGGTTTGCTCGCAAAGCGCATGCGACGCGGCACCTCTGTACGGCCGAATGAGCACCTTTTTCATCGGAAAAGGCCAGGACGTCCCGACCGCTATGGAAGGATCTTTGAAACTTAAAGAAATAACTTACAAACACTCCGAAGCCTATCCTGCCGGCGAACTCAAACACGGGCCGATAGCTCTTGTGGACCGCAACACGCTTGCGATAGCCGTGCTTACCGACCCGTGCGTAGCCCAAAGAATAAAGATTTCTGTAAACGAATTAAAAGCGCGAGGCGCAAAAGTTCTTGCCGTAACAACGCTCGGTCTCGAAGGCGATTATACCGTAAAGCTGCGCACTCCGTCCGTTCTGCTTGCCCCATTGGTTACGGCCGTGCCGCTGCAGCAGTACGCTCTGGCCGTGTGCCGGCTGTCTGGCCTGAATCCCGACAAACCGCGCAATCTGGCCAAATCCGTTACGGTGGAATAAATAAAGCCGCTTTTGCGGCTTTATACAAATCGTATGTTTAAATAACAAAATATAATGTTTAACTGTGTTTTTTGCTCCTTATCCTCGACTTTCGGTGTATTATCACCGTAGTTCCGCATCGGGCGAAAGCTATAACGGGAAGCAAACTGTTGCGCTTGTTTCTTTCCAGAATTTCACAGGCGCATTTTTTAATCTCGTCGCGCTCGGCAAGGGTGATTGCGGCAGACAGATGCGACGCCCATACCGTATCATACAGCGGGGCGAGACCTTCGAGTTTTTCAAGCGTTTTGACGTAATCCTCTATCGACGTGGACTCCGAAAGAAACATGAGCATATTGGTGTTCAGCGTATCTCCGCTGAACAGAATCCTGTCCTCCTCGGCAAGAAACACAAGGCTGCCCTTCGTATGTCCCGGCGCGGCGAATACCCGTATATGCCGTCCGCCCAGATCGAAAACGTCGCCCTCTTTTATAATTTCGTATTCGGGTTCCGCACTCTTTTTGATGACTGCTTTTTTTCTGCTTATCGTTCTGAAACCCATAAACCGCTTGACTATGAATATGTATCCCTTTCTCATAGCCACGCTCGCCTTTTTCGCAAGGGCGAGATCCTGCTCGCTTACGGCTATTGCGCCGAACTGTCCGCGCCCGCCGGCATGGTCTGTGTGCCCGTGCGTGAGTATCACTTTGTACGGCCGCCCATCGGTAAGCCTGTCGGCCACGGCTTTGAAATCGCCTACGCCCGTGCCCGTATCTATCACGACGGACGAAGTCTCTCCGTTTATTACGAACATCGTGGATAGATTGTAATCGTTTACTTTATAAATTCCGTCGGCAATTTTGTCTATTCCGTATCCCTCGGGTTTGATTTTCAAAGATTGATCGATCGCCATGATTCACCTCACATTATAAATCCGCCGTTTATGCCCAGCACCTGTCCCGTGATAAAAGCGGCGCCCTCTCCCAGCAGAAACATTATGCCCTCGGCGACGTCTTCGGGACTGCCCAACCTGCCCAAAGGCGTCTCGTCCGCTATCTCTTGCAGCGTCTGTCGGCTGTGGCAGGCGTTCATATCCGTATCTATGCACCCCGGAGACACGCAGTTTACGCGTATGCCCGAAGGCCCCAACTCCTTGGCAAGCGATTTTGTAAGCCCTATGACGGCCGCCTTGCTGGCCGAATACGCCGCCTCGCACGAGGCGCCCGATTCGCCCCACATCGACGAAACGTTTACTATGCTTCCCGTCTTGCGGGAAACCATTTCCTCGGTCACGGCCTTGCAGGTAAGAAACATTCCCTTTAGATTGACGGCAAGAATTTTATCCCATTCCTCTTCCGACGTATCGCACAGCATTTTTTGCACGGCTACGGCCGAATTGTTGACAAGACAGCTTATAAAGCCCATATCCCCGGTTATCTTTTTAATCATGGCTTTTACGGCGTCGGCGTCGGAAACGTCTGCGCGGTAACACTTCGCGTTCGTAATTTGCGACAGCTCGCGGCAAAGCTCCTCGGCCTGTTCGGACGAATTTAAATAATTTACGGCCACGTTGTATCCCCGTCTGGCCGCAAGACGGGCTACTGCCGCCCCTATGCCCTTGGCTCCGCCCGTTATAAGTACGGTTTTACTCATTGTCGTCTTCTCCGTTGTTTTGAATTATGTCCTCGGCCGCCGTTTTGCGCGACGCCCCTTTTTTCAGGATAACGATAACGGCTGCCGCGCCGCACAAAGCGAGAGAAGAAAGCGTAAGCAAAGCAATGAACCACCCCTTGCTTACCTCGGGCACCAGCAATACGGCGTTGTAAACCTTTTGTCCGTCAAGATATGCTTCTATCCTGTACACGCCGCCCTTTTCAACCTTGTAATTCATTGTGCAGCCCGTCGTGTAAACCAGCAGTTTGCCGTTCACGTACCAGGTAAAAGCGCCGCCCGCATCGTATTCGGTATTCTTGTACCCGTCTATTTCGAAGAGGTACTCCGTTCCTTTAAACGCGAGTTTGCTGCCCTCGTCGGCAGCTACGGGACTCTGAGGCAGAGGCCTGTACACCACGGTCAGCGTAGCGGTTTCCGTGCGATATTCCCCCGCGCCCTGTGGTAAAGAAGCGCTTATTTTCACCGTGCCCTTTTTATCGGGGGCCGAAATAACGAGTCTGCCGTCTTCGGTGCGGTAATTTTTGATAGTACCGTTAAACTCCACCGACCAGATAACGTCTCCTTCGTAATATCCTTCGAAGACCTGTTCGCCTTCGGTGTAAGAATAGCGAGCGCGCATTTCAACCGTAGTATCGCTGCCGAGTTCCAAATTAAGAGAAGAAGCGTCATTTATAACAAAAACGGGTTTTAAAGTGCCAAGCTGTACGTTTAAATAGTATTTATTGCTTTCGACTTCGATAAGTTCACTTGTTTCGCCGTCGGTTGAGCTTATGATTTTCGCCTTGGCGTGTATGATATAATTTCCTATCGGCAAGTCCTCGGAAAGGCTGAACTCGCTTCCGTCGGAAGTCTGTACCGCTTTATCGGTTACTATGTTTCTGACTTCCCATACGATAGGACTGTCGGTAGGCGTTTCCACCTGCTGCCCGTCCTCGACGGTATAAAACTTTGCCTTAAACGAGGCCTTCGGAACGCTGCCGTAAAGTACGCTGTGCGCGTCGCCGTCGAAGAAAGAGCTGGTTTCGGTTATTTTAAGGTCGGATACGCCCGAATAATTTATCATTTTGACCAAATCCGCTTTACGCAAACTGTAAGTTGTGCCCATATACGTATATTCCGTCTTATCGGCGTTGTATCCGCACATAGCGTCGTATATTCTGTAAGCGGCGCTGCCGTAACCGTAAAATTTAAGCTGCATCAAGGCCGCCATAAAAGCCACCACGGGCGACGCCATGGACGTACCCGTCTTTACCTGATACTCGTCCTGCCCGTACGCGCTTAAAATATTGGTACCGGGCGCGATTAGCTCAAAACCGTCGCCGTAATTGCTTGTGGAATACTTTTGACCGCTTTCGTCGTAATTCATAACGCCTATCACGCCCTCGGTCATGGCCGGATAGTAGCTGTTGTAATCGGTGTTCCGACCGTTGTTTCCCGCCGCCGCCACGCAGACGGCTCCCCTTTCCATTGCGTAAGCCACCGCTTCTTCCAACTGATTTTTAACAGATGAACTGACCGTACCCGTGCTGGTAAGCGACATGTTTATTACGTCGGCGCCGTTATCTGCCGCCCACTTTATGGCCTCCGCCACTTTGGGGAGGCTGAACGCCGCCTTTTCGTCCCCCGCTTTTACGGGAAGAACGGCGATATTGTTTTGAAGGCTGAATTTGGCAATCATCTGCGCGACGATACCCGCCACGTGAGTGCCGTGATATTTCAGCGAACCGTCCGCCGCGGAGGTATCGTCCGTAACGTCGGTGCCGCCGTCTATAAAATTGTATCCTTCCAGAACGGTTATGCCGTCGAATATCGGATGCGAGGCAATAATGCCCGTATCTATTACGGCCACGGTCACCTTTTTGCCCGCCGAAGCCAGCCCGTATTCCTCTATAACGGAAGCAATACCGTCGGCGTTTATGAACTCTTCAGCGTAAAACCACTGTCCGTCAAGCGAGCTGTCGGCCAAGGCGGGAGCCGTGACGCATACCGAAAGCAGCGCCGACAGACAAAGAATTACCGCCAGCACCGCGCCCGTTATTTTACAGCTTTTACCTTTAATCTTATAATACATACCGCCAGTTTTTCCGTTTTGAACTTTATTATATATAGTATATAATAAATCGGCCGCCGATACAAGTATTTTGACGATTTTCCGTTCCGACGGCCGACTCCTTGTCCCGCGTATACGTTTTGTCCATAACTAAAACCGTTTTATACATTGACTAACCCCCTGCCTTTTGATAGTATTTTTAAGGCTTTGCCCGGGAGGTTATTACTTATGACTAAATATAATCATTACGATACTATTATAATAGGCGGCGGTATAGGCGGTATCATGGCCGCGCACCGACTCAGCAGGAAAGGCGGTAAAATCCTGCTTCTGGAAAGAGGTCACGCCCTCCGCAACCGAAGCTGCCCCATAGTTAAAGGCAAAGTGGACCACTGCATCAAGTGCAGTCCCTGCGCTATAATGCAGGGCATGGGCGGCGCGGGCGCCTTTTCCGACGGAAAATACGTAATTTCCACCGAATACGGCGGCTGGCTTACCGCTTTTCTGCCTCACGAACAGGTAATAAATTATATCGAACAGGCCGATAGTATTCTTGTAGAAAACGGGGCCACTACTCAGCGGTTTATGCCGAATAACGACCTCAAACTGCTGTGTCTGCAACATGACCTTCATATGCATCAGGCCGAACTCAAACACCTGGGTACCGACGAGAATTACGTAACTATGGTAAAGCTCGTTGACAGCATATCGGATAAGGTGGAAATCCTTACCGACAGCAGGGTTACCGATATCGACAAATCCAAAAACGCCGTTACTTACGTAAACGCTCAGGGCGAATTTTCCGTCACGGGCGAAAATCTCATAATAGCCGTCGGCCGCGCGGGAAGCGGGTTCTTCTCCGACTGGTGCAAGAAAAACAAAATCGCTCTCGAAAACAATCAGGTTGACGTCGGCGTAAGAGTGGAACTGCCCGCAATGATATGGAATCACTTTTCCAAAGTCATTTACGAACCCAAAATCTGGTACCGTTCCAAAGCTTACGGCGATATTACCAGAATGTTCTGCTTCAACGAGCGCGGACACGTGGTTACCGAAAACACCGACGGAGTGCTTACCGTAAACGGCCACTCCTTCCGTCACGAGGAAAGAAAAACCAATAACAGCAATTTCGCGCTGCTTACCACCACAAAATTCACTCAGCCTTTCAACGAGCCTATCGAATACGCCAAGTACGTTGCAAGCCTGGCCAACAAAATTTCGGGAGGCGGCGTACTCGTACAAAGGCTGGGCGACCTTATGATGGGCAGGCGTTCCAACGAACACAGGATGAAATCCAGCACTACCCGCCCCACGCTCAACGCCGTTCCGGGCGACCTCTCGCTCTGTATGCCCAAGCGTCAGCTTGACAATATCATCGAAACCTTGCAGGCTCTTGATAAAATCGCTCCCGGTACGGCAAACCACGACACCCTTCTGTACGGCGTGGAATGCAAATACTACTCGGCCCGCCCCGACGTGGACGCCGACTTCAAGATTAAAGGCACGAATAACATCTACGCCATAGGCGACGGCGCGGGATTTACCCGAAGTCTTTCGCAGGCGGCGGCTAACGGCCTTTTCGTAGCCGATATAATAAACGGTAAATAAAAAAATAAAACAAAACCCGACTCAAGATAAAGAGGGATAAGGAACTATTCAACGGCTGACAGACAGGTTGTAATAACGGAAAGCGGCTATATCGTGAAATCGGTATATCCGCTTTGTTACGCAATAGAACGCCGTTTTTGAGGGATTGAATATAAAAAGCCTTACCTCTCTATTTTCGCGTCCGCAAAGCCGCATAAATCAAGGCTTTTTTAACCCCTAAATGACCACAAGACAACCATAATAGATAGAGGGCGCAAGCGGTCTTTCCGTTTGCGCCCTCTTGTCTGCCTGTAAGCAAAGACGGGAAAAGCCGTCAAGGGCGCGTAGCGTTCATCTTGACCCTTGATGGCTTTTCTTGGCTTTGCTATTTCCCCATAAGGTCAAGAAAAGTTTGTCGATATGGCGGCATTTATATTTATCCGAGAAATATGAAAGAGCCGATAACCGCATTTTTATCTGCGTGTTATCGGCTCTGCGTCTATGCGTCTGGCACTTTTAATCATTTTTTTTGAATTTATTATATGTGTTAGCTAACTGTCCACAAGCCGCGTTAATCTCTCTGCCATGAGAAACTCTCATAGTAACTTCAAGTCCTGCTTGCTCTAATTGATGTTTGAATGCAACTATTTCCCG
>DVNW01000013.1 GCA_018714105.1 Candidatus Faecicola pullistercoris | reverse complement strand
CCGACTACGTTAAGAACATGATCACCGGTGCCGCTCAGATGGACGGTGCAATCCTTGTTGTCGCTGCTTCCGACGGTCCTATGCCCCAGACCCGTGAGCACATCCTGCTCGCCCGTCAGGTAGGTGTTCCTTATATCGTTGTTTTCCTTAACAAGTGCGACCAGGTTGACGACGAAGAATTACTCGAACTCGTAGAAATGGAAGTAAGAGAACTCCTTTCCGCTTACGATTTCCCCGGAGAAGAGACCCCCATCATCAGAGGTTCTGCTCTTAAAGCTATGGAAGCCGGTCTCGCCGGAAACTTCTCGGGCCCCGAATTCGACTGCATCAGAGCTCTTCTCGACGCCGTTGACAGCTACATTCCCGCTCCCGAAAGAGATACCGACAAACCCTTCCTTATGCCTGTTGAAGACGTTTTCACCATTACCGGCCGCGGTACCGTTGCTACCGGCAGAGTTGAACGCGGTACTCTGAAACTTCAGGACAACGTTGAAATAGTAGGCCTTAACGACGAAATCAGAAAGACCGTCGTTACCGGTATCGAAATGTTCAGAAAACTCCTCGACGAAGCTTTCGCCGGCGACAACATCGGCGCTCTGCTCCGCGGTATTCAGAGAACGGATATCGAAAGAGGTCAGGTTCTTGCCAAACCCGGAACCATTCATCCTCACACCCACTTCACTTCTCAGGTTTACGTTCTGACCAAGGATGAAGGCGGACGTCATACTCCTTTCTTCGACGGTTACCGTCCTCAGTTCTATTTCCGTACCACCGACGTTACCGGTTCCATCAAACTGCCCGCAGGCGTTGAAATGGTTATGCCCGGCGACCACATCGATATGGAAATAACCCTTATTACTCCTATCGCTATCGAAGAAGGTCTGCGCTTCGCTATCCGTGAAGGCGGCAGGACCGTAGGCTCGGGCGTTGTTGCCAAGATAATCGAGTAATAACGGTATTTATTAATAAAAATCCTAACAAATTCGTTTGATATTCCCATGCGCCCCCGCTGAGGGCGGGGGCGCGGAAGGAGATCTTGCGGTTTGAGTATAAAGTGCCTTTTCGGCATAGCGCAGGCTTTTAGCGTAATTCGTTTGACACAAAGCCTATTCTATGCTATATTATTAAAGCACTCTTTTCAGGGGTGTAATTTTTTTGGAGGTGTTTGCTATGGCTGCCAAGAACGACAGAACAAGAATTACTCTTGCGTGCACCGAATGTAAACAACGTAACTATAATACTTATAAAAATAAGAAAAACACTACTGACCGTCTTGAACTCAATAAATATTGCAAGTTCTGTCAGAAGACTACTCTGCATAAAGAAACCAAGTAATTATCGGAGGTATTATGGCTAAAAAATTGCCGAAAACCGCAGAAGAAAATACGACCGATAAAAATCTTGCGGTCAACGATAAGTCTTCTTCCAAAAATGCCGACAAAAAAGGCAAACCGGCTCAGGGCCCCAAAAAGCCCAATATTTTCAAGCGCTTCGGTAAACTTTGCAAAGAGGTTTTTTCCGAGCTGAAAAAGGTGAGCTGGCCCGGCGGTAAAACCGTTATGTCCCAGACGGGCATAGTAGTTGCCGTCGTATTGTGCTTTTTTGTGGTGCTTTTAGGTATGGACTCCCTCCTGAACTGGCTGTTGGGCCTGTTGTTGGGTTATTGATTTAAGGATGTGTCGCTATGGAAAATAAAGACCAAGCTAAATGGTACGTTATCCATGTCTATTCGGGTTACGAAAAAATGGTTGAGGATAACCTGCACAAGATGATCGAGAATAACGGTCTGCAGGATTATATCTTCGATATCGTAGTGCCCGTGGAAGACGACATCGTCGAGAAAAACGGCAAGAAAAAGGTGGTTGAAAGGAAAAAATTCCCCAGCTACGTTTTCTTGAAGATGATTTACACGAACCATATCTGGTATATGGTAACGAGCACTCGCGGCGTTACGGGATTCGTCGGTCCTCAGGGCCGTCCGCTTCCGCTTACTCCCGAGGAAGTTAAAAGAAACGGCTTGGAGAAAATCGAAATCGAAGACTTCGATATCCGTTCGGGCGATAATATCCGCGTAGTTTCGGGGCCTCTCGAAGGCTTCATAGGCGAAGTGGAATCTATCAGCGCGGAACATCAGAAAGTCAAGGTTGTCGTTTCGATGTTCGGCAGGCAGACCCCCGTCGAACTGGATTTCTCGCAGGTCGAAAAACTGCAAGTCTGATATTAAGCGGCTTTTATGCCCTTTATATATCGGTGGGAGAACCGTAAAAATCTTTCAGTTACGGTTTGTTTGACCACTTTGGAGGTATTTTACTATGGCTAAGAAAATTACGGCTGTCGTTAAACTGCAATTACCCGCTGGTAAAGCAACTCCCGGACCCCCCGTAGGTTCCACGCTCGGTCCTCACGGTATCAATATACCCGGGTTTACCAAGGAATTTAACGAGAAGACAGCTAAACAGGCCGGCCTTATCATCCCTGTAGTTATCACTATTTACGCCGACCGTTCGTTCAGCTTTATTCTTAAAACGCCCCCCGCGCCCGTGCTTATCAAAAAAGCCTGCGGCATCGAAAGCGGTTCGGCTCGTCCCAATAAGGATAAAGTAGCAAAAATAACCAAAGCGCAGCTTAAAGAAATAGCCGAGCTCAAAAAGCCCGACCTTAACGCTGCTACAATAGAAACCGCTATGTCTATGATAGCCGGTACCGCCCGCAGCATGGGCGTTCTTGTGGAGGACTAATTATGGCAAAAGGTAAGAAATATATCGAAGCAACCAAACTTATCGATTCCACCAAGAGCTACGATACCGAAGAAGCTATGAAACTGGTGGTTGATACCGCTACCGCAAAATTCGACGAAACCATCGAACTGCACGTAAAACTGGGCGTTGACCCCAGACACGCCGATCAGCAGGTCCGCGGCGTCT
This sequence comes from Candidatus Faecicola pullistercoris, assembly GCA_018714105.1. Taxonomy (GTDB): domain Bacteria; phylum Bacillota; class Clostridia; order Christensenellales; family CAG-917; genus Faecicola; species Faecicola pullistercoris. Next base: position 44,369 of record DVNW01000013.1, on the reverse strand, counting down.
GCGTTCTGCCCAACGGCACCGGTAAAACGGTTAAGGTACTTGTAATCGCCAAAGGCGACAAGGCCGATATAGCCGCTCGCGCCGGCGCGGATTTCGTAGGTGCGGAAGACATGATCGCAAAAATCCAGAACGAAAACTGGTTCGGATTCGACGTTTGCGTAACCACTCCCGACATGATGGGACTGGTTGGCCGTCTCGGTAAGGTGCTCGGTCCTAAAGGACTTATGCCTAACCCCAAATCCGGTACCGTTACCATGGATATCGAAAAAGCCCTTAAAGATATTAAGGCCGGTAAGGTTGAGTACAGAGTTGACAAAACCTCTATCTGCCACGTTCCCATCGGCAAAAAATCCTTCGGCAGCGAAAAACTGCTCGAAAACCTCAACACCGTTATGGACGCAATCATTAAGGCTAAACCCGCCGCGGCCAAAGGCCAGTACCTCAGAAGCGTTTACGTAGCTTCCACTATGGGCCCCGGCATTAAAGTCAATTATAAAATCTAACGGATTTCAGTTGACTAAACCGGATTTTTCTGGTATATTTTAATAGCTAATCCAAAGACAGTAAGCGTGCACGGCACATAATATTCCAGCTTACCGAGGAAATGGCTCTGACTTTACGGTTATTTTGCCCTTTCCTCTTTGGAAAGGGCTTTAATTTATGAATAATTCTATAAGGAGGTATATACTTTGGCTTCACAAGTTATATTAGAGCAAAAGAAACAGGTCGTAGAAGATATCAAAGCTAAAATACAGGCCGCTTCTTCCATCGTTATAGTCGATTACAAAGGCCTTACCGTTAAGCAGGATACCGAACTTCGTCAGAAATTCCGTGACAGCGGCGTTGACTACAAAGTTCTGAAAAACAGACTTGTTAAAATAGCTTTTAACGAATTGGGTTACACTCAGTTCGACAGCGCGCTCGAAGGGCCTTCCGCGATTGCTTTCGGTTCAAGCGACATAGCCGCTCCCGCAAGAGTCGTTATGGACAGCATAAAGGCCTATAACAAAATGACCGCAAAATGCGGGCTTCTGGAGGGCGAATATCTGGACGAAGCCGGCGTTAAATCGCTTGCTCAGCTTCCCTCGAGAGAAGTATTGCTTGCGAAAATGCTTGGCAGTATGCTTGCTCCTATCAGCAAGCTGGCGTACGTTCTTGACGCTATCAAAGAACAAAAAGGCGCAACCGCGGTTGCAGAATAATTAAAATAATAAATCGGAGGAAATAAAAATGGCAGACATCGCTAAATTGATGGAAGAAATTAAAAGCATGACAGTTATAGAGTTATCCAATTTCGTAAAGGCATTGGAAGAAGAATTCGGAGTTTCCGCAGCAGCTCCCGTAGCTGCCGGCGCGGTTGCCGGAGCAGCAGAAGCCGCTCCCGTTGAAGAAAAGACCGAGTTTGACGTAATCCTTAAGGAAGTAGGCGCCAACAAAATCGGCGTTATCAAGGTTGTACGTGAAGTTACCGGTCTCGGCCTTGCCGAATCCAAAGCCGTTGTCGAAAGCGCTCCCAAAGCCGTTAAAGAAGGCGTTGCCAAAGACGTTGCCGAAGGTATCGTTGAAAAATTCAAGGCAGCCGGCGCTACTTGCGAAATCAAGTAATTTCAATCGGAAAACGGAAAAAACCGTCGCTTCTTGCGGCGGTTTTTCTTTTTGTCCCGGTGCGGGCGTTTAAACGGACGTAAACGATGCAACTTTTAACTTTAAAACAAAGTCAGCAATTGCGACATATAAGACTGTCATATTACCTTTTAAGAAGTCTATTTTGACTTAGTCAGCTTTTCTTTGTTTTGGTGCGGCATTTGGTTTTAAGAATACCGTCGTCTACCACTATGTGTTCGGCAGAACACATGCCCTTGTCGTTATACATGCATTTCGTGCTGTCGCAATGCACCGACGTGTCGTAACTGTCCAGTACGGCAAAATCTTCGCCGGCTTCTATATCGGCAAAAGTCTGGGCAAGTATGCCGCCGTCGCGCTTTACCTTGCTTAAACATTCGCCTTTACCGCTTACCGATATTATACCCGCAAGACATCGGGATTTTACGTTGTGCTCGCAATTTGCCGTATGGCATATCAGATTTTCCATAGTTGCCTCCTTTTTTTTAAAATTATCTTCATTTAAGCTTATTTTTATACTAACCGTGCGCGCATACTTGTACAGCCGCTTTTTTTGTGGTAAAATATATAAAATTACAGGAGGCAGTTTATGAAAGTTTTACTTTTGGCAGACGTTAAATCGCACGGGAAAAAAGGCGAAATAATAGAAGTAAACGAAGGTTATGCAAGAAATTTCCTTATTAAAAAGGGGTTTGCTCAGGCGGCTACCGCGGGTACGATTAACGAAGTTAACCAAAAAAGAGCGGCCGAGGAAAGACGCATCGCGGCAGAGCAGGCAAACGCGCGCGCCATTGCCGAAGAACTCAAAGGCAAAACTTTTAAGGTAGGCGCAAGGTGCGGCGAAGGTAAAATGTACGGCAGTATTACTTCGCAAAATATCGCGGACGCGCTTGCCGCGGCAGGTTACGATGTAGATAAAAAGAAAATCGTGCTTGACGCCGCAATCAGAGAATTGGGAATTTTCGAGGTTGAGGTAAAACTTTACAGCGGAATCAGTCAGAAAATAAAAATCGAGGTCATAAAGGCGTAAATGATGCTGAAAGAGGGCGAAAGACTGGACGACTTGCAGATAAACGGGCTGAAAATAATTCAGAATGCCCGTTTGTATACGTTTACGTCCGATTCCGTCCTGCTTGCAAATTCGGTAAAAGCTAGCCCGCGAACAAAGGCGGTGGATTTATGCAGCGGTTCGGGCATAGTGGGAATTCTGCTCGCGGGGAAACTTAACGCGGGCAGGGTGGATCTTGTCGAACTTCAGCCGTCAATGTGCGATATGGCCGAACGCTCGGTCGAGCTGAACGGGTTGTCCGACAGAGTAAAAGTTCACAACGTGTCCGTTCAGCGTGCACCCGAAATACTGGGAAAAGCCGCCTACGATACGGCGGTCTGCAATCCGCCTTACAAAAAAGAGGGCAGCGGCCCGGACGAACGCCCCGAGCATATAAGACTTGCCACCACCGAAATAGCGCTTACGCTGAAAGAAACGGTGGCCGCGGCGGCCGAACTTCTGAAATACGGCGGCAGATTCTACCTTATCCACAGGGCCGACAGGCTGGCCGAAACAGCTTACGAGCTAAGTGCGGCGGGCCTCGAACCCAAAAAAATGACGCTTATAGTGCCCAAAGCGGGTAAAGAACCCGACACCGTTATATTCGAGGCTGTAAAAGGCGGAAAGGTCGGCCTTAAAACTTCGGTAATTACCGTTTACGACGAAAGCGGAAACTATACCGAGCGCGTAAAACAGATGTACGGCGCAAAGGAGAGCAAATGAGCGGTAAACTCGTGCTTGTAGGCACGCCCATAGGAAATCTGAAAGACATAACGCTGAGGGCTCTCGAAGTGCTGAAAGAGGCCGACGTTATCGCATGCGAGGATACGCGCCATTCAAGAGTACTGCTTGCGGCTTACGGAATAAGCAAGCCGCTTATCAGCTGCTACAAACACAAGGAAAAGGAAAGCGCGGCGAAAATCGCCGCACTGATCGGAGAAGGAAAAACCGTAGCGTTGATTACGGACGCGGGTATGCCGTCGGTCAGCGATCCCGGAGCCATAGTCGTAAAAGCCGTGCGTGAAACGGGCGCGGAAGTAACGGTTGCGCCCGGTCCGACAGCTTTTGCCACAGCTGTCGCTTTAAGCGGAATCGAATGCTCAGGGTTTACATTTTTAGGGTTTATGCCTGAAAAAAGCAAGGATAAACTGCGTTTTTTGGAAAAATTTATCGACAGTCCTTTGCCGCTTGTTTTTTACTGCTCGCCTCACAATATAAACGCCGACGCCGCTTTTCTGCTTTCGGTTTTAGGAGACAGAGATGTTTTTGCCGTCAAGGAAATAACCAAAATATTCGAGAGCGTTACGCCTTTGAGGCTGAACGGATTTCAGATAGACGAGCCCAAAGGGGAATACGTGCTTATAGTAATGCCCGGTACACTTAAAAACGGGCTTTGCGACCTTTCCGTGGCCGAACACGTCAGGCATTATATGGCGGCGGGCCTTGCCAAAAAAGACGCGGTCAAGAAAGTTGCCGCCGAAAGGGGCAGGCCTAAAAACGAAATTTACATGGAAGTGCTCGGACTGTAAAAAGGTTTCGACAGAACACGTCCCCTTTCGGGGACTTTTTTCATTTTAGGTTTTATTGCGACAGGAAAAACGGGTTATTATTGTATGCGAGGTGTTTTATGAAGAGTTTAAAGGAATTTTTAGCCGATAATAATCTGTTTTTCGAGTGCCCCGAAATCGTCGAGGGCGAGGGCGTTTTACAAAATTCGCCAAAAGTTCTGGCATCGGCCACGCCCGTAAGAAGAATTGCGCTCATTTGCGACAAAATTTTTGCCGATACGGGCGACGAATTGCAGCTGCTTCTGGAAAAGGAGAAATTTGCCGTAAAACGGGTGAACGCCTCGGTTTGCAGCAGAATTTCTTCCGCTCAAGAAATCGACAAAACGTGCGCAGATTACTCTGTGTTTGCCGCGCTTGGCGGAGGAACGCTGTGCGACGCGGTTAAACTGGTAGCCGCAAGGCGGGAAGGGCAGGTCGCGCTCTTTCCCACGACGCTTTCGACCGAGGCTTACTACACCGATACAAGTCAGTTCGTGCTGGAAAACAGAACGGTCAGATCCAAACTCGCCGATTTCGTATTTGCGGATATGAACATATTGGCACTTAACGATCGCCGCTTTACGGCGGCCGGTTACGGCCGATTGCTGAGCTTATATGAACGCTTGTTCGAATGTAAATACGACGCACTGATAAACGGAAAGTATCTGCCTCCTTTTACGGACGCGCTTCTGCGCGAAATGAACGCCTTTTTCATGAGCGATACCAAAGGCCCGGATTTTCTTACCGATCTGTCGCGCGCGCTGCAGAAGGCCGCCGTCTGCTTTAACGCATTGCCGCCCGAATGGGATACTCTCGACAATCTTATTTCCGTAAGTCAGGGCACGTCGCTGCAAGGGCAGAACGGCCCTCTTGCAGCTTACGTAAAACTGAACCTTTACAGTTGCATTCTGGAGCATCCCGCGGTGGATTGTCTGCTTCCTCCCGACCGCACCAAGAGTCGTAAACTCTTGCGTAAATACTTCTCCGAACTCGCGCTTAAAGACGAGGAACCGTCAATCGTTTCCGATTATTTCAAGTCGGCCCACATACTTGACGAGTATCGCGCCGATATGTATAATTTAATAGAGAATATGCACTTTCAGGATTACGTCAGGACCTGGCGCAGGCTGTATCCCGACGCAGGGTACTGGATTAAGGACTATATCGGCTCGGCCAAACTTTTAAGGCTTATGTCCATCGCCGCAGAGTGCGATTGCGGCTTCGTCCACGACATCAAACTGAGAGGTTGTTTGGAAAATTTTATCTGAAAAGGTTGTTACATATGAAAAAACTCAGCGACGTCGAACTGTTTTTATTCGATATGGACGGTACCGTTTATATCGCCGATACGCCTTTGCCCGGCGCATTCGAAGCTCTCAACGAGCTTAAACGCATGGGTAAAAAAGTGGCTTTTTTCACAAACAATTCCTCAAAATCGCTGCTCGAGTGCGCCGACAAACTGCGCAGTATGGGTTATGACGCCGAAGAAGAGGATATTTATACTTCTTCCATGGTTACGTGCGAGTATATTAAGGATAATTATAAAAACGCAAGGGTGTTCGTGCTCGGAAACGACAATCTGAAACAGTTTTTCCACGATTACGGCATTACGCTGGACGACCGGAATCCCGATCTGCTGGTGGTCGGATTCGATACTTCGCTGACTTACGGTAATCTGTATAAGTTCTGCTGTTTCGTTCATGCAGGAGTGCCGTATATCGCCACTCACCCGGATATAACGTGCCCCTCTTATCCCGCGCCTCTCCCCGACGTGGGCGCAATCCTTAAAATGATAGAAGCGTCTACCGACGCAAAACCCGTAAGCATTATGGGTAAGCCGTTCAAACCCTCGGCAGAGGGCATAAAAAAAAGGTTTTCCTTGCCGGCGGATAAAATAGCCATGGTGGGGGACAGGCTTTATACGGATATTCTGTTCGGCGTGGATAACGGAATGGTGTCCGTACTCGTGCTTACGGGCGATACCGACGCAGACATGGCGGAAAAGAGCCCCGTTAAAGCGGATTATATTCTGGGCTCGGTCAGGGATATCCCCGAAGCGGTTAAAAGCGGAAGATAGATCGCGCCGCTTACGGCGTTTATTATTAATGTTTGTTGGCAATAATCAGCGGTATGAAAAAACTGCTGATTTTTATTTTATTCTGTTTTGTCGCGGTGTGCTTTTTATCGCGTACCGATTTTTCGTCGCTGGCTTCGGGCGGCGATTACGGCTGTTTCAATACTCAGCAGGGCGAACTCGTCTATACCGTTCAGGGCGAGAGCATTTACGTCAGCGACAGCTATGTGCCTTCGGCTACGGCCGAATTTGCTGTATTTTCCAAAAAAGACCTTAATTTAAACGCCATCCTTTTCCGGTTCGGGGCCGTAGTGCTTTCCAGACAGAATATCGACGGCCGCGACGTTTATTATTGCGCTACTCCGAAGCTGGGAAGATTTAACTTTATAGGAAAGATGCCGGTTAATTTGCAAATCATAGAAAATTCAAACAATTATATTGTTTGCAACGCAATTTATCAGGCAAGTTTTTAAATCGGGTATAAAAGATTAGCGACGCGGCAATAATGTCAACCATAAACACGGAGGTAACGTATGAACAAGATTAAATCAGGTGCAAAAAAAGTAGGTCAGTTTTTAAGAAAAAACATTTATTACGTATTGATTTTCTGCTGTGTTGCGGCGATAGCTACCATGTTTACCGTGGCTATGGTTCAGCAAAACAGGGACGAAACGCCCGTTATAAACCAGAAACCCGATCTGGACGATAATAACGACGACAATCAGAATCAGGACGGCAATAACGACAACGACGACAACGACAATAACGATAACGACAACGACGAACAGACTCCTCCTCAGAAGATTACCTTTATCAATCCCGTCGAGGACGCAGTGGTCGGTAAGGAATTCAGTATGGACGCGCTCGTGTGGTCCTCCACTCTCAAACAGTATATGACTCACAGCGGCGTGGACTTTATGGCCGAGGAGGGAACGGCGGTTGTGGCTGTATACGGCGGAACCGTTGAAAGCGTAACAAACGACACTTTAAACGGTCTTACCGTAACCGTAAACCACGGAAACGGCCTGAAAACCATATACGGTTCGCTTGGCGAAAGCAAAGTCGAAGTAGGACAGACGCTTACGCAGGGACAGCAGATAGGTACGGTTTCGGACTCCTGCCTGGCGGAGTCGGCCGACGGCAGTCATCTGCACTTCGAGGTCAACCTCAACGGCGAGATTACCGACCCCTACGAGTATCTTACCGTAAGCGAAAAATAATTAAAACGGTAATGAGGAAGGCACTGCCTTCCTTTTATCGTATATATGCGCACCTGTACGGGTGCGCTTTTCAACATAAACGGATAAAGCGGGCGTAACCTTTAAAGGCGGTATACCGTCGGCAGTTGTTTTGCTTTTGTTAAAACATAAACGATACTTGCGCGCGCTTTTTTGTATTTTAACCTTGACAGTCCCTTTTCCGAGGTATTATAATTAAGCTGTCAGCCGATTGTATGACTGAACTAAACGAGAGGGAAAATAATGGCGGATTTCAAAACTGTTTGCAAGAATATCGCAAAAATCTCACCCGATATCAGGGTCCGCGAGGACAGAGGACTTATAATTCTGGAAGGCGAACTGGACAAATGGGAGGACGTTGTCGCGGCGGGGCAGGCGGCCGTAGATAAAAAACGGTATCTGGGCGTAATAAACAATATTAAACTCAAAGGTTTCGAGCCCCGAATGCGTATGCCCGGCTTTTATGACGACGCCTACGACGGTATTGCGCCCGACGTGCTTATTATAGGCGGCGGAGTTGTGGGTTGCGCAATCGCGAGGGAACTGTCGGCTCTCAGCCTTAATACCGTGCTGGCGGAAAAGAGCAGCGACGTGGCCACCGGAGCCAGCAGCCGCAACGACGGTTGCGTGCACGTGGGCATAGATCTTAAACCCGGGCAGGTTAAACTCAAATACAACGGCAGGGGCAACGAGATGTATACCGCGCTTTGCGCCGACCTTGGCGTGCCTTTCGAACGGAAAGGGCACATCCTGCTGTTTTACAGAAAATGGGAAAGATTGCTCGCGCCCGCGTTTAGGGCAGTGGCGCGCGCCAACAAAATAAAGGGCGTAGAATACATCAACGAGAAAAAACTGAAAGAACTCGAACCTTACGCACCCGATTGGGCCAAAGGCGCGATGCTTATGAAAAGCGGAGGCATCGTTTCGCCTTACAAACTTACGGTTGCTCTTGCCGAAAACGCCGCGGTAAACGGCGTCGGATTTGCTTTGGATACGGCCGTTACCGATATGGAAGTACAGGACGGCAAAATTGTTTCGGTTACTACAAACAGAGGTAAAATTTATCCTAAACTTGTCATAAACGCAGCGGGCGTTTACAGCGATTTCATAGCCGATCTTGCCGGCGACCGTACTTTTACCATTCACCCCAGAAAGGGCATAAACTTCATATTCGACAAAAAGGTGGGCAAGCTGTCTAATACCTCGCTTGCAAAGTCGCCTTTTGCCATAGTTCCCGACGACGGCGTGGAGCCTCCCAAAGGGCTTATAAACAAGATAAAGGCTTTTAAAGATATGGTAAACAGCAAAAGCCATACCAAAGGCGGCGGAGTCATTCATACCGCTGACGGCAATCTGTTGGTGGGGCCTAACGCTATCGAAGTGCCCGATAAGGAAGATTATACTACCGATATTGACAGTTTAAATGCCATTTACCGCAAACAGAAGCAGACGGCGCAGAGGCTTAAAATGTCCGACGCGATTACTTATTTTGCGGGGACGAGGGCGGCTACCTACGAAGAAGATTTCGTGGTAAGAAAGGGGATTTTTACCGAAAACATAATCGAGGCGGCGGGTATACAGTCGCCCGGACTTACCGCCGCGCCGGCCATAGCGCAGGACGTCGCACTGTGGGCGGCCGAATATCTTTCGCGTTTCGGAAAGGTGGAAAAAAACCCGTCTTTTAACCCCGTAAGAAAGCCTATACCGCACCTTGCCGAACTTGATTCACGAACGAGAGACGAAATGATAAAGAAAAATCCGGATTACGGCGTTATCGTATGCCGTTGCGAGGAAATCAGCAAAGGCGAGATTCTGGACGCGGTGCGTTCGCCCGTTCCCGCCACTACCGTGGACGCCGTCAAACGACGCGTCAGACCGGGTATGGGCAGATGTCAGGGCGGTTTCTGCAGCCCGCTTGTGGTTAAAATAATTGCCGATGAGCTCAATATCAGCCCCGAACGCGTCCTTAAAGGCGATACGGGCAGCAATATTCTGTTCGGCAAGACCAAAGGAGGCGAATTATGATTTACGACGTTACCGTTATCGGCGGAGGTCCCGCAGGACTGGCGGCTGCCGTTTCGGCCTCCGAAACGGCCAAAGTACTGCTTATTGAGCGCGAGGCAAAACTCGGCGGTATACTTAAACAGTGTATACACGACGGCTTCGGACTGATTACTTTTAAGGAAAAGCTGTCGGGGCCCGAGTATTCGGGAAGATTTATTGATATGCTCAGACAGACAGACGTGCATGTGTCCTTGCTTACATTCGTCACTTCGGTAGAAAAACGCGACGACGGCTTGTTCAGGATATCTTTGGTGAACAGGGACGGCGTTTCCGAAGTGCTTTCCAAAACCATAGTGCTGGCAACCGGTTGCAGGGAGCGCACGGCCAAACAGATATTTATTCAGGGAACGAGGCCTGCGGGCGTATTTACCGCGGGCACGGCGCAGCACTTCGTAAACCTGTCGGGGCAGATGCCGACCAGAAAGTGCGTTATTCTGGGCAGCGGCGATATCGGCCTTATAATGGCGCGCCGCCTCACTCTGGAAGGAGCCGAAGTAGAAGGCGTATACGAAGTCAAATCCTCGCCGTCCGGCCTGACGAGAAACATCCATCAGTGCCTTAACGATTTTAATATTCCGCTTCACCTGTCGCATACGGTTACAAGGCTTTTCGGCGAAAGGAGACTGGAGGGCGTCGAGGTTGCGAGAGTGGACGACAAAATGAAAGTCATTAAGGGTACGGAAAGGTACATTCCGTGCGACGCTTTGATTCTGTCGGTCGGGCTTATCCCCGAAAACGAGCTTGCCGAAACGCTCGGCGTCAGCATGGACGGCAGGACGAAAGGCCCCGCCGTGGATCAGACTTTCATGACCGACGTAGACGGCGTTTTCTGTACAGGGAACGCTCTGCACGTAAACGACCTTGTCGATTACGTGACCGAATGTGCGGTCTATACCGGAAAAAACAGCGCAAACTATTGTAAGACGGACAGAAAAAATGTTATAATCAAAGCGGGTAAAGAATTTTTGTATTTGGTTCCGTCCCGACTCGACCTGTCCAAAAACATCGCGGATACCGTAGTGTATTTCAGGGCGGCGGCCGATATGAACAACGCCACGCTTAAACTTAAAATCGACGGCAGGGAAGTGCTGACCAAAAAATATCCTTTTCTGAGGCCGCCCGAGATGGAAAGACTGAATATCGATTTTTCGGCTTACGCGCCCGGCGAAAAGTCGGAAATAGAATTTTCGATTGAGGTGTGATATGGAACTCGTATGTATTGCTTGCCCCAACAGCTGTAAAATGAACAACGACGGCGGAGTCATCACCGGGTTTAAGTGTCCGAGAGGCAAAAAATTCTTCGAGGACGAACTGACTTGCCCCAAAAGAACGGTCTGCACCACGGTGGCGACTTCCTTTGCCGATATGCCCGTACTGCCGTGCAGAACGTCGGCCGATATACCCAAAGACAGAATTTTCGAACTTATGGATCTGGTTAAGACGCTTAGGGTGGACAGGCGGCTCGGCAGAGGCGAAATTATAGTGAAAAACGTGCTCGGTACGGGCGTAGATCTTATAAGTACGGCCGATATGTCAGAGTAAGCGGATAAAATATTTTAAGAGGGAAAAATTATGGGAAATTACGTGCTCGCTTACGATTACGGCACGCAAAGCGTACGCGCGCTTATCTTCGATAAGGAAGGAAACACGCTGGGCAAGGTCAAAAGAGAATTCAAGCCCGCTTATTTTTCGCTTAAAGCAGGATGGGCGGAACAGTATCCCGAGTTCTATTGGGATAACCTCTGCGCCGTGTCCGCGGATTTACGCAGGCAGGTAGGAGAGGAAATCTGGAGCGGAATAAAAGCCGTGAGCGTTACTACTTTCAGGGACGCCGTTATTTGCCTGGATAAAGAGGGTAAACCTTTGCGGCCCGTGATTTTATGGCTGGATCAGCGCAAGATGCAAAATGCGGGCGATTCGGTACCGCCTTTGCAGAAAGCCGTTTTCAAAACCTTTAAAATGTACGATACGGTGGTTATGCAACGAGAGGCCACCTTCTGCAACTGGATTAAGCAGAACGAACCCGAAATCTGGAATAAAACTTATAAATATGCGCAGTTTTCGGCTTTTATATCATTAAAACTTACAGGTAAAATAGTGGATTCGGTCGCTTCGCAGATCGGGCATTTTCCTTTCGATTATAAGCACAAACGCTGGATGAAGGCAAGCGACATCAAAAGATGCATATTCGATTGCACCAACGAACAGATGGTCGAGCTTGTCAAGCCCGGCAGCGTAATGGGCTACGTTACCGCCGAAGCGGCGGCTCAGACGGGGCTGCCGGAAGGGCTGCCCGTGGTTGCCAGCGGTTCGGACAAGGGCTGCGAAACTCTTGCTACGGGCTGTGTGGGCAGAGAAGTCGCTTCGCTCAGCCTGGGTACTTCGGCGTCGGTACAGATTACAACGGACAGGTACGTTGCGCCTGCGCTGTTCATGCCAGCTTATCCTTCGCTTTTCGCCGATAAGTATAACCCCGAAACCCTGATTTTCAGAGGATACTGGATGATTACCTGGTTTAAGAAGGAGTTTGCCGAAAAAGAGGTCAAGCAGGCGGCGGAAATGGGGATTTCGGCCGAGGAACTTCTGGACAGGCGCCTTAAAGAAATTCCGCCAGGAAGCCACGGGCTGGTCCTGCAGCCTTATTGGTCCCCCGGAATAAAAACCCCTTCGGCAAAGGGCGCCATCATAGGTTTTTCTGACGTACATACGCGCATTCACCTCTACCGCGCAATTATCGAAGGCATAGGGTACGCTCTTTTAGACGGCCTTAAACGCATGGAAAAACGCGCGGGGTACAATATCAAAAGACTGACCGTGTCGGGCGGCGGCTCCAACAGCGACGCTATATGTCAGATGACGGCCGATATTACCGGTTTGACCGTGCAGAAAATTCAGACCTACGAATCAAGCGCGCTGGGCGCCGCGATGGCCGCCTTCGTGGGAATAGGCGATTTTGCCGACCTCGAACAAGCCGTAAGCCGCATGAGCAGGGTAACCAAAGAATACTTCCCCGACAAGAACAATCACGAAATTTATAAAAAACTGTACGAGAACGTCTATAAAAAACTCTACAGGCGCAATAAAAAATTCTATAAAGAAATAAAAGAAGTTTTGCAGGACTACGATTTGTACGGATTTTCCTCCTCGGATAATGGCGGAAACGACGGCGAAAGCATAGACAATTTCATTTTAGGATAAAGGAGCAGAATTATGTCACACAAACCTTATAAAGATTTCGAGCCCGATTGGTATACCGAGGTAGCGCCTAAGGACAGCTACCGCTACTATATGAAATGGGGTGATCCCGCTTTTAACAAGCCTCCGAAAGAGGGACTTTACAAACTAGTCAAAAAGATTTTCGGACTGACTGACGAGGATTTCAAAAACCGCCGCTATCTCGGCCTTGAAAAAATCGATTTCGACATTCCCTGCACGTTGTCGGCCGAACAGATTAAAACTTTTAAGGACATCGTGGGCGAGGAGAACGTCGCCGAGGACAAAATTTCACGCGCGTCGGTATGCTACGGCAAGACCATGCTGGATATTCTGCGTCTGAGGCACAATATCATTGAAAACGCGCCCGATATAGTGATTTATCCCTCCACGACCGAAGAAGTGGTTAAAATAGTCGATTTCTGCAAAAAGGAAAAAATCAATATTTACGTTTACGGCGGCGGTTCCAGCGTTACGAGAGGCCCCGAGGCGGTAAAGAGAGGCAGCGTTACTCTTGACCTCAGAAAGAATTTCAACAAGGTGATTTCCTTTAACGAGAAAAACCAGACAATTACCGTTCAGCCCGGCATGAGCGGCCCCGCGCTGGAAAAACTGCTTAACGACGCTCCCAAAACTTTGGGCGCAAAGAGAAGATATACCTGCGGACATTTCCCGCAGTCCTTCGAATATTCGTCGGTGGGCGGCTGGGCCGTTACCCGCGGCGCGGGACAGAACAGTACGTATTACGGAAAAATCGAAGACATAGTTATCTCGCAGGAGTACGTTACCCCCGCCGGCGGTATTATTAAAACCGACCCCGTGCCGCGTAAGGCGTGCGGTCCCAGCATAGACCAGATCATGATGGGCAGCGAGGGCGCTTTCGGCGTGCTTACCGAGGTTACGCTTAAAGTTTTCAGATTCCACCCCGAGGACAGAGTCAGATTCTGCTATATCTTCAAAAGCTGGGAAGAGGGGCAGGAAGCTATGCGCGAGGTCATGCAGGGCGAGTTCGGATTCCCGTCCGCGTTCAGGCTTTCCGACGAAGAGGAAACTTCCTTTATGCTTCACCTTTACAGCGTCGAAGACAATATCGTAGGCAAAATGCTGAATACCTTCGGATACGCACCGGGTAAACGCTGTCTGATGTTGGGATTTAACGACGGAGATCCCGCTCTTCAGAAACTTATTAAAAAACGGCTTGCTAAAATCTGTAAAAAACACGGGGCAATGGCTTTGCCCGGCGCGGTTACAAAGGCATGGGAGGGCGGCAGGTTCAACGATCCTTACATGCGCGACAACATGCAGGACTTCGGCATCATAATCGATACTCTCGAATGCGCCGTGGACTGGGACAGAATGCAGGACGTTTACAAGTCGGTAAGGGCCTATTGCAAGTCGCGTCCCAAAACGATATGCACGACGCATATCTCGCACTGCTATCCGCAGGGTGCCAACCTGTATTTTATTTTCGTTATTTATACCGACGATATTCAGGAATTCAGCGATTATCACAGCGGTATACTCGACGCCATTCAGAAATCGGGCGCATGCATGAGTCACCATCACGGTATAGGCAAACTGTTCGCGCCATGGCTGGAAGGGCAGCTGGGTTCGGACGAAATGAATATCCTGCGCGCGCTTAAAAAGCATTTCGACCCCGACAATATCATGAATCCGGGCGGAACCATAGGCCTGGACCTCGAAGCCGACCAGATTGTTCCAATCGACGTAAAGTGGGAAAAAGGTAAGTTCAGAGGTATCTGAAAAACGGCAAAAACGCCTGCCTGAGCGGGCGTTTTTTATTTTGAAAAAAGGTTTTTACACCGCTTACGGTAAATTAAAAGCAAAAAAACCCGCCGGCAGGGCGGGTTTTCACAAAAATAAAATCAAGTATTACAGAATAATACAACCTCGATATGGAAACCGTAAAACTTCAGGCCTCGGGCTGTTCGGCAAGAGCCTGCTCGTAGGCTTTAAGGATAAGGTCTTTCAGAAGTTCGCGCGTTTCGGAATTGAGCGGATGAGCTATGTCCTTGTAGCCGTCGCCCGTCTTGCGCGAGGGCATGGCTATGAACAGGCCGCCTTCGTTCTCGATAATTTTGATGTCGTGAACGGCGAAACAGTCGTCGATGATGAATGACGCTACCGCTTTTAGTTTTGCGTCGTCTTTTTTGATGATGCGCACTCTGATATCCGAGATTTTCATAATTACCTCACACTTCAGACCGAAGTCATATCAATATAATTAACTTCATTATAATATATTTTTGCGTTTATTTCAATACCTTGGCCCAAAAAAATAAAATTGCGCATTTTTTAACCTTTCGTCGCCCCTCCGCATATAGTAAAAATATGTTTTCGGAAAAGGTAAAGCACATTCATTTTATAGGCATAGGAGGAATATCGATGTCGGCGCTTTCAAGGCTTTGCAAAGCCCTCGGGTTTAAGGTAAGCGGCTCGGACGCAAGCTACTCCGAAACGCTGGAAAAATTGCAGGAAGAAGACGTTTTCTGTTACGCCGGTCATAACCTCGAAGTGGTGCGAAGAGCGGACGCGGTCGTGTATACTGCCGCCGTTCCCGAAGACGACGAGGAGCTTCGCGCTGCCGAAGAAGAAGGAAAAATCATAATCGAACGCGGAGAATTTCTCGGTCTTGCTGCGGCCGAATTCGGAAAAACGGTAGCGGTGGCCGGGACGCACGGCAAAACCACGGTAACCGCGCTTACGGCGCTGCTGTTTAAAAACGCCGGGCTGGACTTTACCGCGCATATCGGCGGCCTGGCCAATGACCTGAACGGTAATTATTACAGCACGGGCAAAGAATATTTCGTGACCGAGGCTTGCGAATACCGTAAGAATTTTTTGCACCTGAACCCGGATTGCGCCGTGGTGCTTAACGCCGAACAGGATCATCCGGATTGCTATAAATCTCTGCGGGAGCTGTACGAGGCCTTTGACGGTTTTTTGCTCAATTGCGCCCGACGTAACGGCCGAATAATTATAAACGGGGATTGCGAGTATTATAAAATGCACAAGTGTTCATATGATAATATGCGAACGTTCGGATTCGGGAGTACTAACGATTGCTACCCTGCCGATATGTGCGTCAGAGGCGGTAAATATTCGTTTGATATTTATATGGACAATTCAAAATATGCGCATATCGACAGCAATATGTACGGCAGGCACAACGTGCTGAACGCACTTGCCCTCGCTTTGATAAGTGAGCAGTTTCACATAGATAAAAGTGTACTTATTCGCACTTTAAATACCTTTTCGGGCGTTTCACGGCGTTTTGAAGAAATCAAGACGGTAAACGGAGCAAGAGTGTTTTCGGACTATGCCCACCACCCCGACGAGATAGCCGCCACCGTTTCGGCGGCCAGGGAAGCGGGGGCCGAAAGAGTCGTTTTGTATTTTCAGCCGCATACTTTTTCAAGGACGCTCAAATACGCGGACGGGTTTGCGGCCGCGCTTGCCGGAGCCGACAAGGTAACCGTCGTCAAAACCTATCCGGCGCGGGAAACTCCCGATCAGGGCATGGACGGGCTGGAACTCAGCCGAAGAGTGTCGCTGCGAAAAAGATGCGGGTACGTCAAAAGTCTTATGGCGGTTGCTTCAGATATCGCGCTTACGGCAAGAGAAGGAGATTTTATTATACTTACGGGGGCGGGGGATATAGATCTGGTAAGATATCTGATCTGAAACGCATATAAAAAAGGCGTCCTGCAGGGACGCCTTGCATTTTTAAATTCAGCAGTTAATAACGAATTTCTGATAGGGGGAATTTTCACCCGCGTCGCTTATTTCTTTGAGTTTTTTGGGTACGTCGTCGAAAGAGATTTCGCCGT
The DNA here is from genome assembly GCA_018714105.1 of Candidatus Faecicola pullistercoris. GTDB lineage: Bacteria > Bacillota > Clostridia > Christensenellales > CAG-917 > Faecicola > Faecicola pullistercoris. The sequence goes on along the minus strand of DVNW01000013.1, from coordinate 27,711 downwards.
CGATTAGGTTTTGCGTGTTTACCGCTTTGTTGGCAAGCAGGTTGATTGCCGAGTAGATTTCGCCGTAGCCGTTTTTGATGCCTATTACGGTGTGCTGTTTTCTTAGAACGTCCCCGAGGTCAAGCTGCATTCCCTCGACGAAATAGTTGCTGCCCGCGATTACGATGGTGCCGCCCTCTTTGGTTATGCCGGTCGCGTAGGACGGGAGCATGGTGTTTCTTGCGTCGTACACGCAGTATTCGGCCATTTCACCGCCCGTAATTTCGAGGACGCGCTCCGTTACCGAACACAGCGTGGGATTTATCGTGTAATAAATGCCGTTGTTTTCGGCCTTTTCAAGACCGGACGGATCGTTGTCGACGAGTATCGGGATTATCTGATAGTAAATCGCAAGCTGGGCTATGATGTTGCAGAAGGTGGACGCGCCGAGTATTACCACGTATTGTCCCTTGTCCACTTTCAGCGCTTCGAGAACTTTGATGCCCAGGGCTATCTGCTCGACGAAAATGGCTTCGTTGTCCGTGATGCCCTCGGGCAGGTAGCATACCTTTTCGTTGGGAATTACGGCAAAGTCGCAAAGAAGCCCGTCGGTATCCACGCCCATTATTTTTACGTCGGGCACTATTTCCTTGTTTTTGTCGAGTACGGCGTCTTCGTCAAGAACGTACGGGTTGATTACCACGCGTTCGCCCTTTTTGAGGCCGCACAGTTCGTTTGTCTCGCTTACCTGACCGACGGCGTTTTTTACGGGAATAAGCGGCAGATTACCCGATTTGCCCTTGTACATCGCTATGTCGGTTGAGGAAATGGCGCCTTTGTTGATGCGCACTTTAATCTGCCCCGGTTGCACGGTTTGCGCCCGTTCGATAAGCTGAAGCTGCTCTTTACCTACGATTTGCCAAGCCTTCATTGACTACCTCTTTGACGTCTTCCGCTTTTTTGCGGAGATCGGAACGTAGTTTATTATACCACAACGTCCACGCTTTGTAAACAATATCCCGCTTCAAGCATTGAAAATAAAAATATTTCAAAATCGACAAACCCGCTTTAAAACTGTTGACTATTTTATTTTTTGAATATATAATAGTAAAGCATTATTCTTTATTACGTTTATTTTTTCCGCCTTATGCGGCGGATTGCGGAGGTAAATATGAAAGAGAAAATCCATCCGGATTATCACGACGCAACCGTTGTTTGCGCCTGCGGTGCTACCTTCACCACCGGTACCACCAAAAAAACCGATACCATCAAGGTAGAAATTTGCAACCAGTGCCATCCTTATTTTACGGGCAAGCAGAAACTCGTCGATACCGGCGGACGTGTTGATAAATTCAAGAAGCGTTACAATCTTGATTAATCGTCACAGAATGCAGAAGGCGCACGCTTATCTGCATTTTTTGTAATCGGGACACAGGTAAAATTTTGGCCAGAACAAGCAAGATAGGAGGACAGGCCGTTCTGGAAGGCGTTATGATGCGCGGCGAGTCGAGCATGGCTACCGCGGTGCGCGGTCCGGAAGGGCAGATAACCATCGAAAGCAGCAGATTCACCCCTTCGTCAAAAAGGGGGCTCGTTTGGCGTTTTCCCGTTATAAGGGGAATAGTCAATTTTTGCAGCATGCTGTACTTCGGCATGGGTATTTTAATGCGCTCAGCCGAGGTGATGGGTGAGGATATCGAACCCTCGCGCTTCGAGAAATGGCTTGCAAAAAAGACCAAAATCGATTTGCTTAAAGCCGCCATGGCCGTCGCCCTTGTATTGGGCATAGCCTTTGCCGTGGCTTTATTTATTGTTCTGCCCGAGGTGGTTGTTACCCTGATTTTCAAAATCGAGGCTTTGGCGCCCGCTTCGGTAGGCGTGAGAAATCTCGTTACAGGCATTTTCAGAATAGTAATATTTATTCTGTACATCGCGGCCTGTTCCAAAATGAAGGAAATCGACAGGCTTTTCAGATACCACGGCGCAGAGCATAAAACAATTAACGCTTATGAGCACGACGAGGAACTGACCGTCGAAAACGTACGGAAATACACTACCGTGCACCGCAGATGCGGCACAACTTTTCTGTTTCTTGTTATGGTTGTGGGTATTCTGGTCAATTCGGCATTGTCCTTCCTGCCGGGATACGGCAATCTTTTTGCCCGAATAGGGTATAAGATTCTTTTCCTGCCGCTTGTCGCGGGGATAAGTTACGAGTTTTTAAAACTGTTCGCAAAGTACGACAATATACTTTTCCGCATAATCAGCGCGCCCGGGCTGTGGCTTCAGAAACTTACAACCAAAGAGCCCGACGACAGTATGCTGGAAGTGGCCATAGCCGCCTTTAACAAGGTGGCCGAGATGGACGCCGACCCCGACGTGCCCACAACTAAATTCGTTATGCAGAAGCCGTATAAGACGCTTGTCGAAAGGCTGGAAAAGGTTCTGCCTCCCGACCGTTTCGACGCTTCGGACAGAGAGTGGATTCTCTGCGAAGCTACGGGCAGACAACGCAGTCTTCTTTCCTCAACCCGATACGTCTCGCAGGAAGTCTTCGACAAGGCGCTTGCGCTTGCCGGCGACAGGGCTGCGGGAAAGCCTTTGCAATACGTGCTGGGATATACCGAATTTTACGGGTACAGAATAAGCGTTACGCCCGACGTGCTGATACCCCGTCCGGAAACCGAACTGCTTGCCGAAAAGGTTATTGCGGCTTGCGACGGCAAAACGGTGTGGGACGTGTGCACTGGCAGCGGCGCGATAGCCGTGGCGGTAAGGCTGAAAGGCGCTCCGTCGGCCGTTTACGCTTCGGATATAAGTCCCGAGGCGCTGGAAACGGCAAGGGCAAACGCCCGTGACAACGGTGCCGATATAGAATTTTTCGAGGCCGATTTGCTGGGAAAGGACGAGCTGAAAGCCGACCTGATCGTGTGCAATCCGCCATATATCCCGTCTGCCGATATAGACAATCTGCAACCCGAAGTCAAAGACTTCGAACCCCGCGCCGCGCTTGACGGCGGCGAGGACGGACTCGACTTTTACAGAAGGCTCGCAGACGACGCGCCCGCCCGCCTTAACGAAGGCGGAACGCTTTTTATGGAAATAGGTATAGGGCAGAAAGACGAGATAGCCCGTATTTTCAAAAACTGGCAGATCGAATTTTTTGAAGATTACGGCGGCATTCCCAGAATGGCGGCGGCAGTTCTCATAAACAATAAGGAGTAATTATGTTCGAAAAACTCGAAAGTATTAAAGAGCGGTTCGATTACCTTACCGAGCAGATTTCCAAACCCGAAATCATTGCCGACCGCGAAACGTGGCAAAAACTCGTTAAGGAACATTCGTCCTTACAGGAAACCGTCGACAAGTACGCCGAGTATAAACAGGCGCAAAAGGACATGGAAGAGTGCAAGGCCCTTCTCGAAGAAGGCGACGACGAACTGCGCGAACTTGCCAAAGCCGAATCGGAAGAACTGAAAAACGCAATCGCGTCTCTTACCGACGAGCTTAAAGTACTGCTTCTTCCCAAAGACCCTAACGACGAAAAGAACGTCGTTATCGAAGTCCGCGCGGGAGCGGGAGGCGAGGAAGCCGGCCTTTTCGGTGCGGAACTTGTCAGAATGTATCACCGCTTTGCCGAGCGTAACCGCTGGGGAATAGAGGAAATAAACAACAATATCACCGATCTGGGAGGCGTGAAGGAAGTTACCTTCATGATAACCGGCAAGGGCGCGTACAGCAAACTTAAATTCGAAAGCGGAGTTCATCGCGTGCAGAGAGTGCCCGCAACCGAGTCGCAGGGCCGGGTTCACACGTCCACCGCTACCGTGGCCGTTCTGCCCGAAGTCGAGGACATCGAAATAGAAATCAACGAAAAAGACCTTAAAATAGATACGTACAGAAGCGGCGGAGCGGGCGGTCAGCACGTTAACAAGACCGAAAGCGCGATAAGAATCACGCACCTTCCCACGGGGTTGGTAGTTACCTGCGAGGACGAGCGCAGCCAGATTAAAAACCGCGACAAGGCCATGAAAGTGCTTAAATCCCGACTGTACGACTTTTATCAGACGCAGGCGGACAAGAAGTATGCCGACAACAGAAAAGCCCAGGTCGGAACGGGTGACCGCAGCGAGAGAATACGCACTTACAATTACCCGCAGGGCAGGGTTACCGATCACAGAATAGGCCTTACGTTATACGCTCTCGATCAGTTTCTGGACGGCGACCTGGAAGAAATGATAGAGGCTTTGCAGATAGCAGCACAAAACGCTCAGCTTACAAATATGAACGATTAAACCCGTTTTCGGTTAAAATAACGACGGTTTCAAGGAAATTATCATGGAAATCAAATTCAATAAAAAAAGAAATCTTCTGGAAGAACACAATTACGACCCCACGTTGCAGGACGTTGCCGAACCGCAGCTTTTCAGGAAATTTTTCGAGTACGGTTCCATACCCAAAATAACCTTCAACATGCGCAACGTGCCCATGAACACGCCCAGAGAAATCTGGATGACGGATACCACTTTCAGGGACGGGCAGCAGGGCGCGACTCCTTTTACGGTAAAACAGGTTGTAGACCTGTACCGCCTTATGTCCAAGCTCGGCGGCCCAAAAGGGCTGGTAAGACAGAGCGAATTTTTCCTCTACCGCGAAACGGACAGAAAGGCGCTTGACGCCTGCCGCGACCTCGGGCTCAAATTTCCCGAAATCACAAGCTGGATAAGGGCAAACGAAAAGGATTTTCAGATGGTCAAGGACCTCGGCCTCAAAGAAACGGGCATTCTGGTAAGCTGTTCGGACTATCACATTTTCAAAAAGATGAATCTTACCAGACGCACGGCGATGGACAAATATCTTTCCGTGGTCAAAATGGCGCTGGAAAGAGGAATCGTCCCGAGATGCCATTTCGAGGATATCACCCGCGCCGATTATTACGGCTTCGTTGTGCCTTTTGCCATCGAACTCATGAAACTTTCAAAAGAAAGCGGTATTCCCATAAAAATCAGAGCCTGCGATACCATGGGCTACGGTATTTCGTATCCCGGAGCCTCCATGCCCAGAAGCGTTCAGGGTATTATATACGGCCTTATCCATTACGCCGAGGTGCCTCACGCACAGATAGAATGGCACGGCCATAACGATTTTTACAAAGTGGTTACCAACGCCGCAACCGCATGGCTTTACGGCTGTTCGGCCGTTAACTGCACTCTGCTGGGCATAGGCGAACGCACGGGTAACGCGCCTCTCGAAGCCATGGCCATCGAGTACGCCGCTCTCAGAGGTACGACGGACGGTATGGATCTTACAGCCATTACCGAAATCGCCGAGTATTTCCAGAACGAAATCGGTATGGATATACCCGAAAGACAGCCGTTTGTGGGCAAAAATTTCAACGTGACGCGCGCGGGCATTCATGCCGACGGCATGCTTAAAGATCAGGAAATATACAATATCTTCGATACTCAGAAAATTCTCAACCGTCCGCCCCTCGTGGCCGTGGACAATCTCAGCGGCATCGCGGGCATCGCTTTCTGGATAAACAGCTACTTCGGTCTTAAAGACGAGGATAAAATCGACAAAAAGCATCCCGCCATCGCTTATGTCAAGGAACAGATAGACAAACAGTTCGAGGCGGGGCGTATTCCCGCTATGTCCGACGAGGAAATGAAGGCGCTTATAAAAGCCGCCGACCCCGAACTTTACAAAACGCTTAAACAGAAGAAAAAAGAATCGATGAATATCTGATTTTTAACCTTTTTTAAAGGCGGCGGAGTTATCGTATTCTTACGGACCGACGTTGACGGAAATTTTCAAAAACCCTTGAAAATTCTTCCCGCCGCGGATATAATATAATTATCAAACTTTACGGAGGCTTGCAATGATTCAGTTGATTTACGGCGCAAAAGGCTCGGGCAAAACCAAAAAAATTATAGATATGGCCAACGATTGCATCAATACCACTGACGGCAATATCGTGTTTATTACCGATACCAACAGGTATATGTACGATATCAAATATCAGATCAGGGCCATCAACGTTACCGAACACCATATCTATGACGAGGAGGCCTTGATAGGTTTCGTAAAAGGGCTTATCGCCGGCAATCACGACATCAAACACATTTTCATCGACGGCGCGCACCGCATCGCCAAAAAGAACGTGGAGGACATGAAGTCGTTTTACGACGAACTCGGACTCGTTGCCGAAAATCAGGACGTTCAGTTCGTGGTGTCCGTAAGCAAGGACGAAAAGGAGCTTCCCGACTTCCTTCTGAAATATCTTAAATAATAATTTTCGGAGATTTATATGCTTTATACCAGCACAAGAGGCAAATGCGCCGTTAGCGCGGCGCAGGCTATTGTCAACGGCATAGCCGCCGACGGGGGACTGTACGTGCCCGAAACCTTTCCGACCTTTACTAAGGAGGACTTCGACAGGTTTTCGGCTATGGATTATCCCGCCAGGGCGGCGTTTGTTTTAAATAAATTCATGGACGACTTCTCCGTGGAGGAGCTTACCGAATACGCCCGCAAGGCTTATTCCCGCTTCGACGGGGAGCCCGCGCCTTTATGCAAGCTGCAGGACGGCAGTTTTATGCTGGAACTGTGGCACGGGCCCACGCTCGCTTTCAAGGATATGGCGCTTACTCTGTTGCCTTATCTTATCACCGCGGCCAGAAAAAAGACGGGCGCGAAAGACAAAACGCTCATTCTGGTTGCCACTTCGGGCGATACCGGAAAGGCCGCTCTCGAAGGGTTCAAGGACGTGGAGGATACCGAAATAATCGTTTTCTTCCCCGACCAGGGCGTGAGCAAAATGCAGAGGCTTCAGATGGTTACCCAAACCGGCTCCAACGTGCACGTTGCCGCCATAAAGGGTAATTTCGACGACGCTCAGAGCGCGGTCAAAGCAATTTTCACGGGAAGCGACTGCATAAAGGCCATCAAGGAAAAAGGATACAGCCTTTCTTCGGCAAACTCCATTAACTGGGGCAGGCTGGCTCCGCAGATCGTTTATTATATTTCGGCATACGCGGACCTTGTGGAAAGCGGCGAAATAGAGTACGGCGACAAAGTTAACTTTACCGTACCCAGCGGCAATTTCGGTAATATCCTTGCCGCTTATTACGCAAAGAAAATGGGACTGCCCGTGGGCAGACTTATTTGCGCTTCCAACGTAAACAACGTGCTTACGGACTTTTTCAACGAGGGCAGATACGATATCGACAGAGAGTTTTTCAAAACCAAGTCGCCTTCGATGGATATACTGATTTCCAGCAACCTCGAAAGGCTGCTTTTCGAGATGTCGGGACGAGACGAAAAGTTCGTCGCGCGGAAAATGGCCGAACTCAAAGAAAACAAGGTGTATTCCGTAGACAAGAAAAAGGTGGACGCGTGCGGATTCGCGGCGGGATTTGCCGACGAGGACGAAACAAGAGAAACCACGTTCAACTTTTTCGAGCTTAACGATTACGCTCTGGACCCGCATACCGCGGTAGCGGCGGCCGTTTATTCGGATTATCTGGCCGGGACGGGCGACGAAACGCCTTGCGTCATAGTCAGCACGGCAAGCCCCTATAAGTTCCCGCAGGACGTATATTTCGCGCTTACCGACGATTACGAGGAGGATCCGTTCAAAGCGGCGGTAAAACTTTTCGAATACACCGCGCTCGAACTTCCTCAGTCCATAGAAAAACTCAAAACCAGTCCCGTCCTGCACCCGGACGTCGTCGGCAAAGAGGATATTTTCGATGCCGTAATCAAGTTTATAACCAAGGAGTAATTATGCCTAAAACCGTTTACAGCGCGCTTAAACCTACCGGAGACCTGCAACTGGGCAATTATATAGGCGCGCTCAACAATATGGTAAAATTGCAGGAAGATTATAACTGTATATATACGGTTGCCGACATGCACAGTATCACCGTGGACTGCGTGCCCGCCGACCTCAGAAAAAGGACGTACGACTTTATGGCGCTGTTTCTCGCGATAGGGCTGGACCCCGAAAAGAGCATACTGTTCGTACAGTCGCACGTGCCGCAACACGCCGAACTCGCCTGGGTACTGAATTGCTTCACGCAGTACGGAGAGGCGCGAAGAATGACGCAGTTCAAGGAAAAATCTCACAAGAATCCCGAAAACGTAAACCTCGGTCTGTTCGCATATCCCACGCTGATGGCGGCGGATATTCTGCTTTACAACGCCGATTACGTGCCCATCGGAAAAGATCAGAAACAGCACCTCGAACTTGCCAGAACGGTTGCCGAAAGGTTCAACAACAGGTTTTCTCCGACGTTTACCGTGCCCGACGGCATATTCAACAAAGTAGGCGCGAAGATACAGAATCTTCTGGATCCCACGGCCAAAATGGGAAAAACGGACGATAACGCGAACGGCGTGGTATTTCTGCTGGACGACGCCGATACCGTTATGCGGAAATTCAGGCGCGCCGTTACGGACAGCGATAACAGAATAATAGTTGCCCCCGACAAACCCGGTATTTCCAACCTTATTACGATATATTCTGTGTTTTCGGGCATATCGGTTGCCGAAACCGAAAAGAAGTTCGAAGGCGTAAGCTATGCCGAATTCAAAACGCAGGTGGGCGAAGCCGTCGTGAACAGACTGGCTCCCGTACGGCAAAAATACAACGAACTTATCGCCGACAAGGCCTACCTCAACAAGGTGATGAAAGAAGGGGCCGAAAAGGCGTCCTATATTGCGTCCAAGACTCTTTCCAAAGTATACAGAAAAGTCGGATTTGCGCAATATAAATAGTTTATAATAATAAATTTGAGTTTTTAAATATTGTTTTGCGCAATATGCGACGGAAAAGGTGAGATATGTTCGGATACGTAATACCCGATAAACCAAATATGCTGATGAAGGATTTTACAGAGTTCCGCGCTTATTACTGCGGGCTGTGTAAAGCGCTCGGCAGGGATAATTCCGCCCTTTTACGGTTGCTTACGAATTACGACTGCACTTTCCTGACCGTGCTTTTTCATAATCTGGAAGGCGTTGCGCCCGAAATAAAAATGCAGGGCTGCGTACTGAATCCCGTTAAGAAAAAAGCCGTGGTCGCCAAAAGCGACGTAATGAAAAAAGCGGCGGCGCTTACCGTCCTGCTTGCTTACTATAAGGCGGGAGACGACGTGGCCGACGGCGGAGGCCTGAAAGCCTCGTGCGTAAGAAATTCCGTCGCCCTGAGCGCGAAAAAGGCGGCAAGACTCATGCCCGAGGCCGACGCCGTTATCGCAAACAGATACAAAGAGCTGGCCGAGCTTGAAAAAAGCGGGTGCAAAAGCGTGGACATGGCAGCCGAACCTTTTGCCAGAATGACCGAGGAACTGGTTTGCCTGTTCGCAAAGGAAATTACTCCGCAGCTTAAAGAGTTCGCGTACGGTCTGGGGAAGTGGATTTATCTGGCAGACGCCCTGGACGACGTCGATAAGGACCTTAAAACCAAAAATTACAACCCCTTTATCGCCGCGTACGGCGACGTTAAAGATAAGGCGTCTTTTCTTGCGCAGCGAAAAGACGAGCTTGCTTTGACAATGTATTCCGTTTACAATGCCACGGTCAGGGCATACGACGCCCTGAGCGTTACCGTTTCGGAAGGCGTGTTGAGCAACATCGTTTATTTGGGAATGAAAGAACAAACCAGACGTATTCTTGAAGGAGAACAGAAATGCAATACGATCCGTATATAATTTTAGGCGTGGGCCGCGACGCGACGCAGTCCGAAATCACCGACGCTTACCGCTTGCTGAAAACCAAATACGAAAACGACCGTTTTCTGGAAGGCGAGGCAGGTTACGAGGCCGCCAAAAAACTCGGAGAAATCGAATATGCCTATGAGGAAATCATGCGCCTCAAAAAACAGGGCGACAGTATTTCGGATTCCTCCGACGGCCTTATGGAAATACGTCAGGCCATTATCGACAAGGACTACAAAAAGGCGCAGGATTTACTTGACGCCTATACCGTCCGCTCGGCCGAATGGCACTATTTGCAGGCAAAAGTCTTTTACGATAAAAAGTGGTTTTCGGAAGCCGTTAAACAGCTTAAAATAGCCCTGGAAATGGAGCCTGACAATCAGAGATACAAAGGTGCTTACGACAGGATTATCGAGGAAAGCAAGGCCGATTTCGCTTTCGGCAACGCGACTCAGGGCGGCAGCAGAAGCTACCGGGGCATGTCGGGAAGCGGAGATACCGCGGATACCTGCTGTAAGATGTGCCAGATTTATCTTTGCCTGGACTGCTGTTGTTCGTCTGCGGACTGCTGTTGCTAGAATATGGAAAACAAATCCAAAACCATTGCCATTGCCGCCGTCAGCACGGCGCTTAACGTCGCCTTTTTTTCGGCGGCGGTTTTTATAGGTTTTTTATCGGCGACCTTTTCTTTACTGTGCGTGTTTGCCACAATTCTTCCCTTTGCAGCAGGGTTTAAAAGGGCGGGCTGGCTGTGTTTTGCAGCCTCGGCCGCGCTGATAAGCGTTATCACGGGGATAGTGAACGCGCTGCCTTTTATATTTATCTTCGGCGGGTTTTCGGCCTTTCTGGGATTTGCATGCTCGGTAAATATCAACAGAATTCTGTTCTGGATTATCGTGGCGGTATGGATTAACGCCGTTACCGCGGTACTTTATTTTGCATTTTACAACGCTTTTTTCGCGGGGACGCGCCTTGCGGACGCGCATTACGCGCTTATTACCCTTATCGCATGTCTTGGCGGCGCGGTTTACACCGTGGCCGTAAGAATATGCTTTTCCTATCTTAAAACACTGGTGGAAAAATATTATCTGAAGCGCTAGCTCTGTCCGCAGTTGTTACAGCCCGTCTGACATCCGCAAAAGCCGCCCAGCCCGCCGTTCTCGGCCAGAACTATCGCGCCTACCGCGGCGATGAGCACGGCAAGTTCGGTGCCCGCTATGCCTCCGTTTCCGCCGAACACTATCAACAGTATCAATATAAACAACATCCAGTTTCCGTCAAACATACCGACCTCCTTCGACACTATAATACAATATGCAGGCAGATTGCTCAATGTTACACATTTTTCGGCTTTTATTTCGTGTTAATGTGTTTACGGAGGCCTCATATGAACCTGTTGCTTGACGACCGCACGCAGTCCCTTGTCGAATATTATCTGCCGGACAACTCCGTGCTTAACAATCTCGCCGAATTCTTCAGCGTTTTTTCGGACAGTACCAGAATTAAGATTCTGTCCGCGCTCAGCATTACCGAAATGTGCGTAACCGACCTGTCCGAAATACTGAAAATCAATCAGACCACGGTTTCGCATCAGCTTAAAATTCTGAGAAGCGCGGGAGTGGTAGGTTTCAGAAGGGAAGGCAAAATCATCTTCTATTATCTGTCTACGGGAGCGGTGGAGGACGTGATGCTGAGCGGGGTGCGGTATCTGGGGTACTAGCCTTGAAAAATTTGTTGCGCAAAGCGTTTACCTCGGGTTTCTTATATGATATAATCGGATATATGGATATCGAAAGAAAACTCCGGGAACTGCCTGCGCAAAGCGGCGTTTATCTCATGCTCGACGCCGACGGTAAGGTCATTTACGTCGGAAAGGCCCGTTCGCTCAAAAACAGGGTGCGTCAGTATTTCCGCGCGGGCAACAAAACGGCTAAGACTATCGCGCTCGTTAACCATATCGTCGATTTCCGATACATCATCACTTCCACCGAAGTCGAGGCGCTCGTACTAGAAAACAATTTAATCAAAAAGTACTCGCCGAAATACAATATCCTGCTGAAAGACGACAAGAGCTATCCATTTATCAGAATCGACCTCAAACAGGACTATCCCTGCGTGGAAACGGTCAGAAAACTCAAAAACGACGGCGCAAAATACTTCGGGCCCTATATGCAGGGTATTACCGTTAAGGATATAAACGACCTCATTCACAGCGCGTATCCGCTCAGAAACTGCAAACTCGATCTCAAAAATCTGCCGCCGTCGCACAGACCCTGCCTTAACGCCCATATCGGAAGATGCCTTGCGCCGTGCGCGGGAGGCATAAGCGCGGGCGAATATCACAAGATGATAGAGGGCGTTGTCGACTTTCTTAAAGGCAACGACAAAACCGTACAGCGCATAATTGAAAACAGAATGAAAGAGGCGGCGGACAGGGGCGACTTCGAGACGGCTATTTTTTACAGAGACAAACTCAGAATTCTGGACAAGCTCATACGCAGACAGATTGCTGCGCTTCCAAAAGATTTCAATCTGGACGTGTTTTCGGCATACGGCAACGGTATCTTCTCGGCGGTTTCCATGCTTGTCGTACGAGGCGGCAAGCTCGTAGGAGGAGATAACTTCCCCCTTGTTACGGATGAGGACGCCGGCCTGAGCGCGGGGCGGGCAGATGCCGCGGCCGACGACTTTCAGGCAAATCAGCTTTCCAACATGCTTGAACAGTTTATTGTTCAGTTCTATTCTCAAAACCCGACTTATCCCGACGAAATTGTCGTAAACATGGCTTTACCTTCAGAAAACGCATTAGAAAACCTTGTTTCGGGTAACGCAGGCAGAAAAATCAATATAGTTAAACCTGTTCAGGGAATACGCGGGCAGCTTGCGGATATGGCGGTAAACAACGCGAAAGACTATCTGGATAACTATATCGCCAAAAGCTCGCGCAGGGAAAAAATGACGCTGGGCGCGATAAGACTGCTTGCGGAAAAACTAAGGCTTCCTTCCGTGCCTTACAGAATGGAATGTTACGACATTTCGCACATAAGCGGTACGGATATGGTGGCTTCCATGGCGGTTTTCGAGGGAGGAAAGCCCGCTTCGGCCATGTACAGACGGTTTAAAATCAGGACGGTGGAAAAAAACAACGACTTCGCCTGCATGCGGGAAGTGCTTATCCGCAGGCTTACAAGGCTGAAAGAGGGCGACGCGGACCCGAGTTTCTCCAAAAGGCCCGATCTTATCGTGGTGGACGGAGGCAAGGGGCAGCTTGCCTATGCCGAGGACGCGCTTCATGCCCTGGGTATGGAGGATTTGGCCGTTATTTCCCTTGCTAAACGGGAGGAAGAGGTATTCAAACCGGACAGCCCCGTACCTTATATTCTAGATAAAAGCGGCGCCGATTTGCAAGTGCTTCAACGCATCAGGGACGAGGCACACAGATTTGCCGTTACCTATCACCGCTCGCTCAGGTCGAAAGGGCAGACAGCTTCCGAACTTAAACAAATAGAGGGCATAGGAGCAAAGAAAACGGACGCGCTGTACAGACATTTCAAAAACATCGGAGCCGTAAAGAAGGCTACCGAAAAGGAACTTGCCGAGGTTAAAGGCATAAGCCTTTCCGACGCTAAAAAAATCCGCGCTTATTTTAACGGAAAAAACAATACTTAAGAGGTGGGAAAATGACCAAAAAACAAAAGATAATCGTAGCCGCAGCCACGCTGGGCGTCATACTCGTTTCGGGTCTGAGCTGGCTTATTGCCGAACTGGTTATCTATAAAGGGACGCCTTCGGATACCGTTTGGACGAGTGAGGACGAATTCGACGCGGCCGCCGTTGTCCGACTCGCAAAGCAGGCCGACAAGGATTTCGTTATTCTCAACATTACCGACGTGCAGTTCGGCGATACTCTGGACGGGCCGTGGAACAAAACTTTTACCGAAAATACCGTTTCCGAACTTGTCAAAAAGACAAATCCCGACCTTATAACCGTTACGGGCGATATGGTGTGGACCAGATTTTCAAGACATTCGTTCAAACGCTTCGTGGAGTTTATGGAAGGTCTGGGGATTCCCTGGGCGCCCGTTTTCGGCAATCACGACGGAGAGGGTAATTCCGATCTCAACAGGCTCGGAGACCTTCTCGAACAGGCCGACAACTGTCTGTTCGAAAAAGGCCCCGGAAACATCGGGGGCGTGGGCAATTACGTACTGGCGATAGAGCAGGACGGACGTATAGTGCACTCTCTTATCATGATGGATACTCATTCTTCAAGAACGTACGAGGAGACGGGGGAATGGGGTTACGACCACGTCTATCCCGACCAGATCAAGTGGTACGAGTGGGTGATAGACGGTATTGCCGGGATTAACGGCGGCGAGCCTGTGACGTCAACTCTGTTTATGCATATACCGCTGTACGAATACGCCGTCGCGTACGAACAGTGGGCACAGGGCGGATTCGACGAAAGCACGGGATTCGGCAGAAACAACGAGCCGGTATGCTGTCCGCCTGTAAATAACGGCTTTTTCAACGTTATCAAGGCCGCGGGAAGCACGCGCGACGTTGTCGTGGGGCACGACCATATCAATTACAGCTCCGTGCTTTACGAGGGGGTCAGACTGACTTACGGCCTGAAAACGGGCGACAGATGCTATCACGACGACAGCCTCAACGGCGGTACGGTGCTTACGCTCAACGCCCGCGGCGAGGTCAGGACGGAGCACGTTTACATAACTTTTTAACCCTTTAAATATTTTGCGATTAACTGCCCTCAAATACTTTTATTTGAGGGCTTTGTATTGTATAATAATAAAATAACGGAAAGGAGCAGTTTATGAAGTACAGACTCGTGGCCAGCGATTTCGACGATACGCTTTACCCCGCAAAATTAAAAAAAGTAAGCGATTTCACCTTGAATACGGTTAAAAGGTTTATAGCCGCGGGCGGTATTTTCGTTATCGTGACGGGCAGAATGTTCGCCGCAATCATCAAACAGGCGGATAAACTCGGCCTGGAAGGCTATATTATTTCCTATCAGGGCGCGCTCATAAGCGACATCAGGTCCAGAAAAACCGTAAAGGCGTTTAATATGCCTCACGATCTCGCCCTCGAATACATCGCCTTTCTCAAAGACTATCCCGTAAAGGCGCTTCAGGTTTATATGGACGACGTTCTTCACATCGAACGCCGTAACCAATACACCGATTTTTATTGCAATTACTGCGATATAGAGGCCGTGGAAACGGGCGATATGACCGAGTTTATAAAAAATCATCCCGAAAAGAGGATTCATAAGGTTTACGTTGCCGTTTCGCCCGAGGTTACAGAGACGCTGAGAACGGCCGCGGAAAATAAATTCGGCGACAGACTTCTTATAAACAAAAGCACGGAATTCAACGTAGAGGCTGTCGTAAGCAGCACGTCAAAGGGCAAAGCGCTGGCGTTTATCGCGGAAAAATACGGCATAGCCAGGGAGGAAATTCTCGCCTTCGGCGACCAGCTTAACGACCTTACGCTTCTGGAATACGCCGGTACGGGTGTGGCCGTTGCCAACGGCTCGGAGCTGCTTAAATCCAAAGCCGACGCCGTTTGTCCCTCCGCAGAGGAAGACGGCGTTGCAAAGACCATTCTCAAACTCTGTCTGGAGGAAGAATATGACGATTGACATTAACCTTGGTATAGAAGAAACGCAGCCCGTTACCGTGAACGCTTTGCGGTTTGCCGAGGACTGCGAACTGGAAATTCTTTATGCCGACGAGACTGCGGAAATTACTCTTTCGTCGGTGAGCGTCAACAGGCCGGGCCTTGCCCTCGCCGGGTTTTACGATTACTTCGCCAGCAGCCGCGTTCAGGTTATGGGTAACGCCGAAATGTACTTCTTGTACAAAATGGAGGAAAAGGACAGCGATAAAGCGTTTGCCTCCTTGGTTTCCAACAGGCTTCCGTGCATAATTATAAGCCGCGGCCTTTCGCCTACCAAAAACATGGTTAAAACGGCGCGCGAAAACGGATGCCCGCTGTTCCGCTCCAAAAAGATTACCTCGGAATTGGTGAACGAACTCATTAATTATCTGAACGAAACGCTCGCTCCGAAAAAAAGCCTTCACGGGGAACTTGTGGAGATTAACGGCGTGGGCGTGCTGATAACCGGCAACAGCGGTATCGGTAAAAGCGAGACCGCGCTGGAACTGGTTCACAGAGGCCACCGTCTGGTCGCGGACGATTCGGTAGAGGTAAAACGCATCAAGAACAAGGTTATAGGAAGCGCCGCTCCCGCCATCAGGGACTTTATGGAAGTCAGAGGAGTGGGTATAATCAACGTCAGAAACATGTTCGGCGTTGCAAGCGTGCTTTCCGAAACGGGCATAGACTTAATCATTCAGCTTGAAAAGTGGAACGATAAAAAGGCCTACGATCGCCTGGGTGACCTTCAGCTTTCCGAAAACATACTGGGCGTGGAAGTCCCCAAACTGCTGCTGCCCGTCATGCCGGGAAGAAACATTGCCGTAGTCGTCGAGGTCGCCGCGCGCAACATGCGTATGAAAGAAGTGGGCTACGATGCGTTGAAAGAACTGGAAAAAAGAGTATTTTAGTTACCGCGGAGCTTTTTCGGCATATATTATACCCTGAGGTGTTTTATGGTCGAAAAGGTTGTGACTTCGGGCAAAGCCCTTACTTCGTTCGGCAGCGGAGGAAAGGTGACGGTGCTGTATCCTTCCGACGTCGGGGAACTTATCGGACTGTCGCGCGAGCTTAAAGGCTCGAAGTTCGGTATCATAGGCGGCGGAACAAACGTGCTGATTCCCGACGGGGGGACGGACTTTCCGCTTATCGGCACGGCCAAGCTCAAAAAAGTGGTTTATACCTCGGATGGCGTTTGGGTGCAGTGCGGCGTAAGACTTCCGTCCCTGGCGGCCGAGCTTGCCGCAAGAGACCTGACGATAGGCGAAGGGCTTGCGGGCATACCCGGCACGGTAGGCGGGGCGGTAATAATGAACGCGGGAGCGTTTAATTCGCAAACGTCGGATTATATATCGCATATAGCCGTGTTAAACGGCGATTGCGTCCAAATCGTGTCTAAAAACGACGCGGGTTTCGGGTACAGGACCAGCGGACTGAAAGGCAGGACGGTAATTGCGGCATTGTTCCGGCCGCTAGGCAAAAAGCGCGAGGATATAATTGCCGAAACGGCAAGATGCGCCCTAAAACGCAGGCAGACCCAGCCTTCGCTTCCTTCCTGCGGCAGCGTTTTCAAAAGAGCGGGCGGCGTTTCGGCGGGGTTTTACATAGAGGGAGCGGGCCTCAAAGGACTGGCGGACGGGGGCGCGCGCATATCCTTAAAACATGCGAATTTCATCGTCAACGAAGGCGGCGCCACCACGGAACAGTTCCTGCGTCTGCAGGCTCTTGCCGCCGAAAAAGTTTACGATAAATATAAAATAACACTGGAAAAGGAATTTGAACTGATTGAATAATTTGTATTTCGGAGATTACCATACCCATACCGTTTACAGCGATGCCGTAACCTCGCCCGAAGAGGCCGTGAGGGCGGCTAAGGCTGCCGGTCTTAAAGAAATCGCGCTTACCGATCACGGGTTTGCCAACAAACTTCTGGGGCTTAACAGAAAAAAAGTCAAAAAACTTGCCGCCGAAATAGAGCTTCTGCGGCCGAAATATCCCGACGTAAGAATTTTGCAGGGTATAGAAGCCGACATCATAGGTTTTGACGGAACGCTGGATATGAAAGCAGAGGAGTTTGACGCTTTCGACCTGGTAATAGCGGGATTCCACCGCTTTGCGCTGGCCGCAAGCTTCAAAGAACAGTTTACTTTTGAGTTCAACAACGGATTCTGGGCAAAAAGTTTTGGAAGCAGCGAAAAACTGATAAGAAAAAATACCGACGCCCTTCTGTCCGCCCTTGAAAAATATCCCGTGGACGTGCTTGCGCATATCAACCACAACTTCAGAGTGCGCGTCGGGGAAGTAGCGGATTTCTGCGCGCAAAAGGGTATTTACGTGGAAATCAACATGAAGCATCTGGACGTGATAGAAGAAGTTATCGACGAAATTAAGGACAGCGGATGCCTGTTCATCGTCAACAGCGACGCGCACGCTCCGTCCAAAATAGGCGCGTTTTCGGCCGCAGACGAGTTTATCGCCGCACATTCGCTGCCGCTTGACCGCATAGTCAATATCGGCGCGGCTCCCGAGTTCGGGAAAAGGAGAAAAAATGGCTAAACTGTCATTTACGGCTTTTGCCAAACAACAGATTGCCGCCGCCTTTCCGCAAAAGGACTGCTGCCGCAAGGCCTGGCTGGCCGCCGCCGTCAAGGCTACGGCAAGCATTAAGGTGGATAAAAGCGGTTATTGCCTCGTTTTCGAAAGCGAGGACCTTAATTATCTGCGCATGGTCGTGGACGTTGTAAAGTATTTTTACAGAACGGACGTGGAAATCGCCGCCGCAAAAAACAAGGGTATAAAAAAGGGGTACGGCTATACTCTTAGAATTCAGAAGGGGCTTACCTCAAGACTTCTTGAAGACTGCTCGGTTTTCAAAAACACGGAAGACGGCTATATCATAAACGAGGCCGTTGACGCTTCGGTCATACGCGGCGAGTGCTGCCGCAGAAACTTTCTGAAATCGCTCTTTCTTGCGACGGGAAACGCAAACGTTCCTTCCAAAATAATGGGGAGCGAGGAAAAACTTCAGTCGGGCGGCACGGGATATTATCTGGAATTTCTGCTGTCGGACGAGCTTCTGGCCTCGTTTACCATTAATATTTTCGCCACGTTCGGCATTACTGCAAGAATGTCCGAGAGGGCGGGGAAATTCGTTGTGTATCTTAAAGACAGCGAAAACATCAGCAAGGCTTTCGCTCTGATGGACGCCGCCGAAACCGTTTTGTATATAGAGGAAATTATCGTGGAAAGAATTTTCAACAACAACCTCAACCGTCAGAATAACTGCAAAACGGCAAATACCGACAAAATCGTTACCGCCGCGGCTAATCAGGTGGTTGCCATAAACAGAATTCAGGAGCGTCAGGGCCTGGACAGCCTGCCGGACAAGCTTAAAGAACTTGCCTGCCTGCGTCTTCAGAATCCTATGGCCAGCCTTGACTTCTTCACCGAAAGGCTGGGAATAAGCAAAAGCGGCATTAATCACAGGTTCAGAAAAATAATGGCTATCGCCTCGCAGGAAGAAGGCGCGGACGGAGATTTGACAAATGAGTAATTTCGTACATCTTCATTTACATACCGAATACAGCTTGCTGGACGGTTTTTCACGTATAAAAAAGGGCAAAAGCTCGCCCCTGAAACAGGCGCTTACCGACAGAGGTATGACGGCATGCGCGATTACCGACCACGGCAACATGTACGGAGTTTATCCTTTTGTCGAATCCTTAAAGGATTCGGGTATCAAGCCTATTATAGGCAGCGAGTTTTACGTCGTTGACAACTATAAAATTTTCCGCCCCGACGAGGTCAGAAACCATCTCATACTGATTGCAAAAAATCAGAAGGGTTACGAAAACCTGATGTTTCTGTCTAGCGAGTCCTTTATAAACGGCTTTTACTACAAGCCCAGAGTGGACCTCGACCTCATTGCCGCTCACAGCGAAGGGCTGATATGTCTGTCGGGCTGTATTCAGGGCAAAATTCCCGAACTTTTGCTCAACGGAGATTACGACGGCGCGAAGAGGTACGCGCTTAAACTGAAAAGCATGTTCGGCGAAGGCGATTTCTATCTTGAAGTGCAGTACCACGGCACGTCCAAGGAGTCGCTGTCGGGCGAGCTGAGGGAAATGTCAATAGGCGAAAAACAGAATATAGTAAATCCGCTGCTCAGAAAAATAAGCGACGAAACGGGCATTAAACTAGTGGCTACGAACGACGTCCATTATATCGACAAAGAGGACGCCGACTGCCAGGACGTCATGATGTGCATCAATATGCAGAGAAAGGTGAACGATCCGACGCGTCTTAAAATGGAGCCGCAGGAGTATTACCTTAAAACTTACGACGAGATGCTTAAAATGCTGCCAGCGTATAAGGACGCTTTGGACAATACCGTGGAGATAGCCCGAAAGTGCAACGTCGAAGTTCTTATCGAGGCGCCCGAAGGACATTACGAAATTCCGGCATACGTGCCCGAGGACGAACAGGGTAAGCCTCTGAACGTTTCCAACGAGGAATACCTCAAAGATATGACTTATAAAGGCCTGCTGAAAAAGTACGGCCGGATTACGCCCGGTATCCGCGAGCGCGCCGAAAAGGAATTGCAGGTTATTACCAAAATGGGCTTTGCGGGTTATTATCTCATAGTGTGGGATTTTATCAACTACGCGAAAAAGCACAATATTCCCGTAGGGCCGGGCAGAGGCAGCGGCGTTGGAAGCATAGTGGCTTACGCAATAGGCATAACCAACGTCGATCCGCTTAAATACGACCTGCTCTTCGAACGCTTCCTCAACGAGGAGCGTATATCCATGCCCGACTTCGATATAGACTTCTGCATAGAGGGCAGGGGCGACGTAATAAATTACGTCACCCGCAAATACCACCCCGAAAACGTAACTCAGATTATAGCTTTCGGCACGCTGTCGGCAAGGGCGGCCGTCAAGGACGTCGCCAGGGCTTACGACGTCCCTTACGCAGAGGCCGACAAGTGGGCGAAAGCCATACCCGTGGAGCAGGGTAAAAGTTCTATCGAAAAGGCGCTGGGCAGAGTTACCGAAAAAGACGGCAAAGCAGTCGGAGCCTCGCCCGATTTCATATCCTTTTACGAAACGGACGCCATGGCCAAAAGCGTCATAGACATGGCAATCAAACTTGAAGGTTTGCCCAGGCAGACCTCGATGCACGCCGCGGGCGTTCTTATTTGCCCGAAACCCGTCGTAAGCTATCTGCCTATGCAGAAAAAGGACGAGTCGGTTACCACCCAGTTCGATAAGGATCAGGTCGAGCATATGGGCCTGGTGAAAATGGACTTTCTGGGACTCAGGACTCTTACCGATATCGACCTTGCCCTCAGATACGTTAAAGAGGATTACGGCAAGGATATCGATTTCGACAAGCTGGGCGTGGACGACCCCGAGGTATATAAGGAAATCAGCAGCGGAGATACCGTGGCCATATTCCAGCTTGAAAGCGGAGGCATGTGCAGCTTTATGTCAAGGCTGAAACCTACGAAACTTGAAGAAGTCATCGCGGGAGTGTCGCTTTACAGGCCCGGCCCCATGCAGTTTATCGACAAATACATAAGCGGCAAAAACAACCCTGACAAAGTAGTTTACGACCACGACAAACTCAAAAGTATTCTGGGCGTTACCTACGGCTGCATAGTTTATCAGGAACAGGTCATGCAGATAGCGCGCGAACTTGCCGGATACTCCTTGGGTGGAGCCGACCTTCTGCGCCGCGCGATGGGTAAGAAAAAGCATGACGTTATGGTTAAAAACAAGGAGATTTTTATCCACGGAAAACTGACAGCGGACAAGGACGGCAAGCCCGTGGACGGCGCCGTCAAAAGGGGTATTCCCGAAGACGTCGCAAGTAAACTGTTCGACAAAATTCTGGATTTTGCGTCCTATGCCTTTAACAAGTCGCATGCCGCGGCGTACAGCGTGGTTACCTATCAGACCGCGTATCTCAAACGGTATTATCCCGCGCAGTTCATGACGGCCGTGCTTAACAACCGCATAACGGACGCGAAGGAAATAAGCAAATACGTAAATTATCTCAACTCGGTCAACATTAAGGTTCTGCCGCCCGATATCAACAAAAGCAGCCTCAAATTCAAAACGGAAGGCAAGTGCGTCAGGTTCGGGCTTATGGCAATAAAAAACGTGGGCGAGCAGGTAGTTAACGCCATTATCTCCGAGCGCGAGAAGAACGGCCCTTATACGGACCTTGAAAATCTGCTGCGCCGCAACGACGAAATCAACCTCAACAAACGCATGGTGGAAAACATGATTAAAGGCGGCGCTTTCGACTGTTTCGGCCGTACGAGGAGCAGCCTTATCGCTTCGTACGAACAGCTTATGGACATAGTCAGCCACGATAAAAAGAACTCGGCTACAGGCCAGATTTCGCTGTTCGACGACTTTGCCGAAAGCGAGCCGGCCGCGCTGTCGTCGTTCAAATACCCCGATTACCGCGAATACGACGATGTTGACAAGCTCATTTTCGAAAAGCAGGTGCTGGGTATGTACGCTACGGGCCATCCGCTTAACAGTTACAAAGAAACACTTAAAAGGTACAGTTTCAACACTTCAAAACTGTATTCGGGCGAAGATGCCGAAGAAAGCGATATAGACGAGGAAAGGCCGATTTATGACGTCGGCCTGAATGACAGCAGGGTCGTAATGGGAGGCGTGCTGAGCTCTTTCGAGAAAAAACTCTCAAAGAAAAACGGTAAGTACGTGGGAAGCGGCGTGTTGGAGGATTTATACGGGTCGGTATCCATTCTGGTATTTGCGGACGCTTTGGAAAAGTACAAGTCCCTGCTTAAAGAAAATTCCTTCGTGGCGGTTTCGGGAAGACTCAGAATCAGCGACAACGAAGCTACCATTATGGTCAGTTCGGTTCAGGAACTCGAAAAGTGCGAGACAAAAAAACAGGACGGGGTAAAAACCGAAAAATCCGCCGTGGTTTATCTGAAAACGGATAAACAGAACGATATTGCCGCTATTCAGAGCGTGCTGAAACTGCATAAGGGACAGATGCCCGTTCGCGTTCAGACGGGCGGCAAACTGCTCGAATTTTCCGAGAAGGTCAGCGTCAGCGACGACCTCGTGATGGATTTGGCGGATATTGTCGGCGAGGCTTTCGTAAAGGTGGTTTATACCGATTAAAACGCTTGATTTTAATTTAAATATGATTTAAACTATTTACTATGTGCGCAGGCGCATAATACTCAGAAGAGGTTTATATGAAAAAGATTGCTATTTTAACCAGCGGCGGCGACGCGCCCGGCATGAATGCCTGTATCAGGGCGGCTACCAGATACGCTCTGAACAACGGTATGGACGTTTACGGCGTCGAGCGCGGATATCAGGGCCTTATCGACGGCAGAATCAACCGCATGGGCAGCCGTTCGGTATCGGATATAATTCACAGGGGCGGCACATTCCTGAAAACCGCGCGCTGCCCTGAATTCAAAAATATCGAAGGGCAGCGGATGGCCGCCGATACCCTTCATGCTTTCGGCATAGAAGGACTTATCTGCATAGGCGGCGACGGTACTTTCCGCGGGGCAAAAGACCTGGCGGACAACTGCGGAATCAGCGTCGTGGGCATACCGGGTACCATCGACAACGACCTGGCCTATACCGACTTTACGGTGGGTTTCGATACCGCGGTCAATACGTGTCTATGGGCCATCAACAGCCTGCGCGATACCATGAGTTCGCACGACCGGGTAAGCCTTCTCGAGGTTATGGGCCGCCATTGCGGCGACATAGCCCTTTATGCGGGAATAGCCGGCGGCGCGGAATACGTTATCGTGCCCGAGGTCAAATACGACCTTAAAGCCATCGCCCGCTCGATTAATCAGAGCCAGAAAAGAGGTAAGACTTCGAATATGATTATTCTGGCCGAAGGCGCGGGAGACAAGGACGAAATCTGCTCGGTCATAAAAGAACTCACGGGAAGAACGGTCAAAACTACCACGCTCGGACACATTCAGCGGGGAGGTTCGCCTGATATGTTCGACCGTATTCTGGCCGCGCGTATGGCCGTAAGAGCGGTGGATTTACTTAAAAACGACGTGTCGGGCAGAGTAGTGGGCATCAGAAACAATCAGATTATCGACGAGGACATTACCGAAGCTCTCGCAAGGCCGAGAAAATTCGATAAGGAACTTTACGATATAGCTTTGACTTTAAGTTTATAAATTTTCGGAGGTACAATATGAAAGGTTTAAAAGGCGCTTGTATGTTCGCTCAGTCGGGCGGTCCTACATCAGTTATCAATTCCAGCGCGGCCGGCGTTTTCACCGAGGCCCTCGGTCAGGAGCTTATTACCGAGGTTTACGGCGCAGCTCACGGTATCAAGGGCGTGCTCGACGAGGTCTTCTACGATATATCGAAAGAGGACCCGAAGGAAATAGAACTGCTTAAATACACCCCTTCGTCCGCTCTCGGTTCGGTAAGGTACAAACTCAAACCCGTGGAAAAGGACGACAGCGATTACAAACGCCTGCTGGAAGTGTTTAAAAAATACAATATCCGCTACTTCTTCTACAACGGCGGCAACGACAGCATGGATACCTGCAACAAAATAAGCAAATTCATCAACGGCAGCGGGTGGGAATGCAACGTCATAGGCGTGCCCAAAACCATAGACAACGACCTTTACGGCACCGATCATTGCCCCGGATTCGCTTCTGCGGCAAAATATATAGCCACTACGCTTATGGAAATCAACCTTGACGCAAAGGTTTACGATACCGGTATGGTCTGCATTATCGAAGTCATGGGAAGAAACGCCGGCTGGCTTACGGCTTCGGCCGCTCTCGCCGGATATAAAGGCCTGGGCGCAGACCTCATTTACCTGCCCGAAACGGCTTTCGATATCGATAAGTTCGTCGAGGACGTTAAAGAAGTTTGCAAAAAGAACAACAATAAGTGCATAGCCGTAGTTTCCGAGGGTATCAAACTTGCCGACGGCAGATACGTAGGCGAATTCACCGCTTCCAGCACCGACCTGTTCGGCCATGCTCAGCTGGGCGGAGTAGGGGCCATGCTCGGCAACATCGTCAAGGAAAAAACGGGCATTAAAGTAAGAGCCATCGAGCTGAGCCTGATGCAGCGTTGCGGCGCTCATCTTGCCTCCAAAGTTGACGTCGAGGAAGCCTTCAACGCGGGCGCGGAAGCCGTAAAAGCGGCCGTAAACGGCGAGACCGACAAAATGGTTGTTTTCCAAAGAGACATGAGCTCGGGCAGCTATGAATGCAAGTATAAACTCATGCCTCTTGAGCTTGCCGCGAATACCGAAAAAACCGTTCCCACCGAATGGATTGTAAATAACGGCACGGGACTTTCCGACGAGTTCGTAAAATACGCGCTGCCGCTCATTCAGGGCGACGCGAAAGCTCCTCTCGAGGACGGACTTCCGAGATTTGCAAAGCTCAAAAAGGTGCTTGCAAAAAAATAAGGCAAGAAAAAAGAACTCTGTTTTAAATCAAAAACCCGCCGTCAGGCGGGTTTTTTCGTTCCGGGTAACCGAATCAGCCGAGTTTTTTGAAGTAAGGCTCTTTGCGTTTGGGGATAATCAGCGTACTCTGACTATCCGCAGTAACTTTGCCCGCCAGCATGTCGTCAAGATAGCGGAAAGCCTCTTCGTTACACGCTTTGGCGCGCGGCTTGTGCGCCGCAAGATGCCATACGTGCATATCCTTGTCAGCTATTACCTCGCGTACGGGTACGCCGAAGTCCCTCAGCTTTTTGACCATGAGGTCGCCTTGTCCGTTGCAGAAAATGTCGTTGTGAGTGTGGGCTACGAACATGGCCGGCCATTTCGCGTTTGCCGCGTTTATCGTGGACAGCTCGTTGTAGTACTTGTAATCCTTGAAGGTTTTGAGATTGAAGGGATTTACTCCCGTTATGTCCCGTCCGAGTCTGAAGCCGAAATTGAAAGGCATTTTCGCGCTGAGCGCCGCGCCGGCGTCGTAAGGCCCGCAGAACAGCGCGCCGCCGAATATGTCCTTTTTGATTTTTTCGCAGCCAAGCGTTTCGCGCAGGTTGTCGTCGTAGCATATGGCCAGCAGCATGGAAGCCATATACGCCCCGGCAGAATCGCCGCTGACGACGATTTTGTCCGAATCCAGCCCGTATTCGTCCGCACGGTCGATTATGAAATTAAGCGCCTTTACGGCCTGCTGCACGAAAGAGGGGAATACGTATTCGGGGCATAAACCGTGGTTTATCTGTACTACGGCCCAGCCGCGGTTGCCTATGATTTCGGAATAGCTTACGCGGTATTTCTTGTCGCCCGCCGTGAACCCGCCTCCGTGTATGTTGAAAAATACGGGCAGTTTGCCCTGAATACCGTCTTTTTTGTATATGTCCAGCTTGCACGCTTCGGGCGCGTTCTGGTCGTAAATCACGTCCTCCGCCGCGAGTTTTACTTCGGGATAGCGTACGTGCGAGTTGAACGGCTTGTAAAATACCTTGTCTATTATTTTGAACAGAGTTACCGTTACAGGCATAAAACAACCTCCTATGTCAAACGTATATAAACAGTATAAATTACCCGACGGGCAAAAGTCAAAACATTTAACGGAATTGGCTTGCCTTCCTGCGGTTTTGGGCGCGCCGTGCGCTTGACGAAGCCCGTATTGTCAATTATAATTATCTCATATTCAACCGACGGACGGAATTTTTATGAAAAAAGGCGACGTTGTTACCTTAGATATCGTAGACCAGGGCATGAACGGCGAGGGTATAGCAAAACTCGACGGCTTTACCCTGTTTGCCGATTACCTTTTAAAGGGAGAAAGGGCGGAAGCGGAAATTACTCACGTAAAAAAGAACTTTGCCTTTGCAAAGGCGAAAAAGATTATCCGTATGTCCGAGGACAGAGTGCGGCCGGTATGCCCTTTGTTCAAAAAATGCGGCGGTTGCGATCTGCAACACATGAGTTACGACAGTCAGCTGGCTCTTAAACGGGAAATTGTCGTTAACTGCCTGAAAAAAGCGGGAGTAAAAGCCGGCGTTTCGCCCGTAGTGCCTTCGGATTTACGGTTGGAATATCGCAATAAACTGCAACTGCCTTTCGGCACGGGAAAGGACGGGGTGGTTTTGGGCTTTTACAAAAAGGAGAGCCACAGCGTGGTGCCGCTCGACGGCTGTCCGCTTCATGGCGAATGGGCCGCGGAACTTATACGCACGGTTAAAAACTGGGCGAGAAAGTTTTCGTTTACCGCATACGACGAAACAGACCGAACAGGCGAGCTCAGACATCTGGTCGCGAGAAAGACGCCCGACGGCATATCCGTTGTAATAGTGGCTAACGCAAAAAAGGGAAGACATCTGGACGAACTTTACGACGCCCTTTCGGAAAAGTTCGGGAAAGTGGGGGTTTATTTTTCGTCAAACACGCGAAACACCAACGTCGTTATGGATAACGTGCGCTTCGTAAAAGGCACGGAAAGCAGAATTTCGCCTCTGGCCTTCATGCAGGTAAACGACAACGTCACGGGTAAGATTTACAAGGCGCTTTCAGATGCGTTCGACGGAGAGGATACGGTGATAGACGCTTTTTCGGGAACGGGCGTTTTAACGGCCGAATTGGCTGAAAAAGCGGGAAAAGCGTACGGTATAGAAATAGTGCCGGAAGCAGTAGCCGCCGCCGACGCCGCAATAAGGGAAAAGGGCCTGAAAAACGTAACTAATCTGTGCGGAGACTGCGCCGAAGTCCTGCCTCGTCTGGTTGCCGGTCTCATTTCCGAAAAACCCGCGGTTCATAAGATGAATTTACAAAAAGCACCGTTTAATAAGATAAAAAGCGGCGCTAAAACATATGAATTGCGCTTAGCTGACGAAAAACGAGCAAAAGTCAAATCGGGAGATTATATTCTTTTCGAGGACGACGACGGCAATGCGCTCACCGTACGGGTGAAAGGTAAAACCGAGTTTGCAGGTTTCAGACAGCTGTTTGAGTCTCTCGGGACGGAGAAAACAACGGGCGAGCAGATTTCGGCGGACATGGCCGTTAAAATTACCGATTTGTATTATCCTCCCGAAAAGCAGGAGAAATACCGCGCGCTTGCCATTGAAATCGAACGGGCGGATTTGCCTTCGGAAAGCGGCATAGCGGTCGTGCTGGACCCGCCCAGAAAAGGCTGCGACGACTCCGTTTTGCAGGCCGTCGTTCAGTCAGGGGCCGACAAGGTGTTTTACATATCCTGCAATCCCGCCACGCTGGCGAGGGACCTGAAAACGCTTTGCGAGGTTTATAATATCGACAGGGTAACGCCCTTCGATATGTTCCCTCAAACCCGCCA